>CAVXJE010000011.1:0-117312 GCA_963762065.1 uncultured Flavobacteriaceae bacterium | reverse complement strand
TAATAACATTGTTGTTTTTAAAAGAAACACCAACGAAGGTACTTTAAGTTTTATACGCGAGTTGGAACTGCCTAGCCCTGTTTGTTTGCAGTTTTTGGAGTTATAGTATTTTTGACTTTTGAATAATAAATCAAGGAATAAGCATGGAATATTACAATTATATAAAGGCATTGCACCTAATTTTTATAGTTACTTGGTTTGCAGGATTATTTTACATTCCACGATTGTTCATTTACCATATTGAGGCTACGGAAAAACCTTCACCGGATAAGGAGATATTGTCGAATCAGCTAAAATTAATGACCAAACGTTTATGGAAGATCATTACATGGCCATCTGCTATTTTGAGCACTATTTTTGCTGTTTGGCTTGTTGTTTTGCAACCAATCTGGTTGCAGGAACCATGGATGCATGTAAAATTGACTTTTGTGGTACTGTTGATTTTGTATCATTTAAAAAGCCATCAAATCTATAGGCAATTACAAAGAGACGAAGTTAAATATACTTCCAGATTCATGCGTATCTGGAACGAAGGGGCAACATTGATACTATTCGCAGTGGTGTTTTTGGCTATTCTTAAAAGTGCCTTTAATTGGATATTCGGGATGGTAGGTTTCTTTGTACTTGGAATATTGTTGATGCTGGGTATTCGATTGTACAAACGAATCCAGGATAAGAACCCAAATGCGTAATCCAAAATCCAAATTATAAGCCAAAAACACCAATTAAGGTCATTTGAATAGAACTTTCTTGGCTCGATGTTTGTAGGATAAATACAGGTTCTCGGATGATTCAGAGGGTATCGTTTCTGATATTCATGAATTGTTTTTTGGAATTTTATGGCATGGCCATAATTGCTATCTTTAACTTCAAATTCCAGACATTTGTTCAAAAAATTATCTCTTCGTTCTAGAATATTTGCGACCATGATATTGTTGGTGCTGATTGCATCGGTATTGATTGCCGGAATTACCGTTTATCAATATCGAGAGCAAACAAAGGATTATCATGCGGATCGCTTGGAGCGTAAAGAAGCTCAAATAAAACAGAGTATTAATTACACACTCCAAGAAACCACCTATCCTGTTACTACTGAAAATTTAGGTTTGATTTTTAGGGATGAAATATATCAGATTGCGGATGTTCAAAACGTAAATTTCAACATATATGATTTGGAAGGGGAATTGATAAAAAGCTCCCGGCCCAGGTTTGAAGAAGATTCCATTTCCAATTGTTTAGACGCTGAAGTTCTCAATAAACTGGAAACAAGTGTAGGTAAACGTTATATTGAGGAGAATTCCGCAGCAGGGGATAAGTATCAGGCTTCATACACTTATATTAATGACAGTAAATTTAAACCTATCGGTATATTAAATTTGCCGTACTATGAGGATCCTACTTTTAATGATATGGAACTCAAAGAATTCTTGACGCGTTTAGCCGGGGTTTATTTGATCATGTTTCTAATTGCAATAGCCCTCGCATATTTCATATCAAAATATATTACCCGATCATTGGATACGGTTACCGAGATGTTGGCGCAGACCGATCTTACCAAACGTAATAAAAAGATATTTATCGAGGATTCTAGTTCTGAAATAGGAAAGTTGGTAACTTCATATAACGCCATGATCGATGAACTTCAACAAAGTGCAGTAAAACTGGCACGTAGCGAACGGGAGCAAGCATGGCGCGAAATGGCAAAGCAAGTAGCACACGAAATTAAGAATCCGTTGACACCTATGCGATTGAGCGTGCAGAGTTTTGAACGAAAATTCGACCCTAAAGACCCGAATATAAAGACCAAAGTCGTCGAGTACTCCAAAACCCTTATCCAACAAATTGATACTTTGAGCAGTATTGCATCCGCTTTTTCAAATTTCGCTAAAATGCCAGCCCAGCAGAATGAAACCCTGAATGTTGTTAAGGTTGTAAAGTTGGCTTTGGATATATTCAATGAAAACTATATCCACTTTGTTTCAGATGAAGATGAAATTATTGCAAAACTTGATAGAACACAATTAATTAGGGTGGTCACCAATTTGGTTAAAAATGCCATCCAAGCGGTCCCTGAGGTAGAATCGCCAAGAATTTTGGTGTCTGTTACTTCGGAGGGGGAGAATGTGAAAATTTCAGTTGCTGATAATGGAATTGGAATTGCAGATGATTTTACGGAAAAGATTTTTGAACCAAAATTCACTACAAAATCGAGCGGAATGGGACTGGGACTGGGTATGGTTAAAAATATTGTTGAAACCTATAATGGAAATATCGAATTTACGTCACAACCAGGAAAAGGAACCGTATTTACAGTCAGGTTTCCAAAAGAACCTACGATCAGAAACTAGTATTGCTAATTTATAGAAACAGATACCATGACTTATGAAAATATTTTAATGAAGACGAAAAACGGCATCGGAATTATTACGATTAACCGTCCAAATAAACTAAATGCGCTAAACACTGATACGATTCAAGAGCTGCATAGTGCTTTTAAAGTTCTTGATGCCGATAAAAAAATCAAGGTAATTATACTCACTGGAAAAGGGGAAAAAGCCTTTGTCGCTGGCGCGGATATTGCAGAATTTGCCAATTTCTCAGTCAAAGAGGGCAAGAGGTTGGCTGCAAATGGGCAAAAAATATTGTTCGATTTTGTAGAGAATCTCTCGACCCCTGTAATTGCGGCGGTAAATGGATTTGCCTTGGGAGGTGGTCTCGAATTGGCCATGGCTTGTCATTTCCGGGTAGCTAGCCATAATGCAAGAATGGGCTTGCCGGAAGTATCACTAGGTGTTATTCCAGGTTATGGTGGCACCCAACGTCTGCCTCAACTTATTGGTAAAGGAAGGGCGATGGAGTTGATCATGACCGCAGGTATGATCGATGTAGAACGCGCCTTGCACTATGGGCTGGTTAACCATATCGTTTCACAAGAAGAACTTGTTCCATTTTGTAAAAAAATAGCACTCAAGATATCGAATAATTCACCCGTTGCCATTGGTCACGCAATAAAAGCGATAAATGATTGTTTTAACAATAGTATTAACGGATATGCCACCGAGATTGATGCTTTTGGAAAGTGCTTTGGAACTGCTGACTTTAAAGAGGGAACCACAGCGTTTATGGAAAAACGAAAAGCCAATTTTCCTGGCAATTGAAATATCCACAAAATCCTACTGATGAATTTGCGAAAAAAGTTGTCCATACTTCTTTTTCTATTGGCTTCTTGTGCAATAACTGCCCAGAATATTCCTATTACCCATTCCATTGGGGAAAAATATAACGATAAGTATAAATATTCCAGACTTTTGACCATTTCGGAAGACGGTACTGGGGGTACATTTCTTGTCAGGTCTTATTATACGGGAATAGTTTTGAGGCCTAAAGGATACTTCATAGAACATTATGATGCCAATATGAAGTTGATAAAAGAGTATAATTATAAATTAAAGAATGCTAATTTGGTTGATGGTTATGTGGCCAATGGACAGATTTACCTTCTTTTCCTGGATTATGATTATGAAAGCCTAACTTACGAGTATACGGTTCATCGCAGTCCGCTTTCCAATATCAATTTTACAAGGGAGTCGCTATTATCCATTCCTTCCCAAGAAGTTTCAGAACCATTGGATAAAAACTACTATAACCGAAACTTCTCGTCGGGATTTACTACTTCGGTTTTATTCAATGACAAGAAAAATGCATTTGTAATCAGTACCCATTTTAAAAAAGGAAAGAACAATAAACATTTCATTTACCTATTCAGTTCCGGGTTGAAAAAAGTGGTTGAACACGATTTTTCAGCTGAGGTAGAAGAAAAGAATTATGCTTTTGAAAATGTCGCATTTTCAAAGGATTTAGATGAAGCCTATATTGTTGGCAAGGCATATTTTAAGAAAAAGCGATTTGCCGCGACAGAAAGAAAATTTCAATATGAATTGATAAAAGTCTCTAAAAATGGTGCTACGACACAGACTTTTGATAATCCAGGCAAGTATTCGGAGGCTTTGATACCAATTATTAAAGAAGGCGAATTGTTATGTGTTGGTTTTTATTCAAATAGAAAAGACAATAGGTATAACGGCTTGGCCTATTTTAATATTGACCCAAATAACTTAACAGTTAAATCCAGAAAATATAGCACCTTTTCTGAACAGTTTATGATGGACAAATTTGGGCGCGAAGAAGATAAAGTAATAAAGAATTTGGTGTTTAAAAATGTGGACGTGTCCAATGATGGCACCATTCTGTTCAATGCTGAGGAGTATTTCGTTACTTCCAGTGTGCAGGCAAATTCAAGTGGGGGAAGGCTTAAGGTAACAAGATACCACCATAATGATATTGTAAGCGCAAAACTTAGTGCCTCTGGCGACATGTTATGGGCAAGAAACATTAATAAGGCTGAAGTGACGCAAACCGATGGTGCCTATGCATCCTATAGCTCATTTTCCAAAGGCGGCAACACCTATTTTTTTATAAGTACGGCGGCAGAAAACCCTCAATTATTAAGTGGGGATAGATTGATTTTTAAACAAGGTCTTAGTCGTAATCGCAATGTCTTTGTTATTAAACTCGATGCGGATGGCCACCTTAGTTATGAAAAATTAATAGATGACCAAGATGCTAGATTGCCACTAATGGTCTCTAATCCATTGTTTAATAGTTCAGAAGACCAAATGCTTTTTTATGCCAAACGCGGTAGTAAAAAACAATTGGTCAGCGTTTCTATAAACTAGTGGTCATCTCGACCATGAGACATGAAGGAGAAATCCCATCTTGATTTTTACTAAGCAACTGAAGTATTACAGACAATAACAATAACATTGTAAAGTAGGTGTGATTTCCCGGGTGTACCTCTTTTTGAAATGACCTGCCCTTTTCATTTAACATCAAGATTAATTTTTTCGATAAAATAGGAGTCACATTAAGGATTTAATCCATAAATTTGGAATAAATCCTAATATTGAAAGAAAAGGAATATACAAAAGGCAGAGGGGCACAAAAATATGTTGCCAATAAATTTCTACAATATATCCATGAATCCCGTGATGATTTCCTTGAATTTTGCAGATTGGAAGGTGAAGAGGCCCATAGCAGTAAAACCAAGTACCTACCCATTTACCCTAAAACCATTGTAAACAAGGTTACTAGTCCAGATGTGGGAATGTCTTATTCGTTGAATCCCTATCAAGGGTGCGAACATGGCTGTATTTATTGTTATGCCCGAAACACACATGAATATTGGGGATATGGTGCAGGATTGGACTTTGAACAGAAAATATTGATAAAAAAGGATGCCCCAAGGCTCCTAGAGGAAAGGATTAAAAGCAAAAAATGGAAATCGGAAACGATTGTACTTTCAGGAAATACCGATTGTTACCAGCCAGCGGAAAAAAAATATAAGATAACACGGGAATGTCTGGAAGTATTTTTAAAATACAAACACCCAGTGGGTATTATTACCAAAAATGCTTTGATTTTGAGGGACTTGGATTTGCTAAAAGAACTTACCAAAGATCAATTAATTGGGGTCAATATTTCCGTTACAACATTATCCGAAGAGACTCGCAGAATTTTGGAACCTCGAACGACTACCATTAAAAGGCGTTTGGAAACCATACGAATTCTATCTGAAAACAATATTCCCGTTAACGCAATGTTGGCTCCCATTATTCCAGCAATAAATAGTCATGAAATCATGAATTTGGCGAAAGCGGTTTCTGACCATGGCGCTTCGTCATTTGCCTTTACCATAGTGCGGTTAAATGGTGCCATTGGACATATTTTTACCGATTGGATACGCAAGACCCTACCTGACAATGCGGATAAGGTTCTAAGTCAAATCAAAGCTTGCCATGGGGGTTCTTTAAATGATAGTCGAATTGGAACACGAGGTCGAGGGGAAGGAAAAATAGCCCAACAAATACATGATTTGGCACGTTTGGCGAGGCATACTTATTTTAAGGGTAAAGTATTTCCTAAATTAAACAAAGAACTTCATGTGCAATATAAGGAAGGTCAGATGAAATTGTTCTAACACAGCATAGTTTGTAAAGTAGCCTGCAGACTTATAAAATTGTTGAGCCAATTTCAATTCTTCTTTTAGCGTATTAAAGTGGCTTTCCTGTCCACTCCGAATAAAACTGATCCAAATAGTCCATCATAAACTTATGCCTTTCCTGAGCCAGTCTTTTCCCTGTTTCGGTATTCATTTTATCCTTTAACAACAACAACTTTTCGTAAAAGTGGTTGATGGTAGGGGAATTCGACTTTTTGTATTCCTCTTTCGTCAAATTTAAGTTCGGAGCAATTTCTGGATTGTACAATTCCCGATTTTTGAATCCACCATAATTGAAAGCCCTTGCAATCCCTATCGCCCCAATGGCATCCAATCGGTCTGCATCCTGGATAATCTTGAGTTCCTTGGATTTAATTTTGGAATGGTCGTCTTCAAATAAACTGTTTTTATAGGAAATGTTATTAATGATGTAAACCACATGATCAATAACATCTTCGTCGACGTTTATCGAGGCAAGGAAATCATTCGCCATTTTAGGCCCTACACTTTCATCCCCGTTATTGAACTTGGAATCGGCAATATCATGTAAAAGAGCAGCAAGTGAAATAATCAATTCATCGGCATTTTCACTTTTAGCGATAAGTCTTGCATTTGTTAGCACACGATGCGTATGAAACCAGTCATGGCCACCTTCAGCACCTTTCAAGGTTTCTTGAACAAAGCGTGTGGTTTTTTCAATGGTTTCGGTGTTCTTCATTTTAATGGGTGATTATTCCTGAAGTTACGCGTTCTTCGGTCAATGCAATCAATTCATCATAATTAGCGCTATTTTCGATTGGTTCCTGCACATCAAAAGTGATTCGGTTTCCTATTCCGTAAGGAAATTTTCCGTACCGAAGCATTTTCCAGGAATTATTGATACTTATGGGAACGATAAATGCCGAGGGCGCATTTTTCATTAAAATTTTAAGTCCGGTTGGTTGAAACTTTTTTGGATGGCCATTTCTACTTCTTGTTCCTTCCGGAAAGATAACAGCGCTTCTGTTGTGTTTTTCAATATACTCGCCAAGTTTGGCAATTTGGGTCAAGGCCTGTTTGCTATCCTTTCTATCGATCAAAACCGAACCACCATGTCTCAAATTGTAGGATACACTTGGGATTCCTTTCCCCAATTCAATCTTACTTACGAATTTTGGATGATATGCCCTCATATACCATATAATAGGTGGAATATCATTCATACTTTGATGGTTCAGTACTATTATCAACGGACGGTCAGTGGGTAATTTATATTGATTGTTGAATTTATAAGTGGTTCCTAATATATGGGTGCATCGAAGCAAGCATAAATTAAGAAAGGCAACGCTTTTTTTGTGGGCTTCGTACCCAAATATATTAAAGCATACCCATTGGATAGGATGAAAAACCAAAAGGACCAACCCAAAAAATAGGAAGTAGAGTATTGTAAGCGGATAAGCCATTAGTTTTTGCATTGAACCCATGTTGCAAAAATAAAAAACCGCTCATTTTCAGAGCGGTTTTTGTATTATCTTTTTTTTCAAAGCTTAGCAGAACTCGTTGTAAGCTTCTGTTAAATTCTCAGCAATGATTTCTGCTGGTCTTCCTTCAATGTGGTGACGTTCGATCATATGAACCAATTCACCATTTTTAAACAAGGCCATACTTGGCGAAGATGGGGGAAACGGGATCATCAAATTACGGGCGGCGTTTACAGCCTCGGTGTCAACCCCAGCAAAAACCGTAACAAAATGGTCAGGTTTTTTATCATTCATCAGGCTCATTTTAGCAGCGGGGCGTGCATTTGCAGCAGCGCAACCACAAACAGAGTTTACCACAACAAGTGTAGTACCTTCTTTATTTATTGCTTTTTCGACCGCTTCGGCCGTATATAATTCTTCAAACCCGGCCAAGGCCAAGTCATCTCTCATAGGTTTTACCAATTCAGCAGGATACATATTTTCTTTTTTATAGATTTATAAAAGTGTTCAAAGATACTACTTTTGTCGCATTTCCATAGTTTACCTTAACTTTTCATTACCACTTGTATTGATGGGTAAAATTATATCTTTGGCAAAAATTAAGTTTTAGTATGATTAAATGGTTCTTAGCCATTCTAGGGTATGCTATTTTTAGGCTACCAGGTGCGATTATAGGTTTTTTGTTGGGTAGTTTTATCGATAACCAAAGTAGTGGTGGTGGTCCAGGTTCGGTATTTAAGGACATTACCCGACAGAGTGTTTCCCCTGCAGATTTTGAATTGAATTTGCTCTCCTTGTGTTCTATTGTAATTAAGGCCGATGGGAAGGTTAGTCAACGCGAAATGGATTATGTGCGTCAATATTTTGTTGGTACTTATGGAAAGGATAAGGCCAATGCCATTTTTAGGACTTTCAATGAAATTAATAAAAAGCATGAAATATCAGCACAACGGATCTGTACTTTCTTAAATCAGAGAACCCGATATGAGGTGCGATTGCAGTTACTTCACTTTTTGTTCGGAATAGCCCAAGCAGATGGCTCTGTGAGCAATCCTGAAGTTAGTAAATTACGGGAAATAGCTGGGTATTTGAGAGTTGCATTGCGTGATTTTGAGAGTATTATGGCGATGTTCATTAAATCTGCCGATAACGCCTATAAGATTTTGGAAATTGACAAAACCGCCACCAACGACGAAATTAAAAAGGCCTATAGGACCATGGCTAAAAAATACCATCCAGATAGGGTTAATACAGAAAACGAAGCCATAAAAAGAGGCGCCGAAGAAAAATTCAAGGAAGTGCAAAAGGCCTATGAGGAGATTCAGAAAGAAAGAGGTCTTACCTAGATGTATTTAACTTGCTTAAATGGAAAACTTTTTATTTTATATAGAATTAGGCCTTAACCATGTGTTGGACTTTGCTGCCTACGACCATATTTTGTTTTTAACCGCTTTGAGTCTTCCATTTACTTTTAAAAGTTGGAAAAAGATACTTGTGCTAGCCACAGTTTTCACCATTACACATTGCCTTTCCTTGGCCTTATCGGTTTATGGGATGGTCGTTATGGATGTTGGTTTGATCGAGTTTTTGATTCCGGTTACTATATTATTGACCGCAATTTTTGATCTATTGTATGTAAAATCCACTTCAAAGGAAAAAAGTTTACTGTTGCATTTAATAGCAACTGCCTTTTTTGGATTGATTCATGGTTTTGGGTTTAGTAACTACTTTAAAATGCTTATGTCTGGTGAAGAGGAAAAACTCTCCCCTTTATTGGGCTTTGCTGCAGGGATAGAATTGTCCCAAATATTGATTGTATTATTGGTACTAGCCTTAGCTTATGTGCTTCAGTCTATTTTTAAAATAAAACAGGAGCATTTTATAAAGATTATTTCCATTTTAATCATACTTATTACAATACCTATGTTGGTTGATACGTTCCCTTGGTAGGCTAATGTTAAATTTAACCATATTTGGTTGTACGGTTTTTTTAAAGCAGGTATCTTAGTCCTATACCAAAAATGAAATTGTTTTTTGATTTTATGAAGAAAACAAAACAAGAGAAATACGATAAGGCTTATTTAAGAATGGCCCAGGAATGGGGTAAATTATCTTATTGCGAACGTAGACAGGTCGGGGCAATTGTTGTAAAGGATAGAATGATTATTTCAGACGGCTATAATGGCACGCCCACTGGTTTTGAAAATATTTGTGAAGATGAGGAAGGGTACACCAAATGGTATGTATTGCACGCCGAAGCGAATGCCATTTCCAAAGTAGCCTCATCAACGCAATCCTGTGAAGGGGCCACATTATATATTACACTTTCCCCATGTAGGGAATGTAGTAAACTAATCCATCAATCTGGCATAAAACGTGTAGTGTATCAAATAGCGTATAAAGATGATTCGGGATTGAAATTTTTGAATAAGGCAGGCATTGAGCTTGTTCATATGCCGATAATTGAAGAAACAGTGGTTTAATTATCCCTCGAAAAATGAAAAGAAAATATGGCTATATATTACCGTCTATAATTGCCGCAGCCCTAGCGCTGGGAGTTTTTCTTGGCGGCAAACTTAACTTTAACGACACACCGGAGAAGCTTTTCACTACCAATTCCAAAAAAGACAAACTTAATAGGCTCATAGACTATATAGATTACGAATATGTTGATGATATTGACACCGATAGTATTGTAGATGTAACGGTCAACAATATTCTCGAGAAGTTGGATCCACATTCCGTGTATATTCCCAAACAAGAGATGGACGAAGTTTCTGAAAATATGAAAGGGGATTTCGTAGGTATTGGCATTAATTTTTATCCTTATAAAGACACGATTTCTGTCATACGAACCGTAGATAACGGACCAAGTTTTTTAAAGGGAATACTTCCAGGGGATCGTATTTTGAAAGCCGGCAATGACACCTTATATGGCAGGGGAATGCAAAGTGATATTATTGTCGATAAATTAAAGGGCCAAAAAGGAACTACAGTAGAATTAACCGTTTATCGCAGGAGCGAGGACAGAACATTCAGAGTAAATGTGAAACGCGATGTGGTACCTATAAAAAGTGTTGAATCATATTTTATGTTGACACCGGACATGGGGTATATAAAAGTGAATCGTTTTGCTGAATCCACTTTCCGGGAATTTAAGGCTGTACTCAAAGAATTGCGAAAACAAGGTGCTGTTAAGCTTACATTGGATTTAAGGGATAACCCAGGGGGGTATTTAGGGATTGCAGAACAGATGGCCGATGAATTTTTGGAGGATGGTAAACTAATTCTTTTCACAAAGAATAAAAAAGGAAAAATAGAGAAAATTTATGCCACGGAAAAAGGAAGTTTCGAAGACAAACCTATTTATGTGCTAATAAATGAACGTTCAGCATCTGCCAGTGAAATTATTGCAGGAGCCTTACAGGATAACGACATAGGTACTATCGTTGGGCGTCGCTCATTCGGCAAAGGATTGGTTCAAAGAGAAATGGACCTTGGCGATGGTTCAGCCATTAGGCTTACTGTTTCAAGATATTACACCCCTACAGGCCGTAGTATTCAAAGAACTTATGAAAATGGGAATAAGGATTATTACAGACGCTTCACGGACAGATACCATAATGGTGAATTGGCTTCTGTAGATAGTATAAAAGTAGCGGATTCATTAAAATTCACAACTCCAAAAGGAAGAATAGTATACGGCGGCGGCGGCATAATTCCAGATGTATTCGTACCTATTGGCACTAATGAAGAGGAGGCAGTTGAAAGTATGGATAGCCTTGGATTTCTTTCCTTTTTTATTTTTGAATACTTGGATGAAGACCGTAAACGATTTGCTACTATTACCGAGGAAGAATTTATTCGCGATTTTAAGGTCGATGATATACTCTTTGAAAAATTCGTGGACTATTCAATTGCACGTAATTTAAAAATGGACTTTTACGATTTTGAAGATCAGATCAAACTTTACCTAAAAGCTGCCATGGCAGAGCAATTGTTTGGCGCAAACGTTCATGCTAAAATAAAAAGTTCTGCAGATGCCATGCTCAAACAGGTATTGGAATTGGATAAACCCATGATCAGACAGGGCCTGGAAGAAAAAATAGAGGCTAACAATTAGTGCTTCCCATTATTTTACGAATTAATTTGTTCTGGACCTAACTTGATGTTTTCCGTTAGTTTGTATATAATTTTTTTGTAAATTATAAAGTGAACGAGTTATTAATTCTAATGAATAGAATACCATTTATTATAATTTTCATTTTGGTTTGGGGATGTTCAAATAATTCGAATAGTGGAGACCAAATAAAAAGTTATACCTTATATGTAGGGAGTACTCTTGATACAGACTACGAGAGGGGAAGAATTACAACAACCATTGGAGTTGATCCATCTGACGTTTGGATGGAAAATCCAATAGAAAGAACTTATGATGAAGGAACTGTAGTAACAATTCAGGGTATTCCTTCGGAAGAATACATGTTTACTGGTTGGGTAAGTAGTTTTACAGGTTTAGAAAATCCATTAACAATAACGATGAACTCAGACAAAATTATACTTGGGTCGTTTACACTAGAGGATGAAGATGGAGATGGGGTGAATTTTTTGGATGATTTATGTTCTGAAACCCCACCGGGGGAAACAGTTGATGAAAATGGATGTTCGGATTCACAAAAAGACTAGAAAGTTTCTTGTTCCCAACAACTTTCTTTTCCGTCAATTCTCAAAAAAGTACGTTTTCATACCGATGTTAGATTTTTCCCTAATGGTGTTATCTCGAAGTTCACAAAATAAGTAGCCAGCATGGAAATGAATTGGATGATATTATCAGAACCCTGAAAAGCCGCTAATTCCCAATTCTTTTATAACTATTGCCTATTTCCAAATCGACCTACTAAGTTAGCGTTTGAAGGTCCCAACGCACCCATAAAGTCCTTATCCCATAGTATCTGGTTGTGTAAATGATTGGGAACTACCATCGTATTAACCTGCGATTTAATAGCTTACAATGATAATACTGTCGGTAATTATTAATAATTATCCGGGTATTGTATTTTTCGTATATTGTATCTGCAAGAACATGTACTTCCCACTAACTTGGTTAGTAATAGATGATGTAGAGTTATCAGAAAATTCCCCCTCTTTTAGCGAATTTTAATTATTTTACTAACTTTAATTTATTCATTTATGAAAACAAACAACCTATTCTTTATGGTAATAACTGCAGTGTTATTACTTTTTAACAGTACTATAACCCTAGCTCAGGAAGAAGCCAAAATTCCGCAGTACTACACCGTAACTACAATGCATTGGAATATGGATTACCAGGATTTTGAATTGGATACTTGGAAAGCCGTGGAAAAGGAATATTTGGATAAGGTGGTCATGAAAAATGAGCATATTTTGGGATCATCCATTTATTTACACCATACCACTCCGGATAATACTGAATTGCTCTATGTACAAGTATACGAATCTTGGGATGCAATTGATAAAGCTGCAAAAAGAAACGAGGAACTGGCTAAGGAGGCTTGGTCGAATGATGACGAAAGGAAAGCTTTTTTTAAAAAACAAAATGCCTATTATTCCAATTTTCATTCGGATGAAATATACGCAACTATGTCAGGGGCAAAAGAATTGCAAGAACCAACCAAGGACATGATAATGTATTTACGTAAAAGTCACTTTGCTTTTCCGGAAGATGGCACAATGGCGGAGTTTAATACACTAAGTTCGGAGTATATGGAAAAGATTATCCATAAAAACGAATTGATTAAGGGGTATTATCCTGGTGCACATGCCTATGGTGCTGATAAGACCGAATTTGTGGAGGCCTACTTTTTTGATTCAGAGGCCGATCTTAACAAGATGTTCGATAGGAACGATGAACTTAGGAAGGAAGCCTGGCCAGATGGGGAAGCTAGAAAGGAAAGAGGAAGAAAAGTAGGTAAATATTTTACAGGGGTACATGGCGATGCCGTTTATACCATGGTACATGGGCTTTCAAAATAGCTTACCTAGGGTATGATTTCAAAAGGATGCCCAAGGGCATCCTTTTTATATTTAGGGGAATTAATATTATTGGAAGAATTTGTTTGGACGGTTCGTTACAACGTAATTTTTATACGCAGACTTAGTTGGGAACAGGGTTACCAGCTTAATACATTGTAAAAAAAGCACCTCACTTTAATCCTCATCTATTTTCTTTTGTATTTTTTTTGAGATGATAAAGATCATTAACAGAATAATAGCGCAAAGAGAAGCGATAATGCCAATCAGTGCTATAATGCTATTTCCCTCCAAAGGATTGCTATAATCAACCAAAGTAACATTATAGGCTATAAGCGCAATGGCCAGTACAATCAAAATTATGGTAAATGATTTGCTCATTAGTTAGATCAATGTTTTAAAATAATCCGTTAATATTAGACGTAAATAGTTTTACAGCAATGGCCAATAGAATAACGCCGAATACTTTACGTATTATACTTATTCCGTTTTTGCCCAGCACTTTTTCAATTCTTCTTGAAGACTTGAGCACTAGATATACAAAGATAATATTTACAATAATGGCCACGATAATATTTTCTACATGAAATTCTGCTCGTAGCGATAACAATGAAGTCATGGTACCTGCCCCGGCGATTAAGGGAAATGCAATCGGGACTATTGAGGCACTTTCTGGAGCGTCATCTTTGTAAAGTGTTATACCAAGGATCATTTCAATGGCTAAAAAGAATAGGATAAAAGATCCCGCTACGGCAAAGGAATAGACATCGATCCCAATCAATTTTAAAATTTTCTCCCCAACAAACAGGAAAGCTATCATTATAATGCCTGCCACAATAGAGGCCTTGCCAGAGTGTAAATGTCCAACCTTATTCCGCAAACCGATAATTACAGGAATACTGCCAATAATATCAATTACTGCGAAGAGTACCAACCCAGAAGTTGCAATTTCCTTTATGTTTAAATTTAAATCCAATGACATGACTTTTCAAATTTTTGGCAAATCTACATTATATAAACAGTATTCGGATGTTCTTGAATAAAAATAAATTGGGCCAAAATTGGGATGGAAAACATATATTTGCCCCCAGAATTAGGGGATATGTTCCAATTGGGAAAGACCATTGTGTCTGAAGAAATCATTGAAAACGATTTTGTTTGTAATCTTAATGCATGCAAAGGCGCATGCTGTGTTGATGGTGAAGCTGGCGCACCATTGGAAGAGCATGAAACGGAGATTTTGGTTGATATTTACCACAAGATTAAACCTTTCTTACGACCCGAGGGAATTGCTGCCATTGAAGAACAAGGGGCTTTCATTAAGGGAGAGGATGGTGAATGGGAAACCACTTTGATAAATAAGAGCGAATGTGCATATGTTTTTTATTCGGAAAATAAAACTGCCAAATGTGGGATCGAAGAAGCATATAACCAGGGAGCGATCTCATGGAGAAAACCTGTTTCATGTCATTTATATCCTGTAAGGGTTCAAGAATACACCGAATTAACAGCTGTGAATTATCACAAGTGGCAGATTTGTGATGCTGCATGTTCTTTAGGTGAAGAACTAAAGGTCCCAATTTACAAATTCGTTAAAGAAGCATTGATAAGAAAGTTTGGAGAAGATTGGTATGCAAAATTAGAGCAAATTGCTTCAGAACATGCTAGATTGTAGGTATATGTAATACCACTTTTGTGCCCGTTGGTTGGTTATCCTTATCGTATAAATCTATAAAGGTAACATCAAATGTATTTTGATAGTCTTTGGAGAAGTTTGCCAAGCGTTCTTTCGTGATTTCTATACCCACGGATTTTCGTTTTAACAACTTTCTTTCTTTGATAATCTCAGCAGTCTTTCTTCCTACCCCATTATCGGTAATACTAATATCAATGAATTTGTTGCTTCCCCTACTTACATGGAGGTCTATGTTCTTTTCCCCTTCTTTAGATGAGAGACCATGCCACAATGAATTTTCTAAAAATGGTTGCAGAATAAGGGATGGTATCCTTACAGTATGAACATCAATATTATCATCAATCGTAATTTTGAAGTTTATTTCATTGGAAAAACGTATGTTTTCAATATTCATGTATAATTCAATGGTTTCCAATTCCTCGGCTAAAGGTATTTCCTTTAATGAGGACGCCTCCAGGATTTTTCTTATCAATTTCGAAAACTTGTTCAAGTAATGAACCGCATTCTTTTTCTCATTGTTTATAATGTATAACTTAATTGAATTCAAGGAATTAAATAAAAAATGTGGGTTCATCTGACTTCGGAGCATAGTTTGTTCCAAGGTCAGCAACTTCTTGTCATTCTTAAGTTGGTATTGCCTATAGAGTATATAAAAAATACCCGCCAACAAGGCTAATGCAAAACCTCCTATTAACAATGAAGTTTGGTTTTTTCGAAGTTTAAGTTTTACAATTTCATTCTCTCTTGCCAATACTTCAATTTCATTGCTCTTTTTTTCAGTATTGTAGCGCTCAATTACATCAGTGACATACCTGAGATTGCGTTCATTGGCAATTTCTTCGTCAAATTCCTGGGCTTTTTTAAAATAGGCCAAAGCCATTTTATGGTCTCCCAGTTTTTCCGAAAGTTCTGAAAGAAAATTGTTCGCTAACGAAATATTATTGGGTAAACTATACTTTTTAGCGATTTCCAAACCAGTTAAGAGGTTTTCTTTAGCCTTTTTTAATTCACCTTGTTTTAATTGAGCCCATCCTAAATTAATATATATACCAGAAGTAACGTGTTTATCCCCAATCTCTAAAGAATTGAGCAATGTAGGCTCAAGAATCTCCAAAGCCTCCTCCAATTTATCCTGTATTATATATACATGGGCTATACTGTTTTTGCAGATAACAAGTCCTTTATCATTTTTTATTTCTTCATTATAGGCCAAAGAGGTTCTATAGCTTTGTAGCGCTTCTTCTAGATTGCCAAGTGATTCTTGACAATCCCCTATATTTTGGTGATTAATGGCAAGGCCTAACTTGTTGCCTAGCTCTTCTTCCAATTTTAGGGATTTTTTAAACTGGCTAATGGCAAAATCATATTTTTCAAGGGTTTGATAAATATTCCCAATACCATTTATTGAAACATTAATACTTCTTTTTAACCCTTCGGAAGGGTTTTCAACACTTTCGGCAAGTTCCAATGCTTTCTGGCTATAATCCAAAGCGGATTTTATTGCGTCCCTTCTGCGATAGATAACACTCAGCATATTTAAACTGAATACCTGAAACTCCAAATTATCGGATGCATTTGCAGCATCCAAGGCTGCTTGGTGTAATTTGATTGCCGTTGTAAATTGCGATATATCCCGATAACGTCGCCCTAATTGATTCAAGGCATAGGCCTCCCCATCGTGATAGTTTTTTTTTAAAGCTTCTTGCGAGAAGTAACGCATCAAGGTTGTGTCTTTTCGATGGGGTCGTAATACCGCGTCCAAATCCGCGTAGGTTTTAGGACTTGCTTTTATAACACTGTCAGTAGTTTTCTTAAATGAATCGGGAATTAGTTGTCCTTTCCCTAATTGGGAAAAGAAAAAAAACAAAATAAAAAGACAGCATTTCCAAAAATTCATGGAGCCTAATTTTTTTATACTTGTATAATGGGAGATTGGGGGCGACATTTACAATTTTATATCATATCCAGGAAATCCGATTTTTTCTGCCTAGAGACGGGAATTTTATGATTGGAACTTAAGACCACGTATCCATCCGTTTTTAAAAACTCCTTGATTTTATGTAGATTGATGATATATGAATTGTGTATTCTAAAAAAGGAATCTTCAGGCAATAAATCATTCACTTCCTTTAATTTTTTGGTTAGGACAATTTTTTGTCCATCGACTAAATATATTGTACTATAATTCCCATCGGATTCGGCATATAGAATTTCATCGCTCTCAAGAAACAGTAATTTCCCATCTGTATTGAAGGTTATTTTTTTATGAAGGGTGTTGGCATTGAAATTCAAAAGTATTTTTTCCAATCTTTCCGTAGTATAATTCCTTGAATTGTATTTTTTTATTTTAACGATAGTTTCCTCTAAATCATCCGTATCAATTGGTTTTAAAAGATAATCAATGGCCTCATTCTTAAGGGCTTTTATGGCATATTGATTATATGCTGTTGTTATCACCACAGGAAAATTCTTGTTCGTCAATTTCTGAATAAACTGAAAGCCATCCATAGTAGGCATTTCAATATCCAAAAAGAGGCAATCGGGTGTGTTCTTTTCTAAATAGACCAAAGCTTCAAATGGATCGGTAAAAGAAGCGGATACCTTAATTTCATCACTGAAATTGGTTAGCTCCCAAGATAAACTTTGGAGTGCTTTGATCTCATCATCAACTATTACAGCTTCTAACATAATTTTATGTAGTATAGTAAGATAATCAAATTTAAAATTATGAAGTGAGTAATCTCGAAAATTTGTATCAATGGAAGTAATTTAAGTATGATTGGCGTTAATTTATATTTAAACGGACTGATACAATAAATATCAAATATGATAAGTAAAATTTTATCAAAGGATATTATTCAATAGTACGGATAACTTGTATGCCAACTATACATTATTTCTTACCATTTATACAATATGCATTTTCTTATAAGATGCGTTGAAATAAATTAGATTAATGAAATTATGTTTTTGTTCCCCCGCATATCATCATAGGAAGTATTGATAGGAATAAAAAACTAAATCATGAAAAAATGTATACTAATGTTTGCATTATTGTTGTTTGCATTGATTATGGCGGTTTTAATGGAAAAAGGAAATGAAATTGTTCCGGAAGATAGCTTACTCTTAGGGGAGAACAAAATTGATAATAATTCGTTTGCTCAAGATGGATTGGAACAGGATAGATCGGAGTAAAATGATATATAGGACTTAATAAATTACGAACCATGTTTCACTATATTTTTAAATCTTTAAAATTTGGTTTTTGGATTCTTTTGCCATTGTTGCTCATTTCAAATAACAAGGTTGAATTTGAAGCAAAAGGGCCGAGCACTATGGGGGGTAGCTATGAATTATATGCTACTGGGGCATTGGAGCAACAGTTAAATGGATTGGTTTATTTTAAATCCGAACAGCAGGCAACAAGCCAAGGTATTCCATTTTCGACCTTAACATTAAAATTCGATGATGTGGCCCATAATCATCATCATGACATTGAATTTTTGATTGCCAAGCAAAATCAATCACACATGATCTCAAAAGGCACCTATGAAGTAACCCGGAATGTTGAAGGATTATTGGATAATTTCGATGGGGTTTTTGGTTTTGCCAATATAAAAGCATTGGGAGAAAAACCTTTTTTCGCTTACAAAGGCAAAGTGGTAATTACTCAATTTTCCAACAAGGGTTTACTGGGGTATGTTGATGTAACCCTTAAATGCACAAAAGGAAGAAAATTATATATTAAAGGTAGGTTTAATGCCACAAGACAAAAAGCATAAAAAGCACATAAAACATTGAAAGACACGCGTTCGAACAAAATTGTGTATTTTTAGTATAATTTCGTTTTAAAAACGCTTTATTTGAATAGGAAATTTAACCCCATTTGAAAAAATCATAAGTTCTTTGGGGTAATGATTATAAAATTTAAGAAGACTGCCAATCAAAAAGGTACGGCTCGTTGGGAACACGTTGATTTTTTTTAACGTGTTACTGTTCAAGTAACAGCCTATCCGATGAATTGCTGCATATTGGGCTTCAGACCAACTTGTTGGGACTTTAGATTTATTTGATTATAGGTTTCGGGGGAACTACCTAAATCAAAACCAAGAAAGTAGCGTATATTGATTTTGATACAGAGGAAGGGCCGTACGGTTTGGCAGTATTTTAAAACACTACACTTATTTAACACTTGCCAGATTTTTGAAAATCTGGCTTTTTCATTTATTTCCTATAATAAATATTCATTCATAGTTATTCAAATACCTTAACTTATACATGGTTAATGGTCTTTTAGATTAATATGGGAACAAATTGGTTCATAACAGGGAAAGCAAAAGTATTAGTATGGGCCACTTGTTTGTTATGCTTACAATTGGTTAAGTCCCAAAACCAAATTTCTTTCAGACAATTATCTGTCAAAGATGGCCTCTCACAAAACAGCGCAATTTCAATAGCCCAAGATAGTACGGGCTATTTATGGATTGCCACACAAGATGGCCTGAACAAATATGATGGGCGAGCGTTCATCATCCACCCATTTAAATTTCTGGATATTACAAAAACCAATTACAGCAATTTGGGCAAAATTTATCGGGATAAAAGGGGCGGACTTTGGACGATTCCTTTGGATAAAAAGCTATATAAGCTAAATCCAAAAAATAATATTTTTGAGATTTTCCCCGGCTTAGACGATGTTAGCATAATATTTCAAGATAAAGACCTTATTTATTGGATCGGCACTTATTCAAACGGCCTTTATCGGTTTGATCCAAAAATAGGCAGTCCTAATCAGGTGCTATCATCGAATGAAATAACCGGGCCCATATATAATATTTCGAATGATTCAAATGGAAATATTGTCATGGCCACCAATGGGTTGCTTATCGAATACCATAAAAAATCACAAAGCTTTTCAGCTTTAAGTTTCAAGGATTACAATGGTAAGGACATAATTGTAAATTTCAGTGACATGGTTGCTGATACTCAAGGAAGGCTATGGATTTCCACTTTCGGGGACGGCCTTTATTATAAGGATTTAGCGGACAAAACGCTGCAACGGGTGTCAAATTTGACCTTTACCGATCCCCTTCCCGCAAACCTCAATATATTGGATATTCATTTGGACAAAAAGGGAAGATTATGGCTTGCCACATATGGCCGAGGATTGTTTATGTTGGATTTTGATAAAAATTCAATTTCACATTTCAATGCAGATAAGAATAACCCAAGGGCCATTCATTACGATGATATTTTATGTATTTATGAGGATAATTCCGGAACGCTTTGGTTTGGAACAGATGGTGGGGGTATCAGTTATTATGATGAGTTCCTGGAAAAGTTCAACTCTTTTACCAACAACCAGACGCCTGAGGGAATCAATATCGATGTTGTACGTTCGATCACTACGGACCATAAGGGTGCTGTCTGGATCGGGACTTCAGGCAAGGGCCTTACACATTATGAGCCTGAAAATAATAGTTGGCAAACATTTACTACCGGTACGGCGAGTAAAAATGGTATTACTTCAAATAGAATAATGAGTTTACTGGTTGATGGGGATGGCGATCTTTGGATAGGAACCCAAGAAGATGGTCTTATCATTAGAAATACAAAAGGGGATTTTCATCAATTTAATAAAACCTCCAAAATACAGCTCTCTGCCAATACTATATGGAACATTTTTAAAGATAGCAAAAACAATATTTGGCTGGGAACAAGGGAAAATGGGCTTATTCAGTTTGACAAAAATAGGGGGGAAATGAAAAAGTTTATTTTCGACCCTCAAGATAGTAACGCACTCCCCAGTAATAATATTCGCGTAATCACTGAAGATACAAGTGGTAATTTATGGATCGGCACCGAAGCAAATGGGGTTGCCCGTTGTACCCCAACATCAAATACTTTTAAACGCTTTTATCAGGACAGCAGCAGCAATGCTAACATCAACAATAGTATTAAAGCTTTATATTTTTCACCAAATGGCATCCTATGGATTGGGACCAATGGAGGTGGATTGAACGCGTTGGATACTTCTAAGGAAGAATTTTATCGGTACACAACGGATGACGGATTGGCAAACAACGTTATTTATGCCATTTTACCGGACGTTCAAGGCAATCTTTGGTTAAGTAGCAATAAAGGGATCACCAAATTTACACCCAACCAGAATATGTCCATGGAACCAATGGCTGTGAATTACAGCAATTATGATGGCTTGGCCACGGAGTTCAATACGGGGGCATATCATATGGATAAGGACGGTACTCTTTATTTTGGGGGCTTGGATGGTTTTTATTGGTTCCGCCCAGAGGATATTAGGGAAAACCAGATATTGCCCAAAACATCGATCACTGGTTTTGGGGTCTTGGGAAAATCAATGCCAATGGTGGCTGACACAAGATTGAAGCATAACGAAAACACCCTTTCTTTCAGTTTTTCAAGCTTACAGTACGCTTTGCCGGAAAAGAATCAATATCAATATCGATTGGTGAACCATGATGAGGATTGGGTGTATTCCGGAAATATCAACACGGTTCGTTATGCTCAGCTACCTCCCAATGATTATGTTTTTCAGGTAAAATCGAGTAACTATGATGGGGTTTGGAACGAGCAACCGACCTCTTTTTCCTTTACGATTGTCCAACCTTGGTATTGGACTGCTTGGGCTAAAATTATATATGGACTTTTGTTTTTAGGTCTGGTCTATGGTGTTATCATCTATTTCAAATGGCGATGGCGTATGCAATTGAACTTGCGCTTAAAGGAAGATGAGACGAAAAAGTTACAGGAACTCAATACCCTTAAATCAAAATTATATACAGATATTTCACACGAATTCCGAACCCCCTTAACTTTGATTTCAGGGCCCATAGAATCCAAATTGAGCGAGGGGGGGTTGTCAAATTCCGATATTACCAATTTTTCGATGATACGGCGCAACACCAATAGAATGCTTTCACTGGTGGATCAATTGTTGGATTTGGCCAAGGTAGATGACGGCAAACTAAAATTAAAATTGACCCAAGGCAATTTAGGTTTGTTCCTCAGAAATATTTCCGCATCTTTTGAATACCAGGCAGAATCAAAGAAAATAAGCTATACCACTGACGTAGGACCAATGGATAATATTTGGTATGACGAGGATGTTATTGAAAAAATAACCATGAACCTACTCTCCAATGCCATGAAGTATTGCCCTGAAAATGGCCATTGTTACTTTAGGGCCCAAAATGTGGATGAAAAAGTATCCATTGCGGTCGGAAATTCAGTTCATAACCTTGTTGACGTACCCCTGAAGAACTTGTTTTCTAGGTTTTACCAACAAGATGAATTTTCGTCGGGTGCTGGCGTGGGCCTTTCCTTGGTAAAGGAATTAGTGCAATTGTATGGTGGTGAAATCGATGTTGAGCAAGTTGGCGGGAATGAAATTGTCTTTAAAGTAAGTCTTCCTGTTAACAAGGATTTTTTTACGGAAAGAATATTCCAGTCTTGGAAAAACCAGAACACAAAATTAGATACGCCTGCTTCCATAAATGGAGAGCTGCTAACAATGAAAATACTGTTCCTTTAAAAAATACCGACCTTCCGATCATCCTGATTGTTGAGGATAATGCAGATGTAAGGCAATTTATCGCGACTGAATTGGGTAAAAATAATCAGATCCATACCGCAGAAAACGGCTTGCAGGGTATAGAAAAAGCATTGGAACTGGTCCCGGATGTCATTATTTCCGATGTGCGGATGCCTTTATGTGATGGGATTGCACTTTGCAACACCTTAAAGAATGACGAGCGAACCAGTCATATCCCGATTATTTTGTTGACCGCCCATATCGGGGAGGAAAATGAACTGGAAGGCCTTAAGTCCGGGGCCGACGACTTTATTACCAAGCCTTTTAAGATGCGCATTTTAGGGAAAAGGGTCGAAAATCTTATCAAAACAAGAAGGGCACTTCGTAATCGGTATAGCCAGGAAATGGTATTGCAGGCAAAGGATATTGCGATAACTCCTACCGATGAGGTTTTCTTGAACAGATTACAAAAAGCATTGGACGATAATTTATCTGATCCCCAATGCAATGCGGCCTTCTTTTGCAAAGAACTGGGCATGAGCCGCATGCAATTGCATAGAAAGTTATTGGCTTATACGGGTCTCAGTACCACGGCATTCTTGCGCTCCCAACGCTCTAAAACAAGCGGTTGCACATTCTGAAGACCTCGGATGCCTCGATCAATGAGGTGGCCTATGAGGTAGGCTTTAATACCCCCTCCTATTTTATCAAATGTTTTAAGGAGGCCTACAATAAAACACCTTCCGAATATCTTCAAGCCAAAGATAAATAGGCCTAACCAACTTCTGTTACATCTCTTGCATACATTGTTACATACGTGGCATCCATTTATCAGGCCTCTAATATAAATTTCGTTTCACAAAGCTAAAACCCCATAGTGATGAAATTGAAAAGCCATTTATCAGGATTGGTTTCTTTAGAGCAATAAGGCCACAATCGCAAACATTTACCGGCAAACTATGAAAAAATTCAATAAATTACCAGTAGCAATATATTGACAATATGCTTTTTCTTCGGTTTTTTGTTTACAAGCCAAAGCGCAAGAGCAAATGGTGTCGAGAGAAGACGACTCGACTCTAAGCTCGACCCAGAGACTATTAGAGACTGCGAATGATTTAGACGTTTTGTTTCCATAAGATGCTGGAAGAGATTGGCCGCTTCAGATGATATTAAAAGGAGGCTCTCAAAAGAAGGAAGTTATCATGAACAAAGTTACAACTTATACGCCCTTAGAATGAGAATGCACACGAATATGAGCACAGGTTGAGGGATATAATGAAACTACGTGGAATTCCATTGTCAAGAGATACGATTGGAAATTATTCGTTTTAATCGAAGAGCTACATTTGAAAATGATAGTAAAAATACCCGATAAGGATATCCTAAGTATGAATGTTCCAAGATCAATACTTATACCACCTCTTAAATTCAATGCAATTATTAGGTTCTAATGGGATTTCCTCAGAAACCATGGCGGAGGCTATGCCACTCAAAAATACACCTACAATACGCGAATTCATTAAGTTTGAATTTCAAGCTCTACTGATTACATCAATTATATTATTAAAGAGACCATGGTGATGTATGGTTAGCGCCTGAAGCTGATGGGATAGATATTATAATGGATTCTTTGAAAAAATGCTTTCTGGTGGTTTTGATTTAGGCAGGAGGAGATAAAAGCGGCATTATGGCAATGATGTCAGAACTTCTTGCAGATTGGTGTACCATTAAAAGCAAGAGAACATGCCTGATCTCTTTATCATTTGCAACATGATAATTTTGATCAAGATATTGATACAATAAGCAGGTTACAATCATCACTGAGACCGACATCTTTAGTATTAGGACTTCATTAATAGAAGATCCAACTAATGCAACCAAGACCAGAACAAATTCCAGAGTAATTTTCAAACATCAGCAGTTGCAAGACTCACAAGATGGCCCATCATCAAATGCTGACAACGAAGGCTGTGATTGTACTTGTGAAAAATATGCTGAATTTATAAAACTAGTAGAACAGACTAAAAAAAGTAAAAAGTCCAAAAAGAAATCGGGCGAAGAAATGATGCAAGAAATGGATATGAATTGTATGCAAGAATGTATAAGCCAGTGGACTAATTGCATGATGATTAAAAATTAATGGTCTTCAACTCATTTTTGAAAGCAAAAAAGATAAGTCATAAAAATTATAAATAACACTAAACTATGAAACCGCAACATTTGCTTCTAAAAATAATGATGTCTTTAGGCATACTCTGTTTCCTGCTAATAAGTAGTAAAAACAAGTCGCCTGAATCAAATGTATCAACAAATGAGAGTAGCTACAGAAAACAGTCAAGTTAGCAATGCATCTAAATCTTGGCATCAATGGTCAGCACCTTCTCAATTTTCAGATTTAGAAATAACCAGTGTTGCTCACGACCCCTATGCACAAATGAATTTGAGTTCTTTTAGTGCCGTTTATGTAAATGATACAAAAAAAATGAGGATAAATATAACCGATGGCAGCTCTGAAAAGGGTAGGGCTGAAACGTCTAAGCATCGTAAGGTGGCTTCTAAAAATATAAATTATGAAAGCGAATATGGTCATGAAAAAACCATTGACTATCAAGACACTAAAGCATTACAAGAATATATGGCCAGTGTAAACCAGTACTTGATAACATTTTTATTGAAAGACAAATATGGGGTCTCAATAAAAACGGAAGGAATGAATGCCGAAGAAACTTGGCAATTAATAGATGCACTTAACTTAAAACAATTGGAATAAAATGAATTCTTGTAAAACTAAGCTACCTAGTTTTAAAATTATAGGCGGTATTATTTTTTTGCTATTTACAATGTTTTATGTACAAGCACAAACAAGAACTACCAATGAAGCAAAAGTGATATTGGTTGTTAGTGAAAAATCAGATGAGATAAGTCATTTAGAGCTTTTCAACACCTTTGAAAAAATGAAAGGAAACGAGATTTTGGAGAAATACCCGAACTGCCAATTTTATATTGGCCTACTTCAAGGAAGTTATGAATTGAATGAAAATGATGTGATACCCCTTATGGGCAGCACTATTATCATGTACACCGACCGACACTATTTGTCAGGTAATAGGTTACTCCCTAGCGATTCGGTATTTCGCTGGGGACCAATTGGACATGGGTTCGATAAAGGCCAAAGTGGTATCCAAGAAAAAAGGAGAATTAATTCTAAAAACACAGTAAGATGAGAACACAATTATATTTAGCAATGCTTTTTTTAATATTCGGTGTGGGTTGCAAAGGCCAAACCCAGGAACAACAAAAAATGATGGAGGATATGCAGACGAAGGGCCTGGATGCCCAACAACAATTGGACAGCGTTATGAACAGTGCGCAAGTAAAAAAGATCATGCAACAGGCAGAGGCTATGGAAGCCCAAGGAAACATAGATAGGGAGAAACGCAACATTGAAAAACAAGAAAAGGCCCAGAAATCCGATAATTCAAAAAACCAATTAGAGGGTTATATAATTAGTAGAAGTAATGTGGGAAAATTAAATGATTGGATGTGCGGTGAAGCCGATATTGTTATGATTACGACGGGCCGTATAAATGCTATAAAACATAATTTGGGCACTATTTCTTCCGAAGGTGTTTTTGACATTCAGCTGCCGGCCAAAGTTGAAACAGGGAACACCATAAAAGAAAACAGGTTCCTTGGTTGTGGTTATTTTGGGGGCAAGGGAACCATCAACTATAGTAATTCAAATGTGGGCGTTGTGCGTGCATTTATCCAAATCGAGAAAAACAATAAACCTATTGGCCGACTGTTCATGGCTTCCGCTATTGAATTAATAGATAAATGGAATCCTTTACAACATGCTTACCATGATATTCCCGGGTATCGACTGGAATGGTATTATGCCAACGGGGAAACTTCTGCCATTGGGCGGTGCATTAAAGAAAACAGATATGGGGAGGGTAAAGACTTTGATTTGACCAAAGTGTATGATTTACAGTTAAAACAAGGATGGAATTTGGTAAAGACAACTTATAATGGTGAGCGCATTTTAGTTGATTGGGGAGAAGGGGAACACAATAAGCACTCCTATTATAAGGAAGAAAAGTTTACGGCGGTCAGCTCTCTAACGGAAGATTCAAGATGGGTTTTCAAGGCCAATTAAAATTTTAATTCACAAGGAAATGGAAGAAAGAATGATACTCGGAAAAATAAAAGGAAGCACGATTGTGTTTTTGGGGATGCTGGCAATTGGGGTTTATTTGATCATTATGGCCTTGACCATTTGAAACAGGCTTGGTGGTTATAAAGCCTATTGTTTTAAGGGTATAACATGACTAAAGGATTCAGCCCGCCCTAATGGTGCTTAGCTTAAATAGCAAGTTATTAAACCAAATAGTATGTTTTTAAATACTTCTTGGTTTAATATTTTTAGCAAATTTTATCTGTAATCTTACGCTTTTCAAAAAGGCAATGAACATAACGAGCGAACCTACATTTCAACACCCAATGTTAAAAACTTTGTAACTTAAAGTCAAAAATCGGCTTTAGATATCGACTGCATTTCTCCATCTTTGTTAGCCCCAGATAGAAGGTAATTTTCGTCCTTTTTCAACTAACACAAAATATAAATAACTATGTCAGCAGCCGTAGAGCCCATTTTACAGGAAAATAAAGATCGCTTTGTAATATTCCCTATTCAGCATCATGATTTATGGGAATGGTACAAAAAGCAGGAAGCCTGTATTTGGACTGCTGAGGAGATTGATCTACATCAGGACTTAGCTGATTGGAACAATAAATTGAATGATGATGAGAAATACTTCATCAAACACATACTTGCCTTTTTTGCCGCATCAGATGGAATCGTGAATGAAAATTTGGCCGAGAATTTTGTGAATGAAGTACAATATTCCGAGGCCAAATTTTTCTATGGTTTCCAGATAATGATGGAAAACATCCATTCAGAAACCTATTCGTTGTTGATTGATACGTATGTGAAGGATGAAAAAGAAAAAGATATTCTTTTTAATGCCATTGAGAATTTTCCTGCTATCAAAAAGAAAGCAGATTGGGCTTTAAAATGGATAGATTCCCCAAGTTTTGCAGAAAGATTAATAGCTTTTGCGGCAGTTGAGGGTATATTCTTCTCAGGTTCATTTTGTTCTATTTTCTGGTTGAAGAAAAGGGGATTAATGCCGGGGTTGACATTTTCCAATGAGTTGATTTCCCGTGATGAGGGCATGCATTGCGATTATGCAGTACACTTGCACAAGCACCATATTGTGAATAAAGTGCCAAAAGCCCGTATTACAGAAATAATAGTTGATGCTCTGAATATTGAGCGTGAGTTTATCACCGAATCATTACCAGCTAGTCTTATTGGGATGAATTCAAAATTGATGACCCAATATCTCGAGTTTGTAACTGATAGGTTATTGGTGGAATTGGAATGTGATAAGGTTTATAATTCTACAAATCCGTTTGACTTTATGGATATGATTTCCCTACAAGGAAAGACCAATTTCTTTGAGAAAAGAGTATCGGAATATCAAAAAGCAGGCGTCTTGAACAAAGACAAGGATAGCGAGTCACAGAAGATTAGTTTCGACGCTGACTTCTAAGGATATACGATTCATCATTTACGAGGAACGATTTTGGATTTAGGGTAAATGAAAAGAATTATAGCACTACATAATTCTAAATTATTTGAAAGAGGAACTAAAAAAAAGAACACAAAAATTTGCTATTGACTGTTGGCATTTATGTTCAAAATTTCCAAAAACCAGGGAATATGATGCATTTTGCAGACAATTAATACGATGCTCTAGTTCGGTTGGGGCTAATTATAGGTCGGCATGCAGGGCAAAATCAGATGCTGATTTTCTGAATAAATTGAAGATAGTTGAGGAAGAGGCTGATGAAAGCATGTACTTTTTAGAAATATTCCTAACTATTTCCGAAAAAGAACATCAAGAAACAAAAAGACTATTAAAAGACTATTAAAAGAAGGAAATGAGCTTTTGTCAATAAGTACGATGCGAAAAAAAATAAATATAAACAAGAAATAGGTCTTCAGATTGACAGGTATATTATTTACTTAATCGTAAATCGTACCTCGTAATTCTAAAATCCAGAGTTAAAAAAGTACTCTTGTCTTGACAGATTTAATGAACTAACTGACTAACCATAGTTAACTATAAACAATTGTAATCACATGTATGTAATAAAAAGAGACGGGAGAAAAGAGCTGATAATGTTCGATAAGATCACAGCTAGAGTACGAAAATTATGTTATGGCCTTAATGGGCTGGTAGATCCTTTAAAAGTCGCCATGCGCGTTATTGAAGGCTTGTATGATGGTGTGACTACATCGGAACTAGACAATTTAGCAGCTGAGATAGCCGCAACAATGACTACCATGCATCCTGATTATGCTAAATTAGCAGCTCGTATATCTGTTTCAAACCTACATAAGAACACAAAAAAGTCGTTCTCTGAAACTATGAGCGATTTATATTTTTATGTAAATCCGAGAACTGGAAAAAAAGCACCTTTATTATCCGATGAGGTATACAAGGTAATTTCTGAAAACGCAGAAAAACTGGATTCCACTATTATTTATAACCGTGATTTTGGCTACGATTATTTCGGTTTTAAAACATTGGAGAGATCATACCTTTTAAAATTGAACGGTAAAATTGCCGAACGCCCCCAGCATATGTTAATGCGTGTTTCCATTGGAATACATTTAGATGATTTGGATTCGGCCATAGAGACCTATGAACTAATGTCGAAGAAGTTCTTTACACATGCAACACCTACACTATTCAATTCAGGTACTCCCAAACCCCAAATGTCGTCTTGTTTCCTTTTGGCAATGAAAGATGATAGTATAGATGGTATTTATGACACTTTAAAACAAACTGCAAAAATTTCACAATCAGCAGGAGGTATAGGTTTGTCTATTCATAACGTAAGGGCAACAGGATCGTATATTGCAGGAACAAACGGCACATCAAATGGTATAGTGCCAATGCTTCAAGTATTTAACGATACTGCAAGATATGTAGATCAAGGCGGCGGTAAACGTAAAGGTAGTTTTGCTATTTATTTGGAACCTTGGCATGCCGATATTTATCAGTTTTTAGAGCTAAAAAAGAACCATGGGAAGGAAGAAATGCGTGCACGGGATTTGTTCTATGCCATGTGGATTTCAGATTTGTTCATGAAAAGGGTAGAAAACAATGAAGATTGGACGCTCATGTGCCCCAACGAATGCCCAGGCCTTTTCACCAACCATAGTGAAGAATTTGAAAAACTGTATTTAGGGTACGAAGCTGCAAATAAAGGCCGTAAGACAGTGCGGGCACGGGAACTTTGGGAAAAAATATTGGAATCCCAAATTGAAACGGGCACGCCTTATATGCTTTATAAAGATGCTGCAAACCGTAAAAGTAACCAGAAGAATCTAGGCACTATTCGTTCCTCTAACTTATGTACCGAGATAATGGAGTACACCTCTCCCGATGAGATTGCGGTATGTAATTTGGCTTCTATTGCTTTGCCAATGTTCATCAAGAATGGCGCTTTTGACCATAAAGAACTTTTCAGGGTTACCAAAAGGGTAACAAAAAACTTGAACCGGGTCATAGATAGAAATTACTATCCAGTTAAAGAGGCTGAGAACTCAAACTTGAGGCATAGGCCTATCGGATTGGGCGTACAAGGTTTGGCAGATGCCTTTATTATGTTACGTCTTCCCTTTACAAGTGATGAGGCCAAGAAGTTAAATCAAGAAATATTCGAAACCTTGTATTTTGCTGCCGTTACGGCTTCAATGGAAGCCGCCAAGGAAGAAGGGACCTATTCCTCCTACGAAGGTTCTCCTATTTCACAAGGGGATTTTCAACATAACCTCTGGGGAATAAATGATGAGGAGCTTTCAGGTCGTTGGGACTGGGGTAAATTGCGTAAGGAAGTGAAGAAAAACGGAGTTCGTAACTCTTTATTGGTAGCGCCAATGCCTACGGCTTCTACCTCACAGATATTGGGTAATAATGAGTGTTTTGAACCATATACTTCAAATATTTATACCCGTAGAGTGCTTTCAGGGGAATTCATTGTAGTGAATAAGCATTTATTGGAAGATTTGGTAAATCTTGGTCTTTGGAATGAAAATTTAAAACAGGAATTAATGCGAGCCAACGGATCTATTCAACACATAGATATAATTCCTGCGGATATCAAGGAATTATACAAAACGGTTTGGGAACTCAGTATGAAAGATATAATTGATATGAGTCGCCATAGAGGTTACTTTATTGATCAAAGTCAGTCATTGAACCTTTTCATGGAAAACGCCAACTATTCAAAATTAACCTCAATGCATTTTTATGCATGGAAGAGTGGTTTAAAGACAGGGATGTATTATTTAAGGACAAAATCGGCAGTTGATGCCATTAAATTCACTTTGGATAATAGTAAGAAAAAAGAAGTGTTGGTCGACACCGCCATAGAAGCTGAAGTTGCCATGGCAAAAGCTCCTGCTCCTGAAGCTACAAAAGCAATAGAGGTAGAAGTACAACCTACCCCAATTGCTACACAGCAAGAGTTGGATGTACAGCCGATGTCGGCACAGGAAATGAAAGAAATGATCACACGGGCCAAAGAAGGACAGGCAGACGATGACTGCTTAATGTGTGGTTCATAATTTGATAGTGTTTATTGAAATGGGAAAACCCATCCGTCAACTGGCGGATGGGTTTTTTATATGTTTAAAAATGAGTTTAAGTATAGATTATTATAAATACTGGAAAAGTTCTAAATAAGAGACACATCAAAATATAGAATTGATGGAATTTTATTTAGAAAAAGGCCTTTATTTTTCTTTGAAATAATAAGGCTTTATCGCAACTGAAAATATATAAGCTGCAATATAAATCAGCAATATTATAATATATTTATCCATGCCCCAATTAATAGTATATAAGGATATACGTATGAATTATGTAAAAAGTTGTCTATAATTTGATTAAAAGCACAAATAATATGTTAAAAAATTGCTACCATCTATATTATAGTTTTTAGGAAAAATCAACTCTTGAAATACCTATGATAAATTAACCTTCCTGAAAAATAGAGCAGGCAGTACAAACCAAGTATGTACAAATAGGAGTCCATATAATGGTTTAGACGTCAAATGGTATCGAAAGCTTTCTAAATAGAAAGTTAAAAATAGAAAGATTACAAATTATGTTGAATCAGCGCTTTAGGATACGTCCATGATAAAGGCGATAAGAAACCTTTGAAATAAAAATCAAAGAGATATAAACAGTAAGTGCAACTATATGTGGGGCCATAGTTATACCTGAACGAAGAAGTAGGTAAAAGATTACATTTATTCGATGAACTACACAGGCATTGATCTTGTAATCTCTAATTACTTCAAAGAAAAGGGATTGGACTAACAAAAGCTTTTTATATATTTAATGAAATAAAAATTAAAAGATGTTATACAACCACTTTAGAACAAAAAGCGTACAAATAAAAACGATTGGATTTCACTTGTTTCTGGTAATAATTTTATGCTTGTCAAATATCTTGTTTGCACAAGAAGGTTATGAACCTACCAAGGAAAATCTTGATAACCGCCAGTGGTTTCAAGATGCAAAGTTCGGCATGTTCGTACATTGGGGGGTATATAGTGTCCTGGGAGGTGGCGGTGATGCAGGGATTGCCGAATGGATAATGCAGAACAAAAAAATCCCCATTGAACAATATGAAAAGGTGCCAGATTTTTTTAATCCAATTAATTTTGATGCTGCCGTATGGGTGCGAATGGTCAAAGAAGCCGGAATGAAATATATTACTATTACAAGCAAGCACCATGATGGGTTTGCAATGTATGATTCCCAAGTTTCGGATTATAATATAGTTGATAAAACGCCATATGGGAAGGATGTAATAAAAATGTTGGCCGAAGAATGTCGAAAGCAAGATATAAAATTGTTTTTCTATTATTCCCAGTTAGATTGGCACCATCCCGATTATTATCCAAGAGGCGGAACTGGTCAAGGATTTACGGGAAGGGCAGAAGAAGGTGATTGGGATTCTTATTTGAATTATATGAATACACAGTTAACAGAATTATTGACCAATTACGGTCCAATTGGGGGTATTTGGTTTGATGGAATGTGGGATAAAAAAGAAGCCGATTGGCAACAAGGAAAAACATATCAATTAATCCATAAGTTGCAGCCAGGGGCTTTGATAGGAAGTAATCACCATGTAAAACCTTATCCTGGCGAAGACTTTCAAATGTTCGAACAAGATCTTCCGGGAGAAAATACAACGGGTTGGCAGGGATCACATATTAGTGAGCTTCCTTTGGAAATGTGTTTGACAATAAACGGTTCTTGGGGATTTAATTTGATAGACCAAAACCACAAATCACCCAAGGAGTTAGTACATATGTTGGTCAAGGCAGCAGGCAGAAACGCTAATTTACTATTAAATGTAGGACCTATGCCCAACGGTGAAATTCAGCCTGAGCACAAAGCATCCCTAAAAACCATGGGTGAATGGATGGATAAAAATGGTGAAACCATTTATGGTACCCGTCGAGGAATTGTGGCCCCTGAAGATTGGGGTGTTTCTACCCAAAAAGGAAATAAACTGTACATCCATATTTTGGATTGGCCTAAGCAAGTCTTATTGATCAATCCGTTTAATGAAAAAGTGAAGTCCGTTGTTTACTATAAGGATAAATCCAAGGTAGATCACCGATTGGATGAATTCGGATTACTTTTAAAAATACCCAATAGCAAAAAAGATGATGTGGATACCATTATTGAGGTAACCTTAAAATAATCCTACATAAAATCGTCCACTTTTTTATAAGCATCAATAACCGCTTGTTCTCCAACCTTATCAGGCAAGGAATTGCCATGTTCCATTCCTAAAATGCCGTCAAAGCCCTTTGCATGGATATATTTAAAGACATTCTTATAGTTGATTTCACCAGTTGTGGGTTCTTTACGGCCGGGATTGTCCCCTATTTGTATATAGGCAATTTCATCCCAGGTAAGTTCCATATTGTGAATTAGATGTCCTTCATTTTTCTGCATGTGGTAAATGTCATACAGGATTTTACAGGACGGACTATTAACTCCTTTACAAATTAAATAAGTCTGTTCTGAAGTACGTAAGTGAAGATCTGGTGAGTCGGAAAGTGGTTCAAGTACCATCACCAATCCATGGGGTTCCAAAATTTCGGCACCTTTACGTAAGGCCTCGATTACATTGGCATTCTGAATGCCAATAGGTAAGTTTCTTTCAAATCCCCCGGGAACAACTGTCATCCATTTGGCATTGACGCGTTTGGCCACCTCAACGGCCTTTCTACAACCGTCTAGAAATATATCTACATATTCAGGTTTGCCCGCTGCCAGGGTATTTGCCATATTGCCGCCCTTATCTATTACAAATACCCCCATTGTCATATTTCTGCGAGCTAGGGTTTCGCCAATTTTGGTTTGCATAGCTATGTCCCGTTTCATCATGCCATTATCCTCAAAAGCAGTAAAACCTTGGTCCGCCATAAAATTGATTTGATCAATTGGGTCATCACCAGCATGGTATTTGAACATACCCAAATGTGGAGCATACTTTAAATTGAATTCATGTTTTAAATTGCTATTGGGCTTGTTAGCAAATGAAAGGGTCCCGCCAAGTGATATTGCCCCACTTGTAAGCGCTGTTTTTTGAATAAAGTTTCTTCTTTTCATTTTATGATATTAAATAGACCAAGCTTTGCCGCCTGTTAGTTCTTCGACATCCCCACAGGCGATATATTCTCCTGGTAACGGTAAATAGGCTAAAACTTCTTCACCAACATATTCTGAGGTTTTGTATCCCCAAATTGTCATACCCCTTAGGTTATTCGCAAAAGCAAAACGGGAGACTTCATCATCCAATTTGGCTGGTTTTCCCTGGGCAACGGCCTCATGGAATGTATTTAGCACTTCAAAGAGTTTTACTTCCTCTTCTTTGGTAACTTTCAATGATTCAGCCAGTACGGGTTCTAAATCTTCCTGAGTTAAATCACGCCTTTCTTTCTTTCCGGAATCTTCCATGGCTTTTTCAATAAACTGTTGCATAGACATTTTTACAAAGTCTTGTTGTTCCTTTTGCATAACCTGATCGGCAAAACGGTCAATAAACAGATTTACTTGTACCTCGGAAGCAGAAGGAGTATCCGTTTTGGGGAGAATAATATCGACAAGTTGGGTAATAACCTTGCCTTCATCGGGGGTAAAAAAATCTGGTGTCCATTCCAGTGTTTTTTCATTTTTACAGCTTTGTACAATACCGATTAAAGTAGGCGTTGCGACGACATATCCTAGGGACAACCCCATGTTTTTAAGTGCTTTTCTTCTATCCATTATATGTTTCCTTTTTTTAGTTCTTGTGCTGCATGGTTAGCGGCTCTGGCAGTAAATGCCATATAGGTCAATGAAGGGTTTACGCAAGCAGCAGACGTCATAAATGCCCCGTCTGTGACATATACATTAGGTACGTCGTGAATTTGGTTATGACCATTGAGCACAGAGGTTTTACGATTTCTACCCATACGAGCTGTTCCCATTTCATGAATTCCAATGCCCAATCCTCCTGGATTATCAAAAGGTGTTACGTTGCGCAACCCGGCTTTCTCGAGCATTTCAACCGCTGATTCTTTCATATCTTTTCGCATCTCCCATTCATTTTCCTTGAACTCCGCGTCAAAGGTTACGGTAGGCAACCCCCATAGGTCTAATTTATCATAATCCAACGTCATTCTATTGTCCTCATAAGGGAGTACTTCACCAAAACCGCCCATACCAAATGTCCAACCTCCTGGTTTAAGGATTGCATCTTTTAAGTCTTTACCATAAGAAAGCTCGGCAATCGATTCTTCCCAATTTCCTCTCCCACCACCGCCTTGGTAGCCAAAGCCTCTTTTATAATTTGATCGGTTGCTAGTTCCACCTAAATTTCGGAAACGGGGTACATATATACCATTGGGTTTACGACCTTTGAAATACTTATCTTCATAACCATCCAATTTGCCTTCGGCGCCAACACCTAAATGATGATCCATTATGTTTCTTCCCAACTGATCGGAGTCGTTGCCCATACCATTTGGAAAGCGGTCAGATTTGGACTGCATTAATATAGAAGTCGATGCTATAGCGGAAGCGCAAAGGAAGATAACCTTAGCCTTGAATTCAAATTCTTCCTTGGTAACCCTATCTATTACCTTTACACCTGTTGCCCTTTTTGTATTAGGATCATACATGACCTCGTGTACAATGGAATCTGGTCGAAGGGTCATATTTCCGGTACGTTCTGCTGCTGGCAAGGTAGATGAAAGACTACTGAAATAGGCGCCAAAAGGACACCCGCGGATGCAACGATTTCTAAATTGGCATTTTGTACGCCCATCAAATTTTTTATCCCCTGTAATATGTGCTACACGGCCTGCGGTAATTACCCTGCCATCAAAATTTTCAGCTACTTTTTCCCTTACGTGCTGTTCAGCACAATTTAATTCCATCATAGGCAAAAACTGTCCATCAGGTAATTGCGGTAACCCAAGGTTTTCACCGGTTACACCAATATACGATTCAACCTTATCGTACCATGGAGCAATATCCTTATACCTAACTGGCCAGTCTACAGCTATTCCTTCCTTACCGTTGGCCTCAAAATCCAGATCACTAAAACGATAACTGTGACGGCCCCATGTAAGGGAGCGACCACCAACATGATAGCCGCGCATCCAATCAAAACGTTTAATTTCATTATAAGGATGTTCCAGATCGTTTACAAACCACATGGCACTCGGTGCTTTTGTCGTATAATCTGTTCTCGATTGTTTTTCTTGTTTGGCAAGTTGCTCTCGAGTTGGTTCGCCCCCGTTTGGAAAATCCCATGAATCCATATTGGCGGTGGTATAGTCCTCAATATGTGTTACCATTTTGCCACGTTCCAAAACCAAGGTCTTTAATCCGTTCTCGCATAGTTCTTTAGCGGCCCAACCCCCACTAATACCTGTACCTACAACAATCGCATCATACGATTCCTGTTCATCATTGTAATAAAACTTACCCATTTATTAAATTGTTTATCCCCTAAATGTATAAATATTAAATTAATTTTCTACATTTAAATACTATAGGTCGTTTATCAAATAATACTAAAACGTTGTAGTAAAATCCATTAAATATAAAATCGTAAAAATGAAAAAAGTAAGTACTTGTAGAAATGTTTCAATACTCAGTATGGTTATACTTGTATTCACACTCTTTTCCTGTAAAGAAACCAAAAAGTCAGAATCCGAAAAAATAGATGAATCCGAAATGGCCAATGAAAGCCCAAAGCCATTTTTCGATTTATCATTAGCCCAATGGTCAATTCATAGAATGATACGTGAGGATGGTGTTGATCCCTATAGTTTTGCACAAAAAGCAACGGAATGGGGCTTTTCGGGTTTGGAATATGTAAGTCAACTATATGATCCAGAATTATCGGATGCAAACTATTCGGAGGAAGCGATGGCTGCATTCGTTGAAAAGTCAAATGCAGAAGCTAAAAAATATGGTCTTCAAAATGTGTTGATCATGATAGATAGACAAGGAAATTTGGCCGTAAGTGACGGCGCTGATAGAAAGGCAGCTGTTGAAAGACATTTTAAATGGGTAGACGCGGCGGCTGCCATGGGCTGCCATGCGATACGTGTAAATTTGGCAGGTAGTAACGACCCTGAAGAATGGAAAGCCAATTCTGTGGATGCACTTACGCAATTGGCCGCATATGCGAAAGATAAGAACATTGAAGTTATTGTAGAGAACCATGGCGGGCTATCTTCAAATGCGGCTATGTTGGCAGATGTAATGACCAAGGTGAATATGGATAATTGCGGAACACTTCCCGATTTCGGGAATTTTTGTATTACGCGTTCCGAGACTGGTTGCGCCGAGGAATATGATAAATATAAAGGAGTGAAAGAACTAATGGTACATGCCAAAGCAGTTAGTGCAAAATCCCATAACTTTGACGCAGAAGGCAATGAGACCGATATTGACTACACCAGAATTCTTCAAATTGTGAAAGATGCTGGCTATACGGGGTATATTGGGGTGGAATATGAAGGGAATGAATTAGGGGAAGAAGCTGGGATTATTGCCACTAGGGATTTGATGCTTAAAGCAGCCAAACAGTTAAACTAATAAATAAGGATTTTATGACAGTTTTTTTTAATCAGTTATTTGATTACAACTTTTATTGCAATAAAAAATTGATTGAAGAATGCAACAAGTTGAAAAATGTACCCGAAAATAGCATTAAGCTTTATAGCCATATTCTCAATGCCCATCATATCTGGAATGCAAATATTTTGGGCAAACCTCCTGAATATGAGGTATGGCAAATTCATGATATAAAAACATGGGGAGACATTCACTATGAGAACCAAAGAAGTTCTTTTGAAATCATTACCAATGCCGATGATTTTGAAAAGCGCATAAGCTATGAAAATTCTGAAGGAAGAACGTTCTCAAATACACTTCATGAAGTACTTTTTCATATTATAAACCATTCTGCCCACTATCGTGGCCAATTGGCCGTTGATTTTAAAACCAATGGCATTGAGCCTCTATCTATGGATTATATCCATTACAAACGCTCATAAGACAGACTTATGGAGCTAAAGGTTCGGGCACAGCTTTCTATGATGATGTTCTTGGAATTTTTCATCTGGGGTGCTTGGTTCGTTACAATGGGTATTTATTTACCCAACACTTTAAAATCGAGTGGGGCCGAAATTGCCCTTGCTTATTCTACCCAATCATGGGGGGCTATTATAGCCCCTTTTATTATTGGTCTTATTGCTGATAGGTATTTTAATGCTGAACGGGTTCTTGGTTTATTGCACTTAGCCGGATCTTTTTTAATGTATAAATTGGCATATGCAACCGATTTCAATGTTTTTTACCCTTATTTATTAGGTTATATGATATTGTATATGCCCACTTTGGCCCTAGTGAATTCCGTTGCATTCAACCAAATGAAAAACCCTGCCAAAGAATTTTCCTTTATACGTGTTTTTGGAACATTGGGTTGGATTATTGCAGGCTTGGTTATAAGTTATGTGTTTAGTTGGGACTCTGATGTTGGCATAGCGGAAGGCATGCTTAAAAATACCTTTTTAATGACAAGTATTGCCGCTCTTGTATTAGGTATTTTAAGTTTTACATTGCCTAAAACCCCACCAGGGGTAAATAGAAAGGAAAAAGTTACCCTATCCGATGTACTCGGTTTGGATGCACTGAAACTTTTAGGAGATCGTAATTTCTTGATTTTTTTTATAGCTTCAATCTTAATATGTATACCACTGGCTTTTTACTATCAGCACGCTGGTCAATATTTAGGGGAAATAAATGTTGCCAATCCCACAGGTAAAATGACATTAGGCCAAATTTCTGAAATTCTTTTTATGTTATTGCTGCCATTTTTCTTTAAGCGATATGGTTTTAAAAAGACCATAATGTTCGCAATGGTGGCATGGGTAGTACGGTATCTGTTTTTTGCATATGGCAATGCGGGGGAACTTTCGTTATTTATTCTAATGGGTATTGCTCTTCATGGTATTTGTTATGATTTTTTCTTTGTTTCAGGTCAGATTTATACAGATAGCAAAGCAGGTTTAAGATATAAAAGTGCTGCACAGGGATTGATTACGTTGGCAACTTACGGACTTGGGATGCTAATGGGTTTTTGGATAGCCGGTAAAATTACCGATGAATATCTTTTGGCAAGTGGTTTGCATGATTGGCAATCAATTTGGGGTTACCCTGCAGGGTTTTCATTTTTGGTATTGCTGTTTTTCATCTTTTTTTTCAAAAAGGAAAAAATTACAAATTTGTCTTAACTATTTTTTATAAATTCATGGGCATAAAAAAGAACATTTCAATTATTTTCCAATAAACAAACATATTCATGCCAAAAAAGTTAAGATTAGGAATTTTAGGTGGTGGGGGCGATTCCCTCATTGGGGTCCTTCACAGAGTAGCTTCTCATATAAATGACAACTATATAATAACAGGTGCAGTTTTTAACCCTGATTTTAAGCTTAACAAGGCTTTTGCGAGGGAAATCGATGTTCCACTCAATAGGGTATATGAGGATTTCGATACCTTTATTGAAGAAGAAATGAAATTGCCGGAGAGTGAACGTATTCAGGTATGTTCCGTCCTTACGCCCAATTTTCTACATTTTCCAATGGCGAAAAAATTATTGGACAATGGCTTTCATGTAATTTGCGAAAAACCTATGACCACTTCATTGGAAGAGGCCAAAATACTACAAAAGGCACATAAAAAAGCCGGGACGGTTTTCGCATTAACGCATACCTACACTGGTTATCCCATGGTACGGCAAATGCGGGAAATGATCAAGGCCGGAGCACTGGGTAAAATCCATAAAGTAGATGCTCAATATTATCAGGGATGGATCAACACCATTATCCACGATAAGAAAAAGCGTGCCAGTGTTTGGCGTTTAGATCCAAAAAAAGCCGGTATTAGTTCCTGTATGGGCGATATTGGGGTACATGCATTCAACCTTATAGAGTTCACTACAGGATTGAAAGTGCAATCCCTATTATCTGACTTCAACTATCTCTATAAAGACAATAAAATGGATGTTGATGGTACTGTTCTTATTCGAATGGGAGAACATGTAAAAGGGGTAATAAGATCTAGTCAGGTGGCAACTGGGGAAGAGAACGGTTTAACCATTGCAATTTATGGTGAAAAAGGAGCCTTTAAGTGGGAACAGGAAAACCCCAATTTTTTATACTTGCTAAGCGATACCAATCCCACTCAGGTGTTTAAGCCCGGCCATGCCTATAACACAAAATTGTCTTTGGACGGCACTAAACTACCACCAGGGCATCCTGAAGGAATTTTTGATTCAATGGCAAATATCTATCTAGGTGCTGCAAGGGCGATTCGAGGTCAAAAATATAATGATGGGGAATTCCCAACTATGTTAGATGGTGTTCGTGGCATGGGTTTTATAGAAGCAACGGTAAAATCACATAAGTCTAAAAATACTTGGGTGAAGATTTAGTAATCCCATTAAACCAGATATAAAAAATGCCGCTGTACAGCGGCATTTTTTAATTAACTATATACGATATTATTTTTTTAAAACACCTTTTCAAATTCTTGACAGACTATGATCATACTTTCCCTGGGAACACGGCCAAAAGGTTCTAATTCCCTTGTGAAGTATTCCCAATGTGTTTTTTGCCAATATTCCAAACTTTTATCACCCTCACCTTCAAGTTCTGCATATGCTTCATCGATACTGAAATAGGGTTTGAATTTCACGGCAGTGGTTCGCACAATGCATTGGGCATTACCCTCCCAATCGGTTATGACCATAAAATCACCGATTTTCGGCAACGGTTCTTTACGGATTTGCATACCTAATAATGAAGAGGATGTTGTTTTTTTTATCCCTTTTTTTGCCAATTTAGCACATTCATTGGCATCTTTTTCATTGTCACAAAAATGAATGGTTTGTGGGGCCTCTGCAAAGGCATCCTCAAGGTGGGCATCTAAATAATCTCCCCACATGTTTCTAGCTGAAGCGTTGTCCATTTTTAGTTAACGTATTTAATTCTACTTATATTGTTAATTTAACTTACTTCTAAATTGATTTAATTTTTTAAATATTAAAATTTCCCTGCTTTAAATTGTTTTGCAGCATGGCTCGCTGCCCTTGCCGTGAAGGCCATATAGGTTAATGAAGGGTTAACACAGCTAGATGAGGCCATAAAGGCACCATCGGTTACATATACATTGGGTACTGAATGTATTTGGTTATTTTTATTCACAATGGATGTTTTAGGGTTATGGCCCATACGGGCACCACCCATCTCATGTATTCCCAATCCCGGACCGGTCGACCTTTCATATGGTTTAATATCCTTATAACCAGCAGCCTTGAACATATCCATGATATCCTTGATGATATCTTTTCGCATATTGTATTCATTCTCTTTGAACTCAACATCAAAAGCCAATTGTGGCAATCCCCATTTATCTTTTTTGTCAGAACTCAACATGACCCGGTTATCATCATAGGGGAGAAATTCACCAAAACCTGAAGCCCCGATTTGCCATTGGCCAGGTTTAAGAATGCTTTCCTTTAACCCTTTCCCATAGCCCATTTCTGCAATTGCTGTAGACCAATCCTCACGACTGGCTCCTCCTTGATAGCCAAAACCGCGAAGGTAACCGTTTCTTTTGGTCTTAGAATCAAGATTCACAAACCGGGGAATATAAAACCCGGTGGCTTGTCTGCCTTTATAATATTTGTCCAGATATCCATCTACTTTTGCAGTGGCACCTAATTGGTAATGATGGTCCATTATTCCTCTTCCCAATGCATCGGAGTCATTACCCATTCCATTGGGGAAGCGTTCTGATTTGGATTGTAACAGAATCCCTACAGAAGCCATTGAAGAGGCACATAGGAAAATAACTTTTGCCTTGAACTCAATCTTTTGATTGGTCACTGCATCAATGACCTGTACACCCGTTGCCTTTTTAGTGTTATTGTCATACATTACTTTATAGACAATTGAGTTTGGCCTAAGGGTCATATTCCCGGTACGTTCCGCAGCGGGCAATGTAGAAGAGTTACTACTGAAATATCCCCCGAAAGGGCATCCCCTCCAACACCTATTTCTGTTTTGACAAACCCCCCGACCTTCAAAAGTTGCATTTGGGTCTGTAATATGGGCTACACGGCCAATGGTCAAAACACGATTATCATCAAATTGTTGGGTAACGGCACTTTTAAAGCCTTCTTCAACACAGTTAAGTTTCATGGCAGGTTGAAATTTTCCATCTGGTAAATGTTTCAACCCTAATTCTTCCCCGCTTACCCCAATGTACTCTTCAACCAAGTCATACCATGGGGCAATATCTTTATAACGTACAGGCCAATCTACTCCAATTCCATCTTTTTTATTTGCCTCAAAATCAATATCGCTCCAGCGATAACTTTGACGACCCCAGGTCAATGAACGTCCCCCTACTTGGTAGCCACGGATCCAGTCAAAACGTTTGATTTCCTCATAAGGGTGGTCCAGATCATTAACGAAAAAATGCTTTACATCCTCTTTCGGGGCCCAATTTACCCTCTTTTGAACATGATATTTTTCTAGGTCTTCTTTTGAAAGTTCACCTTTTAAAGGATAGTCCCATAAATCATCGTTCATGGTCTTGTAGTCCTGAATATGTTTAACCATGGGTCCACGTTCGAGAACAAGAGTTTTTAAACCGTTTTCACATAACTCCTTTGCTGCCCATCCACCGGTTATCCCAGTTCCCACCACAATAGCATCATATTGTTCTTCTTGATTCATGCTATATTTCTATATTAATTCTTATGTATTTCCTATCTTTATAAACTAAGTGGATGTGTATAAAGAATGATGTTTTGAGCAATAAATATAGGGTTTATTCTTATAACAATTCCAATTGTATTTTCACCTTGATAAATAAACACTTCTAAAAATTTAATATGAAAACGATTAAGGGACCAGCTGTTTTTTTGGCACAATTTGTAGATAATAAAGCACCATTCAATTCGTTGGATGGCATGTGTAAATGGGCTTCCGATTTAGGCTATAAAGGAATTCAAATTCCTACTTGGGAAAGCTTTTTAATCGATTTGGACAAAGCGGCCGAAAGCCAAACGTACTGTGATGAGTTAAAGGGTAAGGTTAATTCTTATGGATTGGAAATTACCGAGCTTTCAACCCATTTGCAAGGGCAGTTGGTAGCGGTGCATCCTGCATACGATCTGATGTTCGATAATTTTGCGCCGGATAGTGTAAAAAATAATCCAAAAGCACGTACTGAGTGGGCTGTTGAGGTGGTAAAAAAAGCAGCAACCGCCAGTCGAAGATTGGGGATTACGGCACACGCCACTTTTTCCGGGGCCTTGCTTTGGCATACTTGGCATCCTTGGCCACAACGCCCAGCAGGTTTGGTGGAAATGGGTTTTGAAGAGCTGGCCAAAAGATGGATGCCGATTTTGAACCATTTTGATAAAGAGGGTGTTGATGTCTGCTATGAAATACATCCTGGCGAAGATTTGCATGATGGGGATACTTTTGAGCGTTTCTTGAAGGCTACGGGTAATCACAAACGCGTTAATATATTATATGACCCTAGTCATTTCGTACTCCAACAATTGGATTACATCACCTACATTGACCATTACCACGAGTTTATCAAATCATTTCACGTAAAGGATTCCGAGTTCAACCCAACAGGTAAGAAAGGAGCATTCGGGGGGTATAACGATTGGGGCAATCGGGCAGGGCGATATCGTTCACTAGGGGATGGTCAGATTGATTTTAAGACAATTTTTTCTAAACTAACCCAATACGGATGTGATGTTTGGGCGGTAATGGAATGGGAATGTTGTATAAAAAGTCCGGAACAAGGTGCTAGGGAAGGTGCTATTTTTATAAAGGACCATATTATTGAAGCAACGGAAAAAGCATTTGATGATTTTGCCGGAGCTGAAATCGACAAAGTTATGTTGAAAAAAATATTGGGAATATAAAAGAGTCCGCCCTATCATCTGCTGGCCAAAATAACCTTCCCATAGTCATGGTCCAATTAAGTTGTGGGATCATGTAAGGATAAAAGGGTTGGTAGTAGAAATATTTGAGAGAGGGAATTGTAGTTAATTTTAATTTCTAAACCTACCTTTGCATCAAAATAAATTCATTGTATGATTCAATCCATGACAGGATTTGGGAAGCATGTTATACAACTTCCATCTAAAAAAGTAACTGTTGAATTAAAATCCCTTAACAGCAAAAGTCTCGATTTAAATGCTAGGATGCCATCCGTGTATCGGGAAAAGGAATTGGAATTACGAAAAGTGATTGCCAACTCATTGGTAAGGGGTAAAATAGATTTTGGTCTTTATGTTGAAAATACAGGGGACGAAACTTCGGCACAAGTCAATGAAACTGCAGTACGGCAGCATATGAAACAATTAAGGTCTATTGCTGATGGTGATGATTTTAAGTTATTGGAAATGGCATTGTCCTTGCCTGATGCCATGAAAACAGAGCGTGAGGATATAAATGAGGAAGAGTACAAAATTATTCAGGAAGCACTAAAAGAAGCGCTTTTGGAAATAAATAAATTTAGGTCCCAGGAAGGTGCCGTAATGGAAGATGATTTTATTCAAAGAATTAATACCATGTTGGCTTTATTGGAAAAAGTATTACAAATGGATCCTGAAAGACAAGCCACCATTCGCGAACGATTGGAAAAAGCCGTTTCCGATTTAAAAACCGAGGTTGATCAAAACAGATTTGAACAAGAGCTTATCTATTATTTGGAAAAATATGATATTACTGAGGAAAAACTGAGACTGGCCAATCATCTTGATTATTTTGCCAAGACCCTGAGATCTGCCGATAGTAATGGTAGGAAATTGGGCTTTATTACCCAAGAAATTGGCAGGGAAATAAATACGATTGGCTCTAAGGCCAATTACGCCCCAATGCAACAGTTGGTGGTGCAGATGAAAGACGAATTGGAGAAAATCAAAGAACAAATGCTAAATGTGCTTTAATGAAAGGAGGCAAACTTATCATATTTTCAGCGCCATCGGGTAGTGGTAAGACCACGATTGTGAGACATCTTTTAAAGCAACCTGAATTGAATTTGGCATTCTCGGTTTCTGCCACTTCAAGAACTAGAAGGGGAAAAGAAAAACATGGGGAACATTATTACTTTATGAACGTCTCGGAATTTAAAAAGCATATTAAGAACAACGATTTTTTAGAATGGGAAGAGGTGTATCGCGATAATTTTTACGGCACATTAAAAAGCGAGGTAGACCGACTTTGGGCTGAAGGTAAAAATGTGATTTTTGATATCGATGTAGTAGGCGGCCTGCGTATCAAGAAAAAGTTTCCCAAAGAAACTTTGGCTGTTTTTGTTAAACCTCCAAGCATTGATGAACTGAAAATCCGTTTAAAGAAGAGAAGCACGGAAAGTGATAATAAGATAAATATGCGAATTGCAAAGGCCTCTATTGAAATGGCCACTGCACCACAGTTTGATAAAATCATAAATAACAACGATTTAGATATAGCACTTCAAGAAGCACATAAGCTGGTTGCGGATTTCGTAGGTGTTCCCATTTCCAAGAAATAAACTTCAATATGAAAAAAGTAGGTTTGTTCTTTGGCACTTTTAATCCAGTACACATAGGTCATTTGGTCATTGCCAACCACTTAGTCGAATTCTCGGATTTAGATGAGGTATGGTTTGTAATTACACCAATGAGTCCGTTTAAAACAAAAAAGACCTTGTTGGATAATCATCACCGCTACCAAATGGTCTATGAGGCTACTAAAGAATACCCCAAATTAAAACCCAGTAAAATCGAATTTGATCTACCCCAACCCAATTACACCATTAAAACCTTGATTCACTTAGAGGAACAATATGAAAAACGATATGAATTTGCCTTGATTATGGGGGAGGACAATTTAAAGGGATTTCACAAATGGAAGAATTCTGAAACAATCTTGGATAACCACTACATTTATGTGTATCCTAGAATTTCCGATGGGAAGGTGGATCATGGGTTTAAGGATCATTCTAAAATTCATTTGATAGATGCCCCTATTATAGAAATTTCATCAACTTTTATAAGGGAAAACCATAAAAAAGGGAAAAACATAAGACCCTTGTTGCCCGATGCTGTTTGGAAATATATGGACGAGATGAATTTTTATAGGTAAAAGTAGAAGATATGTAAATAAGAATGGCCCCACTTTACTAAAGTGGGGCCATTTTTAAAGCTAATATCCCTTAATCATAGAAACTCTCCAGTATCATCAATTTTAACTCTCATGGTTTTATCCCCATTTTTAAGTTTTAGTTTATAGGTCATATTGGCACCTTTGTTTTCGGTATAAGTAACTTTATAAACATCATTGACAATGATCCAGTTAGGGAATCTTTCAGCAACAGCGTTTCTAACAGCTGTTGGAAGTTTTACGTCCTCGAATCTTTCAATAGTCCTCATAATTTCGCCTTCTCCGTTATAAGCGGCAACGATCTTACCTTCAGGGATAATGAAAGAAACAGTATAGAAATCAAAGTCATCTGAATAAAATTCAGCATCCTGTACGTCATATGCGGCAACTTTTCGTTCCAACATCTTTACAGGTATAGCAACTTCTTTTGAATCAGTTGCATTTAGGTACTTGTAATTGACAGCAGTTACCACAACTTCGGATAACTGTTCAACTTTGGGTATTTGGGCGAATACTTGGCTGGTCAGACCAATTGCAATCAAACCAATAATAAATTTTTTCATGATTAAAGATTTAAAAATTAATAAATAGGAAGACCAACATCCTGGATCTAACCTTTATACTGTTAAAAGTATTTGTAAAATGTTCAATCCACAATGATTTAGATCAGTCGGGTTATTAAAAAGAGAATGGAAGTTTTAAAAAGGAGGGATTGTTATTTTTATACACTAGCCCCAATAAACATTTGATATTTCATTTTTTATTAAAACATCCAAATTAAAGCCCTGAGGATCGAGTCAAGACATCGGTTCCCAAATATTTGTCTTCACTGTTGTTATACCAAGCCCTTGCCTTGGGCATTTTTATACTGGCAACATTTTCCAAACCACTTAAAAGAATGTATTCCCCGTCGTTCTTTGACTCATCGTGAAAGAACTGGTATACTTCCATGGCATAGGTGACCGGGTCAAAATAGAAATACCAAATATCCTTACCTATAGTTTCATCATAACTTACCCTTAAAACCAAATACTCTTTGCCTTTGAATGTTTTTGTGAACACTTCAGGAGCAATATGCGTACCTGGATCTTTCAATTTCATGGGTAACCCGTAGAGATAGGTATAATAATCCTTCATCTTATTTGCCTGTTCACAAGACAAACTGTGGGTTTTTATATCCTTTTCCGAAAAAGTCGTACTGCCATTTAATTTAAATGTACATTCTTCCTTGTTAAGGATCTGTTCAATAACAATATCATCCTTGGTTGAAGTTAGTTTAAAATATTCCCCAGGGAGGTCAATTTCTATCTCGCTTAGTCTCTCTTTGCCATCTGGGGTAATCATGGTAATAAATAACTTTCCCTGAAACACATCCCAAAGATCATTGGGGTCATGGTAGGCTATGGTTTTTTCAAGCAATTGTGTGCTGGTTATTTCTTGCGCTTTACCATTGGTAAATCCTATGAATAAAAAGGAAAATAAAAAGTACCTGATCATGGGATATATTTATATCCCTAAGATAAGTCATTTTTTGGCTTAAAGAAGATAGTTACACCAATATAGTACTGACAATTTTGCACATTGAATTTCCGGGTATCCATATCGGAAAGATAAATGTCAGATACTAAAAACATTAAGGAAATACCTCTGTTGATTACCTAAAACATCAGTTAAATATTTTGTATAAGGATTCTGTTTTATTACTAATTTTACAAGATAGTAATGTGATTTATTGACAAAGAGCTATGCAATCCGATCATGCCCATTTCCTAAGGTGCCTGGAGGCACTCAAGGAATCTTCCTTCTTCGAGCAGATGGATACTATATCATTAAAGGAATTGCTGGCATATATGAACCTCAATTATTGGAATAAGGGAACTTTTAAAGATAGTCTTGATTCCCAATTTAATTTTATTGTTACAGGAAGACTTAAAGTATACCAAAGCAATCCAAAAACTGGGCGGGAACACACTATTTTTCTGCTTACTTCTGGTGATGTGTTCGATATTATAGGGTTAATGGACAGGGAACATCATGATGTGTACTGGGAAGCTATTGAAACATTGGAGATTTTAACCCTGCCTGTAGAACAAATGAGGTGCTGGGTCGATAAGAATCCAAGGATGCATCAACATATATTATCCTATCTTGGGAAAAGAATACGACAGTTAGAACATGCAAAAACAGATATAAGTCTATATACAGCGCTGGTAAGGCTCGCACAGTTATTACTTCAAAATATCGACGTTCACTCCCAAGAATTAAATACCATTGAGGACCTTCCCAATGATGAGATTGCCAGTTTAATCGGTACCACAGGGGCTGTTGTGAACCGGCATCTGCAAGAACTAAAAAAGTGCGGTGCAATCTCATTAAAACGCCGGGAAATCGTTATTAACAATATACAGCTGCTGCTTTCAATTGCTGAGGATAAATATATTCCGTAAAATTTGCCGCCAGACCTGGAAACCTTTTATTTTACCGCTATCCCCGGTTATCATTTCATATATTGAAATTGAATACGTTAACATCTGTTAATTTCAATATCGTCTTCTACTTAAGTAGTAGCTTAAGGGGCCCGTTCCGAAGTACATTTACTGCATAATTTTAATTTATTATTAAACTTAAAATTAAAAAAATGAAAAAAACAATTTTAGTACTCGGAATGGTGCTAATGGGATTCAACATGGAATCCAAGGCACAGGAAATGTTAAACATCGCTGACAATGAGCAAATGATGGTTGCCATTAAAAGGGATTTTCCCGAGCTTGTTTACAAGGAAAAAACAGTAATCCCATTGAAAGACAATCGCACTAAAAAAAAGGGGTTTGCAAGATCGGAAAAAGAATCCTATAAGGAAGGCTACAATGTGTTCATCAAGGGTGAAAAAAGAACCATATCGGCTAACTATGATGAGAATTTTAAGATGTTGGGGGCTATTATTCATCGTGAGAATATTCCTCCTAATCCAGAGGTCAGAAATGCCATTTTTGCCGCTTATCCTGATTGGATAATTGCCAAAAATAGCTATAAGGCTATTTATAAGGAAGACGGTAAGAAAGTTGAACGGTTTAAATTCACTTTAACAAAAGGGGAAGAAAAACTAATAGTGCATACGGATATGCATGGGAATTTTTTAAAACCACCTAAGAATAAAAAGGTCTAACGAAAATAAAGCGCATCCTAATATGGGTGCGCTGTTTTTAATATTGAATTCGTTATAACCTTAAATAATAAATTATGAAAAATTTGATTTTTGCAATCACTTTAATACTAAGTTTTAATATTTATGCCCAAGATGGCTTTAAAAAGGCTAATATCTTTGTAAGAGTATACGATTTACAGGGTAAAAAAATAGGTAAAGGAAGAATTGGTTCAATTACCGACACATTACTTCACTTAAACAAGGATAAAGAATCCCTGAAAATTCCCACAAGTAGTATCGGTTTAATTAAAACTGATCGGTCAGCAGGAAACAATGTACTTGTTGGGGCTGCAACGGGTGCAACGGCATTTGCGATTTTAGGGGTTGCTACTTCGGATTCCGAGGATACTTGGTTTGGATATACTGCCGGTGAAGGAGCGGCAGCAGGAGCAATTTTGGGAGGTATAGCAGGAGCTGCCATCGGAGGCATCACAGTTCTTTTTAAAAATTCCAAATCCAATGAAATCAGTATAAATGGTGATGAATTGAAATTGAAAGCATTTAAGGAATTGATAACCGGATTGTAAGAATGGGAGTTCACATCATCAAATTTATAATGTGATTCAACTTTTCGAAAATAGCATAAAAAATTAGATGCTTTTTAAGATGGGCAACCAACATGGTTGCCCATTTTTATTTAGCTATGAAGGGCAATAATTTTGAGGGGATCCTATTTATAAGAATTCATTTGGTTTTAAGAAACTAGCTCCTCCAATTTAGTAGGTACAATTTTGTTATCGTGCTCTTGGTAATATAGATCAAGTAGATTCATGGTAGCTTTAATCAAATCCTTGGTTTCTATAAGAAGTGAGAAATACAAAGTTGTATTTTTGGGGCTGGATTCCTCAGTACGGGTTCTTGACACTTGCTTGTCGATTTTTTTGGAAACCATAGCGAACAATTTGTTTTTATTTTTTAATGTCATACCAATTTCTTCAAAATGACGATTGTCAAATGCCATTTTAGTATTACTGAACATAGTCTCCAATTCTTGATTTATTCCTTTCAGTTCCTTTATTTGGTTGTATTTTAATTTCTTGTGGTTATTGTTGACATGCTTATAGCTTATTTTGGTTATATAGTCCAATGATTGGGCAATATCTGTTAAATACCCTAAAATACTTATATAGAAATTACTAGCACCCACACTTGCCTCATCAAGGTTCTTTATGAAATAAAATAAATTATCACGTAAATCGTCTATTTCCGCAGATAGTTTAGAGACTTGTTTTTTGTTCTTTTTCAATTGGTCTAAATCTTGCCTGGCCAATCCGTTGATTGAATTGGTATAGATTTTACTACAGCGTTTAACAACTTTCGAAATATTATGGGCACTTTCTGCAATGACACCTTGAATTGAGCTACTTTCCGCTTTTCGTAAGCTATCAACTGCCTTTATTTCCTTTGATTTTTTATTGTATGAAATATAATTTCTTGCCAATAACAATATTGCGGCAAACAACAAAACGGCAATTGCGGCACCTTTACCAAAACTTATAATGACCAAGATGACACCCGATCCAATAAAGGCGATAATTGCAGTCCCAAACCAACCCCCAATAACATTCAAGACTCCCGAGACTCTATAAACTGCACTTTCTGCACCCCAAGCACGATCGGCCAAAGACGTACCCATGGCTACCATAAATGTAACATAAGTGGTTGATAGCGGTAATTTATATGAAGTTGCTATTGATATCAATATGCCTGCAACAGTAAGGTTTACAGCTGCTCTGACCATATCAAATGCCGGCATTTTGAAGGTTTTATCTTTAGCAAGTGGCACCAACTGTTTCGTAAATTGTTTCTCAATATTTTCTTTTATTGATTTGCTTAAGATATATGATGATGCATTTGATAATCCTACTGATGTTCGAACAATGGCCCTAGATAAAAAATTAGGTTGAAATCGTTCTTTTGTCTCACCTTCCCTTGAAAGGTTTATCTCGGTTTCTGCAACATAACGGGCTTTTTTGGATAGCCAAAGTGTGGCGACCATAATCATTCCGGAGATGAAAAGCAACAAGGTTGGTGTGGGTACTTTTTGAGCCAAAACATCCATACTAAAATCAGCGGCGGCCACGCCGGAAATTGACCAAGCTTCATAAGATTGGTATGCAGCGATTGGCACCCCTATAAAGTTGACTAGATCGTTGCCAGCAAAAGCCAACGCTAAGGCAAAGGTTCCAACCCCAATTATTAATTTGAAGATATTTGTTTTAGTGAAATTCATTAATAAAAATGAGAATACCGACCAGGTAATAAAGTTCACGATAATAATGCTCCACACCTTGGCTTCTAAAAAATCCTTTATGGTTACACCACCTATAATATCGAAATTTTGACTGGCATAAGCAGTGCCTTTAATGCCTTTCATAAAAATAAAATAGGTTATGGCAGAAAGCGCAATCCCACCAAACAAGGCACCTATCCATTTTGCATTTTTCTCATAGTTATAGGAAAGTACTAACCTTGAGACCCATTGTACAAAAGCACCTAGGGAAAAGGCAAATACTACGGATAATAAAATGCCTACTATAATTTGCAGTGCCTTTGCAGTGTTTATGTAGTTTACAATCCCAGCATAATCCCCTCCGTCCATTGCGATTTTTATCAGGGACATGGCAACTGCTGCACCTAATAGTTCAAATACAATTGAAACCGTTGTTGAGGTTGGCATACCGAGGGTATTGAAAAAATCCAATAATAGAATATCGGTTATCATCACAGCCATAAATATGAACATGATGTTTTCAAAATTGAACATGCCTGGATTGAAAATACCTTTACGTGCAACTTCCATCATGCCACTTGAAAAAATGGCACCACAGGCAATTCCAATACTTGCAACAATCATTATTGTCCTAAATGAAATAGCTTTAGATCCAATTGCCGAATTCAGAAAGTTAACCGCATCATTACTTACCCCAACAACCAAATCAACAACTGCCAGAGTTGCTAATGCGATTAACATTAATAAGTAAATATTATCCATGATCAATTATTGAAAGTAACATGCAAACTTACTTCAAATGCCAAAAATGAATGTAACTTAAATGTTATCAATTCAACTTATTATTCGTACTTCGGCACTAGATAATATTTGCTAGTGTTCTTTAGTGGAAATTCCTGCCATTGTAATTGATAATAATCAATGCTCAAACTAGAATATTATTAAGTCAATTTGCATATTGGTTACATTTTATTTACATTAATTTAACATTAAGATAAATACGTGAATTACGGGTTTTACGAGATATTGCAATTGTTTGGGTCTTTGGGCCTCTTTTTATTTGGAATGAAAGTAATGAGCGATGCCCTCATGAGCTTGGCAGGGGATAAAATGCGAAAAATTCTTGCATCAATGACCTCCAATAGGTTTTTGGGCATTTTAACAGGATTTGTAATTACATCCGTAATTCAATCTTCTTCAGCCACTACCCTCATGGTGGTTAGTTTTTCAAATGCATCCTTACTTACATTAATGGAATCGATCAGCGTAATTATGGGAGCCAATATTGGAACCACAATTACTGCTTGGTTGATCACCATTTTAGGATTCAAGGTCAGTATGAGCGCAATTGCCTTACCATTGGTCGGCCTAGGTTTTCTCTTTACGTTTGCTAAAAAGGAAAACTTAAAAAATTGGGGTGGATTTATCATTGGTTTTGCAATTTTGTTTATTGGCTTACAATTCCTAAAGGATGCAGTTCCTGATATTAAGCAAAACCCAGAGATTCTTGAATTCTTAAAGCGATATACCGATTCGGGATTTTGGTCAATTCTACTTTTCTTGGCAATTGGCACCTTGCTCACGATAATCATTCAATCTTCAAGTGCGACCATGGCACTCACCCTAATAATGACAGCCCAGGGTTGGATACCATTTCCACTTGCCGCAGCAATGGTACTTGGAGAAAATATTGGGACTACAATTACGGCTAATTTAGCGGCAATTGTGGCTAATTTTAATGCGAAACGAACGGCTAGAGCCCATTTAATATTTAATATTATTGGAGTTATTTGGGTGCTACTGGGTTTTTATCCTTTCTTGAATTTTATTGAATGGCTCGTTGATCTGACAGGTTCGGAGTCTCCTTATTTAAATGCAGCGGCAATACCTGTAGCCCTATCATTGTTCCATACCAGTTTTAATATCATCAACACCTTTGTTCTAGTCTGGTTTATTAAACCCATTGCTAAAATTGTTGAAAAAATGGTTCCAGCCAAAGCTGAGCCTAAAAAAGAGATAGACGAACCAAAATACTTAAGTGAAAAAGTATTGAATTACCCCGAGACCTTGTTGATTTCGCTTTTAAACGAATCAAAATACCTATTTACGAATGCCATATTTGAAATTGTTGCGCATGCTTTGAATATTCACCGTGAGGACATTACATCAAATCTTGGGGTAAAAAAAGTTATCAAAAAATCAAAAGAGGATTTTAAAATTGATGTTCGTGAATTGTACTATACCAAAGTAAAAAAAATCTATGGGGAGATCATACGATATGCAACCACCGCCCAGAGTATTTTGAAGTTGAGTAAGAATGAAAATCTAAGGGTTTCCCAAATTAAGATTGCTAATCGTAAAATGGTCGAAATTGTTAGTGATGTTAGAGAACTTGGTAGGAATGTATCATTTTATTTGAATTCGGATAATAAGTATATTCGAAAGGAATATGATAGGTTTAGAAAAAAAATTGTTAAAGTATTACGGATAATTTATTTGTATAGGACACAAGAAGACAAAGCACAGTATTATACCAAGCTTTTGGAACTCAGAAATGAAGCTAGGGAAGGAATGCATGAAACAACTGATTCCATCAACAAATTAATACGTGAAAATTTAATAACAGTTGATATGTCTTCATCCTTGGTCAATGACAACGATAATGTTAATGATATCAACAAAAAACTGATTGAAGTCGCTATGTTGCTATATGGTGAAAAAGATTATTTATTGGAAAACGTAGATTTGAAAGTAGCATAAAACTGAGAATCAAATACGGAAAACTTTTTTCCATACACAGAATGCAATAAGCTGCAATTAGTTATATCTAAAATAATAAAATGTTCAGAAAATCCTTGTTTTACGTTTTTTTACTGGTATTGGCAATTATATTGATTTATAATCCAAATTTTAAGACCATTGCCGCTGGTGTTGCCATATTACTCTTTGGAATGATCATGTTGGAGGAGGGTTTTAAGGTCTTTACCAGAGGAGGACCTCTACTAAATATATTGAAGAAGGCCACGGATAAGCTTTATAAGAGTATTGCAGTCGGGGCATTCGTTACTGCTTTTATCCAATCAAGTTCATTGGTATCCGTAATAACAATTTCCTTTATTAGCGCAGGATTGATCGATCTTGCAGGTGGATTGGGACTTATATTCGGCGCAAATATAGGGACGACCGCCACGGCCTGGTTAGTGGCTGGTTTTGGTTTGAAAATCAAGATATCCGCACTTGCAATGCCAATGCTGGTGTTTGGGATTATTTTTTCCTTTCAAAAAAAGCCAACTTTAAAGGGAATTGGTAATGTTTTGGCCGGGTTGGGGTTTTTCTTTTTGGGCATACATTACATGAAAGAAGGCTTTGATGTGTTCAAAGAATATATTGATCTTACACAGTACGCCATACCCGGATTTTTGGGAATTGTAGTTTATACCGGATTGGGAATTATTATCACAACAATTCTTCAATCGAGCAGTGCTACTTTAGCATTGATATTGACAGCATTGGCCGCCGGACAAATAGAATACGAGAATGCCCTGGCATTGGCTATTGGCGCGAATGTAGGCACGACCATTACTGCAGTACTAGGTTCTTTAAGTTCCAATATTGCGGGTAAACGTCTGGCAGGCGCTCATTTGATTTTCAATCTTGTAACTGGGGTTGTTGCCTTGATTTTTATTTATCCGTTAGCCAATTTGGTAAATACTTTATCTGATGTGTTGGGTATCTCCACAACGGATTATATCTTAAAACTTGCCCTATTCCATACTATTTTCAATATTCTGGGGGTATTGATTATGATTCCCTTCATCAAAAAATTGGAAAATACATTATTGAAATACTTTAAAGAAAAGATTGATAAGGAAATTGATGAACCAAAGTTCTTGAACAAAGCTGTTCTAGAATTCCCAGGTACCGTAATTTCTTCTTTAATCCAAGAGTCCAGGTACTTATATAAAAATGCCATATTCGAGATTGTGGCCCATGGTTTGAATATTCATAGGGAGGACATTAAGTCAGATGAAAAAATAAAGAAAATAGTCAAAAAATCAACAAAGGATATGCAGATTGATGTTGAAAATCTATACTATAGAAAAGTTAAGACTATTTATGGTGAAATTATAAAATATGCCACGACAGCTCAAAACAATTTAAAACTTACCGATAGTCAAAACCATATTATTACCGATATTAAAATAGCCAATCGTAAAATGGTTGAGGTAATTAAGGACGTAAAAGAGCTCAACAAGAATATTAATCTCTCCTTTAGCCTAGGTAATAAATATTTGATTAATGAATATGACAGTTATAGAAGAAAGGTGATTAAAGTTTTACGGGTTATTTATTTATTTAGAAAGGGCGATAATCCCAAAAAAAACGCTCAAAAATTATCCGGATTAAAGAAGGAAGCTAAAGAAAATATAAGGCAGAGCAGCAAATCAATAGATAAGTTGATAAGGGAAGATTTAATCTCCGCGGAAATGGCCTCTTCCCTTTTTAATGATTTTACCAATGTCAATGATATGATCAAGAAGCTGATCGAAATTGCCGAATTGTTATATGGCGAGACTGATTCTTTATTGGAGAACGAGGAATGATATAAGTACAAAAAAGCACCCAGGAGTTTTCATCTGGGTGCTTTTTTATTAAAATGGATTTACCATTAAAATTGTCTATTCATCCACTTCCATATTCAGAAGTTCCTTTGAACGATGATGTTCATCATGGTATAATTTCATAATATTCATATTGGCCTTGATTAAATCTTGGGTCTCCAATAAAATACTAAAATACAGAGTGGTATTTTTAGGGCTCGATTCTTCCGTCCTTGTGCGTTCAACCTGTTTTTGTATTGATTCTTGTACACTATCGAGCAAAGCCTGTTTTTGTTCGATAATTCCGGGCACAATTTGGTCGAATGTTCTAGAATCAAATACCGCTCGTATTTGCTGCAATAATTCCACTAGTCGATTATTGATATCCAATAATTCCTCAGCTTGTTTTTTCTTTAACGCTTTGTGGTTATTGTGGACATGTTTATGGCTCACTTTGGCAATTAAACTTGAAGACTGTGCCACATCCTGGATACTTCCGATAACATCAATATAAAACTTACTGGCACCTAAATAGGAATCATCAAGCTCTTTAATGAAATAAAATATATCGTTCTGTAGCTCCTCAATTTCATTTTCGAGTTTAGTTACCGTATTCTTTGCCTTTTTAAGCGCATCCAGATCTTGATTGATCAATCCATTGATAGTTATTTGATTTATTTTGCCCACTCTCTTAAGGGCTTTTGAAATATTATCCGCACTTTCTTCAATTACCCCATGAATAGAATTGCTTTCCGCTCTGTTCAAACTATCCTCGGCTTTCACTTCGCGTGTTTTCTTCGTATGGCTGATATAGTTTCTTGCCAATAATAAAACAGCCAATAACAATAAAACAGCAATCATTGCACCGCCTCCAAGATGGATTAGATATGCGACAGTACCAGCAGCTACAAATGCACATAATGCCGTGAAAAACCATCCGCCGATTACATTCAAAACCCCTGCAACCCTATAAACTGCACTTTCGCTCCCCCAGGCCCTGTCCGCTAAAGAGGTACCCATGGCTACCATAAAAGTCACATAAGTTGTCGATAATGGCAATTTCATTGATGTTGCAATTGATATGAGTACACTTGCTACCATGAGGTTTACAGCAGCACGAACCATATCAAAGGCTGGTAATTCATGCGTCTTACCCTTAGGAAGTTCAATGACTGGTTTTTTAAACTGATTATCAATTTTATCTTGAAGGGTAGTGGGTAATACTGTCGCAGTATACTTAGCCGCCAACATTGTAAAACGCACCAAATTTCTTGAAAGGAAATTAGGACTGAATCGTTCTTGTGTTTCCCCTTGACTTGAAAGGTCGATTGATGTTTTCACTACTTTTTTAGCTTTACTTGAAAACCATAAAGTAAGCACCATGACCAAACCTGCGATAAGAAGAAAGAAAGTTGGTGTGGGCACTTTTTTACCTAAAACGTCCATTGCAAATTCAGTGGCCGGGATACCTGATACTACCCATGCCTCATAAGATTGATAAGCCGCTATCGGCACCCCAATAAAATTCACTAAATCATTACCAGCGAATGCCAATGCTAAAGCGAAAGTACCAACTGCGATAATGAGTTTGTAAATATTCTTTTTGAATACGGTTACAACTATATATGATAAGAGGGACCAAATCACAAAGCTAATGACTATAATAATTGCGGTTTTACCCTCAATCATGGGTTCGATTTCGGCATAATAATCGGTACCTTTCAATCCTTTGATAAATATAAAATAGGTGATTGCTGCTAATGCGAATCCCCCAAAGACAGCACCGACCCATTTAGCCTTTCTTTCAAAGTTGAAAGAGAGTAATAGACGAGAGACATATTGAACTAGGGCACCCACCGAGAATGCAACGACCACCGAAAGCAAAATCCCAAGAATAATCTCAGTTGCCTTAGAGGTGTTTATATAATTTACCACCTCTGAAAATGAACCACCGGCCGCACCTATTTTTATAAGCGCCATGGCAACAGCGGCCCCCAACAACTCAAATACTATGGAAACCGTAGTGGAGGTAGGCATACCAAGGGTATTGAAAAAGTCGAGCAACAGAATGTCCGTGATCATTACGGCCATGAATATAATCATGATCTCACTGAACATAAATTCACTGGGAACAAAAATACCTTTACGGGCAACTTCCATTAGACCACTGGAGAATACGGCGCCACAAGCAATACCCAAACTGGCAACTATCATAATGGTTTTAAAGGAAATAGCTTTAGAGCCTAGTGCGGAATTCAAAAAATTCACTGCGTCGTTGCTGACGCCCACAACAAGATCAGCGATTGCTAAAACGGCAAGTGCTATGATCATTAAAAAGTAAATATTGTCCATAATTTATATTGGTTGGCAAAAGATATAAAAATGATGAAATATATTGATATAAAATATGATTTATATCATTAATAAATTTGCACTATCTATGTTGCTACATTTAATTATCGCTTCAAAAAAATAAGGGATATATTTTAATTCAATTTGGACTATTGATTTATGAACAATAATGAATCGTTGAAAGTAACGGCGTAAACTTAGTTTATTTTAGGGCGTTTAAGTCACTAGTGTTATGAAGTGTTTTTGAAAAAGATATACTAACACTTTAGGGACTTTTATTTTTTCCTTTTATGTTTTAAGATCTCCGCATCAGTGTAAAAAATTATATCCTCGGCAATATTTTTGATCAAATCACCGACACGTTCCAATTTTTTTACAACTGAAAAAAGGAAAAGGGCTTCTTTGATGATAGAAGGGTCTTTTTGGATTTGAGTCTCTAGGGTCTTGAATGATCTAATGTTTATTTTATCAAGAACCTTATCCTTTTTAAAAACTTTACGGGCAGATTTAACGTCTTTTTCTTCATAAGCTAGAGTAATATTTTCCATCATCGATTTTATGGTTTCAACCATTTTATCAAATTCGACAGCTTCAAACAAATGGGTTGGAATTGCATTTTCCTCATCAACCACATAATTGGAAATATTGAAAGCATGGTCCCCGATTCTTTCCAAATCCGAATTTATCTTTAGAATTGCCATTACAAACCTTAAATCAATAGCTACGGGATTAAAAAGTGCCAAAAACCTTTCACAGTCCTTCTCAATTCTAATGTCCATAGCATTGACCCTGTTTTCGTTATGCATCACCTCTTCCGCTAAATCGCTATCATGGTTTATAAAAGCTTCACTTGCCTTTTCAAGTTGTGATGTACATAAAATGAGCATATCAAAAACTGTCTGATTTAAAGACTCTCGTTGGTATTCTGCGTTATCCATTTTTTTAAATTTTAACCAAAACGACCTGTTATATAATTTTCGGTCTGTTTTTTTTCTGGATTGGTAAATATTGTTTTTGTTTTATTGAATTCTATAAGTTCCCCAAGATAAAAAAATGCCGTGTAATCACTTATTCTACTAGCCTGTTGCATATTGTGGGTGACTATGACAATGGTATATTTCTTTTTAAGTTCAAAAATAAGTTGTTCTATTTTTGCTGTGGAAATCGGGTCCAAGGACGAAGTTGGTTCATCCATTAAAATAATCGACGGTTCCACGGCCAATGTTCTGGCAATACACAAACGCTGTTGTTGACCGCCAGACAATGCCAAGCCTGATTTTTTTAGGTTGTCTTTCACCTCATTCCAAAGATCAGCTTGCCTTAAGGCTTTTTCGACACGTTCATTAATAAATTTTTTATCCTTGATACCTTGGATCTTTAAACCGTAAGCAACATTCTCAAATATGGATTTGGGGAACGGGTTAGGTTTTTGAAATACCATCCCCACTTCTTTGCGGAGTTCTTCAACATTCACCTTTTTTTTATTAATGTTTTTCCCATCAATTTTGATTTTACCTTCCATTCTAAAACTATCAACATAATCGTTCATTCTGTTGAATAATCGAAGAAAGGTAGATTTGCCACAACCTGAAGGGCCAATAAAGGCCGTTACGGTATTTGCCTTAATGGTCATATCGATGCCCTTTATAGCTTCAAAATCGCCATACCATACTTTTGCATTATTAACCTCTATTTTATGTGTTTTTTTTAAAGAGGGATCAATTACACTATCCAGTATCGTAGGTTCTTTAATTGGTTTTTCCATAATTATTTCCATTTCTTCTGCCATTTGTTTCTAAAGTACACCGCAGTACCGTTCATTATAAAAGTGATAAGTAACAAAATAATAATTGCTGCGGCGGCATTTTCTATAAAACCATGTTGTGGTCTTGATATCCAATTGAATATTTGTATTGGGAGTACAGAAAATTCATCCATTGGATTTTCCGGTGCAAATGGAACATAGGCCAAAGCACCAACAACAATTAAAGGAGCTGTTTCACCCACCGCCCTTGATAGTGCCAAAATTACCCCTGTCAATATACCGCCTCCTGAAGCAGGTAAAATCTGGTGCCATATGGTCTGCCATTTAGAGGCCCCCAATGCAAAGGAGGCATCTTTGATTGAGGAAGGTACCGCTTTAATTGCCTCTCTTGTAGCAACAATTACAATAGGGAGTATCAATAATGAAAGGGTTAAACTCCCTGCTAAAACACTTGCCCCAAGGTTCATGATCCTCACAAAGACTTCCAATCCTAAGAGACCATAAATGATTGAAGGGACACCTGCCAAATTTGATATATTTATTTCCAATAATCCGGCTAGTTTATTTTTCTTGCTGTATTCCTCTAAGTATATTCCTGCTGCGACTCCCATGGGAAAGGCGATTATTGAGGTAAAGAACAAAATCCATATACTGCCCATCAAGGCGGTGTAAATACCCGATTTTTCTGGCTTTCGTGAAGGAAGGTTGGTAATAAAATCCCAATCTATTCTTCGTAGGCCATCAATTAAAATATCACCAATGAAAACCACAAGCAAGACTAGACCAATGATGGTACAGAAAATCCCCCAGAATTTGAAGAGCTGATCTTTAAGTCTGTTTTTACGAAGATTATTCATACTTTTCTTGGAATTTTTTTCTAATTCGGTAACTTAAAGTATTCAATAAAAACGTAAAGACGAATAGTGTAATACCTGCTGCAAAAATGGTCCTGTATTCCAATGAGCCGTGTTGTACATCGCCCAAACTAACTTGAACAATATAGGCGGTGATAGTTTCAATAGGAACAGTTGGGTCAAAAGTCAATCTTGGTTGTTGACCAGCGGCTATGGCAACAATCATGGTTTCCCCAATCGCCCTTGAAATCGCTAGGATTATGGAAACTATAATACCGGAAGATGCGGCCGGCACAATAACCTTGAATGCCGTTTGAAGTCTTGTAGAACCCATACCAAACGAAGCCTCTCTCAAGGAATCTGGAACCGCATGCAAAGCATCTTCGCTTAATGACGATATAAAGGGAATGATCATTATACCCATTACAATACCTGCAGATAACGAGTTGAATCCTGATAGGTTCGGAATTATTTCCTGTAAAAAAGGGGTCACTACCACTAAAGCGAAAAAACCATAAACTACCGTTGGTACGGCCGCAAGTAATTCTAATAATGGTTTCACCGACTTCCGAAAACCCTTAGGGGCATATTCGCTTAAATAAATGCTTATTGAAAGTCCTATTGGGAGGGCAAAGCCAATTGCTATTAAAGAGGTAAGCAAAGTACCTGACAGCAAGGGTAAAATTCCAAAATGCTTTTCGGTGAAAAGAGGCGTCCATTGCGTATCAGTAAAAAAATCAAAAATCGAAACCTCGCTAAAAAATCGAAAAGCCTCGATAGACAATACAAGGATAATCCCAACGGTAACCGCAATTGTTACCAATGCACTTGATAACAAAGACTTTTCAATAATTAATTCCTTGATTTTCCGCATATGATAAGTATTTAACAAGGAAACCAGGCACCATAGGGCATCAGATCGACCTTGAAAAAGTTTTGCTTATTTGTTACTTTCAACGAAAGTTTTGAAATTAGCTTTTTGAGCACTGTAGTTTTCTGATGGAAGCGGGATATAGCCTACATCTTTAGATAATTCACCTGCATTGTCTATATAGAAGTTTACAAACTCGACAACTTCAGGAGAGGCAACAGAGGTACTATTCACATAGATGAACAAAGGCCTGGACAATGGTTTGTAAGTGCCATTTTTGACAGTTTCAAGAGAGGGTTTAACCACTTCTTCCCCATTATGTACCCCAATTAATTTTAATTTATCCTTGTTTTCGGCGTAATATGCAAGTCCAAAGAATCCCAATGAATATTTGTCGCCAGCAATACCTTGCACAAGAACATGGTCATCTTCGCTAGCTGTGAAATCGCCTCTACTTGAGCCACTTTTACCTACTACAGCCTCTGTAAAATAATCGTACGTACCTGAAGCCACACCTGGTCCGAATAAATGAATTTCCTTATTTGGCCATTCCGGACGGATCTGGTTCCATTTCATGATTTTACCTTGTGCAGCAGGTTCCCAGATCTTTTTGAGTTCTTCAACTTTAAAACTATCTACCCAATCATTTTCCGGGTGCACCAATACAGCCAAGCCATCATAGGCAACTTCCAACTCCAAATATTTAATGTTGTTTTCTTCACAGGCTGCTTTTTCTTTGTCTTTAATAGGACGAGAAGCATCTGAAATATTTGTTTCCCCTCTAGAGAATTTTTTAAATCCACCACCAGTACCTGAAACGCCTATTGTCACATTTACATTCGGTTGTACGGCTCTGAATTCTTCAGCCACGGCTTCTGTAATGGGAAATACGGTACTTGACCCATCAACTTTAATAGTTCCAGAGAAGGAAGTGGAAGCTTCTGATCCGGAAGTTTCCTTTTTTTCTTTTTTTTCGCCACAAGCTCCCAATATTAGGGCCAATGTCATAATTAATACAAGTTTTTTCATTTGTTTTTTCATTAGTTTTTGTGTTACAAAGAACGACTTCGAAGGTTTAGCACAGGTTAATTAATAATGTGCTATTAGTATGTTAACAAGGTGTTTAAAAATGTACATCCAATTGCAATCTGTACATCAATTCGTCAGATCCACCATCTACCGATAGATAGCTTAAATCTGTTTGTACTTTTAATTTATGCCCAACAATATATTTAGATAATCCCAAAGTGTATTGAGTTTCAGGATTACTGCCAGTAATTGCTTGATCAAGGTTAATGTCCGTATACCTGCCTGACACCTCCCAATTACTTGGGAAAAGGTAACCAGCCTGTAAATTGAATCCATTACCAACTTGTACTTCGTCTCCGGTTAAAGAACCATCGGAGTTCTTTGCAATGGCATCCTTGGCATCCCTGTTGGCGTACTCCCCCATGAGCGAAAAACCATTATACTTGAACATGGCGTCCAAAAAGAAGGTGTTAATATTGGTTTCATAAAAACCGACATCATTTCTCATATACGAACCTTGGTTACTTCTGTTTTTTACGGCATTTTGGTTAATGTCATAAGTTGCAGCGATCATTAATTTAGGGCTTTCTTCCCTAGCAAAATCACCACTACTATAATCATCGAAATCACCAAATGGTAATAATTCAAGCCTAGTTGTATATTGATGTCCACCTAAATTTCCAGTGGTAATATTTCTGCCTTCCCCTTGGGAAATAGCAAATTTCTCACGTACCAAGAATTTATCGGATAAGTTAAAATGATGCCTCAATTGTATTCCGGCATCCCGATCTATATTAAATCGACTATTCAATAATGAACGATCTACTTGTTGTAGGTTACCAGATGAGATTACCCGTTCTATATTGCCCGGTAATTTGGTCTGTCCCACCCATAATTCAAAATTTTCATAAAAATTCCACATTACAACGGCGTCCAAAATATATCTTGGGGCATTGCTTGTAAAAGCAGATGTCCCTGAGATGTCCCTATTGGACAAACCTAATTCCAATTTGTATTTAAGTTTTGGGGTATAAGCGAAACCATCGAATTTTAGACGTGCCCTTCGGACCAAAAAGTTTTGTTCGGGATTTACAAGACCTCCGTCTGCCCCTTCATCCCAAGTTGCAATTGATAAAAATTGCATTCTAGTGGCAATTTTCATGCTCCATGTACTGTCCTGCCCAACCAGGTTAAAGAGACCTTTACCAAATTTTGGCGCATTCGTTTCCTGGGAATAGGATGTTACAATTGCCGATAGGATTAATCCAAGAGTTAAAAGCTTTAATTTCATAGGTTATTAGTTTTTGTCTGTGCAAATAACCATAACCTATGTTATGTTAATGTTAAAACTAGATGAATAAAAGAATAACTTTTTTTTAAATAAAAAGGCTGTCCCAATAAAAGTTTGGATTTATTTAACATATAAAAGCATATACACTGTTATATTTACCAAAATTTCCATTTAAATGCCAAAATCATTTATAGTTGCTTTTTTCTCATTGGTATTAACCTCATCCACTCTGATTCCTTCAGTGATTAGGTTAATGGATAATGAATACACTATTGTAATTAATGATTTTAGTGATAATGAGAACAAGGATAGTCAAGATAAAGAACTTGAAGATGTCGGAAATGAAGAAGAGAAAATCTTCTTTTCCTCATTTGACTTTACAAATCATGCTTTTGCCTATAATAATCAAGTTACTTCTAATTTTTATATTTTAGGGACTTCCAATAGTTCGTTAAAGATTCAACTTCCCCCACCGGAACATACTACATAGTTTTTTAGGTTTTTAATTAATTTATTAATTGCCTTGATCATTTTTGATGAAGGCTGAATAATTATATTTCGCACTAAAAATTATTAAAAACCATTTCCAGAGTGTTATATTGAATTTTATATACAAAGACCTAAATCCACATAAATAAAAAAATACACATGAAAGCACATACTAAAGAAACACAGGCAACAATGACACCTCAAAAGTCATTACAATATTTAAAAGAAGGAAATCAAAGATTTCAAAATAACTTAAAAGCACATCGAAATTTATTGGAACAAGTCAATGATACGAGCGAAGGTCAATTCCCTTTTGCAACTATTTTAAGTTGTATAGATTCCCGGGTCTCTGCCGAATTGGTATTTGATCAGGGATTAGGAGATATATTCAGTGTTCGAATAGCAGGTAATTTTGTGAATGAAGACATTCTAGGGAGTATGGAATTTGCTTCTAAATTAGCGGGTACTAAACTTATTGTCGTTTTAGGACATACTAGTTGCGGAGCTATAAAAGGGGCTTGCGATGATGCTAAACTGGGTAATTTAACTAAGCTTATAGAAAAAATAAAACCAGCTGTCAATGCAGTTTCTGAACCAAAGGATGCAAGTTTAAGAAACTCTTCAAATTCGGATTTTGTAGATTCCGTTGCTGAAAAAAATGTACAATTAACCTTAGATAGAATCCATCAAGAAAGTCCCGTTCTATCTGAAATGGAAAAAAAGGGGGAGATTATGATTATTGGTGCTATGTATGATATTAATACTGGCGCAGTACACTTTTACGAATAATAATTCGGCTGTAATGGGCATAAATAAATTAATAGTAAGTATTGTAGCTCTGATCTTGGTATTAATGATACCTATACCTTCTATGGCTCAAGACAGTAATTTTGGAAATTGGTTGATTTATATTGGGAACAAGAAAATAGATCAAAGGTGGAATATTCATAACGAGGTACAATACAGAAATTATAATGCCATAGGCGATTTAGAGCAATTACTTATAAGAACAGGTTTGGGTTATGGTTTTAATGAAAACAAGAATAATATTTTATTGGGATATGGTTATATCCTATCTGAAAACTATTCCGTTAATTCCGAAAATAAAACTTCGGTTATTGAACATAGGGTATTTCAACAATTTACATCCAAACAAAACCTTGGGAGCGTAACTTTGAATCACCGGTATAGATTTGAACAGCGTTTTGTAGATGCTGATTTTAAATTGCGTTTTCGTTATTTTTTGGGATTGAATATTCCGCTTAGTAGAAAAGAAAAGAATAGATTTTATATTTCGGCCTACAATGAAATATTCTTAAATTCAAAAACATCAATATATGACAGAAACAGGGTGTATGCAGGATTTGGATTTATTTTGAGTGATAGTATTAAATTGGAAGCGGGCTATATGAACCAGTTTTTTGAGACGAGCAGCAGAGACCAATTGAATTTGATCGCATTCGTTACCCTATAGGAAAAAGTAATTGAGACATTAAAAAGCTAATAACAACTAATACTTTATTAAAGCATGAACAAATTATTTTCTAATATAAAAGGTGATGCCTTTGGAGGCATTACAGCAGGTATCGTTGCATTACCACTGGCACTGGCATTTGGGGTATCATCTGGTTTGGGTCCGACCGCTGGATTATACGGTGCTATATTCATTAGTTTTTTTGCCGCCCTTTTTGGAGGTACAAATACACAGATTTCAGGGCCGACTGCACCAATGACAGCAGTAAGTATGATTGTTATTGCCACTATAATAGCAACTAACGATGGGGATGTGAACAAAGCTTTGCCTATAATACTGACAGTTTTTCTTTTAGCCGGTTTAATGCAAATTGGTTTAGGGGTTTTGGGTTTGGGAAAATACATAAGGTATATTCCCTATCCTGTGGTTTCAGGTTTTATGACGGCCATTGGGGTAATTATATTGCTTACCCAAATACTACCTGCTTTGGGGTATTATCCCAAAGAAGATGTGGAATTTGTGAATCAATTTAAACCTCAGGCGGAAGAAGTTATTCTAGAGAATATTTTAAAGGAAGAAGCAGGAGAGGGAATTTTGGTTCTTGAAGATTTTAAAGAAACTATTTCCAGGGCGGAAATTATTTCCCAGACGGATATTTTAAACGAATCACAAACCTTGGCAGCCAAAGAAGCATCAGGGGCTTTTGGTGCTTTAAAAGCGTTACCTCGGGCTTTGGATAATATTATTTGGCTCGAATTTATTCTCGCCTTAGGGACAATTATTATCATTTATGGTTTTAAACGAATTACCAAAGCTGTTCCTAGTACATTGGTTGCCTTGTTAGTAATGTCTGGAATTGCCGTTGGGTTTGGGTTGGATTATAGACCCATTGAAGAAATACCAAGTGGACTTCCAATACCAAATTTAGAAATATTCACATCTTTTAGCCTAGTTGGTATTACTCCGTATATTTTTACCGCTCTTACCTTGGCATTATTGGGCGCTATTGATTCCTTGCTTACGAGCGTGGTAGCGGACAACATGACGAAGACCAAACACAAACCGAATAAGGAATTGGTTGGTCAGGGAATCGGTAATAGCATCGCAGCAATATTTGGCGGTATACCGGGAGCAGGCGCAACCATTAGAACCGTTGTTAATATTACTTCTGGTGGAAAAACAAAGCTTTCAGGTATGATTGCGGGGGTCATGCTTTTGATTATTTTATTAGGGTTAGGACCTGTAGCTTCAAAAATTCCCGCAGCTGTCCTGGCAGGAATATTGATTACCGTTGGTATTGGTGTTATGGATTATAAAGGTCTTAAAGCAATTCCCAGTTTACCAAAGGACATAAAGATTGGTCCCTTAAAATTAAGTATGGAAGTATTGATCATGCTCGTTGTGCTGTTCCTTTCGACCTTCTGGAATTTAGTTTATGCTGTGGGTATAGGACTTGTGATCGCTTCCTTGATGTTTATGAAAAAAATTGGGGACCTTACTGCAGAAAGGTCAGATGTTAAACCACTGAAGGAAGAAGCCTGGAAAGACGAAATTAATTTTCCAAAGCAGCTAAAAGAAGAGGTTTTTATAAAACACCTTAAAGGACCTTTGTTCTTTGGATCAACAAGTGATTTTCAGCAATTAGCACTTCAAATTCCCGAAACGGCCTCAATTGTAATAATGAGATTAGGAAGAATGCAGTATATGGATCAATCCGGACTATATGCCATGGAAGATATGCTCCTGGATTTAAAAAATAAAAAAATCGAAATTGTTTTTGTGAATTTATTGAAACAACCGAGATATATGATGGAGCGAATTGATATAATTCCAGATTTAGTTTCGGAAGATAGGATATTCGATAGTTTTAAAAATTGTATTAAGTGGATAAAGGAAAATGTAAAAGAAAGCTGATTTTCCTTGAATTAAATTCATTAATACATATCGGAATAAAAAAACTGCCTTGGCGAAAGGCAGTTTTTTTGGATCCGTTCGAATTGAATAGTTCAATAGTTATTCAATTAAGAAGTACTTCCAACGATAAACACCATTTCTTAACATTGAAATAATGTATCTTGCGATTACTAATTTTTAAAAATGAACTGGGAACAGTTACTTTCATTGCGCCGTCATGGTGATACACATAAAAGATTAAGAAAGGAACAAGATGAGACCCGTTTGGGTTTTGAGGTAGACTATGACAGGATAATTTTTTCCTCGGCCTTTCGAAGCCTACAGGATAAGACCCAAGTAATACCTCTTTCAAAGACCGATTTTGTGCATACACGACTCACCCATAGCTTGGAGGTTTCAGTGGTTGGAAGAAGTTTAGGTAGGATTGCTGGTAAAAAAATATTGGAAGAACATCCGCATTTGAATGAAATCCACGGCTATAAATCCAATGATTTCGGCGCTATTGTGGCTGCCGCGGCTCTGGCCCATGATATTGGAAACCCTCCTTTTGGGCATAGTGGGGAAAAGGCTATAGGGGAGTACTTTAAAACAGGTAAGGGGCAGTGTTATAAGGAGGACTTATCTGCAAAAGAATATCAGGATATCTTGGATTTTGAGGGAAATGCCAATGGTTTTAAACTATTGACAGAATCAAGGGAAGGTGTTGATGGCGGACTAAGACTGAGTTATGCGACCCTTGGGGCTTTCATGAAGTATCCAAAAGAATCGTTGCCCAAAAGGCCTACCAAGCATATAGCAGACAAGAAATTTGGATTTTTTCAATCGGAAAAGGAAACATTTTTAGAGGTGGCCGGGGAATTAGGTCTGAACCAGACTCGAAAGGGAAATGATATTTCATTTTCAAGACATCCTTTGACCTATTTAGTGGAAGCTGCAGATGATATTTGTTATACTATCATCGATTTTGAAGACGGAATTAATTTGGGACTAATATCGGAGGACTACGCCCTCGAGTATCTAATTAAGTTGGTCAAGGACCGCATTAACACCAAGAAATATAATTCTTTGGCCTATATGGAAGACCGATTAAGCTATTTGCGTGCCTTGGCCATTAGTACCTTGATCAACGATGCAATTGAGGTTTTTACCAATAATGAACAAGCGATTTTAGAGGGCACTTTTAATGTTTCATTATTGGATAAAGGTAATTATACAGCACAAATCAGCGATATTATTTCAATTAGTGTAGATAAGATATACAAGTCACTGGAAGTTGTTGAGAAGGAGATTGCAGGATATCGAATTATTTCGGATCTGTTGGATGTTTATATAACGGCTTTGGTCCGACAAATTGAAGGGAAAGCATCCAATTATGATAAACTTATGATAAGTACATTGCCCAAATTCTATCAACGAACCGAAATGCCACTTTATAATGTGCTTTTGAATACCGCTTGTTATGTTGCTAGCCTTTCAGATAGTAGTGCAATCCTCCTGCATAGAAAGACCAATGGTATGGAAATTTAGATTGCCTAGTGTTATTTTACCACACACAGATTAATTATTTCACTTATATAATCCAAATTTCCGTTTAAAACCTAATTTTTTCCTATTCGCGCTTTTTTATTTGATAACAAGATTGGAGAGCAATTAACTTAGCTGCTATGTTATTCAAAAAGGAAAGATCGTTTAAGGATGAAGAGTTGGGCATATTGAACGCCAGGACTTCAATATTTGAACCATCCATTTTCAAATGGAAAAAAAGAATTGATTTTTTGGGCTTTGACCTTGATGTTGAAGTATCCGGAACATCCGACAAATTGAATGGTGCGCAACGAAATATAATTCTGAATGCCTTAAATGAAAAAGAATTACTTGAAATACAAGCAATGGAAGCTATACAGGTTCTTTGCCTTAGAAACAATATAAAATTCGAGGTATGGGCCGATTATTTTCAATGTTCACATATTTACGTTAAAGATTTTGACCTTTATATCTCGATTAAGGATATAATGAATAATCTTGCCTATGAACTCGAATTTAAATGATTCTAATAGCTTCCACAAACTTTACAGGATGAGTAATCTTAGAAATCCAACCATTTTTTAAATTCGGCCGCTTTGTTTTTACTTATTATTATTGCACTGCTTGAAGGTGGATTTAATTTAATCTTCAATTGATTATTACCGTACCTTAAAATCTCATCAATTCCCTTCACCGCAATAATATGTTGTCTATTGGCCCTAAAGAAAAACATAGGATCCAAACTGTTGTACAATTCATCTAGACTAGAATTACTCGAATGCCTTTGTCCATCTAAACAAGTAATTGTAGTTAATGAATGTTCAGTGCTTATGAATGCAATCTCATCAACCTTTACCGAAATAAGCTTATCTTTTGAATATGTCAACAAACGATTTTTTATTCGTGTATTTTCATCACCCTCATTAATTTCCTCATTACCATCTTTAATGCTCTTGTCAATTTTATTCTTTAAATTATACAGATCTGCATTAAGTTTTGAAAGATTCATAACCTCTTCAGACAATTTTTCATTTTTCAGTTCCAAGGTTTTCTCATAATAACTTCCCAAAAATCTTACTGTCAAAAGGGAAAGCAGTACAATGATTGCACTGGAAAGTAAATACACCAATAAAAAGTTGAATTTAAGTTTATCAATTTGTTTTTCAATCTTACTAATGTTTGCGTGTGCGGCAATGATCCAATCCGAATTTTTTACCGGATATAAATAAATTATTTCGGAACTTCTATTGTTATTTGAAAAATCCCTTATTCCTCCTTTTGGTTTTTTATGGGTCAATAAATCATAAAAATCCTCAGGATTTATTTCATTATCAATCGATCTTACATAAGATTCGTTAGGATTGGTTTTTTTACCGATTTTTTGGGGATCGGGGTGACATATTTCAACTCCAGACCAGTCGAACATGCATACAAAACCTGTTTCAATATCGGTGCCCTCTATACTTTTTTGAATATTGTTTACAACCGTTTCCCTGTCAATTCCGTTTTCCAACTGCGAGGAGACCAGTTCGGCAAATTCCCTTGCTTCACGCTTGCTCGATTCTATTTGAATTTCCAAAAACTGATTGGTGCTGACCTTTACCATGTAGGCCATACTAAAATAACCAACAATGAATACAATGGTAGAAATTGCAAGTAGGGTGAACAGATATAGATTATCTTTTTTCAAAAAAGGGCGAACGTTTAAAGTTAAAATTTCCTTTTCAGGTGTAATTTTTCCCCATTCACAAAAATTTATTTGAAATCGGGATTCTGGTGGGGTTAATTTACTCCCATAATTAATCAATAACACTACAAATTATGAAAAATATATTTTTGTTTTTATTCGTTTCGGTCTTTTTGCTTCAAAGTTGTAGTAGCGATAATGATCCAGATCCTGTAATCGTAGATGACCCACAACAAATGGATGATCCAGAACCGGTTGTGAATTCGGTAAAATTGGGTGATAGTAATACATTAGGAAAAATATTGACCGATGCTGACGGAATGTCTATTTACTTCTTTTCTTTGGATTCAAAAGACACTTCGGAATGTTTGGACGCATGTTTGAGTGCCTGGCCAGTTTTCTATAAGGAAACTATAACAGTCGATGCTGGATTGAATGTCTCTGATTTTGCAACGATTGACCGTACAGATGGCACAAAACAAACCACTTACAAAGGCTGGCCCTTATATTACTTCGCTAATGATAATGCTGCAGGAGACACCAATGGGGATGACGTAAACAATGTATGGTATATTGCAAAACCAGATTATTCTCTAATGTATGTACGTTCCCAGTTAGTAGGTCATGATGATAAAAATTATTTGGAGGATTATACCGAGGGTGATGGACCTACGTCCTATATAACCGATATTGAAGGCAACACCCTATATATTTTTATAAACGATAAAAAGGACACCAATAATTTCACCAACGACGATTTTTCCAATAATGCAGTCTGGCCTATTGCTGAGATCACCTTGGATAAAATACCAAGTATTTTGGATAATTCGGATTTTGGATCAATAGACGTTTTTGGTAGAACACAATTAACTTACAAAGGCTGGCCTTTATATTATTTCGGGCAGGACGTGGTCCGCGGTGACAATAAAGGTATTAGTTTTCCATTCCCTGGAGTATGGCCTATTGCCAATGTCAATACACCTGTGGCACCAGAACCTGAATCTACGGTCAAATTGGCGGATGACGCTACTTTCGGAAAAATACTGACTGATTCGGAAGGGATGTCACTTTATTTCTTTTCCCGGGATACAAAGGATACCTCGGAATGTTTGGGAGGGTGTTTATCTGCATGGCCAATCTTCTATCAAGAAAATATAGTTCTTGATGCTGGATTGAATGCCTCTGATTTTGCAACGATTGATCGTTCCGATGGCTCCAAGCAAACCACCTATAAGGGATGGCCGCTGTACTATTATGCAAACGATGCGGCTGCAGGGGACACGTTGGGCGACGCTGTGGGTGATGTATGGTACATAGCCAAACCTGATTATTCTCTAATGTATGTTAGCGCCCAACTGGTTGGTCATGACGGATTAAACTATTTAGGGGACTATACAATAGGGGAAGGATCTACATTTTATATTACCGACATTGAAGGTAGAACACTATACGGTTTTGTAGCGGATACAAAGGATACCAATAATTATACAATGCCCGATTTTTCAAATGATTCAGTTTGGCCCATTTTCGAAGTGGAACTGGATAAAATACCAAGTATTTTAGATGCGGCCGATTTTGGTACAATTGACGTATTCGGCAGAACACAAATAACATATAAAGGTTGGCCATTATACTATTTTGGACAAGATGAGGCACGTGGTGATAATAAGGGAATCAGTTTCCCTGCCCCTGGGGTTTGGCCAATAGTCAATATAGATACTCCATTATTATAGTAATGATCTTGATTTTGCTATTTAAAGCGGATTATTCCTTAGATTAGAAAAAACCTTGAGTATGAAAAACATTGGATTATCCTTTATTATAGTGACACTGGCATTAATATTATCGTCATGTGAATATAATGTTGAAAATGAAGATTTGCTGGTGATTGATCCTTGTGAGGCAGAGGTCTCTTATAGCAATACCATTAGACCATTGATTGATACTAACTGTATGCCCTGTCATAATGGTGACGGTAGTGAACCTTTTGCGCCAAATCTAACAACCTACGCCTTAGTACAGGGCATCGCAGGTTTGATCAAGGATGTTACCCAAAGTGGGCGAATGCCAAAAGAGGGCAGTTTGGGTGAAACTGAAAAGAACGCGATAAAATGCTGGGTTGAGAACGGAGCTTTAAATAATTAAAACAAGCAAAGTGAACGGCAACAAATTTAAAATAATACTCGGTTTTTTACTTTTAGCAATAGCAGTTCTTGTTGCTTCCATTTACTATTACAACAAACCCCATGTTAATGTGGAAAAAACAAATGCCGCTTATATATTAACCGCTGGGAATTTGATTTCCGAGTATCAAGAAAATGAAACGAACACAAATAGAAAATATACTGAAAAGATTATTCAGATTAATGGAGAGATTCATGAAATATCCACACTTAAAGGGAATAGTGTAATAACGATACGCAATGAGGACCAAGAATCAAGTATAATTTGTCATATGTTGCCCAGTGAAAGGGGGAAGTCACTTTTGCTTAAAAAAGGCCAAAAAGTAAGTATTAAAGGGGTTTGTACTGGATACCTGTTAGATGTTATTATGGTAAGGTGTATTTTAGTTGAATAAAGATATATGAGAGGATTCTATTTTATACTTATCGGGGCATTTTTATTGCAAAATATCAATGCACAGGATAAATACCTTACCAAGGACGGATTTGTTACTTTTTTTTCACATTCAATTGTGGAAGACATTAAGGCGGATAACAATCAGGTCTTGAGCGTCATTGATACAGAAACAGGAAAGATTGCCATTCAGCTTTTAATGCGCTCTTTTATGTTTGAGAAATCCTTGATGCGGGAACATTTCAATGAAAACTATGTAGAATCATACAAATACCCTAAAGCGACTTTCTCAGGAGAAATAAAAAACTATAATGAATTGAACAAAGAGAATAGAGAAACTGAGATTGTTGGCTTATTAACAGTTCATGGGGAAGTGAAGGAAATAAGCACAAAGGTCAATGTGGATATTTCCGAAGACGAGATAATTCTGACCGGTGATTTTAAAGTAGACGTGGCTGATTTTAACATTAAGATACCAGCAATTGTTGCCAATAATATTGCGAAAACCATTAAAGTAAGTTTTGAACTTCATCATAAACCATATAAATAGAATCATGAGATATTTTCTAATTTCCATCTTGTTGCTGATAATTCCTCTAGAAGGATTTTCCCAAGATTTAGAATCAATCCTGGAACAAGAATCCTCGGACACCACCTATTTGGTATTTGGCACTTTTAATGGTACTAGATTGTTGAATGGTCATTCTGTTGAGACCCGAAAACAAGGTATTTTGGAATTTCTGATCTCACACCGCTTCGGAAGGATAAACTCAGGTTTTGATCAATTGTTCGGTTTAGATGAATCCAATATAAGATTCGGGTTCGAATATGCACTGACTGATAAGCTTACATTAGCTTTGGGAAGAAGTTCATTGGAAAAGACATTTGATGCCTATGCTAAATATAGAGTGGTGCAACAAAAATCTGGCAAAGATCCCTTCCCCTTGAGTATTACACTTTTTGGGAGCGCTACGGAAAAAACTATTAAAGACTATTTGCCCGGGAACAAACCAACATTCAGTGAAAGATTAACATATACAGGTCAGGTTTTGATTGCCCATAAAATGAATCCAAATCTTTCATTTCAACTGTCGCCCACGTTTGTACATTTTAATACGGCTCCCTTTCCGAATGATCCACATGATATGTTCGCTTTAGGAATTGGCACACGTGTTAAGATCAGCAAGCGGGTATCAATAAATGGGGAATACTATTATAATGTTAATCCATTTGAATCGTTTGATGTAAAAAATTCCCTCGCTTTTGGAGTGGATATTGAAACCGGGGGCCATATTTTTCAACTGGTTTTCACCAACGCTGTTTCCATGTTGGAAAAAGGATTCATAACAGAAACCACTGGTGGTTTCTTCAAAGGCGATATTCATTTCGGGTTTAATATATCAAGGGCATTTCAGATTAAAAAAACTAAGTAGATAGGTTATTAGTTTATTGTGTTTTTAATTATTTAGGTTCTCCCGACTCTCGGGATAAAGAGAGGGATTGCTATGAAAGACAAAGGCTCTTCTATTTCAGAAGGGTTTTTGTTGTTTTAACTTATTATGAATCTTAGAATTCTCAGAACTCATAAGTAACCCCAACCCCCAATAGCTGTTTAAACTGTAATCTAGGTTCTCCTGGGTTAATAACTACTCCATTTGCATCTACTTGGCGATCAAATATGATATCATCATCATAGATCAAATGTGTGCCAATATTGGTTGTGATGGTTTTATTTACCTTTAGGGTTAGAATAAGTTCCCAGTCGATATCTATATTGCCAAAACTTGACAAATAATCGGTATATAAACTTAAATCATGGATCAAACCTATATTTTTTGCAATATTGGTTTCCCATGTATTGGTAATTAAAAAACCAAGTTCAATAAATTGTCGTTCCCCTTGTATAATGACATCACCATTGGCGTCCAATAGGGCTTTTTTTACACCAAATGCGCCTTTGTTGGCCAGATCCGGGTCTAACACAAAGGTCGCTTTTTGAGTTAAGGGGGAGATATAAAGATTGAATTTTTGATTTTCCGAAATATACGAAGTACCAGCACCTAGGAAAAAATATCCGGGTGCCATAAACCTGGAGATAGGTGTTGATCTATCAGGATATTTATAACCATTTGAAAATTGGGTGTTAAAATTGGCCTTCACTGAATAGTACCAATTACTTATAGTATCCGTACGATAACCGAAGGTTGAACTAATACGAATAGCATCATCGGTTTTTCGAAGTTTACGCCCTTCTTGGGCATTTAAGCCATATTTAAGTTGTAAAAAATTGTCCCACTTTATATACCTGAATTTATAATTACGTTCAATTCTAATATTTCCTAAACCTGAGACGGAATTGTCACCACCAGCATTCCAATTTACAAATGCCACTTCGCTTAGATTTATGCCAAGTCTATTGATCTTTGTCCAGAAAGAGGGTACCCTGAACTTGTTGGATTGCTTTAGTAGGGGTTTTGTTTTATTGAATGATATGAAGGGGTTCGTCAAATTCGCCCCTCTAGGTATATATTTTATTTTCTCCAAGGTTCTTCGGATTACCACGGTATCAATAGTTGTAGAGTCGACCGGTACGCTACTAGAAATTGAATCCTGACCTAAAATGGAATTATAACAAATTAATAGAATGAAGATCGAAACAAACCTTCTAAAAACACTAATGCGCATTGATAATAATATTAATGTGATTTTTGATTGAATCGGCATCTATTTTTGCTAATTTATGAAGCTCTTCAATAGTGCCATGTTCTATAAAGATATCCTCAATACCTAAAATATCAATGGGTTTGTAATATCCCTGTTGATTTGCGAACTCCAAAACTGAACTACCAAATCCGCCTGCCTTGCAACCGTCCTCGATGGTAATAATATGTTCATAATAATCAAATATATGTACAAGTTGCTTTTTGTCAAGAGGTTTCACAAACCGCATATTGAAATGACCAACTAGTTCTGGAGCATCCAAATCATTAATTGCCCTGGCGACCCTATTCCCTATATGGCCTATGGAAAGAACTGCGATTTTAGTTCCTTTTTTTAGCTCTTGGGAAACCCCAATTTCAATTTTTTCGAATGGTAATTGCCAATCTGAAACCACACCACTTCCACGTGGGTATCTAATGGCTATGGGCAAGGTAAGTCCCAATTGTGCTGTATACATTATATTCCGCAGTTCAACTTCATTCAAAGGTGCAAAAATAATAAGATTGGGAATACAGCCCAAAAAAGCTAAATCATAAACCCCATGGTGGGTTGCACCGTCTTGCCCTACTAGACCTGCACGATCTAAACAGAAAATAACGGGTAATTTCTGTAAAGCTACATCGTGGATTACTTGATCGTATGCCCTTTGTAGAAATGTAGAGTAAATATTACAAAACGGCACCAACCCTTCGGCAGCCATTCCCGCTGATAGCGTAACTGCGTGTTGTTCGGCAATACCAACGTCGAAAGCACGCTCAGGAATTTCCTCCATCATAAATTTCAAGGAACTTCCTGTTGGCATAGCGGGTGTAATTCCTACGATTTTCTGGTTTATCCTGGCCAATTCCACTAGCGAATGCCCAAATACATCCTGGTATTTTGGGGGCTGTACACTATAGGCTTTTTCCTGAAGTTCGCCTGTTTGTTTATCGAATTTTCCTGGCGCATGATAAACCACCTGATTTTCCTCCGCTTTTTTCAACCCCTTTCCTTTGGTTGTGATTATATGCAAGAGTTTAGGGCCAGGGACCGATTTTAAGCGATATAATTCAGCTATCAATAAACCTAAATCATGTCCATCAATAGGTCCGGTATAATGAAAATTCAGGCACTCAAAAATGTTTTCATCTTTGGCGGTACCTTTTTTTACATTGGTCAGGTACTTTTTTAAAGCACCCACACTTGGATCAATCCCAATAGCATTGTCGTTGAGCACTATAAGTATATTGGCATCGGTTACACCAGCATGGTTTAAACCTTCAAATGCCATTCCACTGGCAATTGATGCATCACCTACAACGGCAATATGATTTCTATGCGGGTCTCCTTTTAATTTAGAAGCTATTGCCATACCAAGTATAGCGGAAATAGACGTGGAACTATGTCCAGTACCAAAATCATCGTATTCGCTTTCGGTACGCTTAGGAAACCCGCTGATACCTCCCAATTGGCGATTGGTATTAAAAATTTCCTTACGGCCAGTTACTATTTTGTGCCCATATGCCTGATGCCCCACATCCCAAATTAGTTTATCCGTTGGAGTATTGAAGACATAATGCAAAGCTAAGGTCAATTCAACCACCCCTAAACTTGCTCCTAGATGACCTTCTTTTACTGCAACGATATCAATAATGAAATCGCGTAATTCTTGCGCGAGTTGGGGTAATTCGTCAAGTTTAAGTTGACGAATGTCATTTGGTGAATCTATTTTGTTTAGGAGTCCCATACAGATGGCAAATGTAAGGGAAAAACACATTTTACAATTCTTTTCTATTCCACTAATATTGTATTTTCGCATTTATGGTTTTACCCTTTGATGACACATACTTTATGAAGAAGGCTCTACAGGAGGCCGAGGCAGCTTTTGAGAAAGGTGAAGTTCCCATTGGGGCGGTCATTGTCGTTAAGGATAGGATTATTGCAAGGGCCCATAATTTAACTGAACAATTAAATGATGTTACCGCACATGCAGAAATGCAGGCCATTACGGCTGCAGCCAATTTTCTAGGGGGAAAATACCTTAAGGATTGTATTTTGTATGTGACATTGGAACCATGTCAAATGTGTGCTGGAGCATTGTATTGGAGCCAGATCTCCAAAATTGTTTATGCCGCGAAGGACCCCGAAAGGGGATGTGGGGCTATGGGTACCAAATTACATCCAAAGACGAAAATTAAAGGAGGAATTTTGGAGAACGAAGCTTCGGAATTACTTAAAAGATTTTTTATTCAAAAGCGGAATTTGAATTAAGGATTTAGCTTCCAATGAATACAATAAAAAACCCTGACGATTTCGTCAGGGTTTTGATACAATCAAGAATAGAATATTTTAACCGATTACCTGCACCTGCGCGGCAACCATTCCTTTTCTTCCTTCTTCCTCTTCGTATTCTACTTTGTCACCTTCGTTTAACTCAACACCATTCAACGCTGTTGCGTGAACAAAGATGTCGCTTCCCGTCTCGTCGTTGGTAATGAATCCGTATCCTTTAGATCCATTGAAAAATTTTACTGTACCAGTCATGCCAATAAATATTTAATAATTGATGTTTATAACACTAATTTAAAATATTTATATCAGACCTAAAAAAATGAACTTAAATTCTTACCAAAATCATTGGTTTTCAGGCTTTTCGTTCTTTTTGCCTTGCATTTTTCTTATGTTTTCGTCGTTCAACATATAGTCTTTCATTTTTTTCCCCTTACTTTCTTTATATAAAAATAAGGGCATTGCCAAAAGAAAAAGGCCTACAGTACCAAAACCAATACATTTATTGGCCAAAACCAATTGCTCATCCTGAATGCTGAAACCATATAGTATTGCTCCAATGGATGCTAGTACGATTAAGCTAATAAAGTATTTCATTTAGTGAAATTTATCAACTTTCTACGGTAGGCCGTTAATAGTTTTGATTTTGATACAAACCCAAGATACTTACCATCTTTAATAACAGGAAGGTTCCAAGCACCACTATCTTGAAATTTTTGCATCACTTCTTGCATGCTATCCTTTTCATAAAAAATATGCTCTGGGGCAGCGTGGATAAAAGTTTCCACCGTAGTTGTTTCATATAAAGAGGTGTCGAACATGAATTCACGAATATCATCTAATAAAACGATTCCTAATAAGGCTTTCTTATCGTCAACCACGGGAAATATATTCCTTGTGGATTTTGCTACCGATTTATGCAGCATTTCCCCCAGGGTCATCTCTGGGCGAAGGAGTTTAAAATTCTTTTCGATAACATCTTCCAACTGCATTAACGTTAGAACGGTTTGGTCTTTATCATGTGTTAGTAATGCTCCCCTCTCGGCCAATTCCCGTGTGTAAATCGTATAATCAACCATATTCTTTGTTATTAAATATGATATGGATGCCGTAATCATCAAGGGCACAAATAGCTCATAACCCCCTGTAATTTCAGCAATAAGGAAAATAGCGGTCAATGGTGCATGAATAACCCCTGCAATTAATCCCGCCATACCTATTAGTGTAAAATTACTCTCCGAGACGGTAAACCCTAGACCAACATTGTTGATTACCTTGGCCACTACATTTCCTAACGCACTACCCATAACCATGGTTGGAATAAAGATTCCACCAGCGCCCCCAGCGGCAAAAGTGGTTGTTGTGGCAATAGCTTTAAATATCGTGATACTAAAAAGCAGTATTATTACGACCCAAATATTATCTGTATATTGACCAAAAGGGGTATCCCCCAAAGCTTTTATATGATTGCCCTCCAAAAGATTATTTATGAATCCAAAGCCTTCACCGTATAAAGCCGGTATGAAATAGAGCATCGTCCCAATGGCCAATCCGCCTACCAATAATCGGTATTTTGGACTTTTAAAAGGTTCAAACAATTTAAGAATGGCAAAGTACATTTTTGTAAAATAGATGGAAGCGAAAGCAGTTCCTACACCTAAAACAATATAGAACAATGTATCTTTTACTTTAAAACTATCTTCCAAGTTGAATTGAAAGAGTACTTCATTGCCCAAAAAGAAATAGGAGGTAAGTACTCCTGAAATTGATGCCAATAAAAGGGGAAGCATCGAAATCATTGTTAAATCCAAACTAAATACTTCAACAGCAAATATGATAGCGGCAATTGGGGATTGAAAAATTGATGCAATTGCTCCTGCCGATGCACATGCAATCAATAAAGAACGGGTTTTAGCATTAACGTGGAACAATCCTCCCAAGTTTGAGCTAATCGCGGCACCAGAAGCAACAGCTGGCCCCAAAAGTCCTACAGAACCTCCGAAACCCACTGTTAATGGAGCGGTAATTAGTGGGGTATATACTTTTTTAAGTTGAATGACACCTTTCGTTTTTGATAAAGCAAACAAAATCGAGGAAATGGCATGTTGCAATTTTTCTTTGTGTACATACTTTACGTAAAGGTAAACCAATGTTAATCCAATAATCGGTAGTATAAAATGGAGTTCGTTTCCAGAGAAAGCAATTCCTTTTTCCAATACCGATTCTATAAAATAAGTAATGTTCTTTAGCGTTACAGCAGCCAATCCGGCAAATAAGCCCACCATCACACTCATAATGTGAGTGAATGTTTTGTTGGAGATATTTTTATATCTCCATTTTAAGAAACGCGTAAAGTATGTGTTTTTTTGGTTTGGCATTTTCAAAGTGATATCTAAAAGTATTAAAAAATCCCGCTGTTAGGGCGGGATTTTTTTTGAGACTATATATCCAACCTCAATTTTAGTTCCTTTAATTGTTCATTATCAATTGGAGCAGGGGCATCGATCATAACATCACGGCCACTATTGTTTTTAGGAAAAGCAATGAAGTCACGAATAGTTTCCTGTCCCCCTAAAATGGCTACCAATCTGTCCAGACCAAAAGCAATTCCCCCATGTGGCGGCGCTCCGTATTGAAAGGCATCCATTAAAAAACCAAATTGGGCCTTTGCTTCTTCTGTTGTAAAACCCAAATGCTTGAACATGGTACTTTGAATTTCTTTGTCATGTATTCTAATAGAGCCACCACCAATTTCATTGCCATTCAGCACCAGATCATAGGCATTTGCCTTAACAGCACCTGGATTAGTTTCCAACAACTCCATTTGACCCGGTTTTGGTGATGTAAATGGGTGGTGCATAGCATGGTACCTGCCTGTTTCCTCATCAAGTTCCAACAAAGGAAAGTCTAGCACCCATAAGGGCGCGAATACCTTATGATTTCTAAGTCCAAGTCTTTCGGCTAATTCCATGCGTAGGGCACTTAATTGTCCTCTAGTTTGATTTGCATCCCCTGATAAAACACAAATCAAATCCCCAGCTTTGGCCCCAGTTGCCTTTGCCCAGTTCGAAAGGTCATCTTGGTCATAGAATTTATCGACCGATGATTTATAAGTTCCGTCTTCATTGCATTTTACGTAAACCATACCTTTTGCCCCGACTTGTGGTCTTCGTACCCAATCTACCAAGGCGTCGATCTCTTTTCGTGTATATGATCCCCCACCGGGAACAGCAATACCTACCACCAACTCTGCTGAATTGAATACATTAAAATCTTTATGTTGGGCTATATGGTTCAATTCGCCAAACTCCATCCCAAAGCGAATATCCGGTTTGTCATTACCATATTTAGCCATAGCCTCATCAAATGTCATTCTAGGGAATGCTTCTGTTTCGATACCTTTAATCACTTTTAAAAGATGACGCGTTAAACCTTCAAATGCATTCAGGATATCTTCCTGCTCAACAAAAGCCATTTCACAGTCTATCTGAGTGAATTCGGGTTGACGATCTGCCCTAAGATCTTCATCCCTAAAACATTTTACTATTTGGAAATATTTATCCATTCCACCAACCATTAACAGCTGTTTAAAGGTCTGTGGGGATTGTGGTAGGGCATAAAACTGACCCTCGTTCATTCTACTGGGAACAACAAAATCGCGGGCACCTTCGGGAGTTGATTTTATTAAATATGGGGTTTCAACCTCTATAAAACCATGTTTTGAAAGATAGTTTCTAACTTCCATGGTAACCTTACTCCTAAAAATCAGATTTTCTTTTACAGGATTTCTTCTTATATCCAGATAGCGGTATTTCATTCTCAGATCTTCCCCACCATCAGTCTGGTCCTCAATGGTGAAAGGCGGTGTTTTGGAAACATTCAATATTGTAAGTTCACCGACCAATACTTCAATATTACCAGTCGGAATATTAGGGTTTTTTGAGGTCCTTTCTATAACCTTCCCTTTAATCTGGATTACAAATTCACGGCCCAGGTTCCTAGCTTTCTCCAAAAGTTCCTTTGAAGTTCTTTCCTCATCGAAAATAAGTTGCGTAATTCCGTAGCGATCTCTTAAATCTACCCAAACAACAAAACCTTTGTCCCTTGTTTTCTGTACCCAACCAGATAAGGTAACCTCATTATTAATATGCGAGTCCCTTAACTCACCACAGGTATGACTTCTGTACATGTATTTTCTATCTTTTGAAGGCAAATTTAAGAAGTATTAGCAAGTATCAACTATATAAAAGAACACATTCCCAAAATATTTTGGGAATGTGTTCTTAAGTATTAAGATTGAACTGTTATTAGGCAGCTTTTTCCAAAGTTTCCTTTTTATTCTGATTTGCGGTTCTGTTTTTCGAGCTTTTTAACCTGATTTTTAGCCTATATGTAATATTGAATAAGACAGGCACTATAATTAAAGTAAGAAAGGTTGCTACGATCAAACCATAAATAACTGTCCATGCCAATGGTCCCCAAAAAATAACGTTGTCCCCTCCAATATATATTTTTGGGTCGAACTGGGAGAACAGTGAAAAGAAATCGATGTTCAATCCAATAGCGAGAGGTATTAGACCCAGTACGGTTGTAATCGCTGTAAGAAGTACGGGCCGTAATCTTGCTTTGCCTCCTCGGGTAATAATTTCGGATACTTGATCCATGCTGAGCAAATCCTTATCTGACAGGCCTAACTCCAACTTCTTTCTATCGATAAGAATTTGTGTGTAGTCCAACAGTACTACACCATTGTTTACCACGATGCCGGCCAAGGAAATGATTCCCATCATCGTCATCATGATAACAAAGGGTTTTCCTGTAATCATCAATCCACCAAACACGCCAATAAAACTTAAGAATATGGCAATCATAATAATTGTGGGTTTAGAGATTCCACCGAATTGGAAAATCAAGATCAACATAATTAAACCCAGACCGGAAAAGAAAGCTCCCACTAAAAATTGCATTTGTTTGTTCTGCTCCTCGATTTGACCAGTATAATCGATTTTTATATCTGCAGGTAGATTTTTGTAATCTTCCATTTCCCTTTGGATTTCAGCAACAATTGCAGCTGCATCGGAGAATCCGGGTTTTAATCCAGAATACACCGTAACCACTCTTTCCTTATCCCGGTGTTTTATCGCACTGAACCCAGAGGAATTACGTTCCGATGCTACCGCTGAAACAGGGATTTCCTTGATCTTACCGGACGCTTGATCACGGAAAATTATGTTTTGGTTAAAAAGTGCATCCTTATTATATCGGATATCCTCATTGAACCGAACATTAATATCATAATCTTCACCTTCCAACTTGTACACTCCGGCCTTTTCGCCGAAAAGGGAGCGTCGCAATTGCTGACCAACCTGCCCAGCGGAAACACCCAATTCCCCTGCTTTTTCGCGATCCACGACTACCTGCATAGAAGGTTTACTCTTGTTCACATCGATTTTTAATTCTTCGATACCTGCTATGTTCTTTGTATTGATAAAGTTTCGAATGTCCTCGGCCGTACTTATAAGTTCGTCATAATCCTTGCCTTGCAATTCTATATTTATTGGATACCCTGCCGGAGGGCCGTTGGCTTCTTTTTCAACTGAAATCCCAACACCGGGATAAATGCCCAATAAGGCTTCCTGTATTTTGTTTCGGAGCTCCTCGGTATCCCTTCCGCCTCTATATTTATATTCCCGCATTGATAGTGTTACTTTGCCTCGATGGGGCATTTCGGCTGAGGATCCCCCATCTGTAAACGGATTTCCGGCACCTTCACCCACTTGTGAAACCGCTGATTCTACGAGATAGTTAAAATCACCGTTCATATAAATATCCCTATTTGCGACCTCAAAGACCCTTTTTTCAATGTCTTTTGTAAGTGCGTTTGTTTTTTCTATGGAAGTTCCCTGGGGGTATTCTATATAGGCATATATCTCATTTGGTTTGTTATCAGGAAAAAATTCAACTTTTGTACGCCCACTACCCAAAGACATTCCGAATAACATAAATACAGCGATCAGTAATAAAAAAGTGATCCCGAAATACCAGTACACATTACCACCACGCAAGGCATGTTTGATCTGTTTCTCATAAAACTTTTCGAACTTGACCATTATATTTTTCTGAAAAGCCAACGCCCATTTCTTTACGGCATATTTATAGGCCCAGAACAGAAGGACGGTGAACAGCATTACAGTTCCCAAGCCACGTATAGGGCCTCCGACAATAAGTATGAATAAGCCAAAACCACCTAGGAACATACTAACACGGATCAACTGTTTTCTCGTAAGCTCTTTTTCGCCAATTTCCATAAATTGGGAAACTAACATAGAGTTCATAAAAATAGCCACGAACAGGGATGAACCTAGAACAACTGATAAGGTAATGGGAAAGTAGATCATAAATTGACCAAAAATTCCAGGCCAAAGACCTAATGGTACGAAAGCCGCAACAGTGGTCGCTGTCGAAATGATAATAGGAAAAGCGATTTCACCAATTCCTTTCTTCGCAGCTTCGGTTCTTGACATACCTTCGCTCATAAGGCGGTATACGTTTTCAACGACCACAATCCCATTATCTACCAACATACCGAGCCCCATAACCATTCCAAATAGGATCATGGTGTTCAAGGTAAAGCTCATTCCATCAACGAAGTAGCCCAAATTATTCAATATCATAAACGACATGAACATGGACATAGGAATGGCGAAGCCAACGAATAAGGCATTTCTAAAGCCAAGAAAGAACAGTAATACCGTCACCACTAGAATAATACCAAAGATGATGTTGTTGACCAGGTCATCAACTTGATTCAAGATTCGGCCAGAGGAATCATTGGCTATAGAAATGTTCAGATCGGCAGGATAATAATTTTCCTTTAGGTCTTTCACAATTTCCTTGATCTTAGTTGTCGCCTCGATCATGTTTTTTCCAGATCGTTTTTTAATATCCAACATAACCACATTCTCACCAAACTCCCTAGCGTAGGTTGTCTTATCTTCTTCTGAAAACGAAATCTCGGCAATGTTCTTGAGATAAATCGCCCCGTTTTCAGATTTAACCACGAAATTGTTCAATTCCTTTGGGTCTTCTATTTCGCCCAACACCCGAATAGTCCTTCTTTGACCACTTGATTTAATATTTCCGGCAGATATGGTGGTATTGCCATCGCTTATTGCTCCGATGACATCTTGAAAGCTGACCTGTGCTGCCATCATTTTATAAACATCAACGGCAACCTCGACCTCTTTTTCTTGCGCACCACGGATGTCGACCTCTTTTATTTCAGGAAGATTCTCAATTTCATCCTGGAGGTATTCCGCAAACTCCTTTAATTTTTCCACAGGATAGTCCCCTGTGAAGTTTACGTTCATAATAGGAAAGGATTCCGATAGATTGAGGTCAAATACATTGGGTTCAACTTTGGCATTGTTGAAGGTAGGCCAGTCTTCACTGGCTTTTTCACTATCTACCTCGTCCTTAACCCTTTGTTTTGCAGCTTCAACCGTAATTTCTTCGTCGAATTCCACGGTAATAAGCGAATAGTCTTCCTGTGAGGTAGAAGTAATCTCGACAACATTACTTACATTCTTCAACTTATCTTCCAGGGGATCGGTAATCAATCGCTCAACATCCTCTGCGGTGTTCCCTGGATATGGGGTGCTGATATATACCTTGGTTTCCACAATTTCAGGAAAATCCTCCCTGGGCATCGCGAAATAGGATTTTAGTCCGATGAACAAAAAGATACCGATCATCACATAAATGACAGATGGGTTATCTACGGCCCATGATGATAATCGAAATTCCTTATCTGCGTTTTTTAGTTGTCTGCTCATTTTTTAGTCATTTTTCGCTAGACGTTAGTCTTTAGCGTTTGGCCAATTGTTTATTTTTTAATTTTACCTCCTTAAAAAAATATCCTATTTATCGAATTTCTTAATACTCTGTAGCTATTGCTGTTAGATGGAGTCTCAATTTGATTTGATCAACGATCAACGACAATTTATTGTTTCAGGATTTTTACTTTTTGACCATCCTTAACACTTCTGGCGCCTTCCTTAATAACCTGATCACCCTCTTCGATTCCTAAAAGAACCTCAACGTAACCTTTTTGTGTTTTTCCTGTGGAAATGATACTTCTCCTAACCACCGCTTGGTTTTCAGAATCAGGTTCGGACATTACATAGGCATACTGTTCACCTTCTGCGTTCTCTGAGATGATACTTTGTGGAATTAGAATAGCATTCTCGTTGGTATAATCATTAAGACTTACTTTTGCCGTTAGATTGGGCTTAATGTTTCCATTTTTATTGGGTACAGGAATTTCTATGCTAAACGATCGATTATCAGGCTTGATAAAATTCCCTGTTTCACGAACTTTAGTGGTAACACTATCTCCCAAAACTGGAAAATATACTTTAGCTTCTTTCCCTTTGGTTATGCTCCCTAAATAAGTTTCGGGAACATCCACTTCAATGTACATGTTCGATAAATTAACGATTCTGAAAACTTCTGAACCTTGTCCGGGAGCGACCACAGTGCCTTGGTCTTTGATAACATCATCTATGATTCCTGAAAATGGTGCTCTAATAGTTGATTTACCCAACTGGCTTTGCAATTGATTTACCGCATTTTCTGATGCTTCAAAATTGGTCTTGGCTTGTAAATACTGAATTTCAGATCCAATTTTTTGTTCCCATAACCGTTTTTGTCTTTCAAATGTGGTTTTTGCCAATTCAGCTTGTGTTTTTAATTGCTCCAATTGGCTACCCATACCACCATCATCAATGGTTGCCAAAATTTGTCCCTTGACTACGCGTTGTCCTTCCTTTACATATACTCGCTGTAGCGTTCCTTGCATCTCAGGGTATATCAATACATTCTGCTTTGTTTTAACGGAACCCTGAAGTTCTAAAAAATGTATAAAATTTTGTGGTACTATTTTAATGGTGGTCACCAAAGGGAATTTTTCACTGACGTCCAAGCTAGCAATGGCAGAATCCAATTGTTTTAAATCGGTTTCCAAAGCCTTTTGCTTTTCTGATATTTCGTTCTTTTTAGCTCTTATGGCTTCCAAATTACCTTGGGAAATAAGGTCTCCAATAGTTTGTTGTTCATTTCCCCCGCAGGAGGCGAGCAAAATACTAAAAGTGATAACGGATATTATTTTCTTCATTTTTTGATGTTTAGTTGTTGATGTTTTATAAAAGGTTTAGAAGTTTAGATTCCTTTTGTTTATGATTTGGTAATTATGTTTAATTCCTTGCTTCTAAACTTATTTTTCATTTAATATCGTTTCCAATGCCGTTTTCTTATTTATGACTTCGACCATAGATTGTAAATATTCTTGTTGAGCTGTATACAGTTGTGTTTGGGCCTGTCGCAAATCAAAACTACTGGCAATACCTTCAAAATATTTGATTTGATTTTTCTTTTCAATACGCTCTGCCAAGCCTTGGTTTTCTTTAGCGGTATTGTACTGTTCGATGGCCAAAATGTAATCGCTTTTTGCACTCTCCAATTGTAACCGAATCTGTTCTTCGGCTTCCGATAATTGGGTCTTTGCTTTTTCAAGGGCTATTTTTGCACGCGTTGTACTGGCACTTCGTTTGAAGGAACTGAAAATAGGAATATTTAAATCAAACCCAAGAATTGAGGAATCATACCATTGTTGATCGTTACTTAAAAAATCAAAGTTATCGCTAAAGGCAGAACTACCATAGTTGATAAAAGCATTTAATGTTGGTAAAGCCCTACTTTTTGCCAATTTCCATTCAAAATAGCGTTGTTCGTTTAAATTGGTAGCTAGTTTGTAATCCACATTGTCCTCCATGCTAAAAGGGGTTTCCAAAAGACCAAAATCAATCTGTTTTTGGGTAAGGTCATTTAAATTTTCAGTCAATTTTGTAGGAGCATCAATTGCTATACCCATAACCAGATTTAGCATTTGTAGCGTGATACTTTTTAATCGAATAGCATTTTTTAATTGATTATCAACCGATGATAGGGTGATTTGCAATTGCTCTACGCTTTCTTCATCGCCCAATCCGTTTTCAAAAATCTTTGTAGTTTCAAAAAGATTTTTTTCCAAGGTAGATTTATTCTTTTCTAAAATCGATACACTTTCAATTGCTAAAAGCACATTGCCATATGCTTCTACTACAGCCTTTCTTACCTCTAAATCCGTTTTTTCCTTACTATTGGCGCTGTAACTTAAAAAAGTCTTAGTTGCCTGAACACCTACAATATATGAACCGTCGAAGATCTGTTGTTTTAAGGTTGCTGTTGCCGTTGCTTGTTGGGGTTGTCCAAACGTTATGGCCTGGAAAGTTCCCGGTTCACCACCAAAAAATTCTGCCGGAATCAGTGAAATAGGCTGTTTTAACTGATTCTGATAACTTATATCACCACTAATTTGAGGTAGTCCTGTAGCAATGGTTTCCCATTTTTGTTTTTGTGCATCAATGATATCGCGCCCTGCATTAATAGCACTATAATTGTTTTCCAAAGCAAATGCAATTGCTTCATCCAATGAAAAACTATTTGATTGTTCTTGTGAATGGCCTATACCAATGGCAAATAGCACTAAGATTGATAGAAAATGATTTCTCATCTATTCTTGGTTTGAGTTTATTATTTTGTTTAATATTTGACGCCCTTTAGGTGTTGTTATTCCCCTTAAATGATATTCCAAATAGTCGTCCATAAGTCGTGCAATGGGAAATTTTGTTACAGGAAAAAGTTGGTGGTCTTTAATACTGGTGACACCAGAAAAATAGATTCTGGAAACAAAATCAATATTCAGATTTTCTCGGTATATCCCCATTTCGATTCCTTTTTTAATATTGTCTACCACACATTCTTGCATAATTTCATATTGCTTCCGCTTGATGGTGTTATGAATTTTAGGGTAATACTTCTGCAATTGGTATTGAGGTGAGGCTTTTTCATCCTTTAAGTGAAGAAGGGCAAACTTCTTTATTTCATATAATTCCTCAATGGGGTTTTTATTTAACGAACAGATATGGTCAATACCTTCAGAAATCTTACAAAATAACCGTTTGGTGCATTCCTCTACTAATTTGGTCTTGTTTGAAAAATGGGTATATATCGTCTTTTTCGAAATACCCATTTCATGTGCCAAGTCATCCATGGTGACACTTTTGAACCCTAAGTTCAAGAACAAATCGGTTGCCTTATCCAATATCTTTTCCTTCATCGACCCAACTTAAAATTGAGGGGGCAAATATACACATGGAAACTTTAAATACAAAAAAAGTTTCCCAGGTTTTACAATTATTTAACATTGCCAAGTTTTTATCAATAATCATTTCAAAAACTATTTTAGAATCCCTGCTTAAATTCACATTTGAATTCACTTTATGCTACGGATTAATGTATTTTTGAAAAAAAGGCCTAATGCATTCAATTGAATATTACCGTAATGAGTTTATTTCTTATTTAGAGAAAAAAACGATTACTAAGGAGCCTAAGAATCTTTATTCCCCCATTACTTATATCCTTGGTTTGGGCGGTAAGCGATTACGTCCTATACTTACTTTAATGACTACCGAAATCTTTGGAATGGATTATTCCAAGGCTCTTGATGCTGCACTGGCGATTGAAGTATTTCATAATTTTTCGCTGGTTCATGATGATATAATGGATGATGCACCTCTCAGACGGGGTAAAAAAACCGTACACGAAAAATGGAATGTCAATACTGGAATCCTGTCCGGTGATGCCATGTTGATCAACGCCTATCAATTATTCGAAAACTATGAAGGTGATACATTTCGGAATTTGGCCCAACTTTTTAGTAAAACAGCTATTGAGGTCTGTGAAGGACAACAATATGATATCGATTTTGAAACCAGGGATGATGTTACGATTTCTGATTATCTAAAAATGATTGAATACAAAACGGCAGTTTTGGTAGCGGCAGCGATGAAAATGGGGGCTATTATAGCCAATGCACCATTAAAGGAACAGAACCGTATTTTTGAATTTGGACGTAATTTGGGAGTTGCATTTCAACTTCAGGATGATTATTTGGATGCCTTTGGAGACCCAAAAACTTTTGGAAAACAGATTGGTGGCGATATCATCGAGAATAAAAAGACGTTCCTTTATCTGAAATCCTTTGAAAGGGGTACTCCTGAGCAAATACGGGCAATGGAACAATTGTATTCGATTCAACCCAAGGATGCTGCTGATAAAGTGAATTCTGTAAAAGAAATTTTCCTGAACAGTGGGGCGGTCGAACTTATTAAGACTGAAATTGAATCGTACACGGAAAAAGCGTTTGAAGCCCTGGAAGAACTTGAAATTTCGATTGACAAGAAAGAGTTGCTTAGAAATTTTGGAAATGGATTAATGCAAAGAGAAGTATAACGAGATACTTTTTTTTAAGATTAGGAGGTTGATGCTGACTTCCTTTTCGAAAAAAATACCGCTATAACCAAAATAAGGATTAGTATTGTGGAAACTATAAACAGTATTATATTGATATTTTCATTTTCATCTTCCTTTTCTGTTATGGTCAACAATTGGTTTATAGGCTGATTAATTAGCAGCTGTTTTTTCCCACCAACCCAGGTAACAATCACTGAATCAACAATTTTTGCATTACCCAGTCCAAAATGGGCAATTGTGGAATTTTGGGATAAATGACTCGAGCCACCACCATCAATCTCACGTATCATTTTGGTGTTCCCTACAACAATCGTAACCCTTGAACCAATACCCGAAGTTTCAGCGTTAATTCCTTTTAATGCCACTTTTAACCAGTTACCACTGGATTGGTCATTTCTAAATAATCGAGTAATTGAATTAGTAGGATAGTTTTGAACAGGCTTTTGATTTACGACCAACAAATCTAAATCCCCATCATTCTCAATATCGAATACCACGGAACCTCGCCCTACACCAGGATCATTTACACCCTTTTCACGGCCTTTTTCGATAAACTTAAAATTATCGTTTTCAAAATAAAAGTTGACTATTGGGGTGCAATTCGGATTTAAGTCTCCATTCGAAACATATAGATCCAAATCACCATCATGATCAAAATCGGCAAAATTGGCACCCCAGCTAATGGCAAAGTTATAAGCTCCCAGTTCTTTGGCTTTATCAACAAAGGGTTTGCCCACCCCTTGATTTACCATAAGAAGGTTGAATTTAATATTGGTTACGAAATAGTCAAGCAAACCATTGTTATCATAATCCCCAACGGCCGAACCCATGGCATTTTCTTTAAGATCCATTGCGACGGCTTCGCTGATATCGCGGAATGACTTTTTCGGATACAGGTTTTCATATAGGAAATTGGGCACCGCTTTGTATCCAAAATCATGGTTTACTAGCAAGTCTTGATCACCATCATTGTCAAAATCAGTAAATAATGCTCCGAATCCAAAACCTCTATGGTCTAAACCGTAGTCTTCATATTCATTCTCAAAATATTTTCCTTTCCTATTCAATAATAAATAACCCATAGCGGTCTGATGGGCACTTACTATTGTTGCATCTTTCAAGACCCCTAAAGTACCTTCAAATTCTAGAAAATAATTACCTACATATAAATCAGGATAACCATCAGCATTTACATCACCAAAACTTGCACCGGTACTAAAGGAATTGTATTGGTCCAATTTAAATTCAGAAGTTGCATCCCTGAAGGTCATGTTACCATTGTTCAAAAAGAGAAGGTTTTTTGCTCTAGGAATAACATTGGAACTGTCCGTGGTATTTATAGTGGTAATAAAAAGATCTTTTAAGCCATCTTTATTCACATCCGCACTTACTGCCCCCTGCGTAACATATCGTTTGGTAATGTTAAGCCCAGAATCATCATAAATGTTTTTGAAAGTACCGTCCCCGTTGTTCAAATACAGGACATCCTCTTTGATCCCACTGGTTATAAAAAGATCTTCAAAGCCATCATTATTTAGGTCGAAAACTGTTGCCCCTCCTCCAAAGGTGCCTTCATATACATTGAATACATGATCAATCCCGGATTGTTCCGTAATGTCTGTAAAATGTGTTTGCGCCAATAGCGTTCCCGAAGAGAAAAGATAAAAGATTGTTATAAAGTAATAAAAAGGCTTCATTTCTGATTATTGTTTTCCCAATTTAAGGCAATTACGTTCCTGGCAATTTTAGAACCTTCTTCCAATCCTACAATGTTATCTTGTGGGGTATGTATACCACCCCAAAACCTGGAATCAGCAGTTTCTTGGGCTGCACCCCAAAAAGAATCGAATGATCTTATTACAAAATCCGTATCCCTCACATCATCCCTCTCCCTTCCTTCATGGGCTTTATCAATAAAATTGAATTTATCCCCATAAATATCCTCTAAAGCAACCGCAGCTGCCGCAGCTTGAATCGCATGTCCTGATGGGAAACAGGGGAACGGGGGATCGGGCCAAAAAGATTCCCATTCATGGTCTATATACTTTGGGATGAATGTATTGGGTCGTTCAGAGAAAAAATAATATTTCCATTTCCAACAATTAATAAAGGCATCCGCAACCGACAAACCTACTTTCGCATAAGTCTCAGCACATTTGATCAATGAGGGCATTTCTTTTTCAATGGCCAATGTTGCAATATAGTATGAATGTCCTGGAGGGGTAAATGTCACATCAGGGTCATCGCCCCACCAGATTGCAGCTTCTTTTTCCTCTTGTGTCAATACTTTATCTTTTTCATATACTTGAAGAAATTCATTGTAATAAGGCGATCCGGGGACTGTATCGTAAGGGATAATTTCCGGCGTGGGCATTTCTTTATTTTGCCTTAGGAATGTTCTGTTCTCTCCCCATTGTGGGTGTAAAGGTAGGTGGCTAAAGGATTGTGCGAATAAAGGGGGTTTCCAAGAACCGGGTCTCTCAGGATGTACTGCATTTTTATCAAAATTGTAAAGATATCCCCTATGACCGCCATCGGTTTTAGACCATTCAAAAATAGCCTCTGCTATCGATTTTCCATATTCTATAGAACGTTCGGCAGTTTCTTCGTCATTTAACTTTGTAGCAAATTGATTATATATTACACTTTCCAATGAATCTATCTTAAGTTTGTTTTCATCGGAAGTTTGTAAATAAACATTTTTCAATATTGAAGCTTGAGCGGCATTTAAGGATAATACCCAATCATAGGACTTATCAATTTTGGGCTTAGGAAGATTGTCCAATCCGTTTAATTGCCCTGCTATTGAATTATGGGATTCATAACCATTTACGATCGACTCATACATAGTTAAACCAATGTAACCGAAACCCCGGGAAGCAAATGTTGGTGAATTGGCGGGAGTATATTGGGTAATGAACAACGACATTTTGGCCCATTGCAATGCAACATCCTGATCTGATAAACTCGGGGTTTGTTTATTTGAACAGCTGGCTAAAATGAATAGGCATAATAAAATGAAACCAATATTTCGGAAATCAATTATTCTCATATTACTTACTTGGTTGTAAAATAGTATAGGCTCTTATTGGCATCTTGTTGATTCTTATAAGTAGTTGGTCAGCAATAATGACTGAACTTTTAACTGCTCCTCTAATGTCTAATCCTGATTTGATTTGATTCACATATTGAAAACCACCTTTGCCATCACCCAACAACAAAGTTCCGAAATTCGCATCGAATTTACCAAGGCGCAACTTAAAATTATGGTTATTTCCCATAAGGATCATGTCTTTATTTCCATCGTGATCAAAATCAGAAATGGCAATGCTATAAACTGGTGAATATTGCGATTGCACAGGTAGTGGGGAAACCAAAAACTTATTTTGGGGGTTACTTAAGAACAATGTCGTCTGAAAATGATTCGCCAATAATTTATTGGCATTTTTCAACTCATCGGAAGAAAAAATGTCCGTTAGGGTAGCATCCGCATAACTTTTATAACTAGTAAATTTCGAGCGAAGTCCTGCCAATTGGCCCAAAAGTTCATCCCTGGTCAAATATGGGTAACTCTTACCTTGTATGTAATAGCAAAAAATGGGGTCTACTGAACCATTGTTGTCAAAATCGGAAAAGTACATTTCGGCAGGTTCTGAGGAGGATACTGAAAATTGGGTATTGGTTCCCATATTCCCAGCTATAATGTCAAGTTTACCATCATTATTAAAATCTTCAACTTCCAAGGTATTCCACCAGCCAATTAAAGGGTTTTCAAAATAATTAACGGTTTCATTCTTGAGCGTGCCATTTTTATTGATAAATATAGAAAGAGGCGTCCATTCTCCTACAACGATAAGATCCTTGGCGTTATCGTTATTCATATCGGCCCAAAGAGCATCCGTTACCATTCCTAGATTTTCCAATTCTGGGGCGATTTTTTCAATTTGATTTGAGAAATTGCCCTTACCATCATTGATCAACAAATAACTTTTGGGCGTTTCTGGATATCTGCCAGGGATTAATCTTCCACCCACAAATAGATCCGAAAATCCATCACCATTAATATCATTTATAGCAACACAACCGGTACTAGTATACATTTTAGGCAATGAGTTTTCGTTTTTGGAGAAATTCCCTGTGCCATCACCTAGGTATAGCCTATCCTGTAATAGCGGATCTTCTGGATCAAAATTGTGATACCCACCACTTACTACATAAATGTCTTCAAAGCCATCATTATTGGCATCGAAAATTACGGCATCTGAATCTTCACTTACCTTATCATTTTCAAATTCGGTTACCGTTTTTTTGGTAAATTTTTGATTGTCTTGCTGAATGAATAGTACAGCACTTTGACCACTTGACCCCCCAATGAATACGTCGTCCAAACCATCATTGTTTATATCACCTTTTACCATGCAAGGTCCAGAATGGGAGGGTTGATACAGTAACAATGATTGCCGTTTAAAATCATTGATCGGAATATTCTTATTTTCGAATTGAATGGGGGAAGGGATTTCCTTAAATATAGAAGCTGGTTTTAGTGAGGGATTTTTAATATATGCAGCATTCTTTTCCTCCAATAAGACTACTTGATTAGCCGAAACATTTTTTAAGGTCTGTTGTTTGCCGCTGTTCCATTTAATAACCAATGAATCTAAAACATTCTCTTTGCCAAGTCCAAAATTCAAGACATTGGAAACACTTGAAAGGTAACCCTTGTTCGGTATTTGTTCTAGGAACTGATTTTTATCTTTGGCATAAATACTGATTTTTGAACCAATGCCCGAAGTATTAGACCCTTCGCCTTTAAGCTTTATTTTTAGATAATTATTGGCAGTATTTTGCGATTCGTTTCTGTATATAAACGCTGGTTTATTGATGTTGTTCGTTATTAAATCCAAGTCGCCATCATTATCCAAATCAGCATAAGCCGCCCCGTTGCTATTTGCTGATTGATCTAAACCCAATTCTTTGGTTTGGTTTAAAAAAGTGGTTCCGTTTTGATTTAAAAACATGTAATTGGTCAAATTGGACGAGGGCATTTCCTTAATAATCTCGAGGACATCCTCACGTTTTAATCTTCCTTTGGATTGTACATAATTCTCCATGTAATTAATGAAATCCAAATTTGTATAGTCCCTAAAATAACCATTGGTCACAAAAAGGTCCTTCCAACCATCGTTATCATAATCGGCAAGTAATGATACCCAGCTCCAATCGGTATTTGAGATACCTGCCAGTTGTCCTATTTCACTAAAAGTGCCGTTACCATTGTTCAGCTGTAGCATATTTCGCATATACTGGTAATGAAAACCACTTCTTAGATTTAAGTCAAATTTTTCATAGTTGTCAGGTGCCAATAGTAATTTTTGCCTATGATTGTCCTCTGGGAGCATATCCAAGGTTATTATATCCTGCAAACCATCATTGTTAATATCAGCGATGTCATTGCCCATAGAAAAATGACTAGTATGCCCTAGGCTTTCTTTCAATTTATCGGTAAATGAACCATCCTGGTTATTTATGTATAAATAGTCAGGAATGGTATAATCATTGGATATATAAAAATCTACCCATCCATCATTGTTCAGGTCACTGATTCCAATACCTAGTCCGTATGTCAATGCTGAACCACTTATCCCGGCTTTAACAGTCACATCGGTAAAAACACCATTTTCTTGTTTTAATAAACGCACTCCTTGCAAGGGGTCATCTTTTTTAAGAAATTCAACGGTGCTTACTTCATTGAGTACTGGGAGTGATTTAGGATTATGGTTTAACAAGATCATATCCAAATCATTATCATGATCATAATCAAAAAAATAGGACTGATTGCTGAAAGCCGGACTTGCTACTCCATATTCTTCCCCTTTTTCCACAAAAATGGGCACGCCGTTTTCATCATTGCCCTGGTTTATGAATAGCTGGTTTTTGCGCTTTTCAGCTGGCATGGCACCAGAATAGCATAGATACAGATCAAGTTTATCATCACCATTAACATCTGCAACAGAAATGCCTGTTTTCCAAGGGCCATTTCTTCCTGAAACTTTTGAGGTTTGGGTTACGTCCAAGAATTGCATGTTCCCTTGGTTGAGATAGAATTTATTTTCGCCCATGTTAGAGGTAAAATAGAGATCATTGAGCTCATCCCCGTTAAAATCACCTGTAGCTACGCCACCACCATTGTACAGGTATTCATAAGTAAGTACATTGGCGTTTAAGCCTTCGGTAAGCTTGTTCTCGAAATGAATATTGGTCTGATCAGGGGATAACAATGTAAATAGCGGCGGTAGGGCAGGTAGGGCCGCTATGTTCTCAACTTCCTTAGCTTTTTTACAACTAATAATGACCATTAAAAAGAGGGAAAAACCAAAAATAAGATACTTAGCCAAGGAGTATTTCATATTGAATATAAAAGTAAAAAAAAATCTATCCTTGGAAGAGGATAGATTTTTTTTAAATCAAAAATTGTGATATTAATAACCGGGATTCTGGATTAATTTATCATTCCGATTAAGTTCGTCCCTACTTATAGGGAAGTAATACATTTTATCATCCCAAGTCCTGGTCTCATTCTCGGTATTGTCAACCGGCGCATAGGTATAATCATACACGGCTTTGTCGTGTTTGTACGGAACATGTGGTGTAGCACCTGGTTTTAGGGTAGCTTCAGTGCTCATAACCTTTATTCCCCTACCAAGGGTTTCAGCCGCTATCATCCATCTTCTGGCATCGTGATAACGGTGTTCTTCATAAGCCAGTTCAATTCGCCTCTCATTACGATATCTCTCTTCAAGGGCAGCACCTGTATCGGTAATTGCAGGCATACCAACCCTAAACCTAATTTTGTTCAGCCAGTTTACTGCCTCTCCTTCATCACCAGTTGCCAATGAGGCTTCCGCATAATTCAAGGCAACTTCGGCATATCTTATAAATGGCCATGGTACAACTTGTGCACTTGACTGGTTATCTGCCAATGCTGGGTCAGAATCGATAAACTTACGTACATAGTACCCTGTTCTACTACCATTCCAGTTTTCAACGGGAGATTCCCTAGTATCTACTCCGTTTATTTTACCACCAGAACCATCATCATAGGCTCCAGTTTGGATTTGATCTACGGGATCTATCCCGGCAACATCCGAAGGTCTTGGCTTCCACCCAGCACCATCGTACAAAACAGTGGCATAAAGTCGTGGATCGCGATTGGAGAACGGATCAGCGGCATGAGTAGGGTTATTCCAATCAAATTTGGAACCATCCATCATTTCATAATCGTCGACCAAATGCTGAATTGGAGTATTCCCAGCCCAGTTATGGTATCCGTTAGGCCCATTGTTGATGCCTTGGTGTATTCCACCTAAAGGCCAATCACTTTCTTGCGTGAAGAGTGGTGAATGGGTACGTTCAAAAAGTAATTCGGACCGCGCTCCTGGGTCACCTACCGCACTCCCACCACCCATGGCAATGGATATATAATTGTCTTTACCTTCTTCTGCCGAAACAGGCCCTGCTAAATTCATTTTATAGCCTGTAGTAGCATCCAAAACTGCTTTGGCAGCAGCTTTAGCAGCATTCCAACGAGCCATACGATCACCGGAAGTATAAGCAACCAATTCCAAATTGGAATAACCACTTAACACAGAGGAATTAGCGCTAGCCGTTGGGCCATCACGTAAATCGCTTGCAGCATATAACAACACCCTTGATTTTAATGCCATGGCAGCTAGCTTGGTAGCACGCCCTGCATTAACATCTTTCCCGTCTAATAAAGTGGCTGCCTTATCCAAATCACCTACAACAAAATCAATGTTTTCGGCATAAGTGTTTCTGGCTATGGTATAATCCTCATTCAATTCATAAGGTCTATCGATAATGGGTACTCCCCCATAATATTGGATTAATTGGTTATAATAATAGGCTCTTAAAAAGTGGGCTTCACCTAACAACCTATCCTTTAATACAGCGTCGTCGAAACTAGCTTCGGGTAGCTCTTTAATGGCTATATTGGCCTGTCTGATAGCAAGGAACAACTCATCCCATTGTGGGATAACTCTATTGTTGCCTGTACCTGAAGCACTTAATGTACCTTCGGTAATGACCTCAATGCCTCTACCAGAGTGGGTGAACATAGCCTCGTCTGTAATTGATGCAAGTGATTCTTCCTCAAAACCACCGTAATTCAAATAGGAATATACGTTGAATACAAAAGCTTGCGATAGGGCACCATCTGCCCATGTAGCATCCGCTGAAATACTATCGAGCGGTTTAGTTTCTAAAAAATCTTCGTTGCATGCAGTCAGCAGAGCAATTGCTGCCAACATCCATAAGGGTAAAAACTTTCTTTTTTTCATAACTGTTTTTTTAAAATGTTAAACTAAATCCTGTGTTGATAACTCGGGCCTGTGGGTAATACGTACCTGCACTGTTTGTGGCCTCAGGATCAAAAATTTTGTACTTGTCCAATGTGAACAAATTCAAACCACTTACATACACCTTAAATTTTGAAAGGCCAAAAGCTTCAATCATCTTCGAAGGGAAATTATAGGCCAACTGTATGTTTTTAAGGCGAATATAGTTCTTACTGAATAAAAAATAGGTATTGTCCCCAAAGCTTCCTCCCGTATAGTAGGTATCACCTCTACTGGCTAACCTTGGGTGAACACTGCTAGGATTGTCAATACTCCATCTATTATCATGGCTATATTTTAAGAAGTTTCCGATATCACCGGATTCTGTTTGAATACGGATTGATGCTCCTGTTGCACCTTGTAATAAAGTGGAGAGTTCAAAGTTTTTATATTCGGCATTGAAAGTAACACCAAAGTTGAAGGTTGGGGTATCACTTTCATCCAAACGAACTCTATCATCAGCATCAATAAGTCCATTCCCATCCACATCCTTGAATTTCATATCACCAGGTTTTAATTGGGATGTAACTGCGCTATAATCAAGGGAATTACTTGCTATTGCCGCTTCATCAAGAAATACACCATCTGATTCGTATACCAAATAGGAGTTAATTGGTTTCCCTTCCTGTAATTGGTAGCTGGGTGCTCCTGGAACCTCATCTAAGAACACAACAGTATTTATTGCATAACCACCATTGATACCAACATCATAATTAAAACTGTCTTCATCACCTCCATAGTAATTAAGGTTAAATTCAAAACCTTCGTTATCAACCTTGCCCGCATTTACCGGGGGTAGAAGATTGGCTATACCCGAAGAACCAGGTGTGGAACCTGTTTTCTGAATAAGTATCTGATCCCTTTTATTTAGAAAATATTCAAAAGTGAACGTAAGGTTGCCATCAAGGATGATACCATCTAGACCAACATTGAAGTTATTGGCCCGTTCCCATGTAAAACTAGGGTTAGCAAGAAGCGGTTCTAAAAGTGTGGTTTGTACATTTCCATCAATGGGATAACTGCCAAAATCATATATTGATAAGTAGGCATACTCTTGTAATGCACCTTGGAAGAATACTTGGTCATTACCCATTTGACCATAAGAAGCCCTAAGCTTTAAATAATCGATTCCTTTTACATCAAACCAATCCTCATTGGATATGTTCCATCCGGCCAATACCCCAGGGAAAAATCCGAAACGATCTGCTCCTGGGAAAATATAGGAACCATCATAACGCCAAATAAACTCGGCCAAGTATTTTTCCTTATAATTATATTGAAAACGGCCGTAATATCCTAGGCGTGTTCTTTTATAGCCAAATCCATCGGTATTTTGGGCATCTTCCCCTCCAACTCCTAATTGATCAACCGAAGTGGATAAATAATTTCTTCTAAAAGCCAAAAAGAAGTCTCCTTGAAATTCTTCCCGGGTAACACCTGCCAGAGCACCAATATTATGATCTTCTCCAAAAGTGCGATCATAGTTCAATAATGCCGTAAGGTTGGTGTTCAATCGGTTGAATGAAGATTGGGTTAATCTAGGATCCGTAAAGTTAGAACGTATGGCCCCTTCAAGAACTGGGTTTCCCGTTGCTATATAATTTTCCTTATCTAAATAATATAAAGTCCAAGGGGTTTCCCATGTTTTTTGTCGCTCCTGACTTTGATCTACACCAGCTAGCAGTGTCAACTTTAAGCCGTCTACCCAAGGGTTTGTGAAATCCACGGATCCAGTAAATTGTAAATAGTCAGTTGGTTGTTTATCATAACCAGTAGCGTTTGTGGTTACCACAACAGGGTTTTGGCCATTTTCAATATCAGGACCTGGGAGACCATTGGGCCAAACCGCTGGTTCTGTTGGTCTACCCCGCATTAACATTCTAAAAATGGCACCTGCTGGTTGTGTAGGAAATTTACGATCTTCTTTTCTATAAGCGAACCCTAACTTAGCATTAATATAATCATTGATTTTTGCATCGGTATTGATCCTAAAATTATATTGCTGGTATCGGGTAGCCGAGTTTTTATAATATGCATCTTGGTTTGTATATCCCAGTGAGGAGAAGTATTTAATATCCTCACTTCCACCACGTATAGATAGATTGTGTCTACTTTGACCAGCCCATTCCTTAAAGGTATCTGCGAACCAATCGGTGTCCGGATATAGATAAGGGTCTGATCCATCGCCATGCGCTTGTACAGCTTCTGGGCTAAAATTAGCATTTAGAACACCAACGCCAGCAGTAGGCGATGCGTATGTCCCTGTGGATCTAATTGCAGCTGAAGCAGCACCCCATTCACCTACGGGTATATTGTTATATATTGGAAGCTCGTTCATAATATTTGCATATTCAACAGCATTCGACATTTCTGGAACCCGTGTTGGCTGGTTCATTCCAAAATCAGCATCATAGGTTATCGTAGGTTTACCGGCTTGTCCTTGCTTGGTGGTAACAATGATTGCTCCATTGGCAGCTCTAGCACCATAAATAGCAGCGGAGGCATCTTTTAGAACAGAGATATTTTCAATATCGCTACCGTTTAATCGTCCGATTCCCCCATCACGATCAGGGATACCGTCTATAACAATTAAGGGCTCATTGTTTCCCAAGGTATTCGTACCTCGAATACTTATGGTAGATTCATCATTGCCAGGTTCACCGCTGGTTTGTATTATTACAACACCCGGTAAACGACCCGCTAAGGAGTTTGAAATACTAATCGCAGGGGATGTTTCCAAGACCGCACCTTGAACTGCGGTTACCGCACCTGTTACGGTTGCTTTCTTTTGTGTACCGTAACCTACAACTATAACTTCGTCTAAATTTGCTACATCATCCTGTAGTGTCACATTTAAAGTGGTTTGATTGTTAACGGCCATTACAACCGAAATAAAACCAACATAGCTAAACCGTAGACTGGTGTTTCCATCCGAAACGGTCATTTCATAATTACCGTCAAAATCGGTAACCACACCTTTTGAGGGTTCATTCACATCGACAATGGATACACCTGGTAATGGCATTCCGTCTGAAGCGGCATTGACTGTACCGGTAATTTTTGTTTCTTGCGCCTGGACAGCGGAGATCAATAATCCACCAAAAAAGAAAATCGTTGTTAAGAACACGTATTTGCGTAATATGTGATTCTTACTGAATTTTTTCGAGTAATTCATAAATTTAGGTTCTAAAGGTTGTTAGTTATTTAGTAATTAAGTGCTTGTAAAAAGCAATGTATGCTAAGGTATTAAAGGTATTAAATGAATTAATACCCAGATACACTAATCAAAAATATAATAAAATCTTAATTATGAAAGTTAAACTACTATTTATTTAGGTATTTATTAAAAAATCACATAAAAAAGTCACAGATTCACAAATCTATCTAAAATCAGTATAATATTGGGGCCAATATTTTTTGTATTCAATAAAAGTCTGAAATATCTAATTTATAATAAGTCAACAGAGTTTGACCAGTTTCAAAATTTACTGGAAAATGAAATTCCTTCACACGACGATGAAGTTGCCAAAGAAATATTCCACGGCGGCAAGACCCACATAATAATGCCTTCATTTCTGATTCGGCGTAAAGCTCCTTAAGTACTGACCGCACCAATTTAGTTTATTGGGATGAATTGGTTTTTACTTTGTCTTCCCAAAATTTCGTGAATAGGAACGAATAATTCTGAATTAAGAAAGTATCATAATCTAATCCATTTTGTATCTCACACCAAAGAAACTACGGATTCCTTGGTTGGGGCCGTATACATAAGAAGGATCAAAAGTCAGTGCATTTGGATTATTCGATGTTGCTACAACATCACCATTACCGTCAAAAGTTACATTTTTGTCAAATGGATCATTTGCCCTTGCAATGATAAATGGATTACCACGATTTGGTGTCCAATCCAAGAGATTTTTTACGCCTCCATAAATTTCAAAATGGTTGATCCCTTTATAGGTAAATTGAATATTTTGAATACTCCAAACCGGGGAATATTCCTTTCTGGGATCGTTATCACCCAATATTGGTAAGCGCATGGGTCCGTAAAGGTTTCCCGTATAATCAATACTTAAGTCCCAAGGCTCAAGGGTGTATGAAACATTCCAAGTGCCTGTAAAGCTTTCCGTTAATACTTGGTCTTGTTTCAAACCATCTTCTGTAGCACTAACATCCTGTAAAGTTACACCGAACAATAATTTCAATCCACTTGGAAAAGCAACATCCATATTGGCACTGACCCCTTGCGAAATAGATTTACCATCTAAATTGTCATAAATAATCTGGTTGGGATTTGTATCATAATCGGGCAATATGATATTATTGAAATGGGTATAAAAGACGGAAGCATCAAGCCCAATGAATGTGCCATTACCACCATAGATCTTTTTCAAGAAGTTGAGGTTTAAATTAAAAGAACGTTCTGGTTTTAATTCTTCAGTTACAATAACATCCCTTGCCCCTGTTAATGATGCATGCTCTTCAGTAAACAGATTAACAACCCTAAACCCTGTTCCTGCGTTCAGACGTAGGATATCATTGTTAGAAATCTTCCATCTATATGCACTTCTTGGGGTATAAATTGAACCGTGTCTTTTGTCGTAATCGTATCGAAGACCAAGCAGTAGGGAATGTTCTTTGGCCAACTTTATTTCGTCTTGGGCAAATATGCTGGGAATTATAATTTCATCAGCATTGATTGTAGCCGTGGTGTTATCGTTATAATAATTGTATCGAAGGGCGCTCCCGAACAGAAGATCATGTGATTTAAAAGTCTTGTCCCAAGTTAATTGACCAAAACCAATGCGTTGATCGGCTTGGTATGGGATATTACCATAAACTGAGTTTTGGCTATGGTCATTGTACGAAAATGAAAACAATACTTTTTCTTTGATGGGAAGCTGATATTTACCCAAGATTTCCCACCTGCAGGTATAGATGCTTTCACCGTAAATTTCATCTCCTCCTCTATATTCGGGGGTCCATTGCATTTCGCCCCCCCATCTGTCTTCATAAAAATAACGGCCTGCTAATGAAAAAATTCGATTTTCATCCCGTTTAAAGTTCCATTTCTGAAAAATGGAAATCCGATTTTGTAGCGTCAAATCTGTAAAATTATCATCGTTATTGTCAATTGGGGTATCGTAGTTGAAATAATTAATGCCTAAAAGCACATCGGTTTTCTTGCCCATATTTATTTTGGCACCCACATCCAAATTGTATTCTCCCCAATCAGATAAAAATCCATCAGCAAAGAAATCCGGTGCTTCAGCTGTACTCTTGGTAATGATATTAATAAGCCCGCCAACCGCTTCACTGCCGTACAAGCTTGAAGCCGGTCCTTTGACAATTTCGATTTGCTCTATCAATGAATTGGGAATCCCTGATAGTCCATATACCGTTCCCAGGCCGCTTACAATGGGCATTCCATCTATCAATACCAAAGTGTACGGCCCTTCTAGGCCATTAATGTGTATGTCTCCAGTATTGCAAACATTACAATTTATTTGCGGCCTTACCCCGTTAACATTTTGTAAGGCCTCAAAAATACTTGCTGTAGGGTTCTTTTTTAAGAAAGTGGGGCTATATACCTCGACTGGAACAGGACTTTCCGAACGACGTACAGCTTTAAGTGTGCCGGTTACTACGGTTTCCTCTAACTGCTGTGTGGATATTTCAAGAAATATGGATTTTTGAATGGTTTCATTATCCCTAATGATGATTTTTGATGAATCGGAAAAGTAACCCATTGCGGTTACTTTCAATAAATATGTGCCAATAGGAATATTTTGAAGTTGATAATTGCCATTTTCATCAGAAGCAGTCCCTATTGAGGTGCCCTCCAGATATACATTGGCGAAAGGTATTGGTGTTAAACCATCCATTACTTCCCCTATTATTTGAGCTTTTTGTGAATATGAAAAGTTATGTCCTAGAAAAAGCAGATACACTAACTGAATCAAACGTACAGTATAGGGTATTTTCATAATTCAAAAATATAATTTAGACAAATCTAAAAATATGTTTTTACATATAAAAATGTATTTTTGTTTAAATTTTAAACAGGTGACACTTTCAGAAGAAGATTATATAAAAGTAATTTACCATTTAGGGAAGGGAAAAAAGACCGCTGTTTCTACAAATTCAATTGCAGATAAAATGGTGACTAAACCTTCATCGGTGTCCGATATGGTGCGTAAACTATCAGATAAGGGTCTTGTCAATTATAAAAAGTACAAGGGGGTTTCGTTAACCGAGTTTGGTACAAAAACAGCCTTAAACTTGGTCAGAAAGCATCGTTTATGGGAGGTGTTTTTGGTTGATAAGTTAGATTTCACTTGGGATGAGGTGCATGAAGTTGCCGAGCAATTAGAGCACATTAGGAGTGAAAAACTGATAGATAAACTGGATCAACACCTTGGTTTTCCTGAGGTAGACCCTCATGGAGATCCCATTCCATCAAAAAGTGGTGAATTTAAAAAATCCATAAAAAAATTATTGAAAGATTTACCGGTTGGAATTTCTGGTGTTTGTGTAGGGGTAAAAGATTCGTCACCTCCATTTTTAAAATTTTTGGATAAAAATCACATTGCGCTGGGCGATGAAATAAATATACTTGATAAGGAAGAATTCGATGATTCTTTTATAATTAAGATCAATAATTCCACTATGCATATTTCTAATCAAATAGCATCTAATCTTTATATTAAAATACCTTAGGAGCCATGCAAGAAATAATCGATTATTTTGAATCCATCAACCCCATTTTAGCTGCATTTTATGCTACGCTTTTTACTTGGGGTCTAACTGCCGCGGGGGCTGCTTTGGTTTTTATGTTTAAAGGAATGAACCGTGCCGTCTTGGATGGCATGCTAGGTTTTACAGGCGGGGTCATGGTAGCTGCGAGTTTTTGGAGCTTATTGGCACCAGGTATCGAAATGAGCCCGGGCGAAGGTTTTGTGAAAGTTATACCAGCGGCCGTTGGGTTCTTTTTCGGGGCGGCCTTTATTTTTGGTTTGGACAAAATCTTGCCCCATTTGCACATTAATTTTAAGGAAAGTGAGGGCATAAAGACACCATGGCATAAGACAACCTTGCTGACTTTAGCCATAACCTTACACAATATTCCCGAAGGGTTGGCTGTAGGGGTTTTATTTGGTGGGGTTGCGGCAGGTTTTGAGGGTGCCAGTATTGGGGGAGCGGTAGCCTTGGCTTTGGGAATAGGTTTGCAAAATTTTCCTGAAGGATTTGCAGTGGCTATGCCTTTGCGCAGGCAAGGTCTAAGTAGAACAAAAAGTTTTATGTATGGCCAGGCTTCTGCCGCTGTTGAACCTATTGCAGCTGTTTTAGGTGCCTGGGCAGTATTGACTTTTGAACCAATTCTACCTTATGCCCTTTCATTTGCGGCCGGGGCCATGATCTTTGTGGTTGTGGAGGAGGTTATTCCAGAAACCCAGCAAGATAAATATACGGATATTGCCACAATGGGTTTTATCAGTGGATTTATAATTATGATGTCCTTGGATGTTGGTTTGGGATAATTAAGTATAGAAGTTTGTTTCTTAATTCCAAATATGCCGAACAATCACTTTGCTAGAGTGCTGTTTAATGTTTAAGTTTAAATAATGAATGGTACCTATGTTGGCAAACCATAATTTCATACGCTTAAATCATGTGTGGCAAAAACCATGAAACGTAAAATTGGGATGAAAATCAAAAAAAGACACGTATTTTGGAACGTAAGTCTAGTGCTTACTGTTATTGTTTGTTTAATTGCCTTTGCAGCCCATTATAAAAATTGGACCAAAGTTGAATCCGATCAAATAAAAGTGGTATCAGGTTTTTATTATAAGAAGCTAAAGTTTTCAGAGTTGGATAGTGTTCTAATGATAGAAAAAATTCCCCCGATGGAAAGGCTAAACGGCTTTTCTGCACTACAAAAGGAAAAGGGACTTTTTAGGGAATTCAAGGATTCACTCACCAATAAGAAAGTTCATGTGTATGTAGATAATCTAATGGGCCAAAAAATAAAATTGGTTTATAATGATTCATCTAAACTCTTTATCAATTATTCTGACAGTTTAAAAACAATAGGGTTATTCAATTTTCTTAGGGGTAAATTGGAGGCCCCGAAATAAGTTTTAAAAGTAAAAAACACAAAAACCCGTTGGTCGTTCCCATCGGGTTTTCTTTTGCGGTAAGGTTTAGTAGCTATTGTTTTATTGTGTTAAAAAGCAGCTAATTAGAAATAATAATATAAAAAATACGTTAAAAAAAAAGGTGTAATGCATTAACCTGAATAAAACAATGCATTTTCATCAAACCAAATCTTACAAAAATTAAACCTGCTTTCACAATGAAGAAACCTATCATAGTCTTTATGCTTGCCTTGTTCTGTTCAGGCTCATTGTTACATTCCCAAGAAAGTGTGGATATAGATGGTCGACTTCAACCCATTTTGACAGAATTTTTTGAACAATGCAAAAAGTATGACATCGATTACCATTCAAAATTATTCCAGCTTAAAAACATAGATATCGTCAATAATCTTCCGTTGGAAGAAAACAATACCGTGTTGGGCATGGTCTCAAGGGATGACTCAGGTCTTATTGATAATATTTACATTAATTGGGCTGTACTATTGGATAATGAGATCCTCAAAGTAGTTGCATTCCATGAGTTTGCCCACCATTTTTTAGATTTTAAACACACTTGTAATGATTGTGAGGAAATAATGGCAGAGACCAATGTGAGTTATTTTAATATAGCACGCGATTGGGACAACCAAGTAAAATTACTGTTCACAACTTCACCCATTTATTTGGCCCAGCATAAGGATAAGCCAATAGTGACTACCATTGCATTTTAACATGCTAAGCAGTTCTTGATAAAAACGTAAAAAGAAATGCCCACTTTGAAATAGTTAGCAATCCAATTTAATCGAAAGTCGTGATTATTATTACCCCGTTGGAGGCTCTGGACCCATATTCAGAGGCTTCGGCACCTGCAAGAACCTTTACGTCCTTTACGTTAAAGCTATCAACCAATTGATTTACCGATCTAAAAGAACTTCCGACAACATAAGAATTAAGTACATAAAGAGGTTCTGTATTACTTGCAGAAAACGAATTTGAGGCTTTGTTTATTACAGGCACACCATTTCTGATAACGATACCTGGCTTTCTTCTTATTCGATCTAGTAGTGATACATTTCCTTTGTTTTTTTCATTTAATTCTTTATTAAGTTCAGACTTTTTAACGGTTGTGGATTTTGAAGAATTGCAACTGGAAATCATAAGGGCAGTGAGGAAGAAAACAAAAAATGATAATTTTTTCATAAGTAAGACTGTATTTATAGGTGAAAGATAAGTATTTTTTCATCCTTTTTACTTTTATGTATTTCCTGGGATAGCAATAAGCCATTGAAAAAAGAATTAATATATTGCCTTAAAAATAATAGATGGTTCTTTTAGCTCAGGTTATAGGTGCGTTGTTTGGTTTATTGGTGATAGCTTTTGGTGCTTTTGGTGCCCACGCTTTAAAAAAATCCTTGACAGATGAGCAGCTTAAAAGTTTTGAGACCGGGGTTAAATACCAAATGTACCACGCTATTTTATTGCTGGTATTAAGCTTTAATCTAAACCTCGACACTCCCTTGGAAAGTAATATGATCTATTGTTTTATTTTTGGCACGTTTTTATTTTCCTTCAGCATATATGCTCTTGTAATTGGGGCTTCCAAAGGCAGGAACCTGCGATTATTAGGTCCTGTAACGCCACTCGGAGGTTTATTGTTATTGGCAGGTTGGGCCCTTTTGTTCTACTCGTTCATAGCCAATCTGGTATAACCTTTATTTAGCGATTTCTTCTTGTGAGGTAAATTCCCTAATAGCCTGGTTAGGCTCTATGATGTTGTAACCTTTCCAAAATTCTGGATCATAGTTGGGCATATAGGTGGGTAATATGGAGTTGTTTTCTGTAAGTGCATCATAGGCTGAATCGGATAGGGGCTCTGTGTCAAAAACAATTATTTCATGTTTGTTAACTCCTACGGTTGCCATATCCAACTTAACAGATAACTCATTCTGTTTGTTTCTGCCTTTTACATGTTTGTTCTTCTCAATTATTTTCAAGGGCCTTTTAATGCCTACGCGTGTTCCATTTTCCTGCTCTAAATAGCGTAGGTTATATTGATCATTGATTTCTTTCGAAAAAATCATCTTGCCCCTACCCAAATACTGATTCATTGACAGTCCCAGTAGATTGAATTTTTTGATAGGGTTTACGTTTTCATAATCCAATCGAATTACGGCAAAATCGTCAGAATTAATATAGAGTCTTCCTTTGTAATCGGCAGAACTTTTAGGTTCGAAATAAATAACATACACCGCTTCCTCACCCATATAGGTGAAATCTTGAATACTGAATTCGTATCTTCTTGATTTATTGATGAAGTTTAGATGGGAATCCTCCATAAAAAACAATCGCTGCATCATGCCTGCCAATGATTTTTTCTTATGCTTGGCAAAGTGGGTCTTGCGTTCTTCCTCCTGCTTTTTCTTCTCTTCCAGTTCCTTTTTTAACGCCACAGCATCGGTTGAATCAACTTCAGTCTCAAATATTCCATCAAAATCCTCCCCATCTACCTTGGTGCCAAACAGACCCGATTTTATTTTAAAATAGGAATCGGGTTTAACGTTTGACTTTATTATTTGATTGAATTTCTCCTCGAGTTTGGTTAAATCCAATTCATTGCTCTTGTCATATAATTCAGAGGCTTTGATTAGATCCATTTTTTGTTTGCCCTCCTCATGGTTTCCATATAGGTCACATAACACCTCTGTATAATAGCTTGATTTCTTAGGGACTGTTCTTAAAACACTGTCCAAAAAGTTTTTGTTCAAAGCTTCAATGGTCGATTTTAAGAATGTATAATCTGTTTTGCTGAAATCCTGATAGTACGAGTCACGAAAGAACAATCTTTTTTTATTTAAATCGGTATTGTAATTTTTGTCGATATTTTCTTTGACCAATTCAATGATTTCTTCAGCGGAATAATTCTTGTTGCTTACAATTACAGGGTTTAGTTCAATGGCTTTAGGACTCAAATAAATTACGTTTTCAGTAAATTCTTTTAAAGGTTTTCTGATGGAAGCGTACCCGATACAGGAGATGAACAATGAATCGGTTTCTTTGATGTTTTTATCGAGAAGAAAACTAAAACGCCCTTCCTCGTTGGTAATTACCCCTTTTTTCTTCAATTGAACCGTCACATAGGGTATGGGTTTTTGGGTTACGGAATCCACTATTTTTGAACTCAATGTTTGCCCTTGTACAAAGGTGAATAGGGCCGAGATCAGGGTGGCAATAAGCCAGAGTATTATTTTATCCATTCATGATCACGTTGATTAGTTGACAGCAAACTAAAGCATTGTAAGACTTTGAACCAGCCTATTTGTATTTTCTTTATGACAGAATTATCCTTTTTTTAAGAGCAATGGGATGAAATAGGAAGACGACCTTATTTAGGTTTTGTTACTTAAGGTTTAAAAAATTTCAACAATTATGAAAGGAATGATCAATGGCAACCACAATCTTTTTCGCCGCAAGCCTTGGAATTGTTTTTTTTAGAGGCGCTAAGTTTGGGCAGAAAAAACTTTTTGACTATGAAACCCAAAGCCAGGGCCAAAGTAATATAGACCAATATTTGCTGCAATAGTTCCATTTTATTTTAAGATTTGATATGCTATCAATGCTACAATATAAGCAAAAAGACTCATAAATACCAGCTGGGCGACAGGCCATTTCCAACTATTGGTTTCACGTTTCACAATAGCCAGGGTGCTCATACATTGCATGGCGAAGGCATAAAAAAGCAATAATGAAATTCCCGATGCCAAGTTAAATAGGGGTTCTTTGGTTTTTGGATTAACTTCGGCCGCCATTCTATGGGTAATGGTGTCTACTTCATCACTTCCTACACTATAAATTGTGGCCAAGGTGCCTACAAAAACTTCCCGGGCAGCAAAAGAGGTTAAAACGGCAATGCCGATTTTCCAATCATATCCCAAGGGTTTTACAATTGGTTCAATGGCCTTGCCCATATATCCGATATATGAATTCTCCAATTTAAAACTTGCTATTTCCTGATTTTTTGCACTTTCGAATAGTTTTGTTTTTTTATTTTCAAGGGAATCTGAAATTGCAGCATCACTGATAGAAAAGACCTTCTTATCAACACTATCTTTCAATGCCTTGTTGTAAATTGATAGATCGGTTTCTATGTTAGATTGATTAAAAGCAGTGTAACCTTCGGTGTTAATACGATTTACAATAATTGATTCCGCATTCTTAAAATTATCCGAAATCCCATTAGACCCAAGGAACCACAGAATTATTGAGATGGCCAAAATTATTTTACCAGCACCAAAAATAAAGCTCTTTGTTTTTTCCCAAACAGTGTAGGCCACATTTTTAAATAAGGGCAATTTATAACTTGGCATTTCTACCACAAAAAACGTACGGCTTTTAATCTTTAATATTTTGTTCAGCGTCATTGCAGATAGTATGGCAGCTAAAAAACCTATTAAATAAAGGAACATAAGAGTTAAGGCCTGATAACTTAAACCTATAAACCGACCTTCTGGGATTACCAATGCGATGATTATAAGGTACACAGGCAATCGCGCGGAACAAGTAGTGAAAGGGGTCACAAGAATGGTAATCAATCGTTCTTTCCAATTTTCAATATTCCGTGTTGCCATAATCGCCGGTATGGCGCATGCAGTTCCTGAAATTAAGGGAACCACGCTTTTACCGCTTAACCCAAAAGGTCTCATCACACGATCCATTAAAAAGACAACCCGACTCATATAACCAGATTCTTCCAATAGTGAAATGAACAAAAATAAAAAGGCAATTTGAGGGATGAATATTACGATACCTCCAATACCTGCAAAAATACCTTCTGCTATTAAATTCGTAAACGTTCCTGGAGGCAAAGTATTTTTCACCCATTCACTTGCCGAAGCGAAGAATTCCTCAATGAAATTCATCGGATAGCTACTCCAGTCATATATGGCTTGGAAAATAGTAAGTAGAATTATGAAAAATATGAGGTAACCAAAAATCTTATGGGTCAGGATCTTATCCAAGGTCGCTTTTATACCTTTTGCAGCATTTGCATCGACCTTGTACGTTTCCTTTAAAATGGAATTGATGAACTTGTACCTAATTATTGTTTCTTTTTGTTGTAATCGCTTAAGTTCCGATTTTGATTTGGTAACGAAGGCGGAGGAATCCTCAATCAAGTTCTTCTCAATAGGCATAAAGTTGACATCCTGTGTAATAACCAACCATAGTTTATACAAATCCTCATTGGGGAATGTACTCTTTAATCGCTTAAAATATTCAGGGTCGATAACGGTGGTGTCTACATTTGGTGTAGTGGATAATTTCCTATAATCGGCAATTAATTCCTTTAGTTTATCGATGCCTGTTTCTTTTCGCGTACTTATCAGAGCTATTTTGGTATTCAACTTTTTCTCAAGCTGTTCAATATCCATGGAAATGCCCTTTCGAGACATTCTATCCGCCATATTAATTACCAGAATGGTAGGGATCTTTAGGTCTTTGATTTGGGTAAAAAGCAATAGGTTACGCTTCAGATTTTCTACATCGGAAATCACAACTGCTACATCTGGGTGGTCCTTATCGTTTTTATTTAAAAGTAATTCCACGGCAACACTTTCGTCCAGTGAAGTTGTGTTTAAACTATAGGTGCCGGGAAGATCCAAGATATGTGCTTTTACCCCTCTGGGCAATTTGCAAACACCTTCTTTTTTTTCTACGGTTATTCCAGGGTAATTGCCAACTTTTTGGTTTAAGCCTGTTAGCTGGTTAAAAACAGAAGTCTTACCTGTATTTGGGTTGCCAATGAGCGCTACATTGATTTGTTTACTCATATTCCGGTGCTATCTTCAATAATGTCCAGCTCAATTTGAAGGGCAACCGAACGCCTAATCGCAATATGGGAACCGTTGACATTAATATAAAGCGGGTCCTTAAAAGGAGCAACTTGAATCAATTCGACCTCATTCCCCGGCAAACATCCCAATTCCAGTAGTTTAATAGGTAGTATGTCTCCGGCAAACTCCTTTATTATTCCCCGTTCCCCACGTTTGAGGTGTGCTACTGTTACAGCCAATTTTTATTTAGATTGATTATAAGTAAGGACAAAAATAGGGTAAAATATTCTAAAAATTTCAAATATCAAGTACCAAATTCCAAAAGATTAGTAAGCAGTAGCAGTATACGGTTGGCAGCAAAAGTTACTTGAATTTTTGGTTCAAGTCTAACGTTTAATACTTATCCTATTTTTGTGATTTTGCAATTATACCTTACTCTCCCTGCCTTTATGAGATAAATATATTCGGATTATAGCATTTCTTTAACTGGCAACTTACTTTTGTACTTGACAATTGTTTATCTGCCTAATGCCACTGCCCACTGAATAATTATTTTACTCTTGATATGATGCTTTGAGAATTACCAAATCTTCCATTAATTTTTCAATTTCCTCGGTTTTAGTGCCATCATAAAAACCCCGAATCCTTCTTTCCTTATCAATGAGAATGAAATTTTCGGTATGTATCATATCAAATGGGCCACCATCACCATCGTTCTTTACCGCTAGATATGATTTTCGGGCCAGTTCATAGATTTGTTTTTTGTCACCGGTAACGAGATTCCATTTGGAATCCAAGACCCCTTTTTCCAAGGCATATTTTTTAAGCTGCGCCACGGAATCAATAACAGGTGTTACCGAATGTGAAAGCAATAGAACATCATCATCATTTATTATACGGTCCTGAATATGTGCCATGTTCTTGGTCATAATCGGGCAAATGGTGGGGCAGGTGGTAAAGAAAAAATCGGCGATGTAGATTTTACCGGTATAATCGTTTTGGGTAATGGTTTCACCATTTTGGTTTATTAAGGAAAAATCGGCGATGGTATGATACTTTTTCACATGTTGCAAAGTGCTATCCACGAGCTCTGAATTTACCATCGATGGTTGGTAAATGGGAAGGTTTTTTTTTGGTTGAAGTGCGTTGAAGAATAAATACATGATGATAATCGAAAGAATCGAAAACACAATTGCAAATAATTTGTATTTACCAAAAAAGGAACGCATAAACTTTTTTGCAAAGGTACGTTAGTCTTGTTGAGGTTTCAAATATTAACATAAGTGTTGCTGCTAAATATTTCATAAAAAGAAAGCAGCGCTGACAGATTCTTTTTGTAAGACTTTGTAAAAGTGTACTTTTGTGCGTTCAATTTTAGAAAAAATAGATGAGTCCCATAGTAATTCAGGTTATACAATTCTTTTTAAGTCTTTCCCTTTTAATAGTGCTTCATGAGTTGGGGCATTTTATTCCTGCCAAAATTTTCAATACCAGGGTAGAAAAATTCTATTTGTTTTTTGATATCAAGTTTTCACTTTTCAAGAAAAAAATTGGTGAGACTGTTTATGGTATTGGTTGGTTGCCATTGGGAGGCTATGTGAAGATCGCTGGAATGATCGATGAAAGCATGGATACCGAAGCCATGAAAGAGGAACCCAAGGAATGGGAGTTTCGCAGTAAGCCTACTTGGCAACGGTTGATCATAATGTTAGGTGGGGTAACGGTAAACTTTATTTTGGCGGTTATTATTTATGTAGGTCTGGCTTTTACCTATGGGGATGAATATATTCCTGCAGATAGTCTAAGGGATGGTTTTTGGGTAACTGAAAAGGCGCTTGGGGATAAACTGGGCGTACAGACCGGAGACAAAATAATTGCAGTTGATGGCAACAAGATTGAGGCGTTTAGAAGTGTTTTGCCTGAAATCGTGTATGGCAACACAATGACCATTGTACGGGATGGTAGAACCTTTGAGCAAGAGATACCAGTAGATTTTATAGCCACATTATCAGAGGATAGGGAAAAGATTCGATTTATAAATATTAGGGTGCCTTTTATCATCAAAGAGATATCCAAAGGATCAATTAATGAAGGAGTGGATTTTCAGAAAAAGGATGAGGTAATTAAAATTAATGACACTGATGTAACTTATCTTGATGAGGTAAAGCCAATACTGGAAATAAATAAAGGAAAGGAAATTGGGGTTACTGTCAAAAGAACAAACGGAAACATTGAAACTGTTACAGTCAAAGTCAGCAATGAGGGGACTATTGGTGTTGGCTTAGGCGCATTAACAATGCAAGAATATGTTGATAGAGGTTTTTTGGACGTAAAAACCAATAAATACACTTTCTTGGAGTCGATACCTGCTGGAATTGATAAAGGCGTCAAGACCCTTAACGATTACATTAAAGGGATGAAGAAAATCTTTAACCCGGATACTGGTGCTTATAAAGAGGTAGGTGGTTTTGCCGCTATTGGGGGGTTGTTTCCCGAAACATGGAATTGGCCTGTATTCTGGAATACAACGGCATTCATATCTATTATTCTTGCATTTATGAACATATTACCTATACCAGCGCTAGATGGGGGTCACGTGACATTTTTATTGTATGAAATGGTAACTGGTAGAAAACCTAGCGATAGGTTTTTGGAGACTGCACAAATGATCGGTTTCTTCTTATTAATCGCTTTATTGTTATTTGCCAATGGCAACGATTTATATAAATGGTTATTTAAATAGAGAATGCATTTTTTTGTTGGGCGTATTTGAAAAAAAAATTATATTTGCACCCTCCTACGCAAAAACCTTGTGTTGCGGTGGCGGGTAAACCCGCTGATTTTATTGGAGTAAGTCAAACAAAGACTTTAAAATAAAACATATTCCTCCTTAGCTCAGTTGGTTAGAGCATCTGACTGTTAATCAGAGGGTCCTTGGTTCGAG
>CAVXJE010000010.1:0-26757 GCA_963762065.1 uncultured Flavobacteriaceae bacterium | reverse complement strand
TGCTCCTGTGACCAATATTTTCATTTTTGTCGCTTAACTAATTTTTGGAATAATAAATATGCAAATTTATGATTAAACACAATGTTAATCAATATTCGTTAAATGTGATTTGATTAGGTTATAATTTATTCTTGATTGTTTTTCACTATATTGTATGATAGATATGAAGTTGTATTACCGGATTCATATTTAAGAAACTAGCTAGGAACCATAAAAAAAGCTAGGTATTTAAGTTAATTTAGTAGCTTGTATAGTACTAAATCGATTTTATTAACAATTTCGCCGAATTATCTTAACAAATTTCCCCCTACGAGAATAATACAAGTAAGTTTGTAATTAAATTTGCAGAATATTTGCTTAAGGAACAATCATTAATTGTTAAACAGTAAATGATTTGCATCATTTCAAGAGTAGATATTTCCGCATATTTTTATGCAGTATAATTTTTTGTAATTAATTATTTTAAAATTGACAACCACAATACAAAATAAAATTTGGCTTTCGTCCCCACATATGGGTGGAATGGAACAACAATTTGTCAAAGAAGCCTTTGATACTAATTGGGTTGCCCCGTTAGGCCCAAATGTTTCTGGTTTTGAAAGCGATATTGAAAATTATTTAGAAAATCAGGTCCAGGTTGCTGCATTAAGCTCAGGTACGGCGGCAATTCATTTGGGATTAAAATTGTTGGGGGTTGAAAGTGGTGATGAGGTTCTTTGCCAGAGTTTTACATTTTCGGCATCTGCTAATCCCATTGTGTATTTAGGAGCCGAACCTATTTTTATAGATAGCGAAAAAGAAACTTGGAACATGTCTCCGGTGCTTTTGGAAGAGGCGATAGTTGATAGGATAAAATTAGGAAAAAAGCCAAAAGCCATCATCGCCGTTCATTTATATGGAATGCCTTATGATGTTGCTGCAATACATGCTATTTCCGAAAAGTATGAAATTCCATTATTGGAAGATAGTGCGGAAGCTTTAGGAAGTTCTTACAAAGGTATTAAATGTGGCACTTTTGGCGATATAGCGGTACTTTCCTTTAACGGTAACAAAATAATCACCACCTCTGGTGGCGGGGCATTGGTTTCCAAAAACAAGGAATATACTGAAAAAGCCATTTTTTTGGCCACACAAGCGAGGGATAATGCTGTGCATTACCAACACTCGGAAATAGGGTATAATTATCGAATGAGTAATGTGCTTGCTGGTATTGGCCGCGGACAAATGCAGGTATTGGATGAAAGGGTTCATGCACGTAGGAGTAATTATTGCCTTTATCAGGTAGAATTGGGAGCATTGGATGCGATCTCTTTTTTAAAAGAACCCTTTGGAATGTACTCCAATAGATGGTTAACTTGTATTTTAACCCCTTCATTTAACATAAGGGAAAAAATTAGGCTTGCTTTATTGGAAGTGGATATTGAATCCAGACCTTTATGGAAACCTATGCATTTACAACCTATATTTAATCAATACCCAAATTATACAAATGGGACCTCTGAAGATTTATTCGATAGAGGATTGTGTTTGCCCAGTGGATCTAATTTAACCACTGAGGATTTAGAACGTATTATAAGTATTATAAAAAAGACCCTAATATGATTCAGAACTACTTAACCAATAACGCGCAGCGGTATGCCTCTAAATGGTTGGTTTTGGCCATTGATTTGGTGATTGTGAGCATTTCATTTATGCTTTCTTATTTTATACGCTTTAACCTTACCTTTAATTTTGATGTTAATAAGCTTTTGGTACAGTTACCCGTTGTAGTTGCCATAGCTTTGATAGCTTTTTTGATTATAGGTTCTTACAAGGGTGTAGTTAGGCATACAGGAGTTCGTGATGTTTACAATATATTCAATGCCATCTGCTTATCAAGTATCTTGGCAATCTTTCTAATTATTGGAAATAGGCAATTTGAAATGGTAGATAACTTTACCATTCCATTGTCTATAATTATAATCCATAGTTTAATTAGTTTTGTTTCCCTAACAGCTTCTCGATACATTTTTAAATCATTATATCACAACTATATATCGAGTGAATCTAAAATTACAAAAAATATACTTATTTATGGGGCTGGGGAATCTGGGATATTGACCCATGGTGCTATTACCAATCATACTAAAAGTAATACCAAGGTTATTGCTTATATTGATAAGGATAAAAAGAAGATCGGCAAACAAATTAATGGGGTAAACGTATTTGGGCCTGAGGTGTTGACCAAAAGTTTTATATTAAAAAAACGTGTCTCTGAGATTATTTTTTGTATTCAAAGAATTGATTCCAAAAAATTAAAAGTGTTGGTAGAGGGACTGGTTGATTTTCCCGTACTAGTTAAAATAGTGCCTCCAATTGAGGATTGGATCAATGGGGAGTTGAAAGCTTCGCAGATCAAGAAAGTACAAATAGAGGATTTATTGAATAGGGCACCAATTAATATTGGTAATTCTAAAATACGCAGAGAGATTAAAGACAAGGTAATCTTTGTAACAGGAGGAGCCGGATCTATTGGAAGTGAGATCGTAAGACAAATATGTGGCTATAATTATAAAGCTCTGATAATTATTGATCAGGCAGAATCGGATTTGTATGATCTACAACAAGAGTTAAAACAAAAAGGACACCATAATTTTGTCCCGATAGTAGGTGATGTTCGTGATAAAAATAGAATGAATTTAATTTTTCAGGAACATAAGCCCAATTTGGTTTTTCATGCGGCAGCCTACAAACATGTTCCCTTAATGGAATATAATTCGTACGAGGCCATTAAAATAAATATAGCGGGGACAAAGGCAATTGTTGATTTATCCCTTCAGCATCAAGTAGATAAATTTGTATTCATATCAACAGATAAGGCGGTAAACCCCACCAACGTAATGGGGGCTAGTAAAAGGATTGCCGAAATGTACATTAGTTGTATGCAACAACAAAAAAAGACGAAGTTTATAACCACACGTTTTGGTAACGTCTTGGGTTCCAATGGTTCGGTGATTCCTTTGTTCAGAAAACAAATTGAAAATGGAGGTCCAATAACCCTTACCCATAAAGAGATTACCCGTTATTTTATGACGATTCCTGAAGCTTCGCAATTGGTATTGGAAGCAGGAGCTATGGGAGAGGGAGGTGAGATTTTCATTTTTGATATGGGTGAATCCGTTAAGATATATGACTTAGCAAGGAATATGATTAAATTATCGGGCTTAAGCTATCCGGAGGATATTGACATCAAAATAACAGGACTAAGACCAGGTGAAAAATTGTATGAGGAACTTTTGGCCAATGGTGAGAATACCATGCCTACTTATCATAAAAAAATTAAGATAAGCAATGTAAGACAATTGGACTATGCAGACGTCCGATCTAAAATAGATGAACTTTGTATCACCAATATGTTTTTCAGTGAGAATACAGTAAAACTAATGAAAGGTATTGTGCCCGAGTATGTATCGAATAATTCTGAACTTTGTGAATTGGACAAAGCAGAAACCAATGTTAATGAAAAACCAATATTAAGGGTAGTACAATCTTAATATTTCACTATACTTGCAAACTAAAATACCTTAACATGCGTAAAAAACTTAACTCAGTCATTTTTGTACTCCTTGGAACTTTAATATTCTCATCCTGTGCCTCTCGAAAAGATGTGGTCTATTTCCAGGATACCGGTAATTTTGAAACACAAGTGAATGCCAATACCTTTGTATCAAAATTTAAGGTAGATGATTTGGTGTCAATTCATGTCTCTTCTTTAAATCCGGAGGCCAGTGCGCCATTTAATTTGTTCAGAGGCGAAGCTGAAGGTGGATTTAGAGCAGAACAGGTAGATTATTTAGTGGATCAGGCCGGAGAAATTGATTTCCCTGTTGTCGGAAAATTGAAAATCGAAGGTTTATCGCCCGATGAATTACGTGGTCTTATTCGTGATAGGTTATCGGATTATTTAAAGGACCCCATAATAAATATTAGACTCCGAAATTTTACGGTAACTATTTTAGGGGAAGTTAGGACGACCTGGTACTTATCCAGTTAATGGGGAACAGATTACCATTCTGGAAGCTCTTGGATTTGCTGGTGATTTGACAATCAGGGGGGTTCGTGACAATGTTTTGGTGATACGGGATTTTAATGGGACCAAGGTATATACACGTATTGATTTGACCTCAAAAAATATGGTAAAATCCCCGGTATATTACCTTACCCAGAACGATGTTGTATATGTGGAGCCTAACAAATCTGGAATAACAGCCTCAAGTTTGGATAATAGGGCCAATATTGCAATATCAATTGCGTCAGTGCTAATTACTTCAACGGTCCTAATAATTACTAGATTATAATTTTTCTTTTTTTAATGGGGACAAACAATATAAATCTTTGCTCAAAAAAGCTTGGACTTTAGAGATTTAATTAAACCTTATTTGAAAAACTGGAAATGGTTTTTTGCAGCTGTAGTTATTGCTCTACTATTGGGCATATTAAAGATTCGGTATACTATTCCCACATATGGCGTAGAGGCCAAAATTCAAATACTGGAAGATCAGAACTCAACTTCCGAGCTGGATGTTTTTCGGGATCTGGATGTTTTTGGTGGGGGAAGGAATAATGTGGAAGATGAGATTGAGATATTGCTTTCCCGGTCTAACCTTATTCAGGTTGTAAAGCAGTTGGGATTGAATAAAAAAATTACTGCTTTAGGAAAAATTCTTAATTCAGAAGTCTACGATAATCCTCCTTTTAATTTAAATTTTCTTGCACCGGACTCCATTGTACACCGTGCGAATGAACAATTTTTTATCACTTTGGCTTCCGAGACATCTTTCGAGTTTTCCGATGAGGAAAATGGGCCTTTTAAAGTATATTCTTTCGGAAAAACCATCAGCTCATCGGTTGGGGACATAGTTGTTACCCCCAATATTTTGGATATAAATAGATATAAGGGAAATAAGTATAAAGCAGAAATAAAACCTTTGACATCTGTAGCTGGACTATATCAGAAAAAAATTCAAATATCAGTGACCGATGAATTTTCCAATATTGTTTCAATTTCTTTAGAGGATGCTATAAAAAGTAGGGGCAAGGATATTATTAACACATTAATTGCAATTTACAACAAAAATGCCATTGAGGACAAAAAGTCAATAGCCGATAGGACTTCAAATTTTATCAATGATAGGATTGCGGGTATTTATTCGGATTTGTCCACTACAGATCAATCAGCAGTTGATTTCAAATCGAATAGAGGTTTGGCAGACATAGCATCCCAAACCAATCTGAATCTTAACTTGGGCGCGGCAAATCAACAAGAACTTCAAAATGCCTCGGTACAATTGGATATTGCTTCTTCGATGAAAGATATTGTCGATAATCAAGATGGGTACGATTTACTACCTTCCAATGTCGGATTGGCTGATGCTTCAATAGCAAATACAACAGCACGTTACAATGATCTGGCTTTGGAGCGAAAGCGTTTGTTGGAGAGCTCCAATGAAAAAAATCCCATAATTGTTAATTTGGACCAACAATTGGCTGGACTTAAACGTAGTATGCAGTCTAGTTTAAGTAGCGTAACAAATAACTTGGGGCTTCAAGTGAATAGCCTTAGCAGTCAATTATCCAGAATAAATTCAAGAATCTATTCCGCTCCTAAAAATGAACAGGCCTTACGGGATATTACGAGACAACAACAAACTACGGAATCTTTATATTTATATCTATTACAAAAACGGGAGGAATCCCAGATTACTTTCGCCTCTGCTTCCCCTAAGAGTAACATTATTGACAGTGCTTATATGTCGAGTGAAATTCCGGTTTCCCCTAAGATACCAATAATATTATTGGCTTCAATGATACTTGGGCTGCTTGTGCCTTTTTCATTTATATATGTTAGGGATCTTTTAGACAATAAAGTTCACAACAAAGTAAGCTTGGAAAAATTAACAGGTGATATTCCTGTTTTGGCAGAATTACCCAAGCTTGTAAGAAAAGACAATACGTTGGTCAAAATTGGGGAACGCACGGTTTTGGCGGAGTCATTACGAATACTACGGACCAATATTGATTACATTATAAAGTCCAAAAAGAAGAAGGATACGAGAGGCTCTATTATCTATGTTACTTCCAGTGTTTCAGGAGAAGGAAAAACATTGGTAGCCTCAAATTTGGCTATGATATTTGCTAATACAGATAAAAAGGTTTTGCTCATTGGGGCAGATATACGTAACCCTAAAATTTATCAGTTCTACTCAGGAAAAAATGTGGATAAATTAGGGAAGCCTAAAAGGAATAGTGAAGATAATGGACTTACAGATTATTTGGTTAATACGAGTTTGGTAAGTAAGGATATAATTTCGACCATGTTGGCTCATGAACAGACTGTTGATATTATCTATTCTGGAAGGATACCACCTAATCCTGCAGAACTTTTGATGAATGGAAGAATGAAAGAGTTACTGGATGATGTGGTAAACGAATATGATTACATTATTGTAGATACAGCTCCTTTAATGGTAGTAACTGACACTTTGTTGATCAGTGAGTACGCTCACCAAATACTATATGTAACAAGGGCCGGTGTAACTGATTTAAAAGTATTGGAGTATCCTATTAAACTTAAAAGTGAAGGCAAGCTTAAAGGACTTTCGTTTATTGTAAACGATGTTAAGGATTCAAATCTGGGTTATGGCGGTAAATATGGATATGGATATGGAAAAACCACTAAAAAATGGTGGAAATTCTAGTTTAGCTTAGAAAGTTTGATTCGTATTTTCAATTATTGGCAATAAGGTTTTCAATACTTTTGAAGTCACTTTTATCTCCTTAAGACTATTCAATTGATTTATGTTATGAATGTCTGACCCTAAATAGTCAATTAAGCCTCTTTCTAATAGCTTAATAGCCATTTGCTGTACTTTCTTACCGTAATAATCACTTAAAGACAACAAGTTTAATTGAAATAGGATTCCTTTTTCCTTGTATTTATTGTACTTTTTAAAATTAGTGTGTAAATAGACATACCTTTCTGGATGTGCCAAGATGGTAGAATAGTTGTTCGAGGAAATTTTTAGAATGGCTTCATCAAAATTAATTGAGGGTTGCAAATAGGACATTTCCACTAACAAATAATGATGGGGTAAAGGCATTACAGTACCATCAGCCAAAATTGATTCAAAATTACCATCTATCATATGTTCTGCTGCTGCCTGAATTGAGATATCTCTCATTCCATTTTTCAGTAGTTCATTTTTTAAAATGGTAAGGGATTTATTTATTGTTTCTGGGGTGTTGGGGTAATAACTATGCATTATATGTGGTGTGGCGATGAAATTCTTTATGCCAATTTCAGAAAATGCACGAATCATTTCAATCGAATCCTCCACGGTTTTCGCACCATCATCCAATCCATGCAATATATGATTATGTATATCTACAAATCCTTCTAAATAGTCTATGAGAAAAAATTTACGGCTGAAGAAATGAAACATAGAATATTAGTTCAAAAATAAAATTGAATAATGTAATAAGTCCGTAAAGATAAGATTTAAGATTAGTATATGTAAGTAGATTGATACCCTTTATAAATACAATAAAATAGGCTCGACATGTTAAATTATCGAGCCTATTAAGTTATGGTCAGTGATTAAATAATTCTTCTAAATTGTTGTTCTTATTGCAGCCTGTGCTGCTGCTATTCTAGCAATAGGTACTCTAAATGGGGAACAGCTTACATAGTTCATCCCTGTTTTATAACAGAATTCAACAGAACTAGGTTCACCGCCGTGTTCGCCACAAATACCCACTTTCAAGTCTGGTTTAGTGCTTCTTCCACGTTCAGTTCCCATTATAACCAATTGTCCAACACCTTCCTGGTCTAATACTTCAAATGGATCAACCGTTAAAATACCTTTTTCAAGATATACTTGTAAAAACTTACCTGCATCATCCCTGGAGTAGCCAAATGCCATTTGGGTCAGATCATTGGTGCCGAAGGAAAAGAAATCAGCTCTTTCCGCAATTTTATCCGCCACTAATGCTGCACGGGGAATTTCAATCATGGTACCGACCAAGTATTCAATTTTGTCATTTCTTTCTTTAAAAACCTGATTAGCAGTCGTCCTGATAATATTTTCCTGTTCAATAAATTCATTCACAGTACCAATCAAAGGCACCATTATTTCAGGTTTCGCTACAATGCCTTTTTCTTTCAAATTCAAGGCAGCTTCTATGATAGCCCTGGTCTGCATCTCAGTAATTTCTGGATAGGTATTTCCCAGTCTACATCCCCTATGACCCAACATTGGGTTAAATTCCTGAAGTTCAGCTACTTTATTTTTAACCGATGCCAATGATATATGTAAATCCTCTGCCAACTCTTTTTGGGTCGCCAATTGGTGAGGAACAAATTCATGCAAAGGAGGATCTAACAATCTTACAGTAACAGGCAATCCTTGCATGGCTTCAAAAATCCCCTCAAAATCACTACGTTGCATGGGAAGAAGTTCTTTTAAAGCATGTTTTCTTCCTTTTACGGTATCTGCTAAAATCATTTCACGCATGGCCCTTATTCGGTCTACTTCAAAAAACATATGCTCGGTTCTTGTTAGTCCAATTCCCTGTGCACCAAAGTTACGCGCAGCTAAGGCATCTTTTGGAGTATCGGCATTTGCCCTGACCTGCATTGTTGCAAATTTGTCGGATAGTTTCATTATTTCAGCAAACTCACCACTCAATTCAGGTTCCATAGTGGCGACTTTTCCCTCTATAATATTTCCTGTAGAACCATTCAAGGAAATCCAATCCCCCTCATGATAAACCTTATCGTCAACTTTTAATATTCGATTTTTGTAATCTATTTTCAAAGCTCCGGCCCCTGAAACACAGCATTTTCCCATTCCTCGCGCAACCACAGCCGCATGGGATGTCATTCCGCCACGAGCGGTCAAAATACCTTTGGCAATGTTCATTCCTTCCAAGTCTTCCGGGGAAGTCTCAATACGTGTTAGAATACTGAATTTGTATTTATTTGCCTCATCTGCAAAGAAGACTATTTGGCCAGTTGCGGCACCTGGGGAAGCAGGTAGTCCTTGGGCGATTATATGGGCTTTTTTGAGAGCTTTGGTATCAAAAACAGGGTGCAACAGTTCATCCAGTTTATTGGGTTGAATTCTTAAAATTGCTTCTGTTTCATTTATGGCTCCTTCCTTTAAAAGATCGATTATAATTTTGACCATTGCGGCACCAGTTCGTTTACCATTCCTCGTTTGCAAAATCCACAATTTACCTTCTTGTATGGTAAACTCCATATCCTGCATATCGGCATAATGTTTTTCCAATTTTTTTTGATACTCATCAAGCTCTTTATAAATGGAAGGCATTAATTCCTCTAAGGATGGGTAATTTTCAGCCCTATCCGTTTCTTCAACTTGTGCCAATTTTGCCCATCGTTGTGATCCGAGTTTGGTGATTTGTTGGGGAGTTCTAACACCTGCCACTACATCTTCTCCTTGAGCATCAATTAAATATTCCCCATTGAACACATTTTCACCAGTACCTGCATCACGGGTAAAGCAAACACCTGTACCCGAATTTTCGCCCATGTTGCCATATACCATAGCCTGCACATTAACGGCTGTTCCCCATTCTGCGGGATAACCATGCATTTTTCGATAATAAACCGCCCGATTGCCATTCCAGCTATCAAAGACCGCCATTACAGCACCCCAAAGTTGGTCCCAAGGATCAGTCGGGAAATCATGACCTGTTTGTTTTTTAACGGCATCTTTAAAATCATAGACAAGATCTTTAAGATCTTGGACTGTAAAATCAGTGTCTAAACTAATTTCCCTTTTATCTTTGAGATGCTCCATGATTTCCTCAAAAGGATCAATATCTTCCTTTGTTTCAGGTTTCATACCTAGCACCACCCCACCGTACATTTGTATGAATCGACGGTACGAATCCCATACGAAGCGTTCGTTTTTGGTTTTAATAATCAACCCTTTTACAGCATCATCGTTCAATCCTAGGTTCAATACAGTGTCCATCATTCCTGGCATTGAGACTCTGGCACCAGATCGTACGGAAATTAATAGAGGATTCTCACTATCCCCAAATTTAGTCCCCATAGTATTTTCTAAGGTTTCTATAGCGGATTCTACTTCTTTTTTTATTGCTTTGATTGCTTTCGACTTACCAAGCTCGTTATATTCAGTACAAACCTCTGTAGTTATGGTGAAGCCAGGAGGTACAGGAATCCCGATTAAACTCATTTCGGCCAAATTTGCACCTTTACCACCAAGGAGGTTCTTCATTTTACTATTCCCATCGGCAGTTTTGTTGCCGAATTTGTAAACTCTAGTCTTGATTTCTGTTAGCGTCTCCATAATATTATATATAAATTTGAGACCGAAATTATGTAGAATTAGAGTTAAATTTTATGACAAATATCATAAAGTAGCTTTTATGTAACATAGGTTACAAAATTGTTCGTATACAAAAAAAGCATGATTTAATAAGGGCATTTTAAGTATAGATGATTTATTCGAGATTCCTTCTTTAATCAATCTTATCGACAATTGATTTAAAGGTGGTAAGTGCATAAAAAAAGGTTACTTTCTGATACAGTAGCTTATTAAGTTCGAAAACATTGGGGTAGGGGAGTTCGGGTTGGAAAATATGTAAAAACCTTCGTTTTCTATTTATGGAAAAATGGCTTTTGAACTCTTTTTGTCATATAAATATATCGCAATCAATCCTCAAATTTTTAATAAAGGACTTTAGCTAGATTCAATGAAGATTACTTACCCGATCTAGTACAGTTGAAAAGACCAATCATTTACAAAAAACTGACACACCGATAAATTTTGGTCAATCAATTGCCTTTACATTAAGTACCACGCTACTCCTATCTTTGGAAATATCCGGATTAAACCCAACCTTCATCAAATAATCCCCTGAATATATTGCGTCCTCGTCCAATGTTGTAGCGGTATTGGTATATAAATTAAGTTCTTTTATTTTATACATTTTATTAGAATGCAATCCTTTGAATGTAATGGGTTCAACGGAATAATTATTTTGAAAACGATTGCTTACCAGATAGCAGAATACAACAGCCCGACTTTTTTCTTCATTTACAAATTGAAAACTCGCATAAGGCTTTTCATATGGACTTTGAAGCCGGTACATATCCCCATGCCATACAATTTCGCTGAAGGATTTGTAATTTTTTACCGCCTCCTTGCAAAATTCACGATCATCACCACTCAACTCATCCACCACGATATCAAAACCCAACTTGCCCATTGAGGCCACATCGGTGCGGTATTTTATACTTGCCTTTTTGTCCCAATCGGTAACATGCGCGCTCATAGCTATTGCCGGATAGAAATAGGAATATTCCCATTGTATAAAAACCCTGTCTATGGGTGCTGTATTATCACTTGGCCAGAACTCCGTAAAATATTGCAATGCACCATAATCCACTCGGCCCCCACCGCCAGAGCAAAGCATGATCGGTACTTTTGGGTATTTTTCCCGTACCCTTTGCAGAACTTTGTAGAGCCCTTTCACATAGTCGTAATAAAGGTGTGATTGGGGCAATTTTTGTTTTGCCAAGTACTCGGAATACGCATTATAAATTATCGAATTGGCATCCCACTTCACATAGGCAATACCCGGGTTTTTTGTGAATAGTTGGTCAAATACCCCAAATACATGATCCTGTACCTTTGGATTTCCAAGATCTAATACCAACTGATTGCGGTAGTAATATTCCTTACGGTCGGGCTGCCGTATTACCCAATCCCGATGGTTTTCATAGAGTTCGCTTTTGGGATTCACCATTTCAGGTTCTATCCAGATACCGAATTTTATTCCTTTTTTTGTTGCTTCTTTAACGAGGTAGCCCAAACCATGGGGTAGCTTTTGCTTGTTTTCCTGCCAATCACCTAAGCCGGCATAGTCGCCATTTCTGGGGTATTTGTTTGCAAACCAACCATCGTCCAACAAAAACAGGTCTACACCAAGTTCTTTTGCCCCATCAAACAAGCCCACCAGTTTATTTTCATTAAAATCAAAATAAGTGGCTTCCCAATTATTAAGTAGGGTCAGTCGATCTCCTTCGCCTTCTACAATTCGATATTTTCTTGCCCAGCGGTGTAAATTCCGACTTGCCTCGCCTTTTCCATTTTCGGAATAGGTATAAATAAAGTGGGGTGTCTCAAATGTCTCCCCTGCCGCCAATAGATATTCCGAGGCTTGGTTATTGGCACCAGCGATCAAGCGCAAATTATTGTATCGGTCCTTTTCAAAATCAAAACGAAAGTTGCCCGACCAGGCTAAATTTGCGAGTATTACTTTACCAGTTTCCTCTGTTGCCATACCATCAAGGGATAACATAAAGGTGGGGGGTGAATATAAATTGGCACGGGTTCCCAATTTGGAGTCGAGCATCTTAATGCCAGAAGTCAGCCGATGTGTTTCGGGTTGCATTTCCTCGGCCCAACTACCATGGTACTGGGTAAGATAAAATTCGTCATTTCTAAAATATAAATTGGCGGAAGCGTATTTTTTTAATTCAATAGGTCCGTTTTCCCTATTTTTAATGTCTGCCCATTGCTCAAAGACGTTCTCTTTTTGATATACTTTGTAATATAACTGCACCTCCGTTTTATATATAGGATCAATAAGGTCAATGGTAGTTATCGATACGTTGTCCATCAATTGCTTTGTGCTATGTTTAACATATGCTAATTCGGTTGATGGGTTTCCATCGGCATGAAGAATTTGCAAGGCGGGTTCGGCTATGTTCCAGGTGCCACTTGGTGTATAAGCATGGTTGAAAACATCCTCGTTAGTGCCGTTATAATGAAGCTGTTGCATTACCCCATTATATTCTTCAGGTTTTTCCAATTTTTGTCCAAAATATACCTGACGTAAACGCTTTTCGCTATCGGTATGCAAGACCAAGGCAAACTCTGCGCTTTCAATATTGATTACGGTTTGACTTTGTAAAAATGAATAGAAAAGTGAAAGGACGATAGTTGCAAATACTGTTTTTTTCATTTTAAGGATACTTTTCAAGTTTATAATACCTTCCAAATTTATCATATTTATTACCAATAGTTCTTTCACATTATAATGTTTTAAATGGCATAGTTTATTATTGGACGATAGATAAAGTAACTTTAATAGATAGTCAGTTGGTTATGTATTTTGTGTTCATTAAAAATCTTATAAGAATTACAAATGATAGTAGCATAAAATCTGTGTCGTATGTACTGATTATTAAAACGTTACCTAAGTATCAAATAAGAAATTGCGCCTGAGTTGTATAAATAAAGAAATAGTTGTGCTGACTTTGCACAATGGAAGAGATATTATCGGAAGTTAGCTTTAAAATTCGGTTGTCTATCCGATAAACGGTAATTGAGTTTGACTACCTAATTCCCAAATACCCGAACATTGAAACACGTTGCATAAGGTTAAGCTAAAAGCTTGAATGTCAAAGAACAATGAAGTTATTTTAACAGAGCAAATGAAAACAGAAAAATCGAATAAATAACACTCTTTATGTTAAAATAATCTAGATATTGTATCCAATTTTATGGACTCTTTTCTGAGTTTTAACCCTAATGGTTGTTTCAGGCAGATTCTTTTATATCAGTTTTCTTAAACACTTAAGTTATAATACTCAAGCATAATGTGTTAGTCTGAGAAACGTAGTTTAAACGTTTTTATTTGATATATACCGATAAGAGCTATATGTATAATGATATTGCAATATCTTTATCATTTGTAATTAATAACCGATTTTTAACTTTAAGATTAGTTATAATGATAGAATCAAATGTGATATGTCCCTCATGTAAAAAAAACAGTATAAATGATCGCTACCAAACTTTCTGGATGTGTAGTGAATGTGGTGAAAAATATTCTTGTGTAAGTGGCATCCCAAAGCTTTATGTAGAAGATTCTCTTGGAATGGCAGATAAAGGACTTAGAGATAAGGTTTATAAATACATGGCATGGTTTTATAATTTTTGGAATCCTTTCTTTATGCTTCCGGTTAGACCAATAAAAATATCTGTGAAACACTGGATTGTTTATTTTTTATTAGTGTTTGCCTTTATTTTCCTAGTGTATAATGTGATAGATTTGATTGCATTTCGTGGCATTGAAAACGTAACAATCTATGATGTTGTTTTATTTATATCTTTGGTGATTTTAACTTTTTTGTTTGCAAAACAACCGCGATATGCGTATTTACTTTTGCTTGCAATACCTATAAAAATTATAGTTTCGGTTCGCAATTTTGTGCCTAAAAAAAGTATCTCTTCTGTCCATGATGAGTTTCTAAAAGAATACCTAGAGTCAGATAAAAGAATAAAAATGCTTGATATTGCTAGTGGCACTGGTCAAGCACTTTATAGACGTGGTTATATGAATCTGAATGCAGATTACACGGCGGTTGACCTTTCTGCGGGTATGATTGTCCAGGGAAGGGATTTAATGAGTGAACAGAAAGCTCCTACAGATTTCATTCTAGCTGATGCTACCAATCTTCCTTTTAAATCCGAGACATTTGATATTTGTACAAATTATGGGGCATTTAATGGATTTGCTGATACAAAAAGCGCTCTCAAAGAAATGATTAGAGTGACCAAAAAAGGTGGAAAAATCCTTATTTTAGATGAACAAGAGTATCCAGAGGCTACATGGTTAGAACATTTGTATTATAAAAAGGTGTTTGCCTGTTACAATACCCTTATTGGAAGCCCTGTTGACTTACTCCCGGAAGAACTTGAAGATATGCAGGTACACCAGGTGTATGAGTTTATTTATGTTTTTTCTGCCAGAAAGAAATTGGAAGTCCAGAAAGAAAATGAAATCAAAACAGGTTTAGTCAAAACAAAAAATGGAGTTCTAACCTAAATTGTTAGATAGCTTGTAACTACAAAACAATATTTCTATATAATATACCTATCGAAATTTGGGTTGCTTTCCCGATACGGAAATTGGCAAAGATATTGCCCAACAAATCATCGGACGTGATATCACCAGTAATTTCTTCAAAGTGATGGAGGGCCTGACTTATATCAATCGTCATTAAATCACCTGATATAGATAGGTCTAGAACAAGTTGTACTTTTTTCACTTCTTCCAAGGCTTTTAGTATCGCATCGTAGTGCCGTGTATTCGTAACACTAGTTTCATTATTACGTAGGGCTCTTGTATTCATAAAATTTAGAAGGATATTCTGTACTTCCTCGACGCCTTCTCCGGTTTTGGCAGTGAGAAAATTGAGCAGGCCCAAGTTGTTGTTACTTCCAAGGCAACTCTCATATTTTTAGGAGGGCTTTTAAAAAAACGACTTATCATAAACTAAGGGTTTTCAAATAGCTCTCCATCAACCGAAGGTATTTATCTACTTCAGACAATGCTTTTGTTCTTTCTTTTTCGTTCACCGCACTCTTTGCCCTCAAACTGTTGACCTTGGCACGTACATTGGCACGATAGGCCTTGTAAAAAACAAAAAGATGGTGTTCTTTCGACGATTTCATTGAAGGGAAAAATTGATTGTAATATTCGAGAAATAGCTCGGAAAGATCTTTTTCACCAAATGCATCTAGATCCATACATAGAAAGGCCACTTCGTTCAAAACATCGATTTGCCTGTAATCATCATTGAATTCAATACAATCGAAAGGCTGAGGCGACGGTAATAAAAAAATATTCCTGGAATGAAGGTCTCCATGGCAATCCCTGAAAAAACCGGCCCTGAGCCTAGTCGATAGCAAATCCTTGTTTCTCTTTAAAAAATCATCGGAGGCTTTTATGGCGCTGCCAATAATAGTTGCATACATGCTACCATTGGATTGTGCTGCCAGATACTCCTTTTCCGCTGCCAAATCGTTGAATTTCTCCTGAATATCCATCACGTTTTTTTGATGGATTATAACAGTATTCCCATGAAAGTCCGCAATTTTTTTGGCTAGGTTTTTAATGTCGGATTTCGATACTTTATTTTGAACCAAAAGCTGGTCCATTTGTTTAGTCCTATCCATTTTAAGCATCCTTACGGCATAGTCGATTACCGTTCCTAAGTTTCCTCCAATTTTATAATGGTCATTCACTCTATTTATTGGAACTACATCCACGTAAATGGCATCAGTGAGTCTCTTGTTCAATTCAATTTCCCTTTTGCAATATTTTTTACGCTTTTCAAGGGTAGAAAAATCCAGAAATGAATATTTAATGGGCTTTTTGATTTTGTAAACGAATCGGTGGCAAATAAACACCCATGATATGTGGGTTTCGATCAATTCCCTTTCTGCTGAAACCTCCGGAAATTCCCCTTCTAAGAGCAAGTTATTTATCTGTTCCTGTATCATTCTTCCAACCTAGGTATTGCGCAGCTTTTAGCAACATTTCTTCAATGTTATTATTCGTCGATTCCAACACCAGATGTTGCCCGGTAAAAGGCTCCCATTGTTGCTGGATTAGTTTATACACTTCAAAATCAGCTTCGCTATAAGGCCTGTTTTTTGTTAATCGCTCTTTGACCGTACTTTCGTCCGAATGTAATCCAATATAAAAAACCTCGCCCTGATCTGATAATTGCTTCATAAAAGTATCCCTAGTTTCTTTTTTATGGAACGTGGCATCGAGTACCAGATTTTGACCCGCGGCTAATGCTTCTTTCGTCTTGGCGAGCATGGTATCATAAACCACTTTTTTCTCCTGATAGGAATATGTTCTTTGTGCAAATAGCTCCTTCCTTACCCTATCACTATTCACATAGCTGGCATCTATCATTTTTGCAAGTCTTGAAGCAAAATAACTTTTGCCCGTACCTGGCAAACCAAAAACAAATACAATCATCCTGTTTGTTTTTTTAGGGTACTAAGTTAAACCGATGATTTCAGAAGGTTGATGATTAATATCATACCTAATGTGCTAAGTTTTCAACCCTTGGGGATACTATATCTCTTTCTCATTATTAGGTGAACATAGAAATACATTACTCGTTTAGAGTTGGCCATTATACCCAAAGGAATGAAAGGAGTACCTATTAAATTATGGGTAGTCGGTTTGTTGTCTTTGGCCTTTTTAGGATTTACAGGATTGGTTTGATTGGAAGTTACTTTCCGATACAAAAATTCGCAAAGATATTGCCCAAAAGGTCATCGGAAGTGATTTCCCCGGTAATTTCCCCAAAATGATACAATGCTTGTTTAATATCTATGGCCAATAAATCCCCGGATAGGGAATTATCCAAACCATCTTGTACTTTTTGCACTTCTTCCAAGGCCTTGAGAAGTGCATCATAGTGCCGTGTATTTGTAACAATAGTTTCATTATTACGCAGAGCACCGGTATTCACATAGTTGAGAAGCAGATTTTTAAGAGCTTCAACACCATCCCCAGTTTTAGCCGAAATCAACGTATATGAAGACCCTTCAATGGCTGCTAGTAAATCTTTAAGTTTAGATTTTTCCACGGCATTAAGGATATCAACCTTGTTCACCAAAATCACTAATGGTTTGTTGGGGTATTTAGCTGCTATTTTGCCAACTTCATTTTGCAAGATCGCAAGATCTAATTCTGAATTCTGGAATTCTTCAGCGCTGTGTAAGAACAAGACAACCTCAGCTTGATGTATTTTTTCAAATGTTTTCCGTATTCCAATGTTTTCGACAATATCAGTGGTATCCCTTATACCTGCAGTATCAATGAATCTGAATCCAATGCCACCTATGGTTATTTCATCCTCAATGGCATCTCGTGTGGTACCAGCTATCTCGGAAACTATGGCCCTGTCCTCATTGAGCAGTGCATTGAGCAACGTTGATTTACCTACATTGGGTTCCCCAACTATGGCTACTGGAATCCCATTTTTTATTACGTTTCCTACTGAAAATGAATCAATCAATCTTTTTAAAACCTGCTGGATCCGAGTTAAAAGACTTTCAAACTTAGCCCTATCCGCAAATTCCACATCTTCTTCGGCAAAGTCCAGCTCCAATTCAATTAAAGAGGCAAAATTCAATAGTTCATCGCGAAGTAATTTGATCTCATTGCTAAAACCACCTCGCATTTGTTGCATTGCAATTTGATGGGTTGCTTCATTTTCACTGGAAATCAGATCCGCTACAGCTTCAGCTTGACTTAAGTCCATTTTTCCGTTCAAAAATGCACGTAGGGTGAATTCCCCCGCGCTGGCCATTCTACAGCCATTTCTAAGGAACAATTGAATTATTTGCTGCTGGATGTATGGTGAGCCATGACAGGAAATCTCGATTACATCCTCGCCTGTGTAGGAATTAGGCCCTTTGAAAATGGAGAGTAATACCTCATCCAAAGTTCTGTTGCCATCGATAATATGGCCCAAATGGATGGTATGGCTTTTTTGTTTTGTCAAATCCTTATCACGAACCGATTTAAACAAGAACATTGGCCAAGCCTATGGCATTTTTGCCGGAAATACGTATAACCGCAATGGCACCGGCTCCCGAAGGCGTTGCTAAAGCTACAATCGTATCTACTGGATTCATTGTTCTTGTTTGAGTGTAAAAATAGACAAATCGATTTTATCATAAAGAAAATTACCGTATCCGATTTAACACAGTCTTTCATTTTCTCGATTAATAAAATACATATATTCAACTTACCATAAACTTCAAAAATAGTATGACATGAAACGATCAATTTTAATTTTTACCATGGTTATATTATCCATTAATTTAACCATTGGCCAAACCGAGGATTATAATACTCCAGCTATTGATCAGGAGATAATCAAGGAACAAAAGGCAGTAATCAAAAAAGTGGAAAAGCAAGAAAAAAAGGTTGCGAAAGCCGAAAAAGAACTTAAGAAGGATGAAAAAAAGAGAAAACAAGAAGAGCAATTGGATAATGCTATTAAGTCCAAAAAAGAAGACAATTTCCAAAAATGAACATAAGTTGACTGGCATTCAGCAAAAGTTGATGAAAGGAGAGGAGAAAGGAAAACTATCCCCAGTGGATATTGAAAAGATGAATCCAAAAGTTGAAAAGCTTATTTCACGGATTAGCTAAGGATAAGGAAAAATTGGCCAAACTGATGGAAAAAGAGGTGATTGAAGATGGATGTGTAACAAATAATATGTTTTTACGACCTATTTATAGTTATCATCAATAAATCAATCGAAAAAATGGAAATAGTAGATCAACACATCGCAATGCGTGAAGACCGGCAACTGTTGGTCATTACCCACCTAACACAATATCTGGATTATGTAACCGGTTTTGGCGGACTTATAGTTCCCCTTATTCTTTGGCTTACAAATCGGGATTCTGTCATCGGAATGAACGAGCATGGTAAATCCGTAATTAACTTACAACTAAGTCTAATTTTATATGTAATCATTGGGATACCCTCTATTCTCTTGCTGGGATTAGGGATTTTGTTATTGATTTTCGCTGGCATTGTCTCATTGGTAATGCCTATAGTAAATGCTGTTAGGGCTAGTAATGGTGAAGCACCTAGTTATTTTGGCACCATTCGATTCATTTTTTAATGATTCTTAATTGAATAATAAAGAGGCTGTCTAAAAGCCTTGTCTCGCGTCTTTGCGAGGCACAAAGCCTGCCTGTCGGTTGGCAGGCAATCTGTAAGTTCTTGGTAATCAAGGAACAGATTACTTCACTTTAGCCTGTCTTGAGTGACAGTCGATAAGTTCGCAATGACGTTTTTGGCTTATTAGACGATTTTTTTTACGTAGGTGGCAGTATTTAATTATTCAACATCACCGGCATAACAAGCATGGTAATTTGTTCCCCTTCGTCCAATCCATCTACCGGGGTTAGGATTCCGGCTCTATTGGGCAAGCTCATTTCCAAGGACACTTCGTCTGAATTCAAATTACTCAACATTTCAGTCAAAAATCTTGAATTGAAACCTATTTGCATATCATCCCCTTGGTATGAACAGGTTAATCGCTCTTCAGCTTTATTACTATAATCAATATCCTCAGCGGAAATATTCAATTCGGCGCCAGCAATTTTCAGACGAATTTGATGGGTTGTTTTATTCGAAAAAATGGAGACACGTCTCACGGAGCTCAAAAATTGATTTCTTGAAATTGATAATTTATTGGGATTTTCTTTAGGAATTACGGCTTCGTAATTAGGATACTTACCATCTATCAGTCTACAGATCAATTCGGTATTCTCAAAACTGAATTTGGCATTGCTATCATTATATTCGATAGTTACATCAGACTCACTTCCGGCCAAAATCCCTTTTAAAAGATTCAAGGGTTTTTTAGGCATAATGAATTCTGCCACTTGAGAGGCAGTAACGTCTGTTCTCTGATACTTTACCAGTTTATGTGCGTCTGTAGCCACAAAGGTCAAATTCTCAGGTGAGAATTGAAAAAACACGCCGCTCATCACTGGCCGTAAATCATCATTCCCTGCGGCAAAAATGGTCTTGTTAATGGCAGTGGCCAATATATCGCCTAAAATCGTAGTAGCGCTAGGATTCGCTAATTCCACCGCTTTAGGAAATTCAGCCCCATCGGCATATGCTAGGGCATATTTACCGTGGTTAGAGCTTATTTCAACCGTATTGTTATCCTCAACAACAAAAGTCAATGGTTGTTCGGGAAAAGTTTTTAATGTCTCTAGCAATAATTTTGCAGGCACAGCAATGGTACCTTCATTGTCAGAATCAACATCAACCACAGAACTAATTGTGGTTTCCAAATCAGATGCTGAAACCGTTAATTTTTTTTGTTTTAAATCAAATAGGAAATTATCTAAAATAGGTAAGGTGTTGCTATTGTTTATAACCCCGCCCAAAACCTGTAATTGTTTTAGTAAATACGTACTAGATACTATAAATTTCATTCGTTATTCTTTTTATTGAATTACTTCTCAGAGGTTGGTTAATTTAAGAATTTTGTCCTTTAAATAAGGATAAAACCATTGCCTCACCATCAAACAAAGATATTTTAATTGTCCTTTTTAAGGAAACAAACTTATTAACACTTCATCCATCAAAATTCCTGGCTAAGATCATACCAATGAAGAAATAATAAAAGCAAGCGGAAACCACTGTAATACCTATAAAGATTAAGCACAATTAGTTTTTCCAATCACTTTACTAAGGTTTAGGAATTAGTTAAACTTCGTTTTAATATTTCCAATGTTTATAAGTCTGACTCAGTCGATACTCCTTATGATGACAATAACCCATATTATGTGTTGTGTGGGTTGCAGTGAAGATTATTTTTTTTGAACACTCCATGCCTCAGGTTTTGCATCGAACAATGGCTTGGTTTTACCCCAAACATTCTTGAAAAAATCTGAACTTCTATATAAATCAAGATAATCTTCACTTTCCCATTTGCTATAGGTGAAAAAAATATTGGGATTTCCCAAATCTTGAAATAGCTCTAGTGAAATGCACCCCTCAAAATTTTGGATAAATTGTTCTGTTTCCTCAAAAATCCGGATAAAATTGGCAATATTTTCAGTCTTGAAAGTCAATTTGACAATTCGGGTCAACATCTATTTGAAATTTATGGTTATTGTATCCCTATAGTCTAGACCCAAAAGGGTAGAGGCGCCTCCCACTGTTTTTAAATTACTTTTATAAATGGCTAGTTCAATATAACCTGATGAATTAAAAAGTGCGAGTAGGTCACCTGCACCTTTTCTTTTACTCCGATCTAAGTCGTAGTTAACAATATCGCTATAACTATTGAGAATATTTGCTATTACACTTGTTCGTGCTTGTAATTCGAATGCTCTTCCTTTTCTATAAGCTTCAAATAAACTTTTTTGAATATTCGTGACGACATTCCCATAATTATCAATATATATGATACTTCCTGTTATTTTTTTGCCATCGTCGGAAATTCTGGGGGAAAATTCCTTTAGATCTTTTAACTCGTCAAATGTTTTACCAACAACCTCAAGGGTGCCCCCGCGTACGATATGGCAGGCAACTTTCACAAAAACATCCATTACTGGAAAAGAGCCTTGAACGGAATTGGGAAGATTTATTTCAACCACTTTTTGAGGTTTAATCTCAGAAATAATCAATCCGATCACTCCATTATTGGCAGTAATAAAGTAATGCCCATCAACAAAAACAATGATATGTTGATTCTCTGGAGTAGCTTCAGAATCGACACCAACAATATGTATGGTTCCCTCAGGAAAGCTTTTATACGAATTTTTCAAGATATAGGCACATTCCTGGATATTGAAAGGGCTTATATTATGTGAAATATCAACAATTTTAGCGTCAGTCAGTTCTTTGTAAATAGCACCCTTTAAAGCACCTACAAAATGGTCTTTAAGTCCAAAATCTGTGGTTAATGTGATGATTGCCATGCAGCAATGTTGATATGTTTTTGGTTAGGCAAACTGAATTTTTACTTAAGTTTGTTGAACTCATCCAAGGTGTTTGAATTTAAATACCAAAGATGGGTTCATTGACAAAATTAAACAAAAAAACAGCCAAGCGAAATTTATATTTCCTGGCATTAATTTAACAACCATATTTTTTGAACGAACTTATAATAGAGCTTAGCGAAATTAGTCCAAGGGAATTTTTTGGGCAAGGAGACGAAAATATTGATATTCTTAAAAAGTATTTCCCAAAACTAAAAATAGTGGCCAGGGGAAACAAAATTAGAGTATATGGAGACGAAGAACTTTTAGAGGAATTTGATAAAAGATTCGATATGCTTACACAGCATTTCATTAAGTACAATAAACTGGATGAGAATGCAATTGAAAGGGTTTTGACAAGCAATGGAAAAGAGGATTATGAATCCCCTGAAAATAGCAGTGAGGTTTTGGTACATGGGGTTAGTGGTAGATTAATAAAAGCCCAGACCGTGAACCAACGAAGATTGGTTGCTGCATCCATGAAAAATGACATGGTTTTTGCAATAGGCCCAGCTGGGACAGGTAAAACATACACAGGCGTGGCACTAGCTGTTAGAGCATTGAAAGAGAAGCAGGTAAAACGAATAATTTTAACAAGACCTGCGGTTGAGGCTGGGGAGAATTTAGGATTTTTACCAGGAGATCTACAAGAGAAGTTAGACCCCTATATGCAACCATTATATGACGCATTACGTGATATGTTACCTGCAGAAAAATTGGCACAATTCATAGAAAACGGAACCATTCAAATTGCACCCATGGCATTTATGCGCGGTAGAACTTTGGATAATGCCTTTGTTATATTGGATGAAGCCCAGAATACCACCCATGCGCAGATGAAGATGTTCTTGACCCGTATGGGAAAAAACGCAAAATTCTTGATAACCGGGGACCCTGGACAGATAGATTTGCCAAGAAGGATTATTTCTGGTCTAAAGGAGGCATTGTTGATACTTGGTAATGTTGATGGAATTGAAATGATCTATTTGGATGATAAGGACGTTATCCGCCATAAGTTGGTCAAAAAAGTGATTGATGCTTATAAGAATATAGAACACCAGAATTAAGAATTAGCAATTAAGAATTACGAACTTTTAATTTTAAACCAAAAACCATAAACCATAAAATGGGTAATACGATTACCAATACAGATTTCAATTTTCCTGGTCAGATAAGTGTTTATAAAGGAAAAGTAAGGGAAGTTTACAGACTACAAAACGATATTTTGGTTATGATAGCTACCGATAGGCTTTCGGCTTTTGATGTGGTCATGCCAAAGGGCATTCCGTTTAAAGGGCAAATTTTAAACCAAATAGCTACAAAAATGATGACTGCAACCCGAGATATTGTCCCCAATTGGCTAATTGCCACACCAGATCCCAACGTCGCTGTTGGTCATGCCTGCGAACCTTTTAAGTTAGAAATGGTGATTCGCGGATATCTATCTGGCCATGCTGCGCGTGAGTACAAAGCAGGGCGAAGAATCATCTGTGGTGAGCCTATGCCTAAAGGTATGAAGGAAAATGACAAATTCCCGGTACCCATTATTACCCCTGCTACGAAAGCTGAAAAAGGGAATCACGATGAGGATATATCAAAGGAAAATATTATAAAAAGGAATATCATTTCAGAAAGTGATTATTCGATTCTAGAGAAGTACACCAAGGCCTTGTTTCAAAGGGGAACAGAAATTGCCGCTGAAAGGGGTCTTATTTTGGTGGATACCAAATACGAATTCGGTAAAACCAAGAATGGTAAAATCGTTTTAATCGATGAGATTCATACCCCGGATTCGTCACGTTATTTTTATGCAGATGGTTACCAAGAGCGACAGGATAGGGGAGAGTCCCAAAAACAGCTTTCGAAGGAGTTTGTACGCCAATGGCTTATTAGTGAAGGTTTCCAAGGGTTGGAAGGGCAGAAGGTACCTGAAATGACTGATGAATATATTGAGACAGTTTCGGACCGTTACATAGAACTTTATGAAAATATTACTGGTGAAACATTTGTAAAGGCCGATATATCAAATATTCAAGAACGGATTCAAAAGAATGTATTGAAGTATTTGGAAAAGTAATTACCATAATCCACATAAATATAAACCCCATATCGAATAATAAGGGATTTTTTAGTAGCGAGAGGGGGGGTACGATACCCGTCCGCCAACTGGCGGATATGGATGACAATTAATGGTTAAACCACTTCAACAAACAAAACATCTTCCAAGGCCTTAGCAGCACATTTGTCATGGGCTGCCCGCCCAGATTGTTTGCAATAAAGTCATTGGAGAAAGTTATTTTTGAACTAAAGAGTCAATGTCCACCTAGTACCAGTCCGGGTTACTATAGTTGGAGGAGTTGTTAGAAATATTCGACTGTCCGATGCCGTCGTTGTTCATCACGTAAATCTCTGCATTGCCGTCGTGGTCACTATCGAATACGATCTGGTTGCCGTTACCGTTTTTGGCAAAGGCAGCAGTACCGAGCTTTCTCAGGCCATCTTCATAAGTGGCTTGATCTGTTACTAATTCGCTTGTGCTTTCTTTTTCACAGGTGGCAAGGAATAAAATCGCGAGTAAAGGCAATAGTGGCTTTTTCATTTGCTATAATTGATGAAAGAAACAATATTGTATGTAATCCAAAGGAATGAGGAATGAAGTCAATCTTTAAGTTTATAATATCTCAATATGTTGAAGCCACATAGGCAATTAAAATCGAAACATTTATTCCGAATATGAATATTTATTATCTTAGTTTTATACTTCATAACTATACCCAATTGTTAGAGTTTTTTAAAATACTAAATATATGAATATAGCAGTTACTGGAGTTGGAGGAGGAGTTGGTCAGAATATTATTAAGTCATTGGAATATTCTGACTATAATGTTGTAGCGTTAGATGCAGATCATTTGGCAGCGGGGCTTTACATATCAAAAACTGCTTATTTAATTCCATATGCAAACAAGGATAATTATATACCTAAACTCTTGGAGATATGCAAAAATGAAAATATTTCACTATTGTTTCCAGGGTCGGATCCTGAGTTGATGCCACTATCTTTAAATAGGCATCTCTTTGATAAAATTGGAACTAAGGTTGTAGTAAGTAGGCCAGAGGTAATTACCATTTCTGACAATATTCAACTTGCTTTTGAACATCTTATGAGATCCGGTGTCAATGTTCCTATTACTTTTTTAGCTGAGAAATTTAATCCGAATAAAGAGAGCTATCCATTTATTTTAAGACAAAAAGTTGGTGGCGCAAGATCAAAGAATAAATATTTAATCAGAAACCGTATTCAATGGGAGACTGCTTTAAAAAAAATTGAAAGTGACATTTCCAACTATATAATAATGGAATACATAGAAGGTGATGAATACACCTGCGGTAGCATTAACTTAAACGGTTCTTGCAAAGGTGTAATTGTTATGCGAAGAATTTTAAAAGGTGGTGAGACTTACAAATGTTTCACAATTAAAAATGATGTTATAGAAGAAGAAGTTAGAAAAATATTGGAGGCGATTAAACCTTTTGGAGCTTGCAATGTAGAGTTAAATTTAAAAGATGGAAAACCTTATGTTTTTGAAATTAATGCTCGTTGTTCTGGCACTACAGCAGCAAGAGCCTGCTCGGGTTTTAACGAGCCTAAAATGATCGCCGATTATTTGTTAAAAGGGATTAAACCAGAATATTCTTTTAAAGAACAAACTGTTTTAAGATATTGGAAGGAATTAGCAGTGGACAATGAACTTATTGCCGAATTAAAACAACAACAGGTTATTAAAAGATAAACACAATATATAAATAACTAACAGACAAATTGAAATGAAAAATGTATTATCAATTTATTCGATGGAGTATTTAACAACTTTAATAGAAGAATAATTACATATTATATTAAATGAATAAATGAAGGTGTTAATTTATAGTGATGTAAATGGCAATCTTCACACATTTAAAAAAATGCTTGAGGTTGAAGGTGGTTGTGATTAATATATTTGCCTTGGAGACCTCGTTAATTATCGCCTATGCAGTAGTGAGTGTGTTTATTTAGAACTATCGTAATCTAATTCAACATAAATAATGGGAAATCAACCTATCCTTTAGATCTGAACTGTAACCAATATATATTTTCCCATAATTTTTACTGATAAGGTCGCATGAAGTGAACATGTTCAACGATGATTTTAGAATCAAAAACCCCTTTCTTGATGAAAGGGGTTTTTCGTAGCGAGAGGGGGCACGATCCCCGTCCACCAACTGGCGGATAGGAATCCTCTTTCTTTCCCTAATTCTTTCTTTTGCCCACTA
>CAVXJE010000009.1:537500-815172 GCA_963762065.1 uncultured Flavobacteriaceae bacterium | reverse complement strand
GGTGTTGGCAACTGGCTTTTAATCTTTAGTCATAATTTCAATTATATTCCAAGTATCCCATATTTTTTTACTTTGAATTTTGAATTCAATTGAATCTTTACTGTTTTCTAATCTATTGAATAGATCATGCAATTCCCCGCGGAACTCCGGATACTTATCGGATACTAATTTTATTTCTAACCAAGCGTTGATGTGTTCATCAAATGCCAATGTGAATTTTTCAGGACAATTACTATAATCTAAAGATTTTAGGCTACTAGTATACAAATCAATAGTTTCGCTTAATGAGATCTGTTCGCTTGAATGATTTCTAATTTCACCGAATTCTTGATCTCTTTGAAGTACAATTTTCATACATTCGGATCCGATGGCATTATCCTTTTCAAGATTATTTTCGATATTCTTTTTCCCAATAGTATTACACGTTAGAAAGAGTATACATAAAACTATTGTCAATGGAAGTTTCATATTTCTTACAGTTTAAATTTTGACTTTTTTCAGCTTGTTGCCAACTTGTAAATAAATTCACTTAGTACAAGTTATTTTTCCAATATACGGGAATAAACGCAATTGCGTTTCTTTGGATCATCGCTATTCCCAAATCCCAAATCCCAAATCCCAAACCTGCCTGCCGGCAGGCAGGTTCCAAACCTACATTAGCGGGAATGACAACGAGAAACTATTCCCCCTTCGAAGGGGGTTAGGGGGATGTAAAAACAAAATTCCAAGCGCTTTTGCGATTATCGGCTTTAGCGTTGGCTATTCCAATATGACATTGAAAGCCCCGCTTAATTCAACATTTACACCTTCTGGGGCCGTATCTTCATGGAAAGTACCTGAAAAACCTCCTAAAAGCTTCGCATTGTCTTTATCAATTTTGTCAATTTGGATATAACCCCCGCCTTCTTCCTTATAGTTACTAAAACCGACGTAACTGTCACCACCGTCTTTCGAAATGTCCATCGCAACCTGCATTTCCATTGAAAAAACATGTTTGCCTTCGGTTAAACTCTCAAGGATCAACATGATGCTGATGTTATTATTCCCATTTATCTCAATGACGAATTGACTGTTTTCAAAGTCATTATAAGCAACTGCACCGCCTTCATCGACTTCAACAACATAGGTTCCGGAAAAAGAACTACCGTCACCGATGGTAAAAGAGCAGACTTCATCTCCGGCCAATTCTTGCGCATGGGTCCAAGTAAGGGGCCAAAGGAAAATGATCAATACGAAAGGTAAAAGAAAAAGGATTTGAATATTTTTGCGTCTTTTCATGATATTACTTTTTATGGTTAAGACCTATACTATTTTGTTCTACGTTAAAAATCGTTATTTGTTTAGTTCAGCATTTTCTTCATCGGTTAATAGCCTTGAGTGTATAATAAACCGTACACCAAGTGGAATTTCAAGGGAAAAACTCGAACCTCTTCCTTCTGTTATATCAACCGTTAAATGGGTGTGTTTCCAATATTCAAATTGGTCTTGGTTCATGTAATAATTTACTCCATCTAATTGCCCAAGTAATATATCACTATCGTCTAAATACATATCCCCTTCCTCAAAGATCATTGGTGCCGAACCATCACAACAACCTCCACTTTGGTGAAATATTAATTCTCCGTGCTTTTCCCTGAGTTGATTTAAGACTTCTATTGCCTTATCTGTTATGGCAACTCTTTTATATTCCATATTTAGGATTCATTGAAAAAGGCCGACTGAAATTTCAATCAGCCCTGTTACTATTAATTATCCACTAAAAGAAACCTAATTTGTTCTTATCATAGGAAATCAGCATATTTTTAGTCTGACGATAATGGTTCATCATCATTAAATGATTTTCACGTCCAAATCCCGATTTTTTATAGCCACCAAATGGTGCGTGGGCAGGGTATGCATGATAACAATTCACCCAAACCCTACCTGCTTTTATTGCTCTTGGTATTTGATATAATTGATGTGCATCCCTTGTCCAAACTCCTGCCCCTAATCCGTAAAGCGTATCATTCGCAATTTCCAATGCCTCCGCTTCATCTTTAAATTTGGTTACAGAAAGTACTGGTCCAAAAATTTCTTCTTGGAATATCCGCATTTTATTATGTCCTTCTAATATGGTTGGTTGTATATAAAATCCGTTAGCGAATTCTCCCTCTAATTTACAAGCTTCTCCACCAGTAAGCACTTTTGCTCCTTCTTCCTTCCCTATTTTAATATAAGAAAGAATTTTTTCGTACTGGTCGTTTGATGCCTGGGCACCTACCATACAACTCGAATCATAAGGATTTGTCTGAACTATTGCGTTAGTTCTTGCAACAACTCTTTTCATAAAGGCATCATAAATATCTTCTTGTACCAATAACCTTGACGGACAAGTACAAACCTCACCTTGATTAAAAGCAAATAGAACAGCACCTTCAATTGCCTTATCCAAAAACGCATCATCTTCATCCATTACAGAACTAAAGAATATATTTGGTGATTTACCACCTAATTCCATGGTAACAGGATTTAAGTTTTTTGATGCGTATTGCATAATTAATTGACCCGTTGTAGTTTCTCCCGTAAAAGCTACTTTAGAAACACCTGAATGTGATGCTAATGGTTTGCCTGCTTCCGGTCCAAATCCATGAATAATATTGATTACTCCTGGGGGGAATACTTTCCCAATTTTTTCCAATAATAAAGTTGCTGTTGATGGTGTTTGTTCTGCGGGTTTTAATATTACACAATTTCCTGCTGCTAATGCTGGCGGTAATTTCCAAGACAACATTAAAAGAGGAAAATTCCAAGGAATAATCTGGGCAACCACACCAAGTGGTTCTTTAATATTCATTGAAAGTGTATTAGCATCCAATTCAGTTGCCGAACCTTCTTCTGCTCTAATAACCGCTGCAAAATATCGCCAATGATCTACACTTAAAGGAATATCCGCATTTAGGGTTTCCCTAATTGGTTTACCATTATCACAAGTTTCTACCAATGCAAATTCTTCTAAATTTGCTTCAATAATGTCTGCTACCTTATTAAGCATTCCTGCTCTTTCTGCCGCGGAAGTATTTCCCCAAGCATCTTTAGCTGCATTGGCCGCTGCCACTGCATTATCTACATCTTCTTTTTGGGAACGTGGATATTTTGCAATAAGTGAATTGTCAATTGGTGATGTATTGTCAAAATACTGTCCTCCCACTGGTGCTACGAATTTTCCATTGATGAAATTTTCGTACTTGTCTTTGAATTTTGGTTTTGAATATCCCATTTTTTAATTGATTTTAATGCGCAAATCCCTACTCTTTTAAAGATTTTCGGTTTCCTCTATTTATTCCTTAATGAGTGCCAACTTGTATATAAATGCAAAAAATCGCATTTATTTCGCTTATAGCACTAGAAAATTAAGGTAGGCAGAAAAGGGGTATAGTAAGGTAATGGTAAAAACCGGGATGTTTACTGATATTTATCATAGAAAGTAGAACGTAGAAAGTAACAAATTCCAAACCTACATTAGTGGGAATGACAATGAGAAACCATTCCCCCTTCGAAGGAAGTTATGGGGATGTAAAAACAACAAGTTACCATTCAGTACATGGTACGGAATCCACATAGCTATTAACATGGATTGCTGCCAGAGTTTATCCTGAGCGAAGACGTAAATACGACTTTTGTCATCCCGCACTTGATACGGCATACCCCATTAATTAGGGTATAAGTCCGTTTTTATGAAACTAGCTTGCCTTCCTTTCTTTTCCCTTTCCCTATGCCCTGCTTCACTAAAAATTCCGCTACAACCGTTGAAAGGCTGGGTTCACCAATGGATTGAAGGTCATAAAAAACCCTTGTGTTTGGTTTCTTAATAGCAATCACCCGATTCAGATCAATAGGTGTACCGATTACCACGGCCTCACAATCACAGCTATTGATAGTTGCCTCTAAATCCCGCAGTTGCTCTTTACCATAGCCCATAGCCGGTAATAATGTCCCAATCCCTGGATAGGAACGGAAGGTATCCTTCAGTTGTCCTATCAGGAATGGCCGTGGATCTACCATCGCTGCAGCACCGTATTTTTCAGCAGCCAGGGTTCCGGCTCCGATTTTCATCCCTCCATGGGTTACTGTCGGACCATCTTCTACAACCAACACTTTTTTGTTTCGGATGACCGTGGGATCGGCTACACTAATCGGTGAGGCAGCTTCGATCACAATGGCGCGTGGAACTATTTCGGCAATCGTTTTTCTGATCTCCGCAATACCTTCGGGAGGGGCGCTATCGATTTTGTTTATAATCACCACATCGGACATTCTCAATGTTATCTCCCCCGGATAATAAAGCAGTCCATGACCTGGTCGATGCGGGTCGGTCACGGTAATGTGTAAATCAGAGGTGTAAAATGGGAAATCATTGTTTCCACCATCCCAAACGATGATGTCACAACCATCAGGATCATTTTCAGCGGATCGAAGGATCGCTTCGTAATCCACGCCCGCATAAATAACATTGCCCCGAACGATATGTGGTTCGTATTCCTCCATTTCCTCAATCGTACAATCGTATTTCTCGAGGTCTTCAAGACTCGCATAACGTTGTACCTTCTGTGCTTCTAGGTCACCATACGGCATAGGATGACGAATGGCCACGACTTTCAGGCCTTTTTCGATCAGGATCTCGATCAATCGCCTTGCGGTCTGACTCTTTCCACAGCCTGTGCGGGTTGCACCAATACTGATCAATGGTTTGGTGCTTTTGATGGAAGTCGCTTTTCTGCCCAGCAGGACAAAATTAGCACCGGCCGTATTGACCAGGGCACTTCTATGCATCAGGTATTCGTAGGAGACATCTGAGTAGGAAAAAATAACATCATCGATCTTCAACGTATCGATGAGTTTTTCAAGGTCTTTCTCATCGTAGATCGGAATGCCCTCGGGATAGTTTTTTCCGGCGAGGGAGGCGGGGTATTTCCGATTTAAAATATTCGGGATCTGTGTTGCCGTAAAAGCCAAGACATCGTAGGCTTCGTTATCCCGATACACCGTATTGAAGTTATGAAAATCACGGCCGGCAGCGCCCATGATAAGGACTCTTTTTTTCTTCATATGTAGTTCGTTTTATGTTTATCTAATTTCTACGAAGATATTCCGGGAATTCATGGGTTAAAATGATTTATATCACTTCAAGTGATTTGGGAAATCATCTGATTTTTGTCGGATTTAAAACGGCAGTTTTTGGCAACCGTTTCGTTTTATCTTCAAAATCCTATCCGAACGTTCAGAAAAACCATACTAATCATAGTTAATACGATCGCGTATGGTACCATCCTGTCTATGGATAATAACATCGGCCTTGTGTTTTCTAGCCAGTCGTTTTGCTTTTCTAATGGCCGTATCTTGGCGTCGGTGTTTAGATGTGATACGTTTATTGCCTTCACGCCTTACGGCCCAACCGTTTTCATACGGTACCACGTGTTGGTGCCAAGACCTTCCTTGTTTGCTTTGACGCGTACTTTTAAAAAAGAGCTCTACAAGTTCACTCAAAATGTCTATCCAAGATCTGGATTTGGTGCTTTTCGGCATTTTGCATTTTTTTGATATTTCGAAGATACTATTTTCAACCAAAAATCCCTTGCGGCAAATTCCAATAGACAAATTCCAAGCACCTAATTCCAAATTCCAAATTCCAAATTCCAAAGTTTAAAGTCCATTGGCCATTAGGCAGTTGCAGTGGGCAGTTACAGTAGGCAGGGCGGTTTTATGCCCTATTCCCAAAAATAACGGGGATCTCCGAACGCATGCCATTGTTCTGTACAAAGGCCACGGCCTTAATATTTTCTACAATACGGTCGATGGTTTTAATACGTTGATCAACTTGGAGCATATGTCTTGCCAGTCCCGAAAAAACCAGATCGCTACGCTTGCTCCTGGCAATGAGTTGCCCAACAAGGTCATCCCCATCTTTTACCAACACCTCTATCTTAGCTTGTATTCGCGATTCATTGATAGAGAAGGCAATGTGCTCTACCAGGCGTTGCTTCTCCTCTTCGGTATTGGCCAACGAAATAATGGCGATGTTGCATTTCTTCCATTTGTTGTTCAATTGAATCAAATACGCGAACATGAGCATTAAATCGCCATTTTGATCCTCCCCGCCCCACCAGATATCTATTTGTTTATTTGCTTTTTTGCTAAAAGCTTGTTGTATATGGAGCACAATTATGTTCTTTCCAGTGGCAGCAAGATCATTGATGATCTGCAATTCCCGCAACTTGCCTTTTCGCTTCGCAGACCATCCAAACATGACCGTATTGGTCTTTAAACCGGCAATACCATGGGATGCGGCAACGGTATACATCCCACGCTTTAGGTCATCTACCCTGTTCACTTCTGTGAGCGCCTGCAAACCTGCCCGGGCAAGATCGCGTTGCATTTTAAAGGCGATCTCAATACGATTATTCATTTCGGCCTTGTCCTCGGCCGTTATTAATCGCGAAATGCTGAGTATCCCACTGTTCTGCCCCAGCATTACAGCAAAACGAACCTCGTGCATGTGCTCTTTTAAATTATGGACAAACAAAATGATAATCGGTCGCCAGTTTCGCTCCGTTATCTTTTTGGAATTTAAGCGCAAGAGGGCAAACCGGCTTAAGATCATCCAGATACCTGTAGCGGCATCTCCCCATTGCTGTTCCATTTTTCGGGTGATGAGGTATATAAAAATCAACAATTCCAGTCCGATCGCAACTCCAAAGGCCAATGGGTTGATCAGCCACATGACCACCATGGCCGCAATGGCCCCGATAAGAGACACGAACCAGGGTACATGGATCTTGGGCCGGTAGGAGGGTTCCTTAATGAGTTGCTCCAGGGCAGCACTGACATTGATGGCTACGTACAATGTTAAAAATAAGACAGAGACATACTGTGCCAACGTATTGAGCCCCCCAAGGAACACAGCGCCCAGGGCAATTGCCCCACTGATCCATGTGGCAACGGTGGGTTGCCCCGATTTTGAGAGTCTCGACAGTACTTTGGGCATGAGACCATCCATGGACAAGGCCTGTAAAACACGTGGACCGCCCAAAATACTCCCAAAGGCCGAGGACAATACAGCGCCCCAAACGGCAGGGTAAATGATCCAAGGCCCTAGGAAGGCAATACGCGTCCAAACCGTAACCCCTGCATTGGGATCGGAGAGTTCTTCCAAGGTCAGGACCGTTGTTATTGCCAATAAAATCGGAATGACCAGATATACAATGGCACCGGTAACTACAGCGCCAATAGTGCCCCGTGGAATAGATTTTTGGGGATTTTTTAGGTCGCCACTCAAAGCGACACCAGCAGTAAAACCTGTAACGGCGGGAAAGAACACGGCGAAAACATACCAGAAGCCTTCAGGTGCCGTGCTGTAGGTGGCCACTGCAATAGGTGCTTGGATATCTTGGGTGAATACCCCAATGGCCAATGCCAAAATGGAGGCCCCAACGATGATCATGATCGGGATCTGTGATCTTAAAACGAGTTTGGCACTTTTCCCTGAAAGGGCGGTCACCAAAACAATAAAGACAATGGTAAGTCCACGTAATGCAAAGGGAGGTAATACGCCCCGGCTTTCGGGCCATAAGACCAAAATGGCTTCTGCCAGCCCATAGCAATAAAAGGTAACACTTAGGGTACGACATAAATATAAAGGGATACCAATTGCGCCCCCGGGTTCCAGGCCAAGACTACGCGAAATCATATAATACTCGCCGCCCACGCCCACTTTTATATTGGTGGCAATGGCAGAAGCGCTCAGGCCCGTAATAAAGGTAATGGAGCTTGCCATAAGCACGATAAAAATGGTATTGTACAGGCCAACATTGCCCACGACCCAACCAAAACGAAGGTACATTATGAGCCCCAGAATGGTTAGGATACTTGGTGTGTACACACCGAGAAAGGTCCCGAATTTTGCCGTTTTTTTTGCAGATGATGCCCTTGCCATTGGATGGTACTTAGTGATTCTATTAAATATAGTGAATGTCCTTTAACAAAAAAAGGAGAACGCCGTTCTCCTTTTTGATCGTTGATCGCCTATCGCTGTTCGCCAGTAGTCAGTTAGCAGCTACAGTGGGCAATTGTTAAAATCAAAGTCCAAAGTTCAAATTCCAAAGGCTAAATTCAAATATGATTTTAATGATAATTTTGGGAATTGGGATTTGTTCTATTTAAGGTATGCGGAAGGGTCTTAAAATCACAAAGGGAATGACAATGATTTTACTCATTTTACATTCCCCTTGCTATAGTATTTTTAATGCTGGTATTATCCAACAAATCAACAGGTTTGATTCTCAGCCTTTAACTTAATAATGGCACCCTGAATACCATATACTAAAGATAGAAAATATTTTGACATAAAATAGGATTTTTCTGTTTTTAACACTTGTTTATGACTGCCTTTTTTTTAAAGGAAATAGTGCCTGCGTACGGTTTAATCTACCCCTAATTATGGAGGATATACAGGCCTTGAATCTACAGTGCCATGGGATATTCCAAAAACCAAATTCCAAGCTCCAAATTCCAATAAAGCTTAAAGCAAATTCCCGGTATCCAGTATTCACTATTACATTATAATGAAGATGACCACATGATCCAAGGGGTTGCAAGAAGGAAGATCGCCGTATTCATAACCGTGACGATTGCACCTTGTTTATAGATATCTCCTGTGGGTAAAAAGCCACTTCCGGCAAATAAAACATTTGAACTGGAAGCTTGGGGTGTAATGACCGCAAAATAATTAGTGGCGAAAGAGAGCATAAAAGCCATTAGGGCAGCGGGTACCTCGGCATTTACGGCCACTTGTAAAAAAACAGCATATAAAGCCAGCAAGTGTGCTGTTTGACTGACAAAAAGATAATGGATCAGAACATATAATACCGTTAAGAATATATATACCGTAACCCAGTTATAATCACTGATGTAGATTGCTATTTGAGCACCTAGGGTTTTCATAAAACCCATGTCGTTCAGTGCCGTACTAATCATATATAAAATAGCAAACCATACATAGGTTTCGAGTGCATCCCCGGCACCTTGTCTAATATCCTCAAGTGTGTACACATTTGCCAATATCAGGATCGATAATCCAAGAAAGGCAACAATGGCCAGGTTTATATTCAAAACTGGGGAAAAAGCCCAAAGGAGGATCATTCCAAAAAATGTAATGCCCATAATCCATTCTTGCTTACCCATGGGTCCCATTTCATGAAGCGCGTTCTTAGCCATTTCGGGAGCTTCCGGAGTGTATTTTATTTCCGGTGGAAAGAGTTTATACAATACATAGGGTATTGCGATCAGTGCAATGATACAGGGTACCGAAGCTACAAAGACCCAATTCCCAAAATTCATGTTTACTCCAAATTGTGCAGCAATTCCGGCACCCACTGGGTTAGCGGCCATACCGGTAAACCATAGTGCCGAACTTATGGTGTGTCCGGATATGGCGGTCATCATAAGATAACTGCCAGTTTTCTTTCTACTTTCCGGTGTAGGCAGGGATCCGGTGTCCAATGATAATGCATGGGCAATGGGATACAAAATTCCCGATCTAGCGGTATTACTTGGGATGGCAGGTCCAAGGAGTGTATCGGTAGCAACAATGCAATATCCTAAATTTAAGGTGGACTTCCCAAATCGGCGAATTAGTAAAAAGGCGATTCGTCTTCCCAATCCTGACTTAATAACCCCTTTTGCGACTAAAAAAGCGGCTAAAATGAGTAGTATAAAACTCTCTGAGAATCCTGAAAAAGCCTGTTCAGGAGTTAGCACCCTCAATAGGACGACGGCTACCAATGCGAGGATGGATGCAGTAAAAATGGACAGGGCTTCAATTAAAACGCCTATGATGGCTGTGATGAAAATGGCGAACAAATACCAAGCATCCGGTGACAAGTCCCAAGGAATGGGGAGGTGCCAGATCAGTATGCCAAATACCAGGGTAATACTTCTTTTTATCCAACGTAATTTTTGCTGGTTATGTGATGGTTCTTCCACTTTAGTTGAGCTCATTTGGTTTGATTAAATTCCCATTTCTAATTTAAGAAAACTGGACTAAGGCTTTTCATAGGAGCCATTGTTAGCGCCACTTTTAATTTTTAATTCCCTTCAAGTTGTCTTTGGTAATCCTCCGCATCATACGTTCCAATTGATTTTTGTACTAGTCCTTGGTCATTCATTGTCCATTCTTCAAATCCATTGAAGTCAACTTTGTTTCCAGTTCCGCCAGGTCCGGTATTTGTTCCGATAAATGTCCAATAATATCTATACGTTTCCTCCTCGACGGTTAAACTGTCCATAGTTAATTCCATATCAGGAAATGCCTCCATATAAGACTGAGCGGTTTCAGCAAGTTGTTTTCTTCCGACCGCTGGTTGTCCGTTGTTCACCATTAGCGTACCGTTTTCAGCATAAAATGACGCCATTTTCCCTGGTTGTTTACTATTCCAAGCAGCTGTGTATTTCTGTCCAAATTCAACCATTTTTTCGTAGTCGGACTTTTCCGATTTACATCCAGTTATCATTGTTAAGATTATTAAAATCATAGTTACAGTTGAGGATTTTGTCTTCATATTATTTTATTCAAATTGGCTCTAACGTTATTGTATATGGTTTGTTGCATGTTTTAAGCACCAAAACCCGTATTAACTATAGCTATTATTGTGGCACTGTTAGTTTACTGAAATTACAATTTTACCGTTATGTAATCCATCCCCAAATCGTTGAATCGCCCAAGGTATTTTGTCAAAAGTATAAGGGCCATCTATAATACAATTTATCTTGTTTTCCTCATAAAGCTTATTGATGTACTCCAAGTCCTTATTAGCTTTTAACATGACCATATGCACTCGTTTCTTGCTAAATAACTTTAATATCGGTCCCATATAAAGCATCTGCAATAGTTTGCCAGACCTACCACCTATTGAAACGTATCTTCCTTCCGGTTTAAGAACCCTTAAAAATCTCCACAGTGATCGATTGGTTTTGCAATCAAGGATCAGATCATATTGCTGATCGTTTTTAGTAAAGTCTACTTTTTTATAGTCTAGAACCTTATCAAAGCCTTGAGCTTCCATCGCTTTTAATTTTTCGCCCGTATCGACCCCTGTGACGTGTGCGTTGTAAAGTTTTGCCAATTGAAGTCCGAAAGAACCAACGCCTCCACCACCACCGTTGATCAAGATCTTCTGTCCATCATTGATCTGTCCAACATCCCGCAGACCTTGAAGGGCAAGCATTGCTGCGTGGGGTATACTAGTCGCCTCTTCAAAACTCATGCTTTCGGGCTTAAGAGCAAGTGCCTTCTCATCTATGCAAAGAAATTCCGCAAAGCTGCCAAATCCAAAATTTGAGATGTCACCGTACACGGCGTCGCCAGGTTTAAATTTTGTAGCCTTATCCCCAAACTTATCCACAATTCCTGCTACCTCCATTCCCGGGACCATTAATTTTTTCCTTGGACTAAATATCCCGAAGATAAGGCGATAGGCAAAAGGCTTTCCGGTGGTAATGCACCAATCGTAATCATTAATCGTAGTGGCACAAACTTTAACTAGGACCTCGGTATTTTTTGGTTCAGGTTGTTCGGTTTCTATAAGGCTAAGAACTTTGTAAGGCTCTCCGTAGTTTTTAATATTATATGCTTTCATATTTACTAATGTGCCACAACTTGTATATAAATGCAAAAAGTTGCATTTATTTCACCTTTAGCCATAGGAGGTCAGGGTAGGCAGAAAAGAGGTATAGCAAGATAGGGGTAAAAGCTGGTTTTATACCTGAGTTTTATCATAGAAATAACAACGAAATTAGAAATAAGAAAGTAGAAAGTAACAACAAAGTCCAAATCGCTGTGCGCCAGTAGCCAGTTGGCAGTTCCCGGTTGACAGTAGTCAAAATTGTAATTTTAGAAAATTGGACCATGGTTTTTCATAGTAGTCATTGTGGTAACACATTTTGTTTATTCCTTTCCACATCCAACAAAAAATCAGCGATAATCTTAATATTTTCGTCAGGGGCATCGTGCATCGTTACATGCCCTGCGTCCTGAATGACTTTCATTTTCGAATTTGGTGTAAGCGATTGATAGTGCCTTACAGTACTTGGTCTCGCACCGTCATACTCTCCTGTAATATACAGCGTTGGAACTTTAATTTCCTTAAGGTCTTTGGTTCTGTCGTAATCTTTCAAGGTTCCCGTAGCCACAAAATCATTTTTTCCCCACATGAATTGATAAACATTAAGACCAATTTGTTTCATTGTACTATCTAGATCGACGGATGGAGGTACTTTTCTAAAGTAAAAGTTTTGATAAAAATGATTCATTGCTTGATTAAGTTTAACGGTATCGGTAACAATATTTCCTTTGCTTTCTTTTAAAGATAATTGTAACGAATCTGGCATACTTGATATTAACGTATCCATATCCGATGTCCATAATTGAGTACTCAAACTCGGACTTGCAAAAATTAAGGCTTCTACATCTTCCGGGTATTTCAAATAGTAATCCATTGCCAGCATTGAACCCCATGAATGCCCGTATAAATAGAATTTATTAACGTTCAAGGAAACTGCTAATTTCTTGACTTGATTTATGTGATTGTCTATAGTCATTAGAGAGGTATCACTAATCCTATCTGAACGTCCGCAACCCAATTGATCAAAGATGATTACCGGTCGGTCGTTACTCAAGGGCTGAAGAGGATTCAGATAATAGCTAGGATATCCTGGGCCTCCGTGTAGCAAAAAAATCGGAGTTTCATTGTTATCCCCAATTACATTATACCAAATTTTACCACCATCCAATTCTAAAAAGCCTTGCCCAGATTGCAGTTTTTCATGTCCTGTACAACATGTAATGACTGCAATTACAAATAGATAGATTCCAATTTTCATAAGAATAATTTTTAATTCACAGATTGATTATCCATTGCATTGCTGCCAACGATTTGCATTTAATCCGTAGCCATTGGGCTATTTATTATGTACTGTTGGCGTTAGTAGGTCAATTTTAATTTAGTCTAAAACGAGAAATACTTTAAGCATATTTTTACTTATTGTATTTGGTACTTCCGATACCAAGGCATACTTTCCAGGTTCGAGCATCGCTGTAAAATAACCGCGACTTCCAGCAGGCATGTCATTTATACCACCCAAAAAAGTAAACCCGTCTGGGACTGGTTCTATTAATCCTGTGGGATTAGCCCAATTCATCCAGCTTTCTAAACTTTTAAGACTTGCATTTTCATTTAATTTGACTAAATTAATATCATGGCCTACAAAATTTTCATGCACAATTTGATCCTTGAAGGTAACAGAAAATGTGTGCTTTCCCGAAGAGATGGTATCCTTGAATGTAATCCCTTTTTCACTCGAAATATCAATATGGGAATCAGCTTTTAATTCTTCGTTATTTGAGGCAATATTGGAAACTACAAACTCGTCTATCATTCCCATTGCACTATGGAATTCTCCATTACTCATTTTCACGTAGCATTCTGCCAAATAGTATCCTGGCTCTAATCTAACCATAGTTTCAGCTGTTTTACCGGCCGAGATCAAACCGGAACCTCCTAAAAACTTAACATCACCATACCATTCAGGAAGTTTTCCAAATTCGGCCATAGCTTTTTCATTTTCACCTTCATTAATTAGTTTCATACCACTTGAAAAATAAGGTATGACATGGTTTTTGGCATCTTCCAATGTTTTTCCCTCAGGATACTTTTCAATAAGAAAGAAATGGGTCTGCGGGGATAGGTTTTTATAACGAAAAATATTCCAACCAGAAGAGATTGTATCAGACATCTGAAACTCCATATCTTTTGTAAGGATTTCAACAACATTTTCATTTTTGGTTTCAATCTGTTCTATATTAGGTTGTTTTTTGTCAGATTTACACGATTGTAAGCCAGTGGTATAAAAAGTTATGAGAACCAATAAAAGGGTATAGTTAGATCTTTGTAAATGTTTTCGAAGAGATGTCATAGTTTCTTGCTTTGGTTAATTCTTATGATAATTGTCAACTTAGGAATAAAGACTATGTTCTTTATCCCATTATAAAAGCAAGTTAAGTTTTGATAAATTTCAAAAAAAGTAATTTTGGACGAAACCTTTAATTTGTTGTCCGAAAGGGCTTATTTATTTACCGAGTAATGTATTTATCCAATCGTTCGCTAGTAAATTTAGGCAACTCGCAAAATCTTCTCCATTTTACGACCTTTCGCCAACTCATCTACCAACTTGTCCAGATACCTTACTTGTTGCGTTAACTTATTTTCGATTTCCTCTACTCGATAGCCACAGATTACCCCAGTTATAAGGTGGGTATTAGGGTTTAATGAAGCATTCTGAAAAAATAGTTCAAAAGTCACTTTTTTTTCAATGAGTTCTTGCAGTTTTCGTTCATCATAAGAGGTTAGCCACTTAATTACTTGATTCAATTCCTCTTTTGTTCTGCCTTTCTTTTCGACTTTTGTTAGATAATGTGGATATACCGAGGCGAATGTCATTTTTGCAATACGCTCATCGTGGTGGCTTGTGTTGCTCATGTGGTTTAATTTAGTGGTATATCCGAATTTATTTCAGCCTATCCTATTATCCCTGCCTTTTTGCAATGCTTTTGTAGTCCCTCTCAATTTCCGTGTTTGAAGGGTCGCCAAATATTGCTGCCAACGGTTTGTTTATGATTAGGTACGTAAAAGTAAGCGAGTAATTTTAAGCTGTTGCTCAAAGATAATTAATGCGTGTGAATTTCCAGCGAGGAAATTGCGCCGCAATTAATTCATGTATTTTGTTGTGCTTTCGTTATTTTTTATAATTCTGTGAAAATGGAAAATGATAGGTGTAAACCAAATAGCGAACTTTTCATTTCTGATTCGATTTCAGCTTTTACTTGGGCAATGTATTCTTCTATTTTATTCTACATTTCTTTCAAATAATGTTCGCGTTTTTGTTCAAAAATAATAGCTTGATTTAATTTTATTTAAAATATAATATCAGTATTAATACTACTTTGTAAAAAGTCCTTCAATAGAAAGGTAACGTTCACCAGTATCATAATTCATAGTTAGTATTGTTTCTTTACCATTTAAAGTTTGCAATTGTTTTCTAACGGCAGCTAAGGAAGCTCCTGTAGAAATACCAACTAAAATGCCTTCGGTTTTTGCTATATTTTGAGCTTCTGAAAATGCTTCCTCTTTAGTTATTTTAATGACACCGTCAATTGAATTCCTATTGAACACTTCCGGAAAAAATCCTGGTCCAATACCTTGTAAAGCGTGAGGCCCTGGTTCTCCTCCAGATATTATTGCGGAATCATTAGGCTCTACTGCAATTACCTTTAAATTTGGAAATTTTTCCTTTAAAACCTCAGAAATACCAGTAATATGACCACCTGTACCAACTCCAGTAATTAAATAATCTAAACCTTCAAGAAAATCATCTGCAATTTCTAAAGCAGTTGTTTTACGATGTATTTCTGGGTTTGCTTGGTTTGTAAATTGTGAAGGCATCCACGCATTTTTATTATTTGCAACCATTTCATTGGCTTTTTCAATTGTTCCACCTAAGCCTAATTCTTTTGGAGTTAGTACAAGATTAGCTCCGTAAGCTGCCATTAAAGACCTTCTTTCAACAGACATTGATTCAGGCATTACCAGCGTAAGCTTGTAATTTTTTACTGCAGCAACCATTGCTAAGCCAATACCAGTATTTCCAGAAGTGGGCTCAATAATTTCTGTGTCTTGAGTTAAAACATTTCTTTTTTCAGCATCCTCAATCATAGATAATGCAATTCTGTCTTTGATGCTTCCTGCCGGATTAGCTTTTTCAAGTTTCATCCAAACATTTGCATTTGGAAATAATTTAGCCAATCGTACAACTGGTGTTTTACCAATGCTTTCTAAAATGTTATTGATTTTCATATTGGTTTTATGTTTAATTTATTAATGATTTAGTTTTTAATACTTAATAGTTTTTATATATAACATTTAAGCCAATACCTTTATAAAATCATTGGTGTAATTCTTGTCATAATGTTATTTAGGACGAGTCATAATGCAGGCTAACTTGTATATAAATGCAAAAAGTTTCATTGAGTTCGCCAGTAGCTGTTTATTTTTTATTTTGGCCTTTTGCTTGTTTAGTTAAAGTGGGTGTTTTTCTATGCTTTGTTCCTTGCTCATAGGAGTAGGTTAATTTGATTAAAGTAGGTTCATCGAACATTCTTCCCAGAAATTGAAGCCCGGCAGGCAAATTACCATCGACAAAACCCATGGGAACGGTAAATGCAGGTTGCCCGGTATGGGGTGCAATAACCTGATTATTATCACCCTTATAATCTTCTTCAAAAAAATTAATCCTTGCAGGTTTGTTATTCCATGTGGGGTATACTATCGCGTCTAATTTTAAAGAGTCCATAACACTTTCAATAGCTTTTCTAAACGCTATTCTTCTTGGGTCATTGTAGACGTCCAAGCAATCCGCTTCTTCATTTTCCCACCTGCCATTTTTAGTGGCATAGGTGTTTAAACGTTCTTTTGCAAATTGGGAAGTGGTACCGTTCCTGATTATATCTTCCAGCGTTTTTAAAGTGTCTCTTTTTACATAAGTAGCCAAATAAGATTCAACGTCCTCCCTGAATGTTGCACACCATTGATTTTGCCTTAAGGTTGCAAAGTCAGGAACTACCACCGGATCTATTATTTCCGCACCGAGTGAATCCAAATCCAGAATTGCTTTTTCGAATAGAGCCTTTACTTCAGGATCCGTATTGTGATCACTTAATTCCCTTAGTACCCCGATTCTGGACCCCTGGAGTCCGTTCTTTATAAGAAACCGACTATAATTTTCAGTTGTTTTACCTTGGGAATTTTCAGTAAGTTGATCTTCTGGATCATAGCCCACCATAATTTCCATAACCCGGGTAGCATCTTCTACCGTTCTACACATAGGGCCCACGACATCATTTCTTAAAAACAGGGGGATAATTCCACTTCTGCTGATCAATCCAAGCGTGGTTCTGAACCCCACAAGGCTGCAATGGGAAGAAGGACCCCGGATCGAGTTGCCGGTATCGGTACCCAATCCGATGGTAGCAAAATTCGATGCGACAGCAGAGGCTGTTCCTCCACTAGAACCCGCAGGAACATAATCAGGATTATAAGGATTGCGGGTTATGCCAGCAGTGGAGCTTTCTGTATGCATAGGGGAAAATGCCCATTCGGCCATGTTCGATTTTGCGATAATGATAGCTCCCGCATTCACCAGCTTTTTCATAATAAATGCATCCCCATCCGGGACAAAATTTTCAAGCGCAAAAGATCCAGCTGTGGTCGGAAGATCTGCGGTATTAATATTATCCTTAACAATTATGGGAATGCCGTGTAAAGGGCGAAGGGTTTTGGTTTCTTCATATTCTTCATCAAGTCTTTTTGCAATCAGAAGGGCATTCTGATTTATAGTTGTAATTGCGTTAATCTCACCATCAAAGTTCTGGATCCGTTTCAAATAGGCCTCAATAAGTTGTTGACTATTATAAGTGCCCTCAATGTAAGCAGCATGGATATCGGCTATTGTTAATTCTGTTAAGTCTATTGGCTCAGCATGTTTAGGTGCTTGGCATCCTATAACACTGAGGATCAATACTATACAGATCGCTATAAGTTTTGGTCTGTTCATAAAGTTTAAATTTTATTTTTTAGAACGGTTTTGTTAGTTGCTGGTTTAAGTTTTATCGGTAATTCGTTTAATATTTATGAATGGGCTTCTAATCAGATATAAAAAAGATTGTTTCTTTTTTCCTTCGAATTCCTTAAGTCCGTAATTGATTTCGGCAATGGGTTTAATCTTGAAAGTTCCAAATAGCCGATCCCAGATAATGAATAAAGTCCCGTAATTCGAATCTGTGTAGAACTGATCTTGCTCGTGATGTACTTTGTGAAAATTGGGCATCATAATCAACCATCCAAAAGTTTTATCGATCCAAATTGGGTATTTTAAATTGGAATGTTGAATAAATTGCACCGGAAGGAGGATAAGAAGAAAAATATTCATTGAGGTAATATCTAGTCCGAAAATGACCGCAATCAATAACTCACCCAAAGTAAAGTATATGAGTTCTGTAGGGAACGTTCTTATAGCAGTGGATGCATCCATCGCAGTGTCGCTATGATGAACCCTATGAAATCTCCAAAGCACGGGAATTTTATGGTCAAATCTATGAAACCAATAATCGGCCAAGTCAATTAAGAAAAGTCCGGATAAAATTTTCAGCCAAAAAGGCAACGATATCCAGTTAAAAAGTCCGACTCCATTTTGGGATATAAAATCAAATGTTGTTACTATCATTAATCCAAGCAGGGATCCTAAGGAAATTGCGATCAATTGAAATAAGAAACTCTGGAATAGGTGATTTAATTTTGACTTGAAATTAATAGGGCGAAAAAATGCCATTTCCATTGAAAAGAAGACAATGATCAATCCTATCAGAATATGGTTTGGGTCAATAGCCATTAGTTGGTTTAGTATTCCCATATTTTATTGATTTAGGTATTTGTTTTTAAAGCTTGTACCTAATGGATAGTTAAATAAGCGAAGCATTCCGAAGAATGCTATGATTTAATACAGTATTAGTGGCTTTTATTCAATTTCATGTTCAAATAGGTATAAATACTTGCGGACATATTGGCCTGTTGTTCATTGGTCGAAGCCGCGCCATGACCTCCCTCTATCGTCTCTTGATACAATAGGGGATGGCCCATGCTAATCATTTTGGCCGCCATTTTACGGGCATGGCCGGGATGCACCCGATCATCCTTGGTGGAGGTCACGAAAAACACCTCCGGATATTCCTTATCGGCATGCATATTGTGGTAAGGGGAATACTTCTTTATATACTCCCATTCCTCTGGAATATCAGGGTCACCGTTTTCCCCGATCCAACTGGCACCCGCCAATAGTTTGGTATATCTTTTCATATCCAATAAGGGTGCGCCCACTACTACGGCATTAAATAGTTCAGGGCGCTGGGTAAAGATAACCCCTGCCATAAGACCACCATTGCTCCAGCCATAGGCGCCAAGATTTTTTGGGGAAGTAACCTTCTTTTTAATCAAATCTTCACTAACTGCGTAAAAATCGTCATATGAATTTTGTTTCCTTTCCTTCATCCCGGCTTCATGCCAGGAAGGTCCGTATTCCCCACCTCCGCGAATATTAGCCAACACATAAACCCCGCCTTGTTCTAACCACCCCAGTCCTATGGTATAGCTATAATCGGGTTGTTCTGATACGTTGAATCCTCCATAGGCATAAATTAAAGTAGAATTAGATCCATCCAGGATCATGTCCTTTTTATGCACCATAAAATATGGAATTAATGTACCATCTTTCGAAGGTGTAAAATATTGTTCTACAACCAAGTTATCGGCTTTAAACACATCCTTTAATTTTTTAGTGACTTTAATTTCATCAGCATTGGCATGATATAGTGTTCTGGGGGATGTAAAATTGCTGTACAAAAAAAAGTAATCGTTAGATTGGTTGTCGGAAGCAATTAAATGGATACTCCCAAATTCAGGGGCCTTAACGTTTTCGGCAACCCAGGTACTATTTTCCCAGCTATACTTGATCAATTTATTTTTAACGTTTTCCATTACGTTGACCACAATAAAATCCTTGGAACCACTTGAACCTACGAAACTGGATTTTTCATTGGGTTCATAGACGGTCTTAACGTCTAATTTCCCTTTTAAGTTTTTATAAAAATCATAACTCACAAGAGTCCCTTTTTTATACGTGACATCGTTTACAATCCAATCGGACTGTAATGAAAGGAGGACCTGTTTTTTATGAAATCCGACGAAATTGGCATCTTTGGGTTGGTCAATTTTTTGGAGTTTTTCATCGCTTAGGTAGTAAACATCGGTATTGTAAAAAGCTATCGCATCGAACGCTAACACATACCACTTATTGTCCTCATAAAAGGAAGTACCAAATGCTCCGACACTCGTACTGTCGGTTTCAAAAACCGTCTTGGCAGCATCAATCGATACTCCCCTTTCCAATATCCTCACTTGTCTTGGATACCCGGATGTTGTAAGGGTGCCTTCGCCAAAATTCCTGGACACAAAAACCTTATCCTTATTGATCCAAGAAACACCTCCCTTGCTTTCCGGAAAAGTAAATCCGTTTTCCACGAAGGTTTTGGTCTCCACATTGAATTCTCTAATTATATTTTCGTCCTTTCCACCATCGGATAGGGCGAGCAGACAAATTTTATTATCGGGCTGCAACCAGGTTGCTCCTGCAAACACCCACAGTTTGTTTTCTTTTTTTGATAGTTCATCAATATCCAATACTACTTCCCAATCTGTTTTTTGATTTATAAAATCGGTCTTGGCCATTCTACGCCACAACCCTCTTTTATTAATCTCATCTTTCCATAAATTATACACATAATCACCTACCATATCGGGATAACTAATTTTGTCCTTATTATTCGAGGCATCAAGATACTTTTGTCGAAGGGGCTCAAAAAGTGGATTGGAGGTTATCACTTTTTCTGAAAGTGCATTCTGCGCCTTGACCCAGTTTAAAGATTTTTCACTTTCGATCTCTTCCAGCCATAGATAAGGATCATCAATTTGTTCACTCTGTGACTGACATACTTGATTGCCAAATAGCATGCCTACAAATACCACTAAAATCAGGTTCGCTTTCATCATGTTTTAAGTTTAATTATTTTAATGCAAAAAACTTGTATATAAATGCACATATTTATTTCGCATAGTGCAAAAAGTTGGGGGAGAAAGAAAAGAGGTATAGCAAGATAGGGTTAAAAAAGGTAATAATAACTATTCGCAAATCGCCAATCGCCAGTAGGTATTTGGCATTTGGCATTAGGCATTTGGCAGTATTCAGTCGGTAGTAGCCGTTTTGCACTTTGTTATGCTCCTGGTTTTTTCAAATATTAATTAAAACGTTTCCAGTTTTCTGTCCTGTAATTACATATTCGTAAGCTTTGGACATATCCTCTAATAAATATTCCCGGTCTATTACAGGCTTGAACTTTCCTTTCGCCAAAAGGTTACTAATATAGGGTATCGTTTTCTGCGTATTATAAGGTATAGGAAAGCGTACTTTTTTGCTTGACCATGAAGTCAATAAGGGATAAAAAATATTTTGGGAATAAGGTCCTAATTCTGAAGATATGTAAACCCCTTTTTCTTTTAATAAAGATCTACACTTTCCAAATGTACTCTTACCCACCGCATCGAATATAAAATCATATTTCTCATTGTCATCTGTAAAGTCTTCTTTGGTGTAATCATAAATTTTGTCGGCACCTAAAGATTGTATTAGCTTGATATTTTTAGTGTTACAGCTAGCTGTTATTTTGACATCATATTGTCTTACAAACTGTAGAAGTGCAGAACCAATTGCACCAGTTGCTCCATTTATTAGAATTTTTTGCCCAGATTGGATATTTACTTTATGAATAAAAGTGTAGGCATAATGCGCCCCTTCCAAACTTGCAGCTGCTTGTTTAAAATCCAACCGATCCGGAATTGGAAATACATTTTCTACTGTTGTAGTTGTATATTCAGCTTGTGATTCTGAACCTGTGTCATTAAAACCAAATACTTTATCACCAATACTAAACGACTCGACATTTTTTCCTATTAATGATACTTCACCTGCAAAATCTGTCCCTAATATAATTTTTCTTGGTTTAAATAATCCTAAGACAAACCTCATAATAAAAGGTTTGGCGGTAAGGTTTGCACAATCTGTTCTGTTAACCGTAGTGGCATAAACCTTAATCAATACCTCATTGTCTTTGGGAATTGGTTTTTCAATATTTTCAATTTTTATCTGACTTGGGGAACCATATTTTTTACGTATTGCGGCTTTTATTTTTGGCATTTTCATTTTTCTTTATTCTCTAATGGGGCACAACTTTTTAATAGATACATTTATTCCCCCAAGTGTAAAATGTCTGGTTTTGATTTTCAAATTCCAAATTCCAAATTCCAAATTCCAAATTCCAAATTCCAATTCACCAATCGCTGTTCCCTGATTGCCAATCGCGGTTTTGCACTTTGTTGTGCGCGGGCATTAAAGTATCATATTTCAGCTATTACGAGCATCTCAAAATCCTCTGTTGTTAATTTATCGTTTCTTGAAAACGCCCCTAATTTTGCTCCATAAATATCGATTTTTAAACCCTTGTCAAATTTTAATTCCTACTTTTTTATCCAGACCTATTTACTTTTTATCATGGTAAGAACCATTTTAAACTTTTCCATCGCGTTTAAGGCGTGGGGTATATTTGCCGGCATAATAATGGTCTCCCCATTTTCAAGAACATTCGAAACGCCGTTTATTATTATATCGGCTTTCCCATCAACTATCAATACCATAGCGTCATATGGCGTTGTATGTTCGCTTAATCCTTCTCCCTTGTCGAACGCAAACAAGCTTATATTGCCCGTTTCCTTTTTTAGTACATGTTTGCTGACTACAGCTTTTTCAGCATATGAAATACTGTTCGCAAATGTGAATTTTTCTCCCTTTTCAAATTCGTTATTTCCCATTTTGTATAGTTTTCCGATTATCGTACAGTCATATGACTGTACCTCTTTCTTTAATTTTAATAGCGTATTTTCCTGTTACGCATAACGCTGGGTAAATGGTGTGTTTTAATGCGATATTTTCATTGCTGGCATTAGTTATATTTACTTTCTAGCAGCCTTAAATTCGCTTCCGTCATACCATTTTGGAAAATAATCCTCATTGGATAATTTTAATCCTACATCAAAAAATAGTTGTAAGTCTAATTGTACCCCACTTAATTCGGTTGTTTCAGGATTGTATTCATCTGAAGGTTGATGGTATTTATTTACACGATAATAATCATTATACTCTTTTATTTCCTCAATACTTTTATCAAATCCTTCATAAGCACCACTTGCGTACAAAGCAGGGATACCAATTTTCGCAAAATTAAAATGATCTGATCTAAAGAAATATCCTTTTTCAGCTTCTGGATCTGGAATAATGTATCTATTTTGTTTGGTAGCCGCTTCTTTGGCATATTCATCCATTTCAGATTGACCATAACCAGTTATAGTTAGATCTTTCATTTTTTCTGGACTATCCAGGGCATCGATATTAATATTCGCAACTGTTTTTTTAGGATCAAAAATTGGGTTTTCAGCATAATATGCCGAACCTAATAATCCTTGCTCTTCTCCTGTAACGGCTATGAATACAATAGAACGTTTTGTAGGTTTAATTTTCTTGAACGCCTCCGCTATAGCTAACAAGCCTGCAGTTCCGGAAGCATTATCAACAGACCCATTGTAGATTGAATCACCTTCAATTGCCTTACCAACACCAAAATGATCCCAATGCGCAGAGTAAATAATAAATTCATCTTTCCTTTCATTACCAGGGATAAGTGCAACTACATTTTTAGAGACATCTTTTTTAATCTTATTTTTTATTGTTACAGAAACTTTTAAGTCCAACGGTATTGGGTTAAAGCTTTTATTTCTCGACATGGTTTTAAAATCTTGACCTTTCATGGCTGAAGCATCAAACATTTTTTTTGCACTTTCGCTGCTTATCCAAGACTCAACATTCAAGAGGGGCAAATCACTTTCAATAGTTAAAAGAGCACCACTCCAACCAGATTCAATTACATTCCAACCATAAGAGGCCGGCTCAGTATCATGAATAATAATAAGTCCCGCAGCACCTTGCCTTGCAGCTTCTTCATATTTGTAAGTCCAACGTCCATAATAGGTCATTTCATTTCCTTTAAATAAGGTTGAATCCCCGGATTTAAAACCTGGATCATTAATTAAAACTACTGCTGTTTTACCTTTCCAATCGATACCTTCATAATCATTCCATCCATATCCCGGAGCAACAATTCCATAACCTGCAAAAACAAGCTCGGAATTTTCAAGACTAACATCTGTTACTACTTTATTTGTTATGGCTACAAAATCTTTTAAGAGTTCTAGATTAAAACTTCCATTTTTTCCAGAAATAACCATATTTTCAGAAGTCTCTCCCGTAATTTCTACCATTGGAACATCTTGAAAATAACTAGTACCGTTTCCTGGTAAAAGTCCCAATTTTTCAAACTCCTCCTTTAAATAGCTTACTGTTTTTACTTCGCCTTCAGTAAATGGTTTTCTTCCTAGAAACTCATCTGAAGCTAGACGCTCAATGTGCTTGCCAATAGTTGTTTGGTTGACTTCAAACAATTCTGAGGTGTTTTTTTTGTCATTTTCACAACTAATGAATAGTAGTAGAACTAAAAATTTTAAGTAATTTTTCATAAATGATATTTTAATTAAATTATTACCAACGGTAGATATAAAAAGCGGTTTAAATTTTTTCAAACATGGTAATGGGCTTTATTTATTCAATAGGTTTTCTTGTAAGAACATAGCAATAGCCTCTGTCATTTGATCTCTGTTTTCTTTTTTTCTAAAGCCATGACCTTCATCCTTTGCAAGCATATACCAAACTTCACCATTATTTTCCCTAATTGATTTTACCATTTGCTCAGATTCACTAGCCGGAACCCGTGGATCATTTGCTCCTTGAATTACAAAAAGCGGTTTTGTGAACTCAACAACATGATTTGTTGGTGAAATTGACAACAAATATTCCCTCATTTTCGGGTCTCTTTCATCTCCATATTCCGCTCTCCTTAGATCTCTTCTATATTCTTCCGTGTTTTCGAGAAAAGTAACAAAATTACTTATCCCGACTATGTCAATGCCGCATTTTAATTTATCACTGAAATTATACATGGATGATAATACCATGTACCCACCATAGGAACCACCATATACGGCAATCCTATCCTTATCAAACCCAGGATTATTCCCGATCCATTCCAATAATTTCCCTATGTCTTTGACTGAATTTTCCCTGTTGAATCCGTTGTCAAGTTTAAGGTAGGTCTTTCCATATCCTGATGATCCGCGAACATTAGGGGCAACAACCGCGATGCCCATTTCATTTGCTAAAAAGGCATAGAATGATGAGAAATAAGGGGTATGTTGACCTTCTGGGCCACCATGTATCGAAATCATTACAGGCAGTGGCCCTTTGGCATTTAAGGGTTTATATACAAACGCAGGAATATTCCTTTTTTCCCCATCTATCTCGTCATAGGTTTCATAGTTAATGAGTTCGGGTTTTGGAAATAAGCTTGTATCCAGACCCCCAACTTCACTGGTCGTCCATCTTTTGATTTTTCTTGTATTGAGATCAAGGGAATATACATCACCAGGTGTTTCTGTGGTGTTCAGTACCATAGCCAACACCTCCCGAGAAGGATGAAACTTGAAGGAATAGATTTGACCAATAGGTAAATTTGGAATTTTTTCGTATTTATTAGACTTAATATCCATTAAATACAATTGGCTAAATCCGTTTTCGTTTACGGTAAATGCGACTTTTGTTCTTGCCTTATTCATGACTCCTTCCTCAATATCCCATGCAATATCCCCTGTGATGTATTCTATTTTCTTTGTTTGCACATCGTATTGCACCAGGGTATTGAATTCTTTTCCCAGGTTTGTGGTTGCATAGATCTTTTTCCCTGTTTTATCCCAGTATCTGGCTAAAAAAACCGCTTCTGTTTTGTCATCATTGATTTGCGTCAATTCTTTTGTTTTTAAATCCAAAATGAAGGAATTGGATTTTGTGCTCGATAAATATTGGATCACGATCAATTTACTATCATCTGGGGACCAATCTGCGGCAATCCAATACCCAGCTCCCCGATCAACTTTTATGACAGCTGTTTTAGGCGATTTCATATCAGAGATATAAATATCAAAATCTTTTTTATTTCTTCTAGAAGAGGTAAAAGCGAAGCGGTCACCCTTATTAGACCATACTATTCCAAAATTACGGGACGATCCGTCACTTATCATTTCAGAAATTCGGGTATTCATATTGTACCAGTAAATCTGGGAAAATTCGTTTCCACCAATATCTTTTGTAAAGAGGAATCCGTTATAATCAGGAGATGGACAAAAAGAACCGTTAGAAACCGGTTCCTCAAAAAAGGATATTTGATTTCTTGCTGCACCAGGGTTGTTTACAGTATGTAATTGTGCTGTATTTCCGAATCTAGTTGCTATTAAAATACCTTCATCATTTGGCAACCAATCAGCAAAAGATGCAGATCGGGTATTTTGATATTGTTGTAGTCTAGATGTTATTTCTTCAGGGACCTCTGGAACATCCTCTAAAATCATATTGCCAACTTCCCTGCGGGTTTGAGCGTTAACCGTCTGAAATAAGGTGATTAATAGAAAGATTGAGATTACTCTGGGCAGAAGATAAAGTCTTTTCATTATTTATAATTTTAGTTGAGACTATTTAATTATTGAATAAAACTCGTCCCATTGTAATATTTCGAACGATTCACCTTTATTAAAAATATTTTTTGCCATTGCCTGCCCCAGAACATTCACCGAAATGCCACGGTATTTCCGTAAGCTTCCCATAAATAGAGGTTTCAGAAGTGGCCAAACCTTGAGGGTAATGGCTTGGGCAATTCCGTACCTGTTAGTAGGAGTTAAGATCATTGAAGGTTGAAAAATACTTAATCGATCAAAATCCAATGCTTTTAACTCTTCTACCAATTCGCCTTTTATTCGTAAATAAAAGGAAGTTGATTTTGGATTTATGCCTACCGAAGCTAATAATTCAAAATGCTTAACCCCAACTTTTTTACATTCCATTGCAAAATTTAATACAGCTATTTTGTCGATTTTTACAAATTCTTCTTTACTCATTTTTGAAGGTTCGCCAACCCCTAAAGTACAAATAGCAGTTGAATGACCATGCAAATATTTCTGGTAAGAACTGGTATCACTTATATTGATTTTGTGTTGTTGTACAAAATCAACATTTATATTTGAAATGTGGTTTCTCCCAAGCAATGTTAGCTGCTGAATGTTTTTGAGTTGCAGTAGTGTGTTTAGGGTTTCCGTGCCGACCGCACCACTTGCCCCCAGCATTACAATCGACAATTGATTGGATTTTAAAGTCATTTTTATTTTTTTAATATTGAACTTCTAAATAAATACATTTAGTACAGGTTATTCACCCAATATGGAGGAATAAACGCAATTGCGTTTCTTTAGGTCATCGCTAGTCGCTGTTCGCCAATCGTTGATCACCAATTATTAATTTCCCATTTCCAATTTCCCAACTCAACTCCAAAACGGCGATAAAAAGCATCTTTGAATGAGGGCTTGTATCCGAATCGGAATGCACTATATTTACCTTATATTGAAATATTGAATTTAACAATTTTAAAAAACACCAATATGAAAAAAACAAGAATTTATTTAATGATGATCATGTTATCGATAGGTGCATTAACAACAGTCAATGCTTCTGAAAAAAATAGAACGGCTGCCCCTTCAGAAATTCCTTCAGAAATCCCTGCAGAAATACAAGTGATGCTTAATCGTTTGGAAGAGATCAAGGAAATGGACAAATCAGGATTAGAGCGTTTTGAAAGAAAAGCACTTCGCAAAGAAGTTCGTACAATGAAATCCCAAATAAGAACTTCCGGTAATGGTATCTATATTACAACGGGTGCACTTATTGTCATCTTACTTTTAATACTTATACTTTAAGTTTTAATTTATTTGCCTTCAATTCCAAATCCTAAACCTGCTTGTTGGGGTGCCGTAGCCATGCATGCAAGTTCCAAAATTTTATTTTACAACTTCTAATTTCCCATTTCCCAACTCCAAAACTTCGATAAAAAGTTTCCTACGTAGTGGCATCCCTTAGGTTGTAATTATTTATACGTGTGGTTGGCAACAGGTTTTTTATTCATATATTCTGATAATCCCACCATTTCCTTTTCCTTTAACGCTTCTCGTGTAAGCATTGACCATTTTATTCATTGGCACTGGATTGTGACCAGGAAAGTAATCCTTATATTTTTCATAGGCATCTTCGACCATTCCCAATGAAACCCTCATGTATTATACCATGTGTAAGGCGCTGGGCTTTATTTTCGACTGAATATTTTTGCAATGTTTTTTCCTAATTCATCAAGTTTTTCAATTGGCTCTGTTAAAGAGGGATTATTTAAGTCGATTGTCTCATCATCATTAATACCAATTTGCTTTGGATATATGAGAATAAAACTATTTGATTGGAAATATTTGTTCAGGTATCCCGGTATGTTTGCCATATTTTCATGGTAAGATGGCTTATTGATCCTACTTAGTACAATTATTAAATTATCATCTATTTTAATATCACGTGAAATAAGCATGAGATCATTCCAGTTTTCAAAGAGTTTAAAATCTGCTTCTATTGGATTTATTGATTGTAATTTCTTTATTAATTTGATAGTTGTCTCGTTTGCATAAAAAACAAGTTTTGAACCGGTATTTTTAGGAATGTTCCAAATCTTGGAAAGCCAGAATGGAAAACCGATTACTTTTTCCGCATTCGAAGGAACGATGATAATATGTCTTTTAATAGTTGAAATGGGCTGTACAGGTTTATATATAAAAGTGGTTGTATTACATTTTGATAATATACCTTCGGATAGTTTGCCCAAAAATGAATCTGAAATTCCTTTTTTAATATGAAGGCCTAAAACCAAATCCGTTATATTTTGCTCCTTTATCACCCCTGTAATCCCATTCGCAATACTTATATCATATCTCAACAATTTATTTAATTGAACATCTGTTGCTGAGGCTGTAATTACAGCTCTTTCAAGCATTTTTTTTGACTTTATATCAGTATTTGTATCAACGGTGTCATTATTTATAACGGTAAGGGCATATAATCCTTTATTATCCTTTGATTTTATGATTGTGCTTAAGTGAATTAATTCTTCAATCGTATCAGGATTACTTATGGGAATTAAAATTCTTTCTGTGTTGTCATTATCAATGCTCGAAATAATTGATGATTCATTCAATGATATGTTTCTACCCCCTTTCTGGGCTGCAAAAGTTGCAATGGTACATGTAATCAGAATCATAATAACCGTGCCATTTAAAATACTATCGCTTAATAGTCTAATAGGTTCCCCCGAAGCCGTTTCCCCAATTATTATATTATACCCTACTATTACAGCAGCAAGAGTTGCCGCTGCTTGCGCATTACTTAATCCAAAAATAAGCCTTCTTTCATCCAAGGTAAATTTAAATGACTTTTGAGACAACCAGGCTGCAATGAATTTGGCCGTAGTAGCAATAATGGTCATCACCGCTGCCACCTTAATTGTTTCAAAATCATTAATAAATGCACGGTAATCCACGAGCATTCCCACGCCAATAAGAAAAAAAGGGATAAAAATAGCATTTCCTACAAATTCAACTCTATTCATTAATGGTGAGGTAGCCGGTATTAATCTATTAAGAGCTAACCCAGATAGAAATGCCCCAATAATAGCTTCAATTCCAGCCGCTTCTGCTAGTACCGCTCCAAGAAAAACCATGGTAAGAACAAAAATGTATTGGGAAGTTTTGTCTTCGTACCTTTTTAGAAACCATCGTCCTATTATTGGGAAAAGAAACATTACCGTTAGACCAAAAATCAAAATGGAAATAGATAGCCTTATCCAAAATGCAGTATTTACGTCACCTTTTGTCATTCCAACTATAACCGCCAATACTAAAAGTGCAAGTGTATCGGTAATCATGGTGCCGCCAACAGTGATATTAACTGCGCGATTTTTAGTAACTCCCAACTGGCTTAATATCGGATAAGCAATCAATGTATGTGAAGCATACAAGCTGGCAACCAATACAGATGAAAGTATAGATAGATTTAAAATATAAATACTAGACAAAATTCCTAATATCATAGGAATTAAGAAGGTATACAGACCAAATATTACACTTTTTAAACTATTCTTTTTAAATTCCGCTATATCTAATTCCAAACCTGCAAGAAACATTATATAGAGTAATCCTGCAGTACCTGATAAAATTATACCACTATCTCGTAATAGTAAATTAAAACCGTTTGGACCTACTATTGCACCTGCTATTATAAGTCCAAGAATATGGGGGATTTTTAATTTATTCAGGAGAATAGGGGCAAATAATATAATGATCAGTATTACAAGAAATTTTAATACTGGATTCGTTAATGGTAAAGTTGTCTCAATAATAGTTAGTAAAATCATAAATAATCTATACCAAATTTCTAATGCGAATATATGGGATTATGAAGGGATTTTTAACCATGCTCCCAACTTGTAAATAAATGAAATAAACATACACATTTATTTCGCTTATAACATAAAGTTAAGGTATGTAGAAAAGAGGTATAGTAAGATAGGGTTAAAATATGTGATGATAAATATTCGCCAATAGGCAATCGCTGATCGAAAATCGAAAATCTACAATTTCCGATTTCTAATTTCCCAACTCCAAACTCCCAACTCCAAAAAACATCTTCGAATGTAGCCTTGGAAATACTAGTGGGGTCAATGGTCATAGGTTTCTTAAACGGTTCAACCTTCGGAGTATTTAGGGCAACACTTTCTTATTCTGCCGATACATGCGCTTAAAAATGAAGAAAAAAGGTATTCCCACCAATACTGTCAACAGCGCAATCGAAGATTCCATAGGGCGTTCCAAATAAGCTAGGCCCAAAATAAAAATGCCCATTAGAATATAAAAAAGTTGTACCCAAGGATAGCCAGGAAGTTTTATAACAGAACGCCCAGATGCTCGCAACCTGAACACCCCGATCACCGCAAGAATAGGAAAGATGCCAAGTGAGAAACCCATATAGGTCAAGATCTGATCAAAAGCCCCGGAAAATACCATGATGATCGATATAAGTGCCTGAATGAGGATGGCTTTTGTGGGCACTTTAAATTTCGGATGCACCTCGGCCAAAAATTTAAAAAAATAACCGTCTTTGGCCATAGCATAGTATACCCTTGGGCCAATGATGATAAAAGCGCTCAAGGAGGAAAACAGGGCGAAGGATATCAAAAGGGAAATCAGGGTGTCCGTTGCACTACCGAACAAATTGTTCACGGCCAAGCCGCCAATGGCGATGACCCCGCTCATATCTCCCGGTGCAATAGCGTAGATGAAAAGCGCATTCAACAATAAATACAAAACCATAACGATTCCCGTGCCGATAAGTAAAGAGCGCGAGAGGTTTTTTTTGGGATTTTTGATTTCAGAACCAATGTAGGTAGAAGCATTCCACCCACTATATGCAAACATGATCCACATGAGCGACAGGCCAATGGTTTTCCAGCTACCAAAGCCAGATATCATTGTACCTCCCATCTTAAAATGGGAAAAATTGCCATCGCCCAAAAGGAAACCGGCAAATATCAACCCTACTATAAGCACTACTTTGAGAACGGTCAGGTAGTTTTGCACTTTTGCCCCAATGCTGGTTCCCCGTAGGTGAATGAACGAAAAAAGAAGTATCACCAAGATAGCAACCAGCTTCTTTAAACCATTTTCCGGAAAACCCAGATTGGTCGAAATACCTGGAAAGGCATGAAAAAGGTATTCGCTAAAACCAATGGCCGAAGCTGCAATGGGCGCGGAAAAACCTACGATGAAAGATACCCACCCACTTAGAAAGCCGTACATGGGATGGAAGAGTTGCGACAGGAACTTATATTCGCCCCCGGCATGGGGCATGGCAGTGCCCAATTCGCTATAGCTTATTGCCCCGCACAGCGCTATTACCCCTCCTACCACCCATAAAAGGAGCATCAAAAGCGGGTTGCCCAAATCGCCCATTAACAGGCCGGAGGTAGTGAAAATACCTGCCCCGATCATGTTGGCGATCACAATGTTCGTCGACGAAAAAAGACCCAGTTTTCGAGGTAGCTTGTCTGTTCGTTCCAAGGGCATGCAGCTATTTTTTCTTATAGCTGATCGCTAGTCCGCCTCCAGAGTTATCTACAGTGGTCGTATAGTTGTTTAAACTTTGAACGTATTCCAAATATTCCGCTGTTCCTGATAATCCTCGTCGACCTTGATCTGCCGGCCTTACATTATGCGCAGTAAAGCAGCCTCCCGAAACCAATTTAGGGGATACATCCTTAAAATAATTCACATACCAATTTTTGTCGGCATCACTGAACACAATATCAAAGGGACCTTGTAATTCTTTTACCATTTTGTGGGCATCTGCCAAATGGGCATCAATGTAGTCCAAAATTCCTGCCTCCTTAAAATTGGCAAGGGCTTCCTTATAACGACTTTCGTCGATTTCGATAGTGGTCAATTTGCCTCCTGTCTTACTAAGGGCCCAAGCCATCCAGATAGAGGAATGCCCCGTAGAGGTCCCTATTTCAAGACCTTTGGTGTACCCATTTTTCAGAATTATGTCGTAAAGTAACTTTCCGTCGGAGGCAGGAACGTTCATGTCGCGCCACCCATGTTTTTTACTTTCAAGAAAAGTCTTTACCCTTTTATCAAGTTCCGATTGTTTTGAATTATCCTGTGCCTGAACGCAAACTCCTGCTGTGACGATCAGTGTGATTAGCAAGAATAAGATCCGTTTTAAAAATGCTGAATTCGTTTTCATACTATTACTTTTTAAATTATTTTTTTATTGCAATGTCGGGTATAAGCCAATTGCAAAAACCAAACCTGCCTGCCACGGTCACTGAGCCTGTCGAAGTACAGGCAGGTTCCAAAATTGGCTAGGACCAATGGTGTTACATATTTCTTCTATACTGCCCCCCAACTTGGAACAATGCCGAGCTAATCTGCCCCAAGGAACAATATTTGCAAGCTTCCATCAAAGCCTCGAAAATATTTTGGTTTTGCATCGCAGTCTGTTGCAGATCTTTCAACAAGCTATCCGTAGAATTCGCCTTATGAAGGTTTTGCAATGTTCTTATTTGGACCTGCTTTTCTTCTTCCGTGGCACGTATCACCTCATTGGGAATGCTGGTGGGCGAACCTTTACTACTCAAAAAGGTGTTGACCCCGATTATGGGAAAATCCCCATTGTGCTTCAAGGTCTCATAATACAAGCTTTCCTCCTGGATCTTGTTCCTTTGGTACATGGTCTCCATAGCACCCAGAACGCCACCGCGCTCAGTAATCCTATCAAATTCTAGAAGTACCGCTTCCTCTACCAGATCGGTAAGTTCCTCTATGATAAATGATCCCTGGATTGGATTTTCGTTTTTGGCCAGTCCCAGTTCCTTATTAATGATCAGTTGTATGGCCATGGCTCGACGTACAGAATCCTCGGTGGGCGTGGTTATCGCCTCGTCATATGCATTGGTATGCAGCGAATTGCAATTATCATATATGGCATAAAGTGCCTGTAAGGTGGTCCTGATATCGTTAAAATCTATCTCCTGTGCATGCAGACTGCGTCCAGAGGTCTGAATATGGTATTTCAACATTTGCGCCCTAGGATCTGCCCCGTATTTATTTTTCATTGCCTTTGACCAGATCTTTCTTGCCACACGACCAATCACCGCATATTCTGGATCAATACCATTGGAGAAGAAGAACGATAGGTTAGGGGCGAACTTGTCAATATCCATTCCGCGCGAAAGATAGTATTCCACATAGGTGAATCCATTGGATAGGGTCAATGCCAATTGGGTAATCGGATTCGCCCCTGCCTCCGCAATATGGTAGCCGGAAATAGAGACCGAATAAAAATTACGAACCTTCTTTCGTATAAAATATTCCTGCACATCGCCCATTAATCGCAACGCGAATTCAGTGGAGAAAATACAGGTGTTCTGTGCTTGATCTTCCTTTAAAATATCAGCCTGCACAGTACCTCTGACTTGTGTGATCGTTTTGGTCCTTATTGCTTCATAGATGTCTTTTGGCAATACTTGGTCGCCGGTAACGCCAAGGAGTAGTAATCCAAGTCCATTATTGCCTTCCGGTAATTTACCATGGTATTTTGGGCGGTCTATACCCTTGTCATCATAGCTATTTTTTATTTTCTTTTCGACCTCTTTTTCCAGGCCATTTTCCTTGATATACAGCTCGCATTGTTGGTCTATGGCCGCGTTCAAAAAGAAAGCGAGTAACATGGGCGCTGGGCCATTGATGGTCATACTAACACTTGTCATTGGGTCTGCAAGATCAAAACCCGAGTATAGTTTTTTCGCATCGTCCAAGCAACAGATGCTTACGCCGGCATTTCCTATTTTCCCATAGATATCGGGTCTAAGATCTGGATCGTTCCCATAAAGGGTAACACTATCAAAAGCGGTGGACAAACGTTTGGCAGCTAGGCCCAAACTTAGGTAATGGAAACGATGGTTGGTGCGTTCCGGTCCGCCTTCTCCGGCGAACATACGCGCAGGATCTTCGCCTCTGCGTTTAAAAGGGTACAATCCCGCAGTATAGGGGAACTCCCCAGGAACGTTTTCCTGTAAGACCCATCGTAAAACATCGCCCCAGGCATGGTATTTGGGTAAGGCCACTTTTGGAATCCTGGAATGGGAAAGTGATTCGGTGGTTGTTTCGATTTTTATTTCGGTACCCCTGACCTTAAATGAATAGATAGGATTTTTATAACGATCTACCTTTTCGCTCCAGCCCAAAATAACTTCCCAATTATAAGGGTCCAAATCAAGTTTTACACGATCGAATTCTGACAATAACAGTTTTAGGAAATCCATTTTTCCCTTTTCGTCGGGTTTCAAGGCATCCAATTCCAGGCCTGCTTTGTTCAGTATGGGTGCCTTGCCAGTAACCGATTGAATCGTTTTGAACAGCCCATATAATTTTTGGGCCACCTCTGCTTGTTCGCCTGCATTTTTATCATAGGCGCGATGGCTCTCAGAAATCTCAGATAAATACCGTGTTCTGCTGGGAGGGATAATATATATCTTCTCGCTCATGGCGTCGGAAATGGAAAAAGTCGATTTTAAATCGGCCTTGGTTTTTTCCTGAATCTTGTCCATTAGTGCTTTATAAAGGGTATTCATTCCGGGGTCATTGAACTGGGAGGCAATGGTTCCGTAGACCGGCATTTGATCTTTGGGCACTTCCCAGAGATCATGGTTGCGCATATATTGCTTTTTTACGTCGCGCAGGGCATCCAAAGCACCGCGTTTGTCAAATTTGTTGATGGCCACCAAATCCGCAAAATCGAGCATATCTATTTTCTCCAATTGGGTAGCTGCCCCGAACTCTGGGGTCATCACGTACAGGGAAACATCGCTATGTTCCAAGATTTCGGTGTCCGATTGTCCTATTCCCGAGGTTTCCAGTATAATCAAATCGTACTGGGCCGCCTTTAAGATCTCGACAGCATCATTCACATATTTTGACAAGGCCAGATTCGATTGCCTAGTGGCCAAACTACGCATATATACCCGAGAGTTGTTTATGGCGTTCATTCGTATTCTATCCCCTAACAAAGCCCCTCCTGTTTTTCGTTTGGAAGGGTCAACGGATATAATTCCCAAGGTTTTCTTTGGAAAATCGATTAAAAAACGCCTTACCAATTCATCGACCAAAGAGGATTTTCCCGATCCCCCTGTTCCCGTAATTCCGAGTACCGCGGTCTTGGAGTCTTTATTTTTTTGATGTATTTTTTTCAATGCCCCTTTTGCAATTTCGGGGAAATTCTCGGCCGAGGAAATTAAGCGCGCTATGGCCTTAGTGTCCTTTTTTGGCAACAGTTCCAATTCGTTGGTCAAGTCTTTACCGATCTCATAATCCGATTTTTGTACCAGATCATTGATCATTCCCTGTAATCCCATCTCGCGCCCATTATCCGGGGAATAGATACGGGTAATGCCATAATCCATTAAATCCTTGATTTCCTCAGGTAGGAATACGCCCCCGCCGCCGCCGAAAATTTTGATTTGTTCCCTGCCTCTTTCCTTCAACAAATCGTACATATATTTAAAATACTCATTGTGCCCGCCTTGGTAAGAGGTGAGGCAAATGGCGTGTGCATCTTCCTGGATGGCAGTATTTACTACCTCTTGCACACTACGGTCATGCCCAAGGTGAATTACCTCCACGCCTGTAGCCTGGATAATTCGCCGCATAATATTTATCGAGGCATCATGCCCGTCGAATAAAGATGCCGCGGTGACTATCCTAATATTATTTTTGGGCTGATATGGTTTTACTTTTTTCATGGGTGATAGCTTCAATAAAAAGATCAAATGATCTTAAAAAACGCTTTATTTAGAACGTTTACTAAGGTATTATAATTATTGCGAGTGTGGAATTGAAACTTGGGAAATTACAGTTTTATTTGAGGTCCCAATGCGCCTAAGAAAAACAAGCTAAGATTCACAGCGGTTTAATTATTGCACGATTTCTGGCGGGCAGGTTTTATGCCAAGGGCTAAAATGACCTAAGGGATTGCTTTATTCGGCTATGTATATGATCATTGCCCTAAAATAAGTCTTTTATAGACCCTTAAACTAATACCTTCCTCAAAAATGGCTACAGTACGTTTGATGATTTCGGTAGTTTCAGAATTCTTGAATCCAAGGGCATATATATATTTCAGGACCAATCCGTATTCTTCTTCATCCAATCGATTGTCGGCAAAGATAATTTTGAAAAAGTCATATATATACTCGTACTTTTTGTCTAATGAATCCAAAGGTTCAACCATTTGATCCGTTGAATTTTCTAAAATCCTGTCGTATTCTTTCCAGGGAATATCAAGTTTTTGGGCCAAACGCTCTAGTATTATTGACTCATCCAATTCTAACTGGCCATCACTTTTGGCCAAATTTACCAATTGCGCAAAGTGCACAACATGTCTACGGTGTTCAATTTTTTCTAAAGTGTCCATTACCCACTATTGTTTGTTCATCAAATATCCAAATTCCTCCATTTGCCTATGCCATATTTACCATGACAGCAAATTGGGTAAGGTGCCGATGTTGCCTATCCGAATCCAAGGCTTTGAATATAATTAACATCCTTACCTGTTACTGGTTTATACCCACCAAATAACAATAGGTCACATTTACTTTTGATTTAATTATGGTATATTGAGATACTGTTATACCATACCAATGTCATTATTAAAATATTTGATTCTTGTCCTTGTTGGCGATAAACAGAAGAGCTATCTGGCATCCGTTAAGTCCTTTTCGGACCAAGAGTTGGTCAGGAAAATATTGGACACCAAGGATTCCCAGCTTTTCGGTATCCTCTATGATCGGTATGGTAATAAGGTATTCAACAAATGTTTTGGTTTTGTAAAGAATACCGATGAGGCCAAAGATCTGACCCAGGATATTTTTCTAAAGGTTTTTTTAAAGTTGAATACCTACGATAATACAAAGGCCGCTTTTTCTACATGGCTTTATACGCTGACCTATAATTTTTGTGCCAATTATGTGACAAGGGACAAAAAAAAACAATGGAAGAATGACCGTTTGGACGAACATGAATATCATCTAGTTGCTGAGGTCGAAGTTGACATCGAACAAATTAACCAATTTGAAGCCGATAGATTAAGTAAGGCATTGGATAAGATATCGCCAGAGGATAAGACAATACTATTGCTCAAATATCAGGACGACGTAACTATAAAGGAACTCCAGGAAATTTTGGGATTAAGTGCAAGTGCAGTAAAAATGAGATTGAACAGGGCCAAGTCGAAAGTGGTTCAAATTTATGAAACCTTATGAAAAAGAAGGATAACATCTTTAAGGAACTGGTAACGGATAAAAAATTACCTGAAGCTGCCAAGGAGGAATTGATAGCTGATATTGAATCATTAAAACTGGCCTCTGAACTTGTAGATCTTTTTGGCAGCAAGTATCTATCTGTCATAGAAAAGCTCTTTAAAACCGAAGAGTGACCATCCTGATCACCCTTGGGGTTTTTTCCTTGAACAAAGTATTTAAATAAACGAATACGACTTAGTTGTGACTTAATTAAGTTTACGTGTATCAAAATAGCTACTAAATTGTGATAGCTGTACATAAGCACCTAATACCCTAACGGAGGTCAAAAAAAGGTATGGTAGAAAAGAATATCTTCAAACAGATCCAGTACCCTATAAAGGAAGTACCCTTTGGTTTAAAGGCGAAAGTTATAGCGGATGTTGAAAATGCCAAGTTATTTATTGAAATGGCCGAACTTTTTTCTTCAAGATACGGGGAAGTTGCCCAAAGTATATTCAAAAAAGTAAAGAAAATCTATAGATCTAATAACCAATAAAACTAAATCATGAAGACTATTGACACATGGAAAGAACTGACAACGAACACATTGAGCGAAATGGGCCGAACCTTCATGGAAGTCCTTCCCAACATAATAGGGGCCCTATTGATATTATTGGTCGGATGGCTACTTACAAAACTTGTGGTCCTGATCCTAAAACGCATCCTCAAATTCGCCAAAGCAGATAAACTTACCGAGATTATAAACGATAAGGTTTTATCGGGAAAAACAACGATCAAATTCAATGTGATTACCGTAATCGTAGTATTCGTAAAATGGATATTGTTCTTGGCCTTCCTCATTATTGCTGCTGATATAATGAACTGGGAAATCGTTTCAAGGGAGGTAGGAAACTTGTTGCAATACCTGCCCAAACTTTTTAGTGCCATCGCACTTTTCATGGTAGGCCTTTATATTGCGAACTTTGTAAAGAAAGCGATTATGGGGGTGTTTGAAACCTTTGACCTTAGAGGTTCCAAACTTGTGGGCACCCTTGTTTTTTATATTATCGCATTTATCATAACCGTAACAGCTCTCAACCAAGCGGGTATTAATACAGAGATCATCACCAATAATGCCACAATTATCCTTGGGGCATTTTTGGCAGCAGTAGCCCTGTCTTTTGGACTTGGTTCAAAGGAAATTGTAAGGGACATTTTAAGAACTTCCTATGCCAGAAAAAACTTTAAAATAGGCCAAAAGATTGTTTACAAAGAAATTTCCGGAACCATTGTTTCCATGGAAAACCTGACCATTGCAATAGATACCACGGAAGGCTTGCTGTTTGTGCCCGTTCATAAGATTACCAATGAGGATATTATGGTAAGTGAGGAATAGGAAGCAAAATATTTAAAAATTGTGACTTATTGTAAATTCGGTGTATCAATGGCAATGGATTAATTTTAAACACATGAAAAAGCAAATAATTCTATTGTCGATAGCTTTGATGAGCTTGACCGTTAGCGCACAAAAGAAACAAAAGATTAAAGGAAACAAGGAAGTTACATTGTTGGTAAAAGATATTCCCCACAATTTCAATGCTGTGGAAATCAACGATGACCTTGAAATCAACATTAACCAAGGTATTTCTAACGGTTATAGGTTGAATGCGGATAGCAACTTGCATACGGTAATACAATTTGTGGTCATCGACAGTATATTAAAGATATTTACGACCGATAAGATCGTAAGCAGTAAAAAGCTTGAACTTGACCTTATAGTAAAGGAAATTGAACATCTGATTGTAAAACACGATTCCAAGGTAAAGGGTGAAGGACGCCTTACAGCCGATAGGTTTTATTTGAGCGGTTATGACGGTGCAAGGGTAGATTTGGATGTAAGCGCCGATGATGTTACAGTAACATTGCATAGGGATGCAGGGGGTAAAATTCAGATAAAATCAGAGAATGCAACCCTTATAATGAGCGATAGGACAGATTTGAAAGCTTCGGTCGTAGCAAATAAGGTCCGTGTTACCTTGAACAACACCGCGGATTTGGACTTAAGCGGGGATGCCGACTATGCCGCCTTCAATTTAAAGAAATCATCAAACTTGAATGCCAAAAAGATGAAGGTTAGTTCTGTGGACCTGTATTCTTCAAATAATTCTGATGTACATGTAAATGCGACCAGAAATCTTGAAGTATATGCACAGGGAAAAAGCAATGTGTACGTTTATGGAAATCCTGAGGTCCAGATTAAGGGTTTGACCGATAAATCAAAAATCATAAAAAAATAAGCCCTTTTAATTTCCCCTGAAGCCAAATAAGATGCCTGTATATTACAAGGCATCTTTTTTTTATAACCGTATCAAGACTAGATTATAAAAATGTGACTATTTTATTTTTTAGTGTATAAACATTGGAAATGAATGTAAAGCGATAGTTATGGCTTTTCTAACACTTTTCTCCACTTAATACTTCAAAATATGAAATTCAAGACGATACTCGCTATTATTTTTGCTGCTCTAATTGTGGTTTTTTCACTCCAGAATTCTGAAGTAACCGATGTTAATTTCTTTATTTGGAAGATTTCGATGTCACGGGTGTTGGTTATATTGGGAAGTTTTGGTCTTGGTGTAATCGTAGGTATTTTAGTGTCGATGAAGAAACGATATACGAACGTCAAAAAATATTAAATAATAATTTCATAAAACCTTATCATGGCCAAAATACTCTCAGTTGATTTACTAAAAATACCTAAATTCATACATGTTGGGGATGATGTGAATGATTTAACAGTAGTTACCAAAATACGGTTCCATCCCTTGGATATTAAATTGGAAATGGAGTACTGCCTTCATGTATTCATTTATGACATTCATGGCGAAGTTGATGCTCCGCTGGTTATTCCAAACTGGGACTCGAGTACAGTAATGTCCTTGTCCATGGACAGAAAGGATGATTTTTTAGGAAAGAAAACAGTGATTATGACCGCAGAGAGTAAAGAAAAAACCATTGAGAGCCCTATTGCTTTGACTTTGGGGAATTTTAATAAGCAAAAGTCCTATACAACAAGAAATTTGGAAGTGTTTGCTACCCTCACACCTGTTATCGGCAGGGCATCAAAATGGTCAAAACGCTTTACCTCCAATATTTCCTATTGATTTTTATTTTTAATAACCTTTAAACTGGTAGTACAATTATTGCGAGCGTGGAATTCCAACCTACGTTATTAATGTTTTATCGGTGTCCCTCTTCATCTTTATTCCTGCCAAAATTGTTCAGAATCAGTATCTTTAACGGTTCAAAGCAGTATTAAAGATTTCTTCACCATATACTAAACTTTTAATTGTTAACCATGAAAAAAACTACCCTTATTATCGTCTTGGTTACTGCCAGTTTGCTTATTGGATGCAAACCAAATTCTAAAAAAACAGATACCGAGCAAGAACCGGAAACTGTTGAAAATCCTATAATCAAGAAAATAGCTAAACTAAGAGCCGCAGGATACGATATTGTAGATTACCACGCGCATCTAAAAGGAGGATTGACCATGGAGGAATTATTGGACCATTCCAAGGAAACCGGGATTAAGTATGGGGTAGCGTTCAATGCCGGGGTGGGGTTCCCCATTACCAATGATTCAACGCTTTTGGCCAATTATGATCAATATAAGGAATATCCCGTGTATATGGCCATGCAGGCAGAAGGCAGGGAATGGGTAACTATGTTTTCCAAGGAAAATATCGGCACTTTTGACTATGTATTCACCGATGCCATGACCTGGACAGACACCAAAGGAAGAAGAATGCGACTTTGGATGCCAGAGGAGGTATTTGTCGATGACAAGGATGATTTTATGGATCAGTTGGTGGGTAAAATTGTCGGTGTCATGGAAGATGAACCTATAGACATCTATGTAAACTCGACATTTTTACCAGATGTGCTGCAACCGGAATATGGGATGCTATGGACAGAAGAAAGAATGGACAAAGTGATCCAAGCCGCCGTGGCCAACGATATAGCTATAGAGATCAATGCGCGTTATAAGATCCCTTCAGCAACTTTCATAAAAAGGGCAAAAGCTGCCGGGGTAAAATTTAGCATGGGAACCAATAATACCGATAAAGATTTGGGAACCATGGATTACGCTATTGCAATGATCACTGAATGTGGGCTAGAACCCGATGATTTTTTTAAGGTAGTAAAAAAGTAAACAAACGTCGCCCATTTAGATTTGTTCCACAAAAAAGAGGCTGTCTGAAAAGTCTTCTCTAATCTCTTTGCGAGGTACGAAGCCTGCCTGCCGGCAGGCAGGTAATCTGTTACTTGGTATTTCTTAAGCCAATTTAGCTTTGTTTCTTTTAGTTGTAAAAGACAATGCTTTCTTTACTCTAGCATTTTGGAACTTGTACAAACGAGCTACCGTGTTCTCGTTAGTAGTGGAAGTAACGATGTTCATTTCAACAGTTTCAACCTTAACATCTACCTTGGCATCCTGGGCTTGAACTGTTACTCCGATTGTAAGAACAAATATTAAAGTTAAGATAGTTTTCATGACTTGCGTTTTTATATAATAAAAACGCAGCAGAGCGTATCCTACAGGGTCGTAAAACGTTCAAAACCCCTTATTTTTCGGTAACTGACAAAAAAGGGGATAAAGTGTAAAAAATGCTCGATGAAGGTAAGGCAACCCAAAAACACCTTACCGAAAGTATATGCATTTTATCGGGACAAAAACACCCTTATAACCAGAATCCGTACTAGGATATTCGTAGTATTCCGATCTTTTGTTTGAAGTAAACAACCAAATATTATCTATTTAGGGTAAAATGGGAAGCTTCGTGCCTAGGTTGGAATACAAAAAAACCAGCGACCAAATTTTGAATCGCTGGTTTCTTAAATTTAATATGATAGCTTATCAATAGGTAATTTCACCTTCAAGCTCCCAGCTGCTGCCATCAGGTCCAAAGGCCGCACCTACAAAATTCATATGTCCTGTTGCCCCATCGAACCTCCCGGATCCACCGTCTATAACTATGGCGAATTCGACGCCATCGGGAAGTACTTCAGTACCATCAAAAGTTCCGGTGAAGCAATCAGCGTCATCACAAATAATTGTGACATATTCCGTAGTGCGAATTTCATCCCCGTTGGCCGCTATATAATTAACTTTATAAATGACTTGCAGTGAACCGTCTTCCTGTAGATAACATGATTCTGCTTGCGGTCTGCCAAAACTTCCCTGCCGAAGTTTCCCCAAATGGGTCATATTACCAGATATAATGTTCGTATTAAGGGTTACATTGGGAAAATCTGGTTCTAATTCCGGATAACAAGTTATGGCCTCAATATCGAAATCGGGAAAATTGGTAAGTCTGGCTGAGATGGGCCGTTTTACTTTTTTGCCGCTTTTGACGGCGGCAGCGTTCAGATTTTCCTGTGAGAGGTCAGTTACACTTTCCGTTGAACAGGAAAATGCTATCAACATAATAGGTACAAGCAATAGTTTAAAAATTGTTTTCATAATAAAGGTTTTAAATTAGTAGAAATAATTAAATAAGTAAACTTGTAGGGGGAAGTGGTTTTGATACGATTCCTTAAAATGGATCAATCAATGTAATGTCGAATAATTTGGTTTAGAAAAGGTATGTTTTATCAATAATGAAAAATGATAAATAAGGACGAAACTAGCCAAATAGTGTCCGTAAGTAGTGTTTTTTTTATCGAACTAGTAACAAATACAAAATACTTAATCAACCAAAAGTAAGTAAGGCAACAAACTTTTTAATAGCCACCTAATTGAATACCCTTTCTAAATCTGATAAATGTCATATTTTCTCCTAGGTGCATGACCTAATTTCGCTAATTTTAAAAGTATGTTTCAACACCAACAGGGCATAAAGTACAATTTCCAAAATAACATCGTATGATCAAAATCAGGAACGAAAAGTATTTGAAAAATAGTATGGTACTATTACGGCTGTTCATAGGCTGGCACTTCTTATATGAAGGCATCATAAAACTCTATAACCCCGATTGGACCTCCTTGGGTTACCTTGCCTCAGCGCAAGGCCCTTTTCGTCCCTTCTTTTTATGGCTAACCACCGATCCACTTATAGGCATTGCCGATTGGGGAAACGTCACCGCCCTTATTTTTGTAGGCCTCACCCTGGTACTGGGAATTTTTGAAAAATGGGGAGCCCTCGTAGGGGCCTGTCTGTTAGGCCTATATTATCTGGCACACCCATCTTTCCCCTGGGTGACCCAGCTCAATGTAGAGGGTAGTTATTGGTTCATCAATAAAAACCTGATCGAGTTGGTTGCCTGTATAGTAATCTACCAAATACCTACAGCGGAATATTTTGGACTAAAACGTCTATTCAACAAAAAAGAAATGAAACCTAAAACCGAAGCCATATGAAATTTACGAGAAGGGATGCATTAAAAGGTTTAGGGGGTATTCCCCTAATGGGTGCTGTATGGTGGGCGGGTGCTGCCAATACCGTGGCCAAGAAAAAAGAACGGATTGCCATATTGGAGCAATTGAATATACAACCCACATTACCATCTGCCGTGCACGCAATTGGGGGCGAGCCTATTCGTGTGGGGATTATTGGTTTTGGCATTCGTGGCGAACAATTATGCCGTGCCCTGGGCTTTGCCACCAAAGAATGGTTGACCGAAATGAAAGTACTGTCAGAGGAAGTCCCCAACCATTCTGCCTTATCAGATTTCAATGCACAGGATAAACTGAATGTAAAATTGGTGGGCATCTGTGATATCTTTGATTATAGGGCAAATAAGGCCATTGACTCCTTTACAACAGAGGACAGCAAGATGTTGCGCTATGGTACCCACCAGGAAATGATCCGTAGTGGCAATATAGATGCGGTGATCATAGCAACCCCCGATCATTGGCATGCCCCTATGGCCATTGATGCCTTGGAGAACAACGTGCATGTGTATCTCGAAAAACCCATGACCCATACGGTGGAAGAAACCTATCGTTTGCGTGAAGCGGCGCGGAATTCGAAAGCGGTCTTTCAGGTGGGGCACCAACATAGGCAGACCTTGAGTTTTCAGACTGCCAAGGATATTATTCAAAAAGGCACCATTGGTCATGTTTCCTTAATACAGACCAATACCAACCGTAATGATGACAATGGTGCTTGGATGTATGATATTCACCCAGATGCGAGTTCCGAGACCATAGATTGGGACCTATTCTTGGGTTCTGCACCAAAAGTACCTTTTAATAAAAACCATTTTTTTAGATGGCGTAAATGGTGGGCTTATGGCTCTGGACTTTCCGGCGATTTATTGTCCCACGATTATGATCGTCTAAATTGTGTATTGAATATGGGAATTCCGGATTCCGTGATGACCTCAGGGGGTATTTATACCCATAGGGATGGTCGCAATGTACCCGATGTACTGCAAGTGAATATGGAATACCCCAATTTCACTACCGGAGGCAGCCAAAACCCTGGCAAGGAACAAGGCATGACCTTTGTTTATAGCGCCACTTTGGGCAATGGGTTTAATCGCCCAACAGTTTTAATGGGCCACGATGGTACTATGGAACTGGGGAACCGATTAACAATTTGGCCCGATGGGGGATCAACACGCTATGCCGATATGGTCGAGGCCGAAAAAATGAGTCCGGGTACACCTATTTACCAATATGATCCCGCAGCTTCTTCTACTGATGGGGTAGCATCGGCCACCTCCCAGTATTTTGCCGATAAGGGCCTTATGTGGACATATATCAACGGTGCCCGTGTTGATTCTACTTTTCTGCATTTACGGGAGTGGTTGAGCAGTGCCCGTAATGGAGGCAAATTAAGCTGTGGAATCCAAGAGGGTTTCGAAGAGGCCATTTCTTCCCATATGGCTGGACTTTCCTATAAATTGGGAAGGCGTATAGAATGGGATAAGGAACAGGAAATATTGAAACCTATTGAAGGTATTGACTTTGATGAAGCGCTACTTGCTAGCACCTAGTATTTTGTCAATTTATTTAAGTTGAAATAATTTTTAACGTCATTGTGAGTAACCTAGCAATCTGTTTGTTGAAAGGTGGAATTAGTGTTTGTCATTCCGTGCTTGGTAGGTAATCCAGATGAAACGAAATTGATTTCCCCTTACTATTTCCATATCCATAAAAAATATAAAATATTTTAATAATTAAAGAAAAATCAAACCTTAAAACTGATATATATCATATTTAATGGTGATGCACAGGCGTATTTTTGAGGTATTGTTAAATCAAACGTCATGCAAGTCAAGAAAAATCCAGAAGTTGATTTAAACCGCAATAGCGGTCTTTATTTTGTTATTGGCCTCACCATTGTTCTCTTTCTTACATGGAGGGCTTTGGAATACAAATCGTATCCTACACAGGATAGGATAGTGGAAATGTTGAATGTGGTTGAAGATATTAAAGAGGATGTTCCTGTTACAGAGCAATTAAAAACACCGCCACCGCCACCGCCACCTTCGGCTCCAGAGATTATTGAAGTCGTCGAGGATGCTGCGGAAATAGAGGAAACCGTAATTGAAAGCACAGAGTCTAGTCAAGAACAAGTAATAGAGGTAGTTGAGGTTGATGATGTTGAGGTAGGAGAGGAAGAGGAAGAAATATCAGTGCCTTTTGCCATTATCGAAAATGTTCCTATTTTCCCAGGTTGTGAAAGTGCCAAAGGTAATGCAGAAAGAAAGGCCTGCTTTCAAGAGAAAATCCAAGAGCATGTAGTAAAAACCTTTAAATATCCACAGATTGCTGCCGAGATGGGTATTCAAGGAAGGGTGTTCGTACAATTTGCCATAGATTCTAAGGGGTTTATTACAGACGTTAGAACAAGGGGTCCAGACCCTGGACTAGAAAAGGAAGCTGGTCGTATTGTTGCTTCATTACCAAGAATGACCCCAGGAATGCAAAGGGGAAAACCAGTAAAAGTACCATATAGTATTCCAGTGAATTTTAAACTGGCAACTCAATAATTCAAAGCAATATTCCTGAAAAGCCCAAGATTGATCAATCTTGGGCTTTTTGATATTCGATTAATTTTTGTGGTCCCTCTAACAGAAGCCGAACAATTTGCAAAGTACCATCGTCCTTAGTGGCAATTTGCCACTTTATAAGGGATATGGTTCCGTTTTCGATTTCAATCCCAGTAATACTTCGCGGATGTACGCAACTACCATCATTGAAAAACGGAATATCGCCAGGCTCAGGAAATCGAGGTCTGTGGGTATGCCCAACAATCGTGATTAATAGGTTGTTGTTTAAAATCCATTTTTTGATACGACGCTCTACCTTGATCAACTCCTTGTAGTTTTTTGCGGGGCTTGTTGGGTCGGCAATGCCCCATACCTGTAACGGTTTCCAAAGTACGCGTACCAAAAAACGACCCCAACGCCAAAAAGTGTAGTTCCACCAATCGGCCTGGTGACCATGGGTAAGAAAGAGTTCTTGATCAGATTCCTTATGTTTTAAAATAACCCCCTCATTATAGGTGATACCTTCAAAAAGTTCTTTGTCCTTATCATCAATTGGTTCGTAATAACTCGATAAATGCTTTTTTACATAGTCATCATCCTTATATACCATGTCATGGTTGCCCCAAAGCATGTGCAACCTATTTTCCAAATGATACTTTTTCAATAATTGGAACACATTTTTATGCGCCTCAAAAATGGGTTCAAAAGAACGGTTTTCCCATAATTCGTCGCCATCCCCAATTTCACAATAGTCAAAGCCGTTATTGTAGTAGTGTTTTATAGCATGGTAATAGATGTTCCTATTGTTCGCAAAATCATCGGCGAAGCTATTGTCCCCTCTATGGCAATCGCTGAATAGAATAAACTTTGAGGTATCATCAAAAGGTACCACTTTGGCATTTTTGTACGCTCTTGACAACCTAAAATTGGACGACATGTATGAATTTTGTATAAATATCCAAAAATTCGTTCAATACCCTTGGAATTACATCGACAAAAGTTTATTTCATTTTATGTAATTTTAATGGTTCAAAACAGACCAATACGAGGTATGGAAAATATTTACGAAAATGAATTTCCGTTAAAACGGGTTATAAGTTTCCACAAGTTGTTGGAACATTATGAGCGTTTGGCCGAAGGTGATGATGAATTTTTGGCCCAAAAGGCCAAGTATATATTAAAGGCCCAAGCACCATATCCTGAGCTTAGGGATGGCTTTTGTGATATTTCATTACTTAAGGAACATGAAAAGGTAATAAAGATCATTCTTCAGGATTCTTTTGCCGATGTTCTCGGTAAAAATGAGATCAAAACGGCAACATTACCCTATGTTGATGTTATTTTCAATAGTACAGAGCGCTTTGGGCAGATCATAAAGGCTGCTGGAAAAGACTTTGAGTTAAAAGTAAGGGGAATACCGGAAGAACTCAGCTATATTATGGGTTGTGCCATAATATTGAATTTCTATTACGGTTTTAAATTGGATTTTAAACGCCCCATGTTTTATGATATCCCAGATGCGAAAGGGGTAATGAAACACTATCGTATACTGTACAATGCCGATTTTATGGATTTGATCCCCACCGAAAATGCCAAGGATCTGACCCAGGCCGATTTGGAGGAACTGCTTGAAAACGTTGATAATGTTGAAGTATGGAAAGAAAAGATACCACCTAACAGTTTTATTTCAAAAGGATTCGTGATTTCGAACATGTTCGATGCGACTACAGAACATTCCATTTCTGAGATTAAATCGAGTTTAATTTCAAATGATAAACGCGGAAGTGACAATTTTGTGGAGAACCTGCAAGGAATATTCAAGTCTTTCTTCAATATTCTTGATATTAAGGTAGGCTTTATAACCTATAATCCCAATGAGGATAAATTTGAAAAGGTACATGGCAAGAATATGGCCAGCTACCTGCTTCATAATAAAGAAAAGGAATCGTGTGGTTATACTTTATGTCAGGGTTCCTACAAAAAATTGGTCAAGGAGAACGACTATTTTCCCATTGCCGATGTCGATAAATATTATGAAATGTCTGGGGGTACCGCGCCCTATAAAGGCTTAAAGGAGCAAGGAATAAAAAGTGCGATTTTTGCACCAATTTCCAGTAATGGTAGACTATTGGGGGTCTTGGAACTGGTTTCTAATACCGTAAACGAGCTCAATGGTGTAAATGCCCAAAAATTGGATGATATTATGCCCTATATCGTTACTGCCGTAATGCGTTCAGCAGCCGAAGAGGAGAATCTGATCGATGCTATAATTCAACATGAATGTACAACCGTGCATTCATCGGTTTACTGGAAATTCAAGGAAGAGGCCAAACATTTTATTGATGAGCAATTAGATGGAAAGGAGCCTTCATTCAATGAAATTGTCTTCAAGGATGTGTATCCACTATATGGTCAAATAGATATAAAGGATTCTTCAAGGGCCCGTAATTCGGCTATTCAGAAGGATCTTATGATTCAATTATCAACCTTGAATACGATTGTCTCAACCGCTTGGGAGAAAAATAAGTTGCCGATTTATGAAGAACTCATTTTTAGGATAAACAATCTCCTTGAAGAAATAAAAGAGACATTGAATACCAATAGCGAACAGGCGATTTTTGATTTTGTGAAAGAGGAAGTGTCACCAGTATTGGATCATTTAAAAAACACAAATGCACAATTAAAGGAAACGATAAGTACCTACGAGGATGCCATAGATGATAGTACGGAATCATATTATGATCATCGTAAAAACTACGATAATAGTGTAATGCTTATCAATAAGCAATTGGCAAGTGTAATAGACAAACGTCAGGAGGATGCACAGGATATGTTTCCGCATTATTTTGAACGCTATAAGACCGATGGGGTAGAGCATAATATATACATAGGGGATTCAATTGCGGGGGACAAGGGTTTTAATCCACTATATCTGCACAACCTAAGATTATGGCAATTGCAGGTAATGTGCGAGATGGAAAATACCCATTACAATTTAAAACCTGAGTTGCCTGTTCCTTTGGATGTGGCTTCATTGATGTTGGTTTATAGCACTTCACTTTCCATACGTTTTCGTATGGATGAAAAGAGGTTCGATGTTGATGGCACCTACAATGCACGTTATGAAGTTATTAAAAAACGAATAGATAAGTCCTTTATAAAAGGGACTAATGAACGTTTGACCCAAACGGGGAAATTGGCCATTGTATATTCCCAAAAGAAAGATGAACTTGAATATTTACGGTATATAACTTTTCTAAAAGCCAAAGGCTATTTTACCAACAATATCGAAATCGTAGACCTTGAAGGTTTACAAGGTGTAACCGGCCTCAAGGCTATACGGGTCGAAATATTGTATAAAAAAGGAAAAGAATCCAAAGAGACGTTTACCTATGCTGATTTGATGGAGGAATTGAAGGCATAGGGGTGTCAAAAATCATCCCATTCTTTCAGGACCGAAAAAATTAAAAGCAATCGCAAAAGCTATTACAGACACTATCGTACCAATCATGAAGATGGTGTACGTTAATCGTAATATTTTATACTTTCGGTTCAAGACCAACCCCAAAAAATAAAGGTCTTTGGTCAAACTCCTATAAATATATTCTTTGTCTTTTACGAGTTCGCCTATAGCCCATTCATAATCCGCCAAATTCATTTTATGGAAATTGCCAAAAAATAATAGGTTTACTTTTTTGTTTTTTACATCCTCTTTGGTGAATTCGCCACTGGTAACATTGGGCCTTGTGGCCAAAACCGCCAGGATCATTGAAATTACAGAGAAAACAATGAATATAACCGTAGGGTAAATGAGATAGTTGTTAGAGGGGTTATCCAATTTTGGGATAAGGTTAGACAATGCCACTGAAATAATGATCGCGTTTACAGATAAAAGTATGTTCGCTTTGGTATCTGCGATATCACTTAAGGTCAAATGATTTTTTAAAGTTATTCGGAAAAGTGTTTGCACCCCTCGATCTGGGCTTTCAAATTTATACTTTGCTTTGATCGATTCTTTCTTTGCAATCTCTTTCTCGATTTTTTTTTCCTTTGCCAATTTTTTCAAGTTTTTATCCTTTCCGGGTTGCCAATTTTCTTTTGCAAAGGCGGTATTATAAGTATGTTCCTTACCCAATACGGCAAGATTTGTATCGAGCCATTCTTTTTGGGAGTAATTGGCGATGCCTAAAAGGGATAGTTCCTCACGCAAATACTCACTGGTTTCCATATAACTTTTTCGTGCAAAATGGGAAGCATCGGCATCCCTGATAATTTCCTCCTTTAGGTTTTTTGGCTTTTCATACCGTCTTGTTGCTAAAATTATATCTAAAACCTCTTGTATAGCATCTTTATTATATCCCTGTTTTTCCAAAAAGTCCTTTGCAATAACACAACTCTTTTCCTCATGGTTCTCATTGCTTTGAGTATAACCGGTATCATGCAGCCAAGCAGCCAAAATAAGGGGTTCGCTATCTTCTGCTTTGAGATTAAGTGAATTAATTATTTCTTTAGTACTTTTAACAACACGTTGGGTATGTGCAAGATTATGGTATAAGTATTTACCATCCAACTCATTGGTTAATAAATCTGTAGCAAAAGATTCAGTTTTTTCGATTATTCCCGACATATAGAATGTATTAGATATCCCCCAAAGTACGAAATTTTGATTTTAATTTATTGATATGGGCAAATATTACATTTCTTTACTTATAATATTAGTACTCACTGGTTGTGCAACCTATAAAGCCAAATATGTTGATTTGGGGAATACCAATGATATTCCTACATCAAAAGAAATCTCGCATACTTTTTATTTGATTGGTGACGCAGGTTTATCGCCTATGGGCGGAATGAATCCCGCATTGACACTTTTAAAGGATAGATTAAAAACAGCGGATAAGAACAGTACTGCCATATTCTTGGGAGATAATATATACCCTGCAGGAATGCCCGATAAGAAAGATTCCACTGAAGCCTATATATCAGCGAAAAATAATTTGAAGGCCCAATTAAATACGTTGGATGATTTTAAAGGGAAGCCTATCTTTATTCCTGGCAATCATGATTGGTATAATGAGGGATTAAAAGGTTTGGCAAGGCAACAAAAGTATATTGAAAAAAAGCTCGATAGTAAGAAGGTCTTTTTTCCTAAGAATGGTTGCCCAATAGAATTGATAGATGTTAATGATGATGTGGTGGTTATCGCAATTGATACGGAATGGTATCTTGTAAATTGGGACAAACACCCTACCATGAACGATGATTGTGATATAAAAGACAGGGAAAAGTTCTTTGAGGAACTGGAAGGATTGATCAAGAAAAATGCAGATAAGACCACCATTCTGGCTATGCATCACCCTATGTTCAGCTATGGCCCGCATGGTGGCCAGTTTTCAATGCATAGACAATTATTTCCCAGCAATGGCAAAGTACCACTACCAGTTTTGGGAAGTATCGTTAACTTATTGCGAATAACATCAGGCGCATCACCAGAAGACCTTCAAAATAAGAGATATAATCAACTAAGAAAACGAATAATTACCCTCGCCCAGTATTCGGAAAAAGTGATTTTTACTTCAGGTCATGAGCATACCCTACAATATATAGTTGAAGAAAATACCCCACAGATTATTAGCGGCGCAGGCGCAAAGGAAGGAGCGACGAGGTTGTTGAATGGAAGTAAATTTTCAACAGGGCAAATGGGGTATGCCACTTTGGAAGTTTATACCGATGGTTCTTCGAGGGTTCGGTTTTTTGGGATTGGGGAAGACGGCAGCGAAAAGTTTTTATATACTACAGAGGTATTGGAAGCGAAAAGGGAGAGTGTCCGTAAAGAATATTCCAATGAGTTCCCTGCCACGATGGAAGCTTCGATTTATACCGAGGATGAAGTAGATAAGAGCAAACTTTTCAAAACTATTTGGGGTGAACGGTACCGTGATGTATATGCAAAAAAAATCACAGTACCAACGGTGGATTTAGACACCCTATTTGGCGGATTGAAAGTGGTTAGGAAAGGAGGTGGGCACCAATCCAAATCGCTTCGCCTGGTAAATAAAGAAGGTAAGGAATATGTAATGCGCGCTTTGAGGAAAAGTGCAGAGATATATCTGCAGTCCATGGCATTTAAAGAGCAATATGTGGTAGGTGAATTTGAGGACACGTATACAGAAAGCTTATTGATGGACTTTTATACCGGTTCACACCCTTATGCACCATTTACAATAGGAGCATTGTCAGATGCGGTTGATATTTACCACACAAATCCTAAATTGTATTACATTCCCAAGCAAAACGCCATTAAGGATTATGAGGATGAATTCGGAGATGGGCTTTATATGGTCGAGGAACGTACGGATAGTGGTCATGGGGATCAAAAGAGTTTTGGGTATTCCAATACTATGGAAAGTACCGATGAGATCCTCAAAAAAATAAGAACGGATGAGAAATATATGGTTGATAATACCGCCTATTTAAAAGCACGTTTGTTCGACATGATGATCGGGGATTGGGATCGCCATACTGATCAATGGCGATGGGTACGAATCAAGGATAAGGAAAATGATAAGATTATTTATAAACCAGTTCCCAGGGATAGGGACCAGGCATTCTCGATTATGGGCGATGGGCCGTTGATGAACATCATTACCCGAATAGTTCCTGGTCTTACCCTTATGGAAGGATTTAACGAGGAAATACGAAGTGTAAAAGGTTTTAATGGATCACCAATGACCTTTGCATTGGACATGGTACTTTTACCGGAAACGAATTTTGATGTATGGAAAGAACAAGTTGCTTACATACAAAAGAACATTACAGAAGAGGTAATCGATGATGCTTTTAGATTATTCCCAAAAGAGGTACAAGGGGAAACCATAGCTAGAATCAAAAAAGTTTTATTGGCAAGAAAAAACAACCTACTTGATACTGCAGAAGAATATTACAAAGTAATAAATAAATATGCGGTGGTCACCGGAACCGATAAGGATGATTATTTTACGATAACACAATTGCCTGATGGCAATACACAGGTAATAGGAAATAGAATAAAAAATGGCAAAAATGGCGAAGTATTTTTCAATAAAATCTTTGATAATAACAGTACTAAAGAAATCTGGATCTACGGCTTGGATGATGATGACCAATTTGATATAAAAGGGAAAAGAGGTAAAATAAAACTGCGCCTAGTTGGGGGTCAGAACAATGATGTTTATGATATTGTTGATAGTAAAGGGGTTTATGTCTATGACTACCGATCAAAAAAGAACACTTTCAAAAACATAAAAAGTGCCAAGATGCGGTTGACCAATGATTATGAAACCAATACCTATCTGCCGATACAAATAAAAAACAGCACTAATCAAATTATCCCAACAATTGGGGCAAACCCGGATGATGGTTTTAAAATTGGACTTACTGATATTTATACGTTCAATGGTTTTAGACAAAACCCATTTACGAGCCAACATACTGTAAACGCAGCCTTTTACTTTGCGACCAATGGATTTGATTTTGGTTATAAGGGCGAATTTGCCAATGCTTTTGGGAAAGCGAATCTTGAATTGGATGCCAGAATTACAAGTCCCAATTATAGCATTAACTTTTTTGGATTTGGTAATGAAACAGTGAATTTGGATGATGTTCTTGAGTTGGATTATAACCGGGTAAAATTACAGACTTTGAAATTGACACCTTCCTTAGTTTGGCGCGGGGATTTGGGTTCTAAGTTCAGGCTTGGCATTACATACGAAAAAATGGATGTTGAGGAGACCGAGAATCGGTTCGTGAATACCTTTTATGTAGCCAATGGCGAGGATAGTAGAAAGGATTTTGTCGGGGCCGATGCTGAATATACTTATGCGAATTCAGATAATGCAGCCTTTCCGACTTTGGGAATGGCAACCTCTTTACACCTTGGTTATAAGACCAATACGGCAGATAGTAAACAGAATTATGGATTTATAATCCCCAGTATATCCATTGATTATAAACTATTGCCAAGTGGAAAATTGGTTCTAGCCTCGAAATGGAAAGCACACTTTAATATTGGGGATGGCTATGAGTTTTATCAAGGGGCAAGCATAGGTGGTTTAGACGGCTTACGAGGATTCAGAAACCAACGTTTTACAGGTAAAAAATCATATTATCAAAACACCGATTTACGGTATAGTCTAAAGAAAATGAAAACAGGATTATTACCGTTGACTTTGGGTATTTATGGGGGCTATGATTACGGTAGGGTTTGGTTGCCAAATGAAGATTCGGACCAATGGCATACCTCCTATGGCGGAGGATTCTTCTTTAATGCTGCCGATATAATGTCGTTGACCCTAGCCTTCTTTGATAGTGAGGATGGCCCACGATTTACGTTTGGATTGGGCTTTGGATTTTAAAACCAAGCTTACTAAAGTTTTAAGGAATAGAGATTTCCTCCTGTATTACCTCGTTCTTCATCAGATAATAAGAGGGTGCCGTTGTTTAAAAAGCAAATGGATTCCAATTGTGTAGTTGCGCCGAGATCGATAGTTTTCATTTTGCCTTTAGAAAAATCGTCCCATTTAAAGTCGGTGAATACCCACAACTTCCCGTAACCTAATAGTGCAATTTTAGTGCCATCCGGTGAAATATCGGCTGCAGTAACCTGGCAAATAACATCTTTCTTACAGGTTATGAATTTCCCAACCAATTGCGCGATATGTTCACCTTGTACTGCCGGAACTTTATAAACGAAAGCTTCACCCGAAAATGGTATGGTCCTGTTTTTGGTAATAATGTATAGTGAGTTATTTTGATAAAAAAAAGCCTCTGCATCATAGTTTAATTCTGCTACTACTGGCGGAAAGTCTTTTTGGTCCTGGTAGCTGAATTCTATTTTCTCGGCGTCGATTTTTTCGCCGGCTTCAATTTCAGGATTCGGTATTTTGTAGATTACGAGATTTTTTCTTTTATTTGAATTGTTCCCGAAATCACCGATATAGGTATTCCCATTTTCATCTCTTGCCAAATCTTCCCAATCGTGATTCTTGGCATTTTTCACTTTGAGGTCTTTCAGCAAATTACCCTTAAAATCTACCTTGTAGATTTCATCCTTATTACCACGATCTTCGATCAACCAAATAGTGGAATCCACTATGGTTACCATACCTGAATTCTCACCCAATTTATTTGGAAGTTTGGTTATATAGGTAAGTTTGCCGATGTTGCTACATCCTAGAAGCACACTACAAAAGTACAATACAATAAAATTAACTTTCATCTAATTGATAATAAATAAAGAGAGTTGGGTATACCAACTATGTTTACAGTTTTTAATTTGATTTTCTAGTTCCAAAAGAGTGAATATAGGACCACTAAAATAATCATAACAGCGAAAGAACCAATGTTAAATACCGGACTTGTTTTGAACATACCTTTAGTAATATCAATACCTTTTTTGTCATCTGCTCCTTTGTGTTGCATTAAACTAACCAAAATAATTACGATCATGGTAATTATGAGTGTATACCCCATTTGATCCATAAAAGGTACATCTACAAAAAATGGACTTGTAGACAATCCTTTTGGGGCTATCTTGAAATACATTGCGATGGGTATAGAAGCCAGTGCTCCCACAATGGCAGCTTTGTTGGTAGTCTTTTTCCAAAATAAACCTAATAGGAATACCGCCAATATTCCTGGACTTACGATACCGGTATATTCTTGGATAAATTGAAATGCTTGATCTATTCCACCGAGTAATGGCGCCATAATACATGCAATGATCAAAGCAACTCCGGCAGAAATCCTACCCATATTCACGGTGCTTTTATCACTAGCGTTTTTATTGATGTATTGTCTGTAGATATCCATTGTAAAAATGGTTGAAGTCGAGTTTAGCATAGAGGCCAATGAAGAAACGATTGCAGCGGCAAGTGCAGCAAACGCAACGCCTTTCATTCCTGTTGGCAAAAATTGCAATAACCAAGGATATGCTTTGTCAGCTTGGTCTAGCGAAGGAAGGTTTTGTAAACCCGCATCCCCGAGTCTTGCCATGATTGCAGGATCGTTTATCATTACATAAGCGGCAATCCCCGGGACAACTATAATTAACGGAATTACCAACTTTAAGAATGCGGCCAATAAAATTCCTTTTTGGGCTTCTTTCAGTGATTTGGCTGCCAGTGTTCGTTGAATAATATATTGATTGAAACCCCAATAGTACAAATTGGCTACCCACAATCCTCCTACTAATACTGCAATACCGGGAAGGTTTTTATACTCAGGGTTCGACTCATCCAATATCATGACAAACCTGTCAGGGGCAGCGTCATAGACGGTTTTAATCCCAGCAAAGACACCTTCCCCTCCAGATACGGTATTCAAAGCCAAATAAGTAGTAACCAAACCTCCCAAAATTAAAAACACAACCTGTATAACATCCGTCCATGCCACAGCGGAAAGACCTCCGTAGAGCGAATAGGCCGCTGCGAATAAAGCAAGTCCAATTACCCCATATAACATCGGAATACCCATAATGGTCTCAAGTGCCAAGGAACCCAAATAAAGTACAGATGCTAGATTTACAAAAACATAAAGTGCAATCCAAAATACGGCCAAAATGGTCTTTAGATTGGTGGAAAAGCGTTGTTCAACAAACTCGGGAATCGTATAAAGTCCTTTTTCAATGAATATGGGGAGAAAATACTTGCCCACAATAATCAAGGTAATTGCAGCCATCCATTCATAAGATGCTATGGCCAAGCCCGAAGCAAAACCGGAACCTGACATCCCGATAAATTGTTCTGCTGATATATTGGCTGCAATCAAGGAAGCTCCAATAGCCCACCAAGGAAGTGATTTGCTTGCCAAAAAATAATCTTCCGCATTTTTTTGATGACCTTTTTTATCCCTGGAGACCCATAGACCTACGCCTAAAATTAAAAAAGCGTAGGTAATAAAAATGAAATAATCCCAAAACCCGAAAGCTGATGTCATAATTTATATGGTTGGTTATATTAATTTTACCAAAATAACCGTTTTTTCAGAATTAATCTATGAATTCCTTATGTTTTTGAATGCATATTTACATTTAATGCAGTTTAGGGCATTTATGTTATTCATTTTGTCGGGGGTTATATAAATCCAGGGTTGGGGTAAATTTTTGAAATCCCAAATAAATTAAAATTGGTAGTAGGACCAAATGGGTTAAAACTGTATACTATAACCTCCTTAATCTGATTTTAAAGGCAAATAAACTTCGGTTTTCCATTTTAATTCTTCCCCTCCCATATTGGGATTATTATGAAAAACCTCTATGGGTAATGCGTTTACCTCTAAGTTGTTTTTCTTGGCGTAGTCCAATAAGGCATACCACGCCCTATCTGAAGTGATATAATTTCCGTTATATTCGGCTTTGATGGCGTTTATTAAAGGTGACTGTTTATAGTTTAGATCTGGGTGTTGGGGTAATGTGTCGGATTTTATGATTGGATAGCAAAAGTTAAATGACAAACTGTCTTTAACCATATTCCATTTGGTCACTTCCAAAAAAGGTCTCCCATTAAGTTTTAAACCGTTTGTTGCCAAAAAACCATCCAACAGTGGAAAGTCCTTCATCATGCCTCGTGCTTTTCCAAACTGCGTGGTGGTTTGTGTCGTACAAGCACAAAAAGTTGAATCAATGTGCTGCTTGCCAATTATTTTCACTTTAAAATTGGAGATATGTTCGTTCAATTTTTTGTTGAAATCCAATAAGGTTTTACGGGAGCGTTTTTCAAAATCAGTATCTGAAAATGGTACTGTCAACTTATTTTTAAAGCTATGTTGAGGATCTTTTATAAATACCTTTACTTTGCTGGTCGAATCAGTTTCAGGAATAATATGCCACGAGTAAATATGGATGGAATCACCGAATTGTATTTGTTGCTTTAATCTTAATAAATCGCCACTTTCCTGTTCGATCATTTTTGAACCATCAAGGGTATTGTTCCAAGTCTTGATGATTTGATTAATTGTCCCGGGAAATGTTTTTACTTTAAAATTAACCTGATAATCGTTTGGCTTAATAAATAAATACCATACAACACTCACAAGCAGGATTATTCCTATAAAAAGAATGATTTTTTTCATTTCTAATTAGTTGGTTTGGACACTATTCTTTGTATTCATTTTGAGATTGTCTATGATAAATTTTCCTAAATCCCTTCCTTGTTTTACACCAACATCAACTGCAGTACGGTAATGTATGCCACCATACATTCTGCTAATTGCAGCTTCATTGGCCGCTGTATTGAAAGAAGCAAAGCTTCTGACAGGTAGCCCATATGCTACTTCAGTATCATCATCAAAAGCAAAATCATCACCATATATATTGGTTAAGGCTGTAGCTGCTGCTCCTGAAACAACACTATGTCCGCTTGTATATTCAGGAAAGGGTGGGGTTTGTAAAACAGGTTTCCAATTTTCGTCTATGTGCTGGTTAATAAGTGTTTCAGGGCGAATAAGATTACTCCTGTATTTCTCTTCCCAGCAGCTGATAAAAGCATCGGCTATGGCTATCGAAGTTTTTGTATATGCATATACGGTTTTATCAAAATCACTATTCGATTTTTTACTTGCAATTTTAGCGATACCGATCCAATGGGCCCCTGGGGATATTTTTTTTGTGGCGAACATTAAATGTCCCCTAGTAACTGAAACATAAGGATTACAATCCCAAAATTGGGCAATTGCAATTTCTTCGGAATCATCACCCTTTTCTGTAATTTCCATACTAATATCATAAACGTCTTTCACTTCCTTGTAAAAATCACTTCCTTTTTCCATTGAAAATGGGGGAGGGGGAGTTGGTCTGAACTGACTGGCAGAATCAATTACGAATGGGCGTATTTTATTCCAATGGGGTTCAATACCATCCATATAAGCTGGTGGGGTAGGTTGCCATCTGGAAGGGTCATCAGTATTCACTGTGAATTTAGACATTGTTCGGGTTTGCCCATAATTGTCTTTATTCATCCAATCCCTTATATGATCAGTAACTTTTAGGGCATACTCTTTTGAATCATTGAACTGTTCCAAATTTATATCGCTCCAAACGCCATACAAACTATCCTGTAAAATCTTAATCCGATCCTCTGAAAAAATCAGGGATTTGCTCACATCCATGTGCGCTATCAATGCCGCTAATTGGGGATTAATGTTTTTGGTGCTATCCATTGCAGGAACAGGATTAAGACCTGTCAATTGTCCCGCTAAGGATTCATAACCTTCGTTGGCTTGAGCAATGATTTCATACGCTGCTATGTTTGGGTATACATACACTCTGCTAGCGACTGGTGGTGAGAAGATATCATGGATCATTATTTCCGTTACTCTATCTACTGAAGCATGAAGTTGATCAGGCTCAATTACAATGGTTTCTTTGTTCATGTTAGTATTGCATGAAACCACTAGAAAAAGTGCTGACAATAAAACCAAACTATTTTTCATATTTCTACTTATTACTTTATTAATTTATACACTTGTACTTTATCATTATTAATGGTAACCAATAAATAATTCTGATTGTTTAAGCTAATTACATTCAAATTCCGCACTGATTTCTGGGCTAAATCCAATCCAAGGTTATTGCCTAATACGATATCTTTGTCACTTTTGAGCATTGCTCCCGAAAAGGAGCCGAATCTGCCATGATAGGGTTTAACACCAAAATAGTTACCTGCCAAGAGGGCTTCTTTTTTACCGTCAGAATCAAAGTCGAATATTAACAGCGCGGTTATTGGGGAAACTTGTAAAGCGTCCTTAAAGGGCACAAAGGTATAACTACCGTTATTGTTTTCAAGATACCCGGACCGTAATTCATTGACTTCTAGAACCGTGGCCTTGTTCAAGGATTTTCTGTCCCAAATTTGATCGATTGATTTTCCTGCGAAACTACTGTAGGTGGTAAACTTCTTTCTTAGATATTCCATTTGGCCAGCCAAAGCATCCAATCCTTCCAATGGATAGTATTCACCTTTTTTTTCTATGGCAACAATGGTTTCTGTACTTCCGTTTTCATCCATATCGGCATAGTACATTTTCATTGGTGATTTTTCAGAAGCTTTGAATTTGCTATTGGTTCCCCAATTGCCCAAAATATAATCGGTATCCCCATCCTGATCAACATCGAAAGGGGCAATACTTTGCCAAAGACCCTTAGGTTTCTTTTCCAAAACGTTCACTTCGGTTAATTCCCCATTATTGTTTTTGAAAAATTTAGGATACATCCATTCCCCGACCACGATCAAGTCATTTATACCATCTTTATCAAAGTCATCCCATAAGGCATCGGTAATCATTCCAGCTTGCTGAAGTGCTGGATTATCGACAAGCGAAAAATTGCCTTTATCATTTCTTAATAGATAGGAATTGGGATTCTTTGCAAAATCATTGGTAACAACCTGATTACCTATAAACAAATCTAAATCACCGTCGTTATCAAAATCATTGGGCGCTAGTATTGAAGCATTTTCAAAATATCCAGGTATTTCTTGCCGCTCGAAACTCCCGTCTTCTTGGATGTAATAACTATCAATTAGCGGTTTCATTTGACCGTAAAAATCGGCTCCCCCAGTTCCTATGAACAGATCATTTTTGTGATCTCCATTAAAATCCCCTATAACGGCAGTAACATCTTCTTTTATAGAATCGTTCGCAATTTCTTTCATTCTGGTTTCAACGAAGGTCGAATCTGATTGCATGTAAATTTTAGAGGGGAAAAACTTGGAACCTCCAAAAAACAGATCGCTTTTCCCGTCATTATTTAAATCACCAATTGCTGTGGCAGGACCGCGGTCTGATATTTGGTATGGGATTAATTTCTGCCTATTGAAATCTATATAATTATCCTCAACATGGGTAAAATCTAATCCTAGATTGCCTTCAACTTCTTTGAAAAGCGGCTTTATATTAGGTTTGATCGATTCATAATCAAATGGAACCGTATTTTCCGGTAAAATGGTCATTGTGGTGTTTAGACTAACGTTTTTAACTACTTGATATGAATTGTCTGGCCAGATGATTTTTAGCGAGTCTACCTTCTTGGCACTGCCATATCCAAAATGGATCATTGGTTCTGAAGAGGCTTGGAAGCCGCGAGCGGTATAAAGCTCTTTATATTGTAATTTTCCTTGATTGTATGAAAAAACCTTGGTGCCAATCCCAAACTTATTGGGGTTTTTGTAATTAAACTTTATCTTAAGATAATTGGCATTTTCATTGGTCTTATTAATATATAAGGTAGCGGGACTATTACTATTGTTGGTTACAATATCAATATCACCATCCAAGTCCAAATCACCTATAGCGGTCGCACCGGAGATTAAAGTGTCGTTAACCAACCAATTGGTAGACATATCCTCAAAATGTAAATTCCCTGTTCCCTTATAGATGTAATTGTGTACAGCTCCTGAAGGCATCATATCCAATGCTTGTTGATCTACTAATTTTGTGTTATTGATTTTAGTCTTGATCTGATCATTGGAAACAAAATTAATATAATCAAGATCATTAGGGCGTTTTGGAATACCGTTGGCAATAAAGATATCTTGTTCGCCATCTTGATTGTAATCCCCAAACAAGGTACTCCAGCTCCAATCTGTAGCTGCTACCCCGCTCATTAAGGCAATTTCAGAATAACTACCATTAGGTTGGTTAACAAATAGCATGTTTCGTTCATATTGATAATGATATCCAAAACGTTCGATCCTCATTTTTTGAATCTGGATATCAGCACTACTTTCCGAAGATTTCAATACTTTTTCGTCTTCCGAAAGCATATCCAATGACATGATATCTGGCCATCCATCATGATTGATGTCGCTTACATCATTACCCATTGAAAATCGGGTTGTTTGCCCAAAATACTTTTTTAAGCTTTCGGTAAATGTGCCATCAGTGTTGTTGAGGTAATAATAATCATCCTCATGAAAATCGTTGCCAACATAGATATCCGGATAGCCATCTTGGTTGAAGTCGGCCACTGCAACCCCAAGGCCATATCCGTTTACACCGCCATAAATCCCCGCATTTTCGCTGACATCGGTAAATTTTCCATTGTCATTTCGGAGAAGTTTATCGCCAGTCTGAAAATTTCTTTTAAGGCGCGAATCCGAATTCCCAAAAGATTCCGGCGTGTGCACTGCATGATTGAGCAGGTATATATCCAAGTCGCCATCCAAGTCATAGTCTAGAAATGCCGCTGAGGAACTGTAGGTATCAAAATCGAGCCCATATTTTGCTGCGCTCTCCGTAAAAGTTGCATTTCCATTGTTTATGTACAGCTCATTGTAACCATCAAAGCCCTTAATACCTACCACTGCACAAACATAAATATCCAACAAACCATCGCCGTTCACATCCCCCATAATTGCCCCGGTGTTCCATGTGCTATTACCTTCTACGCCTGCCGTAAGGGTAATATCCTCGAATTGCAACTTTCCTTTGTTTAGGTATAATTTATTTTTCACCTGGTTGCCGGAAAAGAAGATATCAGGCAATTCATCCCCGTTAATATCCCCAATAGCCACCCCACCTCCATTGTAGAAATATAGATAATCCAAAATATTCAGATCTTCGGTTTCTGTAAGTTCATTGGTAAAAGTAATTCCGGTTTGCAGCTTGTCGGGTGTTTTAAATAATGCCCCCTCTTTATCGGTACATCCTAACAAAAGGGCCAAGGCCAGTACAGCACTTAAATAGGATTTATTCATTGATTGCAAATATTTTTGGTTTACCATCATTTATAGCAGCCACTATGTAGGATTTACCTTTTTGGTCCTTGAATTCCTTTAAATGCTTTATCTCTTCCCTTACAAATAAACCGCTCATGCTATAGTCTTGCCATGCAAAACCTAACTTTCCATCTCCTAATAATACGTTGCCATAGTTTGCATCCAATCGGGAATACTGCGGTTTAAATTCAAAGTTGTTACCGCCCATGATCAAATCTAAATTACCATCATTATTAACATCTGTGCATGTAATTCCACAAACACAGGATAGTTGCACTCTGCTGGGTAGTTTTTTAATTGTGAATTTGCCACCCCCTTCATTGACAGCAATGACTGATTCCGAGATTGCGGATGTTTTTACAATTGAATTTTCAATTATTTCCTTTGAAAACAATTCGTCAATTGATTTTTTAGCATATTCAGAAGCTTTTAAATTCTGTTTTTTAAGAAATACCATTTGCTCGGTCAATTCTTTTTTCTGATGTATGGGATAATCCTTACCTGCAACATTTTGGGTTACTATCTGTTCAATAGTACCGTTGTTATCAAAATCGTTAATCCACATTTTCATAGGATTTTGTTCTGAAGGTCTATAATGTAGATTGCTTCCCTGGTTCCCTAAAATAAGATCTTGATCACCATCACCATCCAAGTCCGCACTTTCAACAACATTCCACACTCCAAAAAGGCTGTCCATTGACGTTTTCATAAGTGATAATCGCCGGCCTGAGTTCTTATAGATTTTCGGGGTTCCCCATTCTGAAACCGTTACAAGGTCTTTTTTGGCATCCCCATCCATCTCCGCCCAAAGGGCGTTGGTGATCATTCCACCATCTTTTAGGTCGTATGCCAGTCTCTCAGAGGCATCTACAAAGGTACCATCACCATTGTTTTCCAAGAAAAGATGATTGGGATCAACCCCGTATGTTCCTACAACACTTCTTGAACCTATAAAAACATCTGTATCACCATCATCATCAAAATCAAATGGATTTATCGTCGATATATTCTTAAAAGTTGAAGGTAATATTTGCAACGATTTTTTAAAAATACCCTTGCCGTTATTCAGGTACAATCTGGCGCGATATGATTGTTCTTCCCCTACTTGATTGCCGCCAGACCCAATAATTAAATCCATATCATTATCCCCATCGGCATCAAAAAAAGCAGCAGCAGTATCTTCGTAATTTGCATCGGTTTCCAAAGCCCTTTGTGTACCGGCCCTTAATTTTCCATTACCAGAATGTTTGTATATAATACCTGGCAATCCTTTGGCCCCGCCTATAAAAATGTCCTCATTGCCATCACCATCCACATCGGCCACTGCCAATGAAGGCCCTTCTTGTGAGAGTAATTTATGGATTAGGCCTTCGTTGTCAAAATCATTGTAATTATTTTCCTTATGGGAAACCAAAGTTGTATTTGGTAGTTCATTAAAAATTGGATTCTTTTTTCCTTTTTTTGGAGGAACGTATTTTCCGGTAGCTTCCGATATTTTTAAATTAAGCGTTTGGTTTGTATTTACTGAAACCAGCTTTTGAGTACTGTCATTTGGCCAAATGACCCTTAACGAGTCCAATACCTGGATATTCCCCAAACCTATGGTCATTGCATAATCCATTGAGGATTGAAAACCCCTAAATGGATTTAATTCTTGAATGAACACCTTATCGTCAGCGTAAAGTAAAACCGAAGTGCCAATTGCAAATTTATTCTTATCAGATCCTTCAAAATGTATTTTTATATACCTATTATTTAGGACTTCATTTGTTTTGTTTTCATAAACAAAAGCTTGCATATTAACATTGTTCACGACAACATCAAGGTCCCCATCGTTATCAAGATCCCCATAGGCAGCACCATTTGACATACTCGGTTTTTCAAATCCCCAATCTGCATTTGCATTGGAGAAAGTAATGTCACCATTGTTTTTATAGGCATAGTTGGGTTGGGGTCTTATCGGCATTTTATTGATAATTGAATCTATAGATTCCTTTCTACCGGTCAATGCCATCTTTTGAATAATTTCATTGGCAAAAAAGTCAACAAAATCCAAATCGGTAAGATCATGATTAATACCATTGGTTATGTATATATCCCGAAGTCCATCATTATTCATATCAAATAATAATCCTGCCCAACTCCAATCAGTGGCATCAACTCCACTGTAGTAGGCTACTTCTGAAAACGTACCATTGCCATTATTCAGTTGCAGTGTATTTTGAATATATTGCTGATAAAAATCCTTGCTCTGTTTTAACTTGTAGACGTTATAACCTTCGAACTCCATTACCGATTTCACACGCTGGTCTTCCTCCGGCAACATATCGGTTATAAAAATCTCAACAGCCCCATCATTGTTAATATCGGCCATATCCACTCCCATTGCCGATAACGATAAATGGGAAGTCCATTTTTTAATCTCTTCACGGAATGTCCCATCTTGATTGTTTATATATAAATAGTCCCTCTCATAAAAGTCGTTCGATACATAAAAATCAGGGTAAAGGTCTTTGTTGAGATCAGTAACGACAACCCCAAGCCCAAATCCTATTAGACTACCATAAATGCCTGCCTTCTCGCTTACATCAACAAATTTGCCATTATCATTTCTTAATAACATATCGCCAACACCTTTGAAAATATCGGGAACACCCTCCCAATCCTGGGCTCTAACTTCCCTTTGTTCTGCATAACCCAAACTACTTACAGGAATATTGCTATTATTAAGTATGTATGCATCAAGGTCACCATCTTTATCATAGTCAAAAAATGTTGCATGTGTCGAAAAACCTGTTTTAGCCAAGTTGTATTCATGGGCTTTTTCCGTAAAGGTCAAATCCCCATTATTGATATAAAGATCGTTATCATGGTTATTGCCTTTCATGTTCCCTGCATTACTTACATAAATGTCAAGAAGGCCGTCTTGGTTAATGTCTACCATACTTACCCCGGTAGACCAGGGTTTGTTGCCTTCGACCCCTGCTGACAAGGAAATATCCTCGAATTTGAGATTGCCTTTATTTAAATAAAGTTTATTAGGCCCCATATTGGCCGTCATATAGATATCTACAAGACCATCATTATTTATATCACCGATTGCGACGCCCCCACCGTTATAAAAATTTCGGTATTTGAAGATGTTGAAATCTTTCTGGTTTTTTACTTCATTGATAAAATCAATACCAGTTTCATTGGATGAGAGTAATGAGAATAGCGTTTTATCTTTACTAATGTGTTCTATGTCATCTTTTTCCTTGGTGGTACAGGAGACATATAAAAAAAGCACTATCAAAAGACTGACTACTTTTATAACCGTTTGTTTATTTTTTATCAAGTTTTCCATTTACTCACTTTAATCAAAAAAAAGCCAAGTATTTAAAGGTGTTTAGGCTTCCAATTGTATTCAGTATTCATGAATGTTGAAGATGTTTTTCCAAGACTGAAGACATCTAAAATATGTACTAAGTTCCAATAAAATCGGGTTTTATATCAATTTGCAAAATTACTGTACCTAAGGTTTTCATCCTACTCGATCAGGTATTAATTTTATGCTAAACCTTATTATTTAACACATTTTACAAGCCAAGATCAGTAGTTTAATCAATCAAAAATCAAAAAAATGAAAACTGTATAAAAATTTTAAGAAAATTGGCACTTTCCCTAATCTAAATATGCGTATCCACTTTCAACTAGTTGGAAAATATTAGCGAAAAAAACCGATAGAAGCCAAAAAAGTCTTTTCCCCGATCCTAATTGGCGGACTTTTTCTTGTATTTTTTGTCTCCCAATAGTTCGGGATTGCACCCTTTAGGGCAGGGGAATCAAAATTGACGGCCCGTTTTCCCGTATTTACTTTTAGTGGTAAAGAACCGGTTAAGCTTATTTACATAATAGATTTTTCACCCTTATTCTAAAATCCATTATTGCGAATTAATATTAGAATGCGCTATTTTTCTAAATTAAGACTTGGATAAATATGATAGCTTACCTAAGGAGCCAAATTTTAAACATTATTACAAAAGGTAGAAAGTGATGAAAAGTCTATGATAAACCCAAGTTCCAAAGTATTCAAAAAATCACTTTACCATCATACATAATGGGAATAACAAAAGGCAAGACTTTTTAAAAGTTGCAATTGATTATCAATGAAAAAACCCTGACGATTACCGTCAGGGTTTTTTTTATCAACTTGGTATTTTCTTAATACCCAGGATTCTGAATCAGAGCAGGATTCGCCAATAATTGGCTAGCCGGAATCGGGAACAATTTATAGGTATCGTTTCCTATTGAAGCAGGAGCTTTGAATATCCAATCCCTTGTATATTGTCCAAAGCGGATCAGGTCATTTCTTCTCCAAGTTTCAGCAAATAGTTCACGTCCTCTTTCATCCAAAAGATCTTGTTCGGTTAAAGACCCAAGTGGTGCAACACCTCTTATGGTTCTAAGATCATTAACCAAGGAAAGAGCATCCCCACCACTACGTAATACAGCTTCAGCCTTCATTAGGTGGGCGTCAGAATATCTAAAGAATATCTCATGTCTATTAAATGCGCCAAATCTAGGAGCGTATTTGATAACTCGAATACCAGTAGTTTCATCATTGTTAATAATACTGGGAGACCCAGTACCATCTAGAAAATCCCTTTTAAAGGTCAACGGGGCCCCAGCTCTATCTTGCAGTGGGGTACCATTTAAAGCGTATTGTTGACCTACCAAGAATCCGTTACCAACATTGGAGCTTAATTCAAAATTACCTTCATTCGTAGTCCCAGGACGGCTAGTAAAAGGTAAGCCCCCTGGTGGAACACCACCTCTCCGTTCTTCCTGAAGATCCAGTGGGGATTCATCCAATGCAACCCTATTGGAATTTGCATCACCTTCGAAAAGATCATAGTATTCTGCCAATGTAGCAAAGCCATTCCAACCTCCACCACCTTCAGATGTGGAATTGTAATGTAATCCATTAAAAATACGGTTACCAACTTCAGAGGTCGTAGACAAAATAGTTTCGTTATCAGGAGTATCCTTGAACAAATCAAAGTACCCTGCTTGAAGGGCATACCCTTCACCTGCAATTTGATCTACCAATGAAATTACCGAGGCCATATCGCCGCTATCGACACTTCCACCAGTGTATATATGCTTGTTAAGCAATAATTTTGCTCGTAAGTATCTTGCCGCAGCTTTGCTGGCTCTGCCATTGTCCTCACCACTACCGGCGCTAACGCTGGGAAGATTGGCAACGGCCACATCCAAGTCGGCCAAAATAAAACTAACCGCAGCTTCACCTGACAGTATTTCCGGCACAGAGGATGAAGGCAGGGCAACATCCCTAAAAGGAACTTGACCATACATATCAAGAATAGTCCACATACTTAAGGCTCTTATAAAACTGGCGTCTCCAGTATTAATGGCATTTGCATTACTTCTTGAATCCAATACTTGGGATGCAATCAATTGATTACCATTCCAATCGTTCCATGTGTTAATAACAAATACATGTTCTGGAGTCCATAGATGTTGGTGTAAGCTAGACCATTGTCCGTTATCACCCCAGTCTGTACCTCTAGTCGGTACAATAGCGGCATCTGTGGTTACCTCATTCAGTGCAAATCTGTTGCCCTGATCGCCATATTGGTCTCTTAATCTGATATACAATTGATCAACGGTCGATGATGCATCGGCCAATCCTTGGAAACCTTCACTAATGATTGAATCGGTTTCTTCGATCTCCAAATTGGTACAAGATCCAAGACCTATAACCGTTAGGAGTGTTAATACATAATATTTTAATTTAATTCTTTTCATGATATTCAATTTTTTTTATTTAAAATGAAGCATTTATTCCAAACGTAATTGTTCTTGGATTAGGATATGCTGCCCAATCAATACCTCTTGTAGGTACACCAGAACCTAAATCCCCAGTAGCCACGGTAACTTCCGGATCAAGACCAGTATAGTCTGTAATCAAGAATAAGTTTTGCCCTGTTACCGATAATCTCATAGTTTTGAATAAGCCCTCTCCAGTAAGAGGCACATTATAGCCTATGGTTGCGTTTTGGAATCTTACAAAATCACCTTTTTCCAAATACCTTGTGGAAACATCCGCTGAGGTTCCTGGAGCTTCACCACTGGTAACCAAGTCCCTAGTTACGTTCCTGGCATTGGTTATAGATCCTGATGTAAATAATCCGTTTCTTGTATTGTTATATACTGAAAATCCGAATTGCCCAGAAAAATAGGTGGAAACATCAAAGTCTTTAACCCTTAAGTTTAACGATAAACCGCCGGTATAATCTGGTAGGGCATCTTCGCCAACAAATATCTTGTCTTGAAAAACATCACCTACACCATCACCATTCTGGTCAACAAAAGTTGGTTGGCCACTAGAATCCAAACCAGCAAATTCAGCCATATAATAAGAATATAGGGAGTAACCCGCTTCAAATCTTTGGGCAAATGCTCCCGAAAGACCCTGACCATTAATTTCACCAGTGTTTATTGCACCTCCAAAATCCTGTACCTCGTTTTCATTGTACGCCATATTAAAAGATGCTGAAAAGTTAACATCCTCAGATTGTATAAAGTCATATGCCAATGCCAATTCAATACCTTGGTTTACAATCTTAGCATCTACATTACCAAATTGGAATGGGTCAATTGCCGGTGAGGCAGGTGGGGTTCTCAAGAGAACATCAGTTGTTTCACTCTTATAAACATCAACACTTGCTGTAAATCTATCCAGGTTTAAACCAAAATCCAAGCCTAAATTTATACTTAATGTTTCCTCCCATTTCAAATCTGGGACATCTGTGGCAACAATAGTCAAGCCGGGTGCGTTTACCGTAAGATCGGTGTTTGTTCCAACACCTGCAAAACGCTGTCTTGCAACAAAGTTACCATAACCAAGACCATCTTGGCTACCGGTTATACCTCCACTTAATCTAAGCTTTAATGTTGAGACATTGTCGCCTATGAAATCCTCTTCGTTCATTTTCCAGGCAAATGCACCGGAAGGGAAATACCCATATTGGTTTTCCGGTCCAAATCTTGAAGAACCATCGGCTCTTACAGTACCTGTAAACAGATATTTGTCAGAAATCGAGTAGTTTATACGACCAAAAAATGATTGTAATTCATCTTTATTGTCAAAAAGATCTGCAGTCATGGCGTCTACCCTTCTATCGAAAGCAAAGCTAACTTCTTCCCCGGCAACAACTGTCGGGAACAATCTGTTTACAATTAAGCCAGTAGAATTAGATCCATAAAAGTATTGTTGGTATGACCCGGTAAGTGTTTTTTGTGCACCCCTGACAGTTGATCTAAGGTCGTCGCCCATTTGGTTTAAATCCCTAGAACCAAAACCTCTTCCTTGAGAATTTCTACCTGTTGATTGGAAATCTTGGAACGAGTACCCTACTAGAACATCCAAATTGGAATTTTCAAACTCCTTTTTGTAGTTTAAAGTGGCTTCCAACAATTTATTTTCTTTTTCCAATGTATTGTATACACCAAATCCTACATCCTCAATACCTTGGAAGTTTTCGACATTTGCTGAAGCAACTGAAACAAGTTCACTCTCAGAGCTATCATAACCTGCGTTTACCTTACCAGTTAATTCTGGGGTAAATTGATACTCGGCAGAACCATTTATAAGATAACGGTCCGTATTGGTGATTATTTGAGTATATGCCAAATAATTTGCAGGTAGGATCTGAGTACCACCATCAGTGAAATTTGCACTAACCGGCCAAGTTGGATTTGCCGAATAGGAAGCTCCCAAGATATCACCTCGGAAACCGGCACTTGCACTCAAAGGTGCTGTTTCATCATTTACACGCGATATAGTACCCGAAAGTTTTAAGGTAAGTTTATCATCTAATAATCGGTGGGTAGCATTTATTCTGCCTGTAATACGTTCCAATTCGGTTTTTTCAACAACACCAAATTGCTTACTGTATCCGAAAGTTGCCCGTACATGCCCTTGACCGTAATTTTGTGAATAAGAGAGGTTATTGTTGGTAGAAGCCGTTGATCTGGTAATCACATCTTGCCAGTTGGTATTCGCTCCAAAATCTACTGCTCCGGCATCGCCTCCAAACTGTGTAACAGCACTTAAGAACTCATTGCGATTTAACAAATCATAGTCTTTAGCAGGAGTAGCCATACTTAAACTAGTGGAAAATTCAAATACCCCGCCTGCTGCAGCTTTACCACTTTTTGTAGTAATGATCACAACCCCATTGGCACCACGCGAACCGTAAATGGCTGTTGCCGAGGCATCTTTTAAGATACTGATGCTCATAATGTCAGAAGGATTCAAGAAATTCAACGGGTTCCTTACCGAAGTAGAACCTTGCCCAACGTCACCGCTAGGGGAAGTACTGTCACCTGATAATGGAACGCCATCTACAACAAATAATGGGTTGTTGTTGGCACGTACAGAATTGGAACCTCTAATGTTCACAGAAATACCTGCGCCCGGTTCACCACTTGTTTGTTGAATGTTCACCCCCGCAGTCTTACCTTGGATCAATTGTTCAGGAGATGTAATAACACCACCGTTAAAATCCTTAGCGGTTACTGAGGTAACAGAACCTGTGGCATCTTTTACCGTAGTTGTACCATAACCAATAATCACCACTTCCTCCAATGCTTGAGCATCTTCAGTCATTGTTACGTTAATGGTTGTTTGTCCATTAACAGCAACCTCACTAGTGGTATAACCAATATAGCTTATTGTTAATATGGCATTTTCACCAACAGTAATGGTAAAGTTACCATCAAAATCTGTTTGGGTTCCGTTTGTGGTTCCTTTTTCCACAACACTGGCTCCCGGTAAGGGGCCATTTGCATCAGAGACGTTCCCTGATATTTCCTGCGCTTGCGCAAATCCAAAGCATAAAAATGCCCCAACAAGCAGAAAGCTTTTTAGTAGCGTAATCTTCATAAAGAGTTAATTTTAGTTGAGTTAATTATAATTCAATTTTTAAAAATATGTAAAATAAATATTAAAATGTATATAAAATGGGAATTCAGGCTTACGAAAACGGTTTCGTGTTAATAACTTGCCTTAAGTGTGATAATAATAATCCAGTGCTTTGTAAATTATTCGATGCGCAATATATAAATTATTATTATATCGATTTAGAATATTTTGGCAAATATAGTACTTTTTATTTTTCTTGTAATGTACCTTTATATTTTTTAATAAAAAAGTATTTGATTAATAGTTCAATTATTCAGTTCATTTTAACTTTGTACACTTTATAGGGTTTTGAAAAAAAAGATAACACTAAAAGACATAGCAAGAGAATTGGAAGTGTCTATTTCAACTGTTTCCAAGGCATTGAAGAACAGTGGGGAAATCAGCAAGGATACTAAGGAAAAGGTACAGGCTTTTGCCAAACTGTATAATTACAAGCCTAATAATGTAGCCATCAGCTTAAAGAACAAACGCACCAAGAATATTGGGGTAATTATTCCAGATATTGTACATCATTTTTTTACGACCGTTTTTAGGGGAATAGAACAATATGCGAATAAACAAGGATATAATGTTATTGTTTGCGTGTCCGATGAGTCTTTTGACAAAGAGGTTATTAATATGGAAATGTTGGCCAATGGTAGTGTAGATGGTTTTATAATGGCCTTATCAGCTGAAACCCAAAAAAAGAATGATTTTAATCATTTGAAGGAAATTACCAATCAAGGAATCCCGCTCGTCCTTTTCGATCGGGTCACAGATGAAATAAATTGTGACAAAGTATTGATCAATGATAATGAAGCAGCATTTCTTGCGGTAAATAAATTTATTGAAAATGGGAGAAAGAAGATAGCCTTGGTTACGACCGATAACTATTTCAGCGTTAGTACTGCCAGAGAGGAAGGATATAGGGAAGCATTGAAAAAAAGTAATCTCGAATTGGATGAAGATCTTATTTTAAAATTGCCATTTAATGAAGTTGATGAAAATGCTATTCATAATTTTTTCAATACCAAAAATATTGACGCCGTATTATGTGTCAATGAAATATTCGCCATACACTGTATGAGTCTTGTTAAAAAGAAAGGGATGGGAATTCCGGATGACATTTCTTTTATAGGTTTTACTGATGGTATTCTATCCAAATATGCAGATCCTTCCTTAACATCCGTTGCACAGCATGGTGAAAAAATGGGTGAAGTAGCTGCAAAAATGCTAATCGAAAAAGTAGAACACCCGAGTGAAAATGAAGAAGAAGAGGAAACTTTCCGAACAGAAATTATAGAGTCTACACTTATCGAAAGAGGCTCAACTATCAATTAATTCGTTAATTTTTATGCATAAAGTAGGATTTATATTTGATCTTGATGGTGTTATTGTTGATACCGCCAAATACCATTATCTCGCTTGGAAAAAGCTGGCCAATGAATTGGGTTTTGAATTTACCATTGAGCAAAATGAACTATTTAAAGGGGTAAGCCGTAAACGTTGTTTGGAAATTCTATTGAAAATAGGGGGTATTGAGGCTACACAAGAGCAATTTGATCAATGGATGACTGAGAAAAACGAGGACTACCTTTCCTATATTGAGAAAATGGATGAATCAGAGATTTTGCCTGATGTTACTAGAATATTAAAATATTTAAAGGCACAAAATATTCCTATTGCCCTTGGTTCTGCCAGTAAAAATGCCAAACCAATTTTAGAAAAGGTGAAACTTTTGAATTATTTTGATTTTATTGTGGATGGCAACAATGTTACAAAAGCAAAACCGGACCCGGAGGTTTTTTTAATTGCTGCAAAAAAATTAGATGCAAAACCTGAAAATTGTGTGGTTTTCGAAGATGCGCTCGCTGGTATTGAAGCAGCAAATAACGCTAAGATGACAAGTATAGGAATAGGCGATGTGAAAGTACTTTCCAATGCCGATTTTAATTTTAATGACTTTACCGAAATACAAGTTGAATTTTTAGATAAGTTGATAAAAAAACTAACAGTATTTGGAGAAAAAAATTAATGTCTAAAATTCTAAGCTAAAGGTATATAGTGAAGAAATAGAGGAATTCCCCCTTTGAAGGGGGTTAGGGGGATGTTTTTGGGATTTTTGAAACTAGACTATGACAAATCTTAAAACTCCAAACATTAAATTGAACAACTGATTCCCGCTCCTATCTATGGATAGACAGGTTTACGGGAATGACTAAAAAGAGTAATACATGAATCAAGATTATATAAAAGCGGACAATTGGTCGATTATAGAAGAAGGATTTGACCAAGAAATGGTAAAATCCTCAGAAAGCCTATTTAGTATTGGAAATGGGGCAATGGGCCAACGTGCCAATTTTGAGGAAAATTATTCTGGACCAACCTTTCAGGGTAGCTATATCGGTGGGGTATATTATCCCGATAAAACCCGAGTAGGTTGGTGGAAGAATGGTTATCCTGAATATTTTGCAAAGGTATTGAACGCTCCTAGTTGGATAGGGATCAATGTTAGTGTCAATGGGGAAGTTCTCGATTTATACACTTGTATAAAGGTAGCGGAATTTAGGAGGGAGCTAAATATGAAAGAAGGTTGGTATCAACGTAGTTTTAAGGCAACCTTACCTAATAATATTGTATTAGAGGCAAAAATCACACGTTTTTTGAGTTTGGAATTGGATGAGATAGGGGCTATCAAATATGATATTACCCTCGTTAATGAGGATGCCGAGATAAAGTATGTGCCGTATTTGGATAGTGGAATAACAAATGAGGATAGTAATTGGGATGACAAATTTTGGAATACCACTTCGGTAACTTCAGAAGGTAATAGGGCTTATATTGAAGCGCATACCATGAAAACCAATTTTGAAACCTGCACTTTTATGCAATCACAGCTTTTTTATTTAGGGAAAGAGGTGAAGGGCAATCCTACGGAATTGAAAAAAGAAAATTGGATTGGGCATGAATATTCGCGTAATGTAAAAAAAGGAGAGACCGTTTCCCTTCATAAATTTGGAGGGTATACAGTTTCACGAAACCATAAATCGGGTAAATTGGTGAACGCAGCGAATTCCGCATTAAAGAAGGCCGGTGATTTAGGATTTAATGCTTTGTTACAATTACAGAAAAAGGCTTGGGATACTATTTGGCAAATGAGCGATATTACTATTGAGGGGGATGTAAGAGCCCAGCAAGGAATTCGTTTCAACATATTCCAATTAAACCAGACTTATTCGGGTAAGGATTCTAGATTGAATATTGGCCCAAAAGGCTTTACCGGTGAAAAATATGGGGGCAGTACCTATTGGGATACCGAAGCATATTGTATTCCGTTCTATATGGCTACCAAGGACCAAAAAGTGGCAAGAAATCTATTGAAATACCGCTACGAACACTTAGAAAAGGCTATCGAAAATGCCAAAAAACTTGGATTCAAGAATGGTGCCGCGCTTTATCCCATGGTAACAATGAACGGTGAGGAATGTCATAATGAATGGGAAATTACTTTTGAGGAAATCCATAGAAATGGCGCCATTGCTTTTGCCATTTATAATTACTATCGTTTTACAGGGGATTATTCCTATATCCCTGAAATGGGATTAGAGGTTTTGATTGGGATAGCACGGTTTTGGCATCAAAGGGCGAATTATTCGACCAAGAAAGAAAAATATGTAATTCTAGGGGTTACCGGTCCTAATGAATATGAAAATAATGTCAACAATAATTGGTATACTAATTACTTGGCAAAATGGTGCATAAATTACACATTGGATCAATTACAAAAAGTAAAAAATGGCTATCGGGATGATTATCAAAGAATTATTGGCTACACCAATTTAACGATTAGCGAAATTGAGGATTGGAAGAATGTCGCTGACAATATGTATTTCCCATATTCCAAGAAACACGGGATTTTCCTTCAGCAAGATGGATTTTTGGATAAAGAATTGATAACCGTGGATAATTTGGACAAATCGCAACGCCCCATCAATCAAAAATGGAGTTGGGACCGTATTTTGCGATCACCTTATATAAAGCAGGCCGATATTCTTCAGGGATTCTATCTTTTTGAAGATCATTTTACGGTCGAGGAGTTACAAAAACATTTCGATTTTTATGAACCGTTTACGGTTCATGAGTCATCGCTTTCACCTTGTGTTCATAGCATACAAGCGGCCAAGTTAGATAGAATGGAAAAAGCGTATAAGTTTTATTTAAGAACTTCTAGATTGGATTTGGATGATTACAATAAGGAAGTGGAAGAAGGCCTTCATATTACTTCAATGGCTGGTACTTGGATGAGTATTGTTGAAGGTTTTGGGGGGCTTAGGGTTATTGATGATAAATTATCACTTACACCACGAATTCCGAAACAATGGAAATCCTATTCCTTTAAAGTAAACTTTAGAAATAGGATATTGCAGGTAACCGTTTCTGAAAAAGAAACCAAATTTATATTGGAAGGTAAGGAACAAATGTCAATCCGATTAAACGGAAAACGATTGGAAATAAAACCGCAAGAGGAAATTTCAGCTTAAAATGGACCAATTAAAGTATTGCACTTTTATTTTTGCAGTCTTATTAATTTTCAGCTGTAAAACAGAAAAAGAAAATCATAAAATGCCGTCTCAAAAAAAAGGAAATAAAAAAGAAGTGATTTACCAAGTGTTTACGCGACTTTTTGGTAATACAAATACAACCAACAAACCTTGGGGAACGATTGAAGAAAACGGAGTGGGTAAATTTTCGGATTTTTCGAAAAAGGCCCTTAGGGAAATCAAGGATTTGGGAGTTACCTATATCTGGTACACAGGTGTTCCCCACCATGATGTAATTAACGATTATAGTGACTTCGGAATCTCTAAAGATGACCCGGACATTGTTAAGGGACGTGCGGGTTCACCATATGCCGTTAAGGATTATTATAATGTAAATCCCGATTTGTCGAATAATCCCCAAAACAGACTAGGGGAATTCAAAAATTTGATTGATCGCACCCACGAAGTTGGCCTCAAATTATTGATAGATATTGTCCCGAATCATGTGGCCAGAAATTATGAAGGCATTTCTACTCCCGAAGGCTCAGAACGTTTTGGGGCAGCAGATGACAAGACGGTGGATTATAAAAGGGATAACAATTTCTATTATATTCCCAATGAGGATTTTAAGGTTCCTGAATGGCAAAACGGGTATTTGCCCTTGGGTGGGGAAAATCATCCAATGGCCGATGGTGAATTTATTGAAAGTCCAGCAAAATGGACAGGTAATGGTTCGCGTTTGGCACAACCCAATATAAATGATTGGTATGAGACGGTAAAAATAAATTATGGTGTTCGTCCTGATGGCAATATTGATTTTGATAGGCTTCCAGACGATTTTGACCAAAAGAATTACAAAGAACACCATGCTTTCTGGTCAAATAAAGATGTGCCCAATTCCTGGAAAAAGTTTAAGGATATTGCACTCTATTGGTTGGAGCTGGGTGTAGACGGATTTCGTTACGATATGGCAGAAATGGTTCCTGTCGAGTTTTGGAGCTATATGAATTCGAACATTAAAATGAAAAACCCGGATGCCTTTCTTTTGGCAGAAGTATATAATCCTGGATTGTACAGGGATTATATTCATAAAGGCAAAATGGATTACCTCTATGATAAGGTTGAAATGTACGATTCCTTAAAACATATAATGCAAGGTCATGGATGGACAGACCATATTCCGGTCGTAATAAATAATTTAAAGGATATTGAACATAATTTATTGCATTTTTTAGAGAACCATGATGAACAGCGTATCGCAAGCCCCGATTTTGCTGGGGACGCGAAAAAAGGCAAACCGGGCATGGTAGTTTCAGCAACCATAAGTACCTCCCCAACGATGATTTATTTTGGTCAGGAAGTGGGCGAACCGGGAAATGAAAATGCAGGTTTTGGCCAGCCTACCAGAACCTCTATTTTTGATTATATCGGAGTGCCCCATCACCAACGTTGGATGAACAATAAGAAGTTTGACGGGGGACAATCAACTGAAGAAGAAAAAGAACTGCGGGAGTTTTACAAGAGGCTTCTCAATTTCACTATAAAAAGTGATGCCTTAATGGGTGAATATGAGGATATTCACTATTACAATCGCGATCATACAGAGGACTATAATCATAGGGTGTTGTCCTATGTACGTTGGTCAGATAATGAAAAACTTGTTGTTGTGGCCAATTTCGATGCCCATGACTCTTACAAATTTGAACTTAAGATACCCGAAAATATCATTGCAAAATGGAAGCTTAAGAATGGGTCATACGAATTGGTTGATCAATTATCCGAAGATATTAGCCAATTTCTTTTAATTGAAAACGGTATCGGTAAAATGAATATCGAAATTCAGCCCTTACAATCGTTTATTTTTAAACTAAAATAAAAAAAGGGTATCAAAAAAGCCATGCTCTGCGTCTTTTCGAGACATGAAGCCTGCCTACCGGCAGGTAACCAATCTGTATGTTATTGGCAATTATCCAACAGATTACTTCATTACGCACGCAACAACGACTTGTTTTTTGCTTTTCAGGAACCCTTTTTATTGTTAAAGCTATTTTTGCTTAAATACTTTTCTTACTGGTTGCCTTATAGACCATTGCAATTACGGCTCCAATAATTCCATAAAATATGATTTCAATGACTCCCTCGGCTAAATGTCCGGTTAAGTCCATAAGATCATTAACCCCATAATTTAGCAATCCCATGCCAAATCCAGTAAATATTCCTACCCATATGCCAAATTGAAATCCTTCTTTGGCGCTATTAATACCTCTGGCCCATTTGCCATATATAGAGCTTAAGGCAAAAGCCCCGATTAAATTACCCAAAGCTATAAATAGCATATCGGGTGTTTCCTTCATAAAACTGTTCAAAGTATGACCTTCAAAAAAATCTTCTGTGGCGAATCCCCAGATAGCGTAACCTAACAAGAACATGACTGCAAAACCGGCTAAACTGGCCAGTAAGTTTTGTTTTGTGAACATAAGTTTTGTTTTTAATTGGTTGTTGTTATCTTAAATGTAATAAAAATTCATTTACGTACAGAAAAATTTTGTTATATCATGTTGGTATACTGGGGGTTATGTAGAAATTGTAATAGTTGATCATAGTTTAGGGTTCAACTTTCCAAATCCTAATACCGTTCGTATATTTGAATAAAATACTTCGTCAAATGAATAAGGTTACGCAAACCATTTTTCTTTCCCTTTCTTTAATTTTAATTCAAAGCTGTGCAAACATGAATGATGAACTCTTGGTAATTGGTCACAGAGGTGCCATGGGACATGAAACAGAAAATACTTTGGCTTCAGTGCAAAAAGCGATCGATTTGGGGGTTGATATGATTGAGATTGATGTCTTTAAAATTAAAAGTGGCGAGATTGTCGTGTTCCATGATGAAACGGTTAATCGTTTGACCAATGCCACTGGGCCAATTGAGGAATACGATATTCATAAACTAAGGCAAATTGTATTGGAAGGTAATCATACAATTCCAACTCTTCACGAGGTCTTAAATTTAATTGACAATAAGGTTGTATTGAATATTGAATTAAAAGGTGCGGGTACCACCCAAGAGGTTGAGAACATTATTCAGTATTATATAAAGGAAAAAGGATGGGCCTTGGATAGCTTTCTTATTTCAAGTTTTAAATGGGATGAACTAAAGGAAATGAGAAAGATCAATAAGGATGTTCCTATTGCCATATTAATAGAACACAACCCATTGGATGCAATTGATATAGCGAAAGAACTGAATGCCGAAGCAATTAATCCAGGTTTCTCCACATTGAATTTGGAAATTGCAAATAGAATTCATGATGCTGGTTTTAAAATATATACTTGGACAGTTAACGAACCTGCCGATATATATTTGGTAAAATCGTGGTCTGTGGATGGCATTATTACCAACTATCCTGAACGAATCAAATAATGTTCGATGTAATTATAATTGGTGGAGGTGCATCAGGTTTCTTTGCAGCAATCAATATCGCTGAGACCAACCCTGATCTAAAAATCGTCATTTTAGAGCGCGGTAAGGAAGTGCTAACCAAAGTAAAGGTTTCTGGCGGAGGCCGTTGTAATGTGACGCATGCTGAATTTGACCCAAAAGAATTAATAAAAAATTATCCTCGTGGTGAAAAAGAGCTTTTAGGACCGTTTTATAATTATAATTGTGCGGATACCATTCAATTTTTTGAGCGCAGGGGCATAGAGTTGAAAACTGAGGAAGATGGCAGGGTTTTCCCCGTTTCCAATACCTCAAAGACAATTATTGATTGTTTTTTAAATGAAACAGCCCGTTTGGGCATTAAAGTTTTTAAACATAGTGCAGTAACAAATATCGAACCTGATTTGGAGGATGGTATTTCTAATGGTTGGAAGGTTAACACCATCAAAAATCAGTATCAATGTAAAAAAATTCTAGTAGCCACAGGGAGTAGTCCTAAAATTTGGAAAATTATGGAACGTCTTGGCCATTCGATTGTTTCCCCTGTTGCCTCATTATTTACCTTTAGAATTAATGATGAACGTATTTCCGGTATTCCAGGAGTAAGCACGTATGCAAAGGTCGAAGTGCTTCCAAAAAAAACCTTTAAGCCCGAAATAACATTGAAATTAAAAAGTGGCCAGTCAGAAAAAGCACTCTTGAGTGCGGAGGGACCTGTATTAGTAACCCATTGGGGATTAAGTGGCCCGGCAATTTTAAAAGTATCGGCTTGGGGGGCATTTCTATTGAATGAATTGAATTATAACTTTCCTATACGAATAAATTGGCTCCCCGATTATCATCAAGGATCTATTCTGGCTTTATTGATGGAGATCAAAGAAGTGGAGGCAAAAAAAACAGTTCATAGGACCAAGGCAGTTGAAATCCCAAGACGTTTATGGATCAATTTGGCAAAAGCGGCGGATATTACCTCAACAGAAAAATGGGCTGAGGTTACTAAAGATCAATTGCAAAAACTGGCTGATCAGTTAACCAAAGGCCGATTTTTGGTTGAAGGGAAAAGTACCTTTAAAGAGGAATTTGTAACGGCTGGGGGAGTAGACTTGAAAGAAATTGATTTTAAGACCTTTGAAAGTAAAATACATCCCAATTTATTTTTTGCCGGGGAAGTGATTAATGTTGATGCGATTACAGGGGGATTCAATTTTCAAAATGCCTGGACAGGTGCCTATATGGCCGCTCAAGGTATTACAAATAATACGTAATATTCAATGATTACCTATATCGCACTTTTAAGGGGAATTAATGTAAGTGGACATAAGAAAATAATAATGGCCGACTTACGGGTTCTTTTAGATGCTTTGGGATATAATAATGTGATCACCTATATCCAAAGTGGGAATGTGATTTTTAAAAGCAATGAAACCAACGTTGCTATACTTCAAAACCAAATTTATGTAGCCATATTGGAATCCTATAATTTTGAAGTTGAGGTTTTAGTAAAAAAAAGAAATGATCTAGAGAAGATAGTCGAACAAAACCCATATACCGATACAAAGGATTTGGAGGAAAATAAAATTTATTTTGTTCTTTTAAAAGAAATACCGGAAATTGAATTAGTAAGAAAATTGAAAAATATTGAATTTGAAAATGAGCAATTTATTGTTTCAAACGAATGCATTTATTTAAGATGTGTTTTGGGAGCAGGAAAAGCGAAATGCAACAATAATTTTATAGAAGGCAAATTGAAAATTTCCGTTACATCAAGAAATTATAGAACCGTTCAAAAATTACTTGAGTTATCCAAAGATTAATTCAATTCCCAAATTTTATAATTCAAGACAGTGGCAAAACAAACCCAAAAAAGATAGGGGACTAGCAACCAGGCGGCTATTTTACTGACCACTTTAAACCATCTAATGGTCAAGATAAGCATTATGAGCAGGGTGATAATCACAACTAGCGCCCAGAAAGGTTCTTTAAAGCCAAAGAAAACTATACTCCAAGAGGCATTAAGTAGCAACTGAAAACTAAAATGATATAATGCCGTTTTCACCCAAAGATGATGAAAACCTCTACCCCAGACAATACCTGCCGAAACACCCATCATTATGTAAAGTAATGTCCATACAGGGGCAAATACCCAGTTTGGTGGATTAAAGCTGGGTTTGTTCAATGTCATAAACCAATCATCGACTGAACTTTGTGTCGCGAAGCTTGATAGAAAACCAATTACCAAGCATATACTTACCGCAATACCAATATAGGTCAGTTTCTTTTTCAAATGGTTGGAGATTTCCTCTAAAATAGTGATTAAATTGGTTTCCTGTTATCCAAAACCACTTAAAAACTATCTTTGTATAAATTTTTTTCAATGACCATTAAAGATTTTATTCCTTCCAATTATATAATAAAGATCCATGAAGGGACAATAACCTATAAAGCGCCTAGTAATATAGCATTAGTGAAATATTGGGGCAAGAAGGCCAATCAGATTCCTGCAAATCCATCAATCAGTTTTACGTTGGATGCCTGTGCAACCACAACATCACTTTCATATTCAAAATTGAAGAATAAAAGCGATGTATTTTCTTTCGATTTATTTTTTGAGGGAAAACCCAAAGAAGAATTCAAGCCAAAGATTGAAACCTTTTTTTCTAGGATTGAAGAGTATCTTCCGTTTCTAACCGAATATCATTTGACAATTAAAACCTCAAATTCATTCCCACATAGTAGTGGCATTGCCTCTTCGGCCAGTGGCATGGCGGCATTGGCTTTGTGTCTAATGCAAATGGAAAAAGAAATGGATCCTGAAATGAGCGCGGATTTTTTTAATAGGAAAGCATCTTTTTTAGCCCGTTTGGGATCGGGCAGTGCGTGCCGTAGCATTCAGGGGGATGTAGTTGAATGGGGGAAGCATAAGGGGATTTCGGAAAGTTCGGATTTGTTTGCTATAAAATATCCGTATAAGGTTCATGAAATATTCAAAAATTATCATGACACAATTTTATTGGTTGATAAAGGCCAAAAACAAGTGAGCAGCACAGTTGGACATGAATTAATGCAAAATCACCCATTTTCAGAAAGGCGATTCGCCCAAGCGCACGAAAACCTGGCTAAATTAAAGGGGGTATTTGAAAAGGGCGATTTAAAACGATTTATAAGAATTGTTGAAAGCGAGGCGCTGACACTTCACGCAATGATGATGACAAGCTTGCCTTATTTTGTATTAATGAAACCTAATACACTTGAAATCATCAATAAAATATGGGCATTTAGGGAAGCTTCAAATACCCATCTTTGCTTTACTTTAGACGCTGGGGCCAACGTGCATGTGCTTTATCCGGAGCGTGAAAAAGAAAAGGTGTATCAATTTATTAAGGATGAGTTAGTTGCATTTTGTGAAAACGGACAGTATATTTGCGACCGAATTGGTTTTGGGGCTAAAAAAGTGTAACTTTTAAACATAATTCAGACCTTTGATAATTACTTTTAAAAGCTTTAAGTCATAATTAAACTATGAAAGGACCTTTATTTTATTCTAAAATTCTACTTTTTGGTGAATATGGTATCATCAAGGATTCCAAAGGACTTTCCATACCATATAACTTTTTTAAAGGTGCTTTAAAGACAGATGAAAATCCGTCGGAAGTAGCTAAAAAGTCAAATATCAATTTAAGGGAATTCGTTACTTATTTGGAAAGAATTCATAATGAAGAACCTCAATTGGTTGCTTTTGATTTTAAAAGATTAAAAAGTGATGTAGCTGCAGGAATGTATTTTGATAGTTCAATTCCACAAGGATACGGGGTTGGAAGTAGTGGTGCATTGGTAGCTGCCATTTATTACAATTATGCGGAAGATAAGATTACCGTATTGGAAAATTTAACGAGGGAAAAGCTTTTAAGATTAAAGGCCATCTTTGGTAAAATGGAATCTTTTTTTCATGGAAAATCCTCCGGTTTGGATCCCTTGAACAGTTATTTGAGCCTACCCATTCTTATTAATTCGCAGGATAATATAGAGTCGACAAGTATCCCATCCCAAAATACGGAAGGTAAAGGCGCTGTATTTTTATTGGATAGCGGTTCTACTGGGGAAACAGCACCTATGGTACAGTTGTTCATGGAAAAAATGAAACAAGAAGGTTTCCGGAAAATGCTAAAATATCAATTCATTAAACATACCGATGCCTGTGTTGAGGACTTTATTAACGGCAACGTTAAATCGCTTTTTGGGAATTTGAAGCAATTGTCGCATGTAGTTTTGGACAACTTTAAACCCATGATTCCTGCAAAATTCCACCAACTTTGGAAACATGGTATCGAATCCAATGATTATTATCTAAAGCTTTGTGGTTCAGGTGGTGGCGGATATATTTTAGGTTTCACCCAGGACATAGACAAGGCGAGGAATACCCTAAAAGATTACAATTTAGAAGTAGTTTACAACTTCTAATATTACACAAATGCTTAGTAGAAAAAATAAACTCATACTTCTAAAGGTTTTGAGTCTGTTTTCCATTGTACGAGGGTACAATATCTTGATGATAGCATTGGCCCAATATTTGGCATCCATCTATATTCTTGCACCAAATCTGCCATTGCGTAAAGTCGTTTTTGATCTGAATCTTTTTGTTATTGTTCTTGCATCAGCATTCGTAATTGCCAGTGGATACATTATAAATAGTTTTTATGATTCTGAGAAAGACCTGATCAATAAACCAAGAAAAAGTATGTTGGATAGGTTGGTCAGCCAACACACAAAATTATCCACATATTTTATACTGAATTTTCTTGCCGTATTTTTCGCAAGCTATGTTTCATTCAGAGCGGTGCTATTTTTTTCGGCCTATATATTTGGAATATGGTTTTATTCCCATAAATTGAAAAAATTACCATTTCTAGGAAATTTTGTATCAGCGACTTTAGCCATTGCCCCTTTCTTTGCCGTGTTCGTATATTATAAGAACTTTGAAACAGTGATTTTTGTGCATGCTATGTTTCTTTTTCTACTGATTTTAGCCCGTGAAATGATCAAGGACTTGGAGAACATTGCTGGGGATATGGCCCAAAACTATAAAACCATTCCAATTTTATACGGAACTAAGTTTTCAAAATCATGTATAAGCATATTGATTGTTTTGACCCTTATTCCTTCGTTATTGCTTATCAATTATTTTGATGTAGGGTATATGTACCTCTATTTTATAGGAAGTATAATTTTATTGATTCTGTTCGTCCTTCAGCTTTGGAAATCAAAAACCAAAATTCATTATGTTTGGTTACATAATATCTTGAAATTGTTGATCATCGTAGGGGTCTTTAGTATTTTATTAATTGATATTGATCTTGTTTTAAATCGCATTCTTTAATAGATAACCGTTTGAAAGTTGCACTTTCAGAAATCGTACCTGTTTGGTCTAACAATAAATAGACCCTTCGAAAAGAAGTAATTAATTATCACATATTGGATTCAAAGCTTATAATAAGCGGTAGAATCTTGTTACCGTAAGGTTTTACGCGCAGCAAGATGTCTTTAAGCTTACCGTAAACCGGGAACGACAATCAACAGTTGATTTCTATGGCTAGGATAAAAATGGCTCCTTCTTGGACATGGGGAGGTGTATGTTGTCCTGAAAGTTCAGGGCAAAAGACAGGGGGTCTGAAATCATTCATTACCTTTGCACAATAATCAAAACATTATGGGGAGGTCAGATACAAACAACGACAAAATATCATCAGGTAGGGAAGGTGGCACTTTTCGAAAGAAGAGCTATGCTCGAGGAAATGCCCCTATACAAAAACGAACGGAACGCAAACAAACTTCACCTAATAGCAATAGGGACCCAGATTTGATACGGTTGAACAAATACGTAGCAAATTCCGGGGTCTGCTCTCGAAGGGATGCCGATATTTATATTGCTGCGGGAAATATAACGGTTAATGGAAAGGCTATTACCGAAATGGGGTACAAGGTAAAAAAATCAGATGTGGTCAAATTCGATGGTCGCTTACTGAATCCGGAAAAAAAGGAATATGTACTTCTGAATAAACCCAAGGATTTTTCAACCACAATCAGGGATGAACGGGGAAGGCGTAATGTACACGGATTGATATCCAATGCCTCTAAATCAACATTGTTGCCCATTGATAAAATGGACAAAAATGCTACAGGACTCTTGTTGTTCACCAATGATGGTGATCTGACAAAAAGATTGAAAAGTCCTAAAAACGGTCTTCGAAAAATATATCATGTTGTTCTAAATAAAGATCTGCGAAGTGCTGATTTAAAAAAAATACAGGAAGGTGTTGTTTTAGACGAAAAGCCTGTGCGTGTGCAGGAGATTAGTTTTATAGATAATGCTCCAAAGCGTGAAGTTGGTATTGAGATCTATAGCTCCAAAAACAAGGTTGTGGAACGTATATTTGAACATCTGGAGTATGAAGTGGTGAAGATTGATCGGGTAGCCTATGCGGGACTTACCAAAAAAGACTTACCACGTGGGCATTGGCGTTATTTGACCGATCAGGAAGTGATTAATTTGGGAATGATTAAATGATTTGATCCATTTTCTTTCGAATCTCTTTTAAACACAAATTGCCCAAACTACCTTCATGGGTATGTTTTATATCCCGTTTTGGTATAAAAGTGCCTTTATCGATTTCCTGTCCCATTTTTTTGTAGGCATCCCTAAAAGGCATTCCATTTTGCACTAATTCATTCAAAGTATCCACGCTAAAGAGATAATCGTATTTAGGGTCTTCAAGAATATTTTGATTGACTTTGATTTCTTTCAGACTAAAGGTCAATATTTCCAGGCAAGCTTTTAGATCCTGTATTGCTGGGACAATTACCTCCTTGACTAATTGAAGGTCCCTATGGTAACCACTTGGAAGATTGTTAATGATCAGGGTCAATTGATTGGGTACTGCTTGTAGTTTATTACATTTTGCCCTTACCAATTCAAAAACATCAGGGTTCTTCTTATGGGGCATAATACTGCTACCCGTGGTAAGTTCATCTGGGAATGAGATGAAATCAAAATTTTGGCTCATGTAGAGGCAAATGTCCATCGCCACTTTAGATAGGGTAGCGGCGATACTTGCCATTCCGAAAGCCGTCGCTTTTTCAACTTTCCCTCTCCCCATTTGGGCAGCAACAACGTTGTATTTCATAGTTTCAAAACCCATTTCCTGAGTAGTGAATGTTCGATCAACAGGAAATGAACTTCCGTAACCAGCGGCACTTCCCAACGGATTTTGATCCGCTACTTTGTAGGCTGCATTTATAAAATAAAGATCATCAATTAAACTTTCTGCATAGGCGGAAAACCATAATCCAAAAGAGGAAGGCATGGCAATTTGCAGGTGTGTATAACCAGGTAGTAATACCTTTTTGTGCTTTTCTGCCAACTTCATTAACAAATCGAACAAGGTTTTAGTCTGGACTTTAATCTCGTTCAATTCATTTTTTAAATACAAATGCATGGCAACCAAAACTTGATCATTTCGGGAGCGAGCAGTATGTATTTTTTTCCCTGTATCACCTAATTTTTCCGTAAGTAAGAACTCGATTTTAGAATGCATATCCTCAAAAGAATCTTCAATAATAAAAGAACCTTGATCAATGGTTTTTGCGATTTCATCCAATTCCGTAACCAATGCATTGGTTTCATCAGTTGTCAATAGTCCAATTTTTCCCAACATTTTGGCGTGTGCCTTGGAAGCAATTACATCGTACTTTGCTAAAAGCAGATCTAATTCCCTATCGTTCCCCACAGTAAAGTGGTCTATTTTTTTATCGGTGCTAAATCCTTTGTCCCAGAGTTTCATATTTTGCTTTTTTGTCATTCCTGCGAACCTGCCTGTCGGTAGACAGGGGCAGGAGTCTATTTTATGTTGGTTTTATGTTTATTTGACTGGGGACCAAACATCCCTAAAGTCCCCTCAAGGGGACAATCCTTAAATTCAATATCAAGGTGAACACAAAAACCCATTCAATAACCTAATATACAAATCGATTCCCGCTTCGATTTCGTTCACAAATATAAACTCATTCGCAGAATGGGAACGGGTACTGTCACCAGGTCCCAATTTCATTGATTGGCACGTTAATGCGGCCTGATCCGATAATGTCGGGGAACCATAGGTTTCCCTGCCCAGGGAAATTCCCGATTGTACCAAAGGATGGCTTATATCAATCGAGGATGAATTTAATCGTATGGAACGTTCTTGCAATTCACAGGGTGCTTCAGCCTTTAAAATTGCAACAACTTCCTTATTGCTGTAACAGTCGTTCACACGAACATCGATAACCAAATCTGTATGTGAGGGCACCACGTTATGTTGATCGCCTGCATTGATTTGGGTTACCGTAAGCTTTACTTCCCCTAAAGTTTCTGAGGTCTTTTCGAACTTGTAGTTCTTGAACCATTCCAATACTTTGATTGTGTTATAAATTGAATTGTCGTCGTTAGGATGTGCGGCATGCGAAGGGGTTCCTTTTACAACCGCATCAAATACGACCAACCCCTTTTCAGCAACGGCCAAATTCATAAGGGTGGGTTCTCCCACAATAGCTACGTCTATTTGAGGTAAACTTGGGAGCAATCCTCTTAGACTATTGGGTCCTGCATTTTCTTCTTCTGCCGAAGCGACCATCAGGATATTATAGCTCAAGTTTTCAGCATTATGGAAATGGGTGAATGTCGCTAACAATGATACTAGTGCGCCACCTGCATCATTGCTTCCCAAACCGTATAATTTCCCATCCTCAACTTGAGGATCAAAAGGATCTCTCGTATATGCTTTGTTTGGCTTAACGGTATCGTGATGTGAGTTTAACAGCAAAGTGGGTTTAGAATCGTCCCAATGTTTGTTTTTAGCAAAAACATTGTTTTTAATACGTTGAAATGGAATTTCAAAAGTACTGAACCAAGTTTCAATCACATCGGCGGTCTTGTATTCCTCACCTGAAAAAGATTGAATTGAAATCAGTTCTTTTAACAATGAAATTGCCTTTTCGGTTAGTTGTTGCTTTTTCATTAGTATAAGGATATTGTGGTATATTGAATCGCTTCTGGTTCTATCATGGAAATATCCCCAATACAAACTTTGCCTACATTTTTATGAAGTGCATGAAAGCAATTCTCAAGCTTTGGCAACATTCCGTCAGCAATGATCTTACTATCCAATAATTCTTTATAACTACTAGGGTTTATATGTTTAACGACCGAGTTTTCATTCTCCATATCCATTAAAACCCCTTTCTTTTCAAAACAGTAATACAAAGTCGTATCGTATGCTTCACTCATTCCAATCGCCAATTCTGATGCAATGGTATCGGCATTTGTATTTAATAATTGGCCTAAGCCATCATGCGTCATAGCACAAAAAACAGGAACCAATTGGCCGTTTAATAAGGTTTCTATCGTGCTGGTGTTTATGCCATCTATATCACCTACAAATCCAAAATCAATATCATAAACAGGTCGTTTATGGGCATGAATGGAATCACCATCCGCTCCGCTTAATCCTATTGCATTGCAGTCTTTTGCTTGCAGTTTAGCCACAATATTCTTGTTGGTCAATCCACCATAAACCATTGTAATGACTTCCAAACTCTTGGCATCGGTGATTCGTCTTCCATTTTTAATTTGGGATTCTATTCCTAATTTGGAAGCCAATTGTGTGGCCAGTTTTCCGCCGCCATGAACCAATATTTTAGGTCCTGCCATTTTTGAAAATGCCGTTATAAACTTATCAAGCTCAACTTGATTTTCTATGACATTCCCACCAATTTTTACTATGGCTAACTTTTTCATTTCTATGCTTTTTTGCACCTTCCCTCATCTGAGGTAAAGAGCTTTTTCTTTTTCAATTATTGTAATTTATAAATTTCATTTGTTCTTTTTTCTTTACTAAGTGCTTAGTATTTTCTTTAAAACCACCTGTGCAGCATAGGTTCTATTATTGGCCTGTTCAATGACCAATGACTGTTTGCTGTCCAATACGGCATCTTCTACAACGACGTTTCTACGCACTGGAAGACAATGCATGAATTTTGCGTTGCCGAGTTTTTCTTTGGTTATCATCCAACTTGGATCCTGACTCAAAACCTTTCCATAATCCGAATAGCTGCTCCAATTTTTCACGTACACGAAATCGGCATTTTTCAAAGCCTTTTTTTGGTCGTATTCAATAGTTGAATCTTTTGTTATTGTTGGATTCAATTCATACCCTTTTGGATGGGTTATTACAAATTCAGCATTCTGTAATTGCATCATTTGCACAAAAGAGTTCGCCACTGCATGGGGCAATGCCCTTGGATGGGGCGCCCATGAAAGGACTACTTTAGGCCTTTGTTTCGAATTTTGTTCTGCCAATGTTATGGCATCTGCCAACGCCTGCAACGGATGCCCTACCGAACTTTCCATATTCACTATCGGAATATTGGCATATTTTTTAAAACCGTTCAAAACCAATTCAGTTTCATCTTTTTCTTTATCGGTCAATGATGCAAAAGCCCTTATGGCCACTATATCACAATATTGTGAAACAACTTGGGCTGCTTCTTTTATATGCTCTGAAGTTCCTTGGTTCATTATAGTACCGTCAGCATATTCCAACGCCCATCCTTCACTGCCAAAATTCATTACAATTACATCAAGCCCCAGGTTTATAGCTGCTTTCTGGGTGCTCAATCGCGTTCTGAGACTGTTATTGAAAAAGAGCAAGCCAATAGTCTTGTTTTTACCCAGTGCTTTTAATTGAAGTGGATCTTTCTTCAAGGTCCGTGCTTCCGAAACCCAATCGGAAAGTGAATCAATATCCTTTACTGAGAGGAAATTCCTCATAATGTTATTTTTGTATGATTGCCAATACCATTGATGGCATTTGTTATAAAATTTTCTTTTAGCCCATTAACTATCCAGGTTTCTATTCCTGCTTTTTGGGCTATGGTTGCAGCTTCAATTTTAGAATGCATTCCACCCGTCCCATGGGATGATTTTCCATCACCGATTTCTTTTTGCAGACTTTCCAATCCAGTTACAAGGGCAATAGTTTCAGGTTTGTTCTTTTCGAGGGAAACCTTGGTATATATCCCATCAGTATTCGTTGCGATAATAAGCAAATCGGCTTGGAGTAATGCAGCTGTCAAAGCAGCTAATTTATCATTGTCGCCAAACTGGATTTCATCAGTTGCCACGGTATCGTTCTCATTTATAATCGGAATAAAATTATTGGCCACCAATACATTAATCGTGTTCTTGATATTTGCCTTGGAATCAGGGTTTTCAAAATCTGAATATGATAACAAACACTGGGAAGTAAATAGTCCCAACTCCCTGAAATTCTCCTGAAAAATTCGCATTAAATGAGGTTGGCCAATTGATGCCAAAGCTTGTTTAACATTGATTTCAGCCCCATTATGCTCCAACTTTACGAACTGTTTGGCTGCGGCAATAGCTCCTGAACTCACGATTATAAATTCATAATCTTTTTTCAGACTGGCGATTTGCCTTCCAATATCCTCTATTTTTCCCCTGGAAATCTGGTCTGTTTCTTTGGTTAAGGTGTTGGTCCCAATTTTTAGTAAGATTCTTTTCTTTCCCATGATTATCTGGTTTGACCTTTTCCGTGAACATACCATTTATTGGTCACCAAATGTTGTAAGCCTATTGGTCCCCTTTGATGTAATTTATCCGTGCTAATTGCTAGTTCCCCACCCAATCCAAATTGACCGCCATCGGTAAAACGGGTGGAAGCATTATGGTAAACCACTGCCGAATCTACGGAATTCATGAAAATTCCCGCGTTTTCAACATTGTCAGTAACGATAACTGCCGAATGACCACCACCATAGGTGTTTATTTTTTCAATGGCCTCATCCAAAGAAGCTACCTGGCCCAATACAATCTTATAATCCAAAAATTCCTCATACCAGATATCGTTATTCCCAATTGGTGTGGTTCCCTCAATGGTAGCAAGTGCATTATCGGTAAAAATTTGGACTTTATGCTTTTTCAATGCTTGTACCAAATGTGTAATAAATTCATATTTACGGGGCATATCAGCAGCAATTAATACTTTGTCCAATGCGTTGCATGCGGATATTTTTGTGGTCTTACCATTTAGAATAATATCCATTGCCATTTGTAGGTCAGCTTCCATTCCGACGTAAAGAAAATTATTGCCCCTACCACTAACGATTACAGGACAAGTTGCATGTTGTTTTACAAAGGCAATCAATCGTTCACCACCTCTTGGAACAATCAGATCTATCTTTTGGGTTGGCTTTTCCAGAAAAGTCTGGGTCTGGTTTCTGTCAAATTCCAAATAGGTGACCCAATCCTTACTGCAACCGGATTCTTCCAAAGCCTTCTGCCATAAACCTACCAATACCAAATTACTGTTCAATGATTCTTTACCACCTTTTAAAAGTATTTTGTTACCTGATTTGAACGCGATTCCTGCAGCTTCAATAGTTACATCGGGTCTTGATTCATAAATAATAAGAATAGTACCAAAAGGAGCTGTCCTATTACTAACATGCATTCCATTTTCATGCCTAAATTCATATCGTTCGACACCTAATGGGTCTACTTGGCGCACCAACTGCTTCAAAGATAAGACCATCCCATCTATTTTCGATTTGTCTACCCTTAATCTATCGCGCATAGCAATATCATCACCTTTATAGCTTTCCAAATCCTTTTGGTTTGCATCAAGTATTTTGGTCTGTTCCAATTTGACCATTTTTGCCATGGTCTCTAAAACTGCATTTCGTGCTTTTATGTTTAAAAGTGTACTCACTATAATTCCTCTTTTAGGGCATTAAAAAAAATATCTACATGATCTTTGGTACAGTTGAGAGCCGGCAAAAAGCGAAGTAATTTTTTGTTCATGGCTCCGCCAGTGAAAAGATGTTGGTTATAAATCAGTTTTTCACGTAGCTCACTAACTTCAAAATCGAATTCCAAGCCTAGCATCAATCCTTTTCCTTTCACCTTTTTTATTTGAGGTACTTCATTTGCTTTTTCCTTGAAATAATTACCCAAACTTGCTGCATTTTGCACAAGTTTTTCCTTTTCCATAACTTCCAAAACGGCCAAGGTAGCTACACAAGCTAAATGATTGCCCCCAAAAGTGGTCCCCAATTGTCCGTAAGATGCTTTGATATTCTCATGAATTAGAATGCCGCCTACAGGAAAGCCGTTGCCCATTCCTTTAGCTACGCTTATAATATCCGGTTGAATCCCATGATGTTGAAAAGCAAAGAATTTACCACTTCGTCCGAAACCGCATTGAATTTCATCAGCAATCAATATCACTTTATTTTCTTTACAAAGTTTTTCGATTTGTTTATAGAAATCGGTAGAAGGTTCATTAAGACCACCAACCCCTTGTATTGCCTCAAGGATTACTGCACATACATCCCCTTTTTCAATTTCTTTGGTAAATGCCTCCAAATCATTGAATGGTAAGAAGGTAACCTTTTGCTGTTTGTTGATGGGTGCATTTATTTTTTCATTGTCAGTTGCAGCAACTGCGGCCGATGTTCGTCCATGAAAGCTATTTTTAAAGGCAATTACCCTGGATTTTCCATTTTGGAAGGAGGCCAATTTCAATGCATTTTCATTCGCCTCTGCGCCCGAATTGCATAAAAACAGATTGTAGTCTTCACAATCGGATGCTATTCCTAATTTTGATGCCAATTCTACCTGCAAAGGATTTTGAATTGCATTACTGTAAAAACCTATTTTATCCAATTGATCTTTTAACCTTTTTACATAGTGAGGATGCCCATGGCCTATTGAAATTACGGCATGACCTCCATAAAAGTCCAAATATTCCTGTCCTTTTTCATCTGTGACAACCATTCCATTTGCAGAAACAGGAGTTACATCGTATAATGGATAAACATCGAATAATTTCATAGTTGTCCCTCCTTGATTTTGCTTATTTTCTCGTAAGAAGCTACAATTCCTTGTATTAGTGAAGAACTAAGACCTTGGTGTTCCATTTCATTAAGTCCTTGTATTGTGCAACCTTTTGGGGTGGTAACTTTGTCGATTTCCGCTTCTGGATGACTCCCAGATTCAATTAAAAGGCTGGCAGCCCCATTGCAGGTGTGCATTGCCAATTCCTGTGCTTCACTGGCATCAAATCCAAGTTGAATGGCCCCTTGGGTCGTAGCGCGAATGAGTCGCATCCAAAATGCAATTCCACTTGCACAAATAACTGTTGCCGCTTGCATTTGTTGTTCAGGAATTTCCATAGTATGTCCCATCCTGTTAAAAATAGCCTTGGCCAGTTCAATTCGTTTTTTACCTTTTTCATTGCTGCAGATACAGGTCATTGACTTGCCAACGGATATGGCCGTGTTTGGCATACTTCTTATAATGTTATGATTTTTTCCAATGATGTGCTCGATTTTGGAAATACCAAATCCTGTGATAGTAGAAATAATTACATGGTTTTCAGTCAATAAATCTTTGGAATCCTTTAAAACAGCTTCCAATTGACTAGGTTGAACTGCATAAACCAAAATGTCAGAATTCCTTACCGCCTCCCGGTTATCGGAGGTAATGGTAACATTTCCGTATTTTTCATATGCAGAGATTTCTGAGGTATTTCGTTTTGTTAGGTACATCGTGGTGGCGCCGTTGGAATTCAATATTCCTTTAGCGATTGATAATCCTAAGTTCCCTGCTCCTATAATGGCTATTTTCATAAAGGTTCTTATTTTGTCATTCCCGTGAGACGGGAATCTATATTGGTTAATTTGATTTTATAATGGTCGGGTAACTACACCCCTAAAGTCCCCTCAAGGGGACAATCCCCAATTTCAATTTGTACCAGGTATTTATATTTTGTAATTTAAAATACCCCGGCTTTCAACTGTAATCCCATATTTTCTTTAATACCAAACATCAAATTCATATTCTGTACTGCTTGCCCTGAAGCTCCCTTCAACAAATTATCCAATGCAGATGTAATCAATAACGTGTTACCATGTTTGTGTAAATGAATATGGCACTGATTGGTATTTACCACTTGTTTTAAATTAATGGGCTCTTCCGCTAAATGTGTGAATTTGGCATCTTTAAAATATTCCTGATATATTTTTTTGGCATCCTCCAAACTTCCTGAATACGTAGTATATGCTGTGGCCAATATACCTCTGGTGAAATTCCCTCGATTTGGTAAAAACATTATTTCCCCTATACTTTTCTGTAGGGAAAGAAGACTTTCATTAATTTCCCCTAAATGTTGATGGGTGAAAGGTTTGTACCAGGATACATTGTTGTTTCGCCAGCTAAAATGTGTGGTTCCAGACGGACTAGCTCCAGCTCCCGTACTCCCTGTAACCGCATTTACATGTATGCGATCATTCAATAATCCCGCTTTGGCTAAGGGCAATAATGCCAATTGTATAGCGGTTGCAAAGCAACCTGGATTAGCAATATATTTTGCGTTTTTAATGTCCGATATTTTTAATTCAGGGAGACCATAAATGAATTTTTTTCCATTCAAAACTGAATCTGTAGCTAATCTAAAATCATTGCTAAGATCTATTATTTTGGTTACGTCGGAAAAATCATTTTCATCCAGAAATTTGGTTGAATTGCCATGGCCTAAACACAGAAAAACTACATCCACATTTAAATTTACCTGATTAGTGAAATCCAAATCGGTTAATCCCAGCAAATCAGGATGCGCAGAGGAAAATTTCCTGCCCGCTCTTGTGGTACTATACACAAAATCAATTTCCACTTGAGGGTGATTCATTAATATCCTAATCAATTCCCCGCCAGTATATCCTGAGCCACCAATTATTCCTGCTTTAATCATAACTGTGGTTTACATGGTTGTAAATTTTTCCTGAATTGGATAGAATTTTAATAAAACCCTTGGCGTCATCGGCAGTCCATCCTTTGTGCATTTCACCATAACTTCCAAAAGATGCATTCATTAAGTCGTGTTTCGATGAGATTCCGTTCAATCTAAATTGGAATGGATATAAACTCAGAAAAACATCCCCAGAAACGTTCTTTTGGGTATCTGCTAAAAAGACTTCAATGTTTCGCATTACCTCATCCAAATAATTACCTTCATGTAGCAGCATTCCGTAGAAATTACCCTGCTGTTCTTTTTGGAACTGTTGCCATTTACTCAAGGTATGCTTTTCCAAAAGGTGGTGGGCTTTGATAATAATAAGTGGAGCCGGTGCTTCGAAGCCAACACGGCCTTTGATACCAATAATGGTATCGCCCACATGAATATCCCTACCAATGGCATATTTGGAAGCAAGTACATTCAATTTGCCTATATTGGCAACAGGAGAGTCTTTTTCCCCATCAATGGCCACCAGTTCCCCTTTTTTAAAAGTTAATTTGACATCGGTTGGATTTTTCTTTTGCAACTGACTAGGGTATGCACTATCAGGTAAAGGTAAATTTGAAGTCAGCGTTTCTTCACCACCAACCGAAGTGCCCCATAATCCTTTGTTTATCGAGTATTTAGCTTTTTCCCAAGGATAGTCTACTCCGTTTTTCTTTAAATATGCTATTTCAACCTCCCTTGATAATTTGTTGTCCCTAATAGGTGTAATAATCTCAATTTCCGGGGCGATAATCTGGAAAATCATATCAAAACGGACTTGATCGTTGCCTGCGCCTGTACTGCCATGGGCAATGTATTTCGCACCTACTTTTTTTGCATGGTTAACAATTTCAAGAGCCTGTACAATCCGTTCTGCACTAACTGATAGGGGATACGTATTGTTTTTAAGAACATTGCCGAAAATAAGATATTTGACTACCTTATCATAGAAAGTCTGGACCGCATCAATTGAGGTATAACTTGTGGCGCCCAACTCTAATGCCTTAGTTCTTATGTTTGAAATTTCGACTTCGGAAAACCCTCCCGTATTCACACTTACCGCATGAACTTCGAATCCTTTTTCCTTGGATAGATATTTTGCGCAGTATGAAGTATCTAAACCACCACTATAGGCTAAAACTAATTTTTTCATTTCTGTTTCTTTTTAAGGAACAATTGTTCCTTTATGCTTTTTAATCTTTTGAATGCTTTGCTATTTATTTTTTCCTTTGCAATATTTTTTTGCTTGGCCGGGTCATATAACATACCTGTACATAGACACATTTTTTGCTCGGTTCGGGTAAGAATATCGAAATTCTTGCAAGTCTGGCAGCCTTTCCAAAATTCAGGGTCGTCTGTAAGTTCAGAAAAGGTTACAGGTTGGTATCCCAATTCATAGTTGATTTTCATGACCGCCAATCCTGTAGTAATGCCAAAAATCTTTGCCGAAGGAAATTTAGATATCGATAGCTCAAAAATTGCCTTTTTTATTTTTTTTGCCATTCCCTGGTTTCTATAATCAGGATGCACTATTAGCCCCGAATTGGCAACATATTTATCATGTCCCCAGACCTCTATATAACAAAAGCCCACGAATTTATCATCGTCCAAAGCGATGACCGCATTACCCTTTTCAAGTTTTTTTAAAATATAATCTGGGGTTCTTTTGGCAATACCGGTGCCCCTCACTTTTGCTGAATCCGAAATGGTATCGCAAATAATCTGGGCGTATTTAAAATGGGATTCGTTAGCAATAACAATTTCCATTGCTACTTAGTTTAAAATATAAATAATGAAATATGATTTTTTTGATTCTGCGGAAATGGACGCACCTATTTCCATAATTGATTTGCACCCCTACGGGCGACGACGAGTGGGTGTAAATGAACAATTGGGTGCAAGTGCCCAATTCCTGGAAGTAAAATATAGTTTGTTCTTCATTACAAATCAAATTTACAAATTAAATTGAAACAGCATAATTTAAGCTTCAATTTTTGCGAAATAGTGGTTTTTGGCCCTTCAGTCTGAATAATTCGTAAATTAAAAATCCGTATACCGCAATATATTCAAAGGCGAGAAGACTCAAATTTTCTTTAAAATTGATTTGGGAATAAGCATAATAACTAAGAATTACCACAATTGACCATAATAAAGCAAATCTGTATTCGGTAAAAATGGTCAATAACACCAAGAAAGAAATATACCACGGATGTACTACAGTTGCTAGTGAATAATATGCGACCAAAACCCAGAGCATTGAGGTAATCAAAACCGTTAATTTTTGATTTTTTCTAAAAAACGTAAGGATCAGCACTATCAAAATAATCAGATAAGGGGTGATTTTCCCGTATGTTTTTATGAACTCCCATGGTTTGGCCTCGAATTGAATACTTACATGCTTAATCATATTATAAAAACCTGCATTGAATTCGAAATTTGAGAACCATAGCCGAATAGTATCAAAATAGTTAGATACAAATTCAGTTGATAGAAAAGGAATTAAAAGAATTGCCGAAACAATACCAACGATCGCATAAAATAGCATACTCTTTTTAAAGCCTAAATGTTTTAAAAATAAAGGCAAAAATATCAGTGGAACCAATTTAATAGAAATGGAAAGCGCATAAATAATAGCTGCTAAAACCCACTTTTTCAGAGATAAAAAATAAAGCGATATTGTGAAGAAACAAAGCATAACACCTTCGAAATGGAGGTTTCCTGTTAGTTCTATAATTATCAAAGGATTCAAAAAGTACCAAAAGATAAGATGAGGGGAAAGGTTAAGGTTCTTAAGCAGTTTTCTTCCGAAATAGAAAATACCGATATCTGATATAATGATAATTGCCCGCATCGTTATTATAGACCCCAAAATACTTTTACCGCCAAAAAGTGCGGCTAGAGTAAATATAAACTGATTCAATGGAGGGTAGTTACTAAAATGCCTGGCACTTAATTCGCCCATACCTTCGTACAGTTCCTGTGCATTGGAAATTACTAAATCTTGTTGTTCAATTAGGACATTTGGTAAATTTACATACGGATTTATAAAATTACGGACCAATTCACCGTCCCAAATAAAACGATAATAATCTTGGGAAAGATTGGGTTCAGCAATCAAGAATATAAATCTAAATAGGATGCCCGCAACCAATAAAAATTTGAAATTCCATTTTTCAAATTGAATAAGCTTGAAACATAGGAAAAACAATGCCCCAAAAAGTGCTATGAATTTTATAAAATCGGTTCTTTCTAAATGGTATGCAAAGGTGTAGTAAAAGCCAATACTTAGAATCACCAACAAAATTGGAATTTTATGGAGTTTCCAATATGTAATAAGTTGGTTGGGCATGGTTTTCTGTAATTGGGTATTTACAAATAACCGAAAAATTGCCGAATTTAATAGGTCTTGACCCCATATTATATTGATCCAAAAAAATGACTTGTGAATTATTGGAAATAAGGTCTTTACGCCCTTGCAGTAAGCGACTTGAAAAACACAAAACTGAAACCTGCAAATAACATAAAATGAAATGGGAACAAGCCAAAATCATTTAATGGGACTGCACTATACATTCCAAATAAGAAATATACCATAAGCCCAAATTCTAGAATCATGTTCCGGGATAATTTTTTGGTAAGGTATTTATTGCCTTTCCAACTATCGGTAATATTATTCAAGTTGAATTTTGGCGTCCTGACAAATTCACTTCTTTTACCCATATGGCCTTCCATTACAGCAATTGAATTGTGCAATGAGAACCCGAGGGCAACTGAGAAAAATGTAAAAAAGATTTTGATATAATCCACAAAATTGTCAAAGCTACTTCCTTGAATACTTTTATAAGTAAACCAATAGCAAACGAACAGTATAATGGTACTTAAGACAAAGAAACTGAGTACACTGAAAACCCAATCGAACTGTGGATATATTTCCTTGATGTACATTGTAGGGATACTTAATACCGAAACAATGAAGACACATAAAAACATAGAACTGTTCAATAAATGCATTACCCCATGAAACTTTGTTTTGAATGAAATGTTTTTCGCAGAAATCACATTCAGAACCGTTTTTCTAAAGTTCTCCGCACCACCTTTGTTCCAACGGAATTGTTGTGAACGTGCGGCACTAATAACTACAGGAAGTTCAGCAGGCGTTTCCACATCCTCCAAATATTTGAATTTCCAATTCTTTAATTGGGCACGGTAACTTAAATCAAGATCTTCGGTCAAAGTATCACCTTCCCAGTTACCGGCATCGAGAATACACTCTTTACGCCAAATACCTGCAGTACCGTTGAAATTAATGAAATGCCCTTTTGCGTTTCTACCTACTTGTTCCAATGTAAAATGGGCGTCCAATGCAAAGGCCTGTATTTTGGTCAATGTAGAGTAGTCGCGATTAATATGGCCCCAACGCGTTTGTACCACACCAATTTCCTCATCTTTGAAATAAATAACGGTCTTTTTCAACCAATCACTATCAGGTAAGAAGTCAGCATCGAATATGGCAATGAAATCACCTTTAGCGGTTAATAATCCTTCTTTTAAGGCACCGGCCTTAAAACCTTGACGATTTTCACGTCGGATATGGGTAATGTCCAAGCCGGTTTCCTGTAATTTTTTTATATGTTTGGCGGTATCTATGACCGTATCATCGGTGGAATCATCCAATACTTGGATTTCCAATTTACTTTTTGGGTATTCTATTTTGGAAATATTTTCCAACAAACGGTCCATAACATACTCCTCATTATAAACAGGAAGTTGTATAGTCACATAAGGAATTTCCCTTGGATCTAAAAGATTGAATTTTGGGGCAACCTGGTTTTGCCTCTTATTTCCTAGATAATTGACCAAAAGGTTCAATTGCGCTAAACTATAAAAGAAAATCAAAAGCAAGGCTATACTGTAAATAGCAATGATAAAATAAGCAATTGTTAGTCCCATATTATTTGATACTGTATTTAAAAATCCACCCTAGAATTTTTACGCCTGCAAATATACTACCTTTTACCGTACCTGACACTTTTGAGACGCCAATTCTTTTTCTATAACGTACTGGTACTTCGATATATGACAATTTTCTTTTTAGGGCCTTTAGCTGCATCTCCACTGTCCAGCCATAGGTCTTGTCCTCCATTTCCAGCGTTAATAATTTGTCATATTTTATCGCTCTAAATGGTCCTAAGTCGGTAAATTTTGAACCGAAAAAAAGTTTCATTAAAAATGAAGCCAACCAATTACCAAAAATCTGTTGTGGAGTCATACTACCTTTCTCCCTCAGCTCTTTCACTCTCGCACCAATTACCAAATCAAAGTCTTCCTCTATTATTGGTTGAATAACTTTCGATAGATCTTCTGGGTAATCCGAATAGTCTCCGTCAATAAATACGATGATATCAGGGGTGTTGGACTGTTGTGATACATAATTCATTCCACAAAGGCAGGCATAACCATATCCTTTTTTGATTTCGGTCAACACAGTGGCACCAGCATTTTCCGCATTTTTTGCGGTTGCATCAGTTGAATCATTGTTGACCACAATAATTTCAGAAACTATTTTAGGGATCCCCTGTATTACCTGTGAGATGGAATTGGCTTCATTGTAAGCTGGGATAATTACTTTTATGTCTGTCATTGATACAAATTAATTTCAGTCAAGCCGGTAGGTGTTTTTTCCTGTTTTAAGAGGGATCCTAGCTTTATTCCAAACTACTTCCCCTTTTATTGCTTCTGGAACTGTAATCACTGCCAGGAGTTTAGTTCCTTTCTTTTGTAAATCGAAAAGAATATTTCCATTGGAAGTAGGCAAGAGACCTTGCATTCTATTTAATTCGCCAAATGCAGGTTTAATTCTAATTTCTTCAAAGTTGTTTTTTACGGATTGAATTCCTGCTAAATAATTAAAATAAAAATAGGCTGGTGAAGTACTCCATGGATGCACTTCCGAGCGTGTAGGTTTTTCATTAGATTCAAAACGCTCCAATGTAGTGGTCATGTTATTGGCAATAAGCCCTTCCCATGGTTTTTGAACTTCGGAAAATAGCTCAGGGGCATCTACTTTCTTTAAGGCTTCGAATAGGTAAAAACGGTAGTAATAAGTGGCCTGTAGCAGATTCTTTTCAAAAAGTATTTTTTTTAATAGTTCTTTTTGTCGCTCCTGTGGCAATGTATTGGTAAGTATCGCCATGATGTTCGTATGCTGATCGTACACCGTCTTATCTGGGCGTTCTGCGAATAAATTCCGGTTTGAATCATAACAAAGTTCATAAACCGAATTTTTAATTTCTTCTGCCCGATCATTGAATTTGCCACTTTGGACTTCATCGCCTATTACCTTGAATAGCATCGCAGCATTAATAAGTGCATGGGCATAATGTAAACTTACTACTGCGGAATTCTCACCTCCGTTGTTCGTTGCCGTGCCACCACCATTATTGGGTCCTGTGTACCAATCTACAAAATACCGATAGGGCGTTTTTTTTACCAAATTTTGTCCATTCATGTTTTTTTCAAAACCGGCCAAGGTATGAACTATGCCATCTTTATAAGTATGTATAAAATCTTCATCACCGGTTAAAGCGTAATAGTCGGCAATCATGTCTATCCAAATCAAGGAATAAGTAGGAAATATAAATGTTGAACGAAGAGGATAAGCCCCTAAAATATTCCCTTCTGCATCCCTTGAATGGTGAAATTGTTCAATAGCGTTTTTAGTATGGGACAAATTCCCGCTCATTGTCTGCCAGACTAGAGCGTGTACTTTTGTATCCCCGACGTATTGCATTGTTTCATAATAAGCATCGCTTAGAAAATAATCCTGGGTACAGATATCAACCGTTCTTTTGCAAATATCAAAAATTGAGTTATACATGCCATTATCACAAGTGAATTGTGCAACTGAAGGTATGGCCGTTCGAGACTTATGGTTAAAATAACTGTTTAATAAAAGTTCTTCCTCCTGAGTTTCGATTTCAATTTGAACAAATCGAAATGTTCGCATCCAATTTGGGATGAACCTTTGCATCGCTGTACCGTTGGAAATGAGATGGTCATAATATCCTAATAACTCCTTGTTTTCTATATCATTACGGTCACCTTTTTCATTGTTCTTGCCAAAGAGATTTTCGGCATATTTTATTTTTATTTGCGCATTTTTACCCATACTGAAAACAAGTTCAGGAAAACCATTTGTAACAAATTTTTGGTCTATAAGGAAAGTCACTTTTTTATTAGGGGGAATTGTTAATTCACCGGTAGACGGGAAAGATGATGGCCCCATGTTTTGTGATTTTACAATATTCCCGATAGTTTCATTTTCCCAAGTTAGTAAGGGAAGATTCCGAGGTTCTAGCATATAGGCGATTGAACCACCCATAGAACTTGCACTTTCGTAAAATTGGCATTTTTGCCACTCCGTATCATCAAAGTCCAATTGCTCCCAATTAGTGGGATAAAGGGTTTTATCTACAAAATCTGTCGGATTATTGGCGTAAAAGCCACCTACAATTGATTTTTCACCGGGTTCCCGCCAATTGATTTCTATGGCTTTGTATGAATCGTCCAAGAAACATTTCCAATTATCCCCATTTTCTTTAGTGGTGATTATTTTGGCATTTTTAGTTACTCCGTTCACCATTAAACTTGTGTAGATCGATTGAAAACCTAAAAACCGTCTTTTGCCAAAATTTATCACTTTGACTGCCACTACATTTTTACCTTTTTGAAGGTATTGTTTTAGATTTAAGGTTTCGTATTTCCAGTGCTTAATTTCGCCCAATTGTGGTCCATGGGTAACTAATACACTGTTTACATATAGGTAATAATGGTTGTCGGCAGAAATATTTATTATGAAATCCTCAACAGGGTTTTCAATATCAAAAATATTCCGAAAAAGGATAATTCGGTCTTCACCTCCTTCTATTTCCGGATGACTAACCCAGCTTGCTTCAATCTTTTCAGGACCATATATAACAGAAGGATAATTAAGTTCCTGTTGTGCCCAACAAATTATGTGGAAAAAGATGAACCATAGAAAAATGAAGGATTGTCGCATTATTTTAAATCGGATAGTATGTTTTCTCGTTGAAAATCAATAAAATTAAACCATTCCTTAATCTTTTTTCCATTTTGGTATTTTTCGATAGAGACCAATTATTCATTTTCATATTTGAGAGAATACCCCTTTTTCATTCCTTTATTAAGTTGGCATTTATGATTAATTCTTCCTTTATCATCATAAAGCAAACACGAACCGGTCATTTTCCCATCTTTATAATTTCCTACTTTGGTCTTTATTTTATTTGGATTGTAAAAATACCAATACTTTTCTCTTCGATCATGTTTATATTGATCCTGTTGTGAAATTTGACAATTTTCATGAAAATTTTTCCAGTATCCCGTTTTTAATCCACTTTCGAACTAACCATCTGATTTTGGCTTATCGGATTTATAGAGATCTTTATAATACTCGATTTCGTTATTTACCGGAAAAGCCAAAATTAAAATAAAAAGAACCGGAAGTAATAACTTGAATACCACTTTATTTCTTATTCACCAACTCTATCAAATCAAGGTCGTTGCCCAATAATATTTCAGTTGGATTGATACGACCTTCCAATGGGCCATTTTCCAATTTTAATACGCCTCGAGGACATACTGCGGAACAAACCCCACAGCCCACACAGCTAGAACGAATTATGTTTTCCCCTTTTTGTGCATACGCCCTTACGTCAATGCCTTGTTCACAATATGTGGAACAATTACCACATGAGATGCATTGACCACCATTGGTCGTAATCCTAAAACGGGATTTAAATCGTTGAACAAACCCCAAATATGCTGCTAAAGGACATCCGAACCTACACCAGACCCTATTGCCAAAAATAGGATAGAATCCTGTACCGATAACCCCGGCGAAAATAGCTCCTATCAATAAACTGTAGGTGTTTTGTACACCTTGTGTTTTTAATCCTAAAACGGTACTTGATTCCGTGAAAAAGCTGTACAGAGTCAATAAAGTCATCGTTACTGCAAAAACCAATACCCCATGGATCAACCAACGCTCTATTTTCCAGGAAAAAAGAGATTTGCTGGAGTGTTGCCTATAGGGATCACCTAAGGTTTCGGCCAATCCTCCGCATCCACAGACCCACGAACAGTACCATCTTTTTCCGAAAAAATATACCATTACAGGCACTATAACCAAGGTGAGAACAATGCCCCATACCAGAATGAATAAACCGATACCACCACTATTCAACAGTTCTTTTAAATTCCATTGGAAGAAAAAATCATAATCAAGCGGGAAGGCATTCTTAAAATCATAATACGGCATTTGCAAACGCACCATGATTTCTGGAATCAAGAAAGCAAATACAATTTGAAAAAACAAAACAGAGGTGGTACGCACCATTTGGTACATATTATGGCGATATTTAATGTACATGCGCACTGCCATAACGGTCATGACCGTACAATACATAAACCCATAGACAAACCATTGGCCCGCAAGATTACCGCTTAAACTTTCACTTATAGGGTCTACCAAATACGTCCAGTTTACAGCATGTTCTGAACGAAAGTACAGTATAAGGTAAAAGGAGACCAAGAAGATGAATACGAGCCATGCAATCCAACCTTTGTTGGTGGCGTTTTCATGATAAATACCGTTGTTTTTAATTCCTTTATCACCCAATAATACGACGTTGGGGATAATGAACATTAGGGCCCCAATGATACCCAAACCAAAGGTTAAAAACCACATTAGCCCTTTATTTTCCACTATGAAACCACTCCCTGATTTCTTGCCAAATACGGCTGCCATTTCACGAGTGCCAGTATAAATCACCTTTTTATACTCTTTGTTTTTTCTATGTTGGGTGTTTGCCGTTTCTAAAGCTTCAATTATTTTGGGAGATAATTGGGTCATGCCGTTATTTGTTTTGCCAACGACATTTTTTTTCATCTCCTGGATAAACAACTCGCTTCTGATTCCTTTTTCGGCGACAACTTCGTCCAATACACTTTGGGTAACTTCAAATTTACCTGTGAAAATAAGCGAGGTGAAAATTGCCAGACCCGTCAAAAATATAATTAGGCCGATATTTTTTATTGCTTTCATATAATTGCCTAATGGTTGCTAAAGATCCGTTTCCAACTTTTCTTTTGAGGATTTATACTTGTACCTAACTCGGAATTGTATTTTGCTACGATATCGGTTTCATATTGTGAATAAAATTCAGGGTCAAAATTGGCGTCCTTTAAATACTCCATAACATGATTCACATCACGATTTTCAATAAGCCAGCGATTAAAAATTTCATGACGCATACGAATACCAAAAGTGTTTATACCCAAAAACTCCATGGTTTCTGCATGATAAGCAACTGTAATACAGATTTTTTCTTTCGGATGTCGCCAATGAAAGTGTTTCTCATATTCTTTTTTCCCTTGATCACTAAACACCCAACCATAGGTTTGGTACTCAATGTCAAGAAACTTGGCCGAGTTAAACCAATGCCCTGGTTTATATTCGATTTTATTACCACAAAGGGTTTGGGCAACAGTTTCACCCATCATTCTACCAGTATACCAAACCGCTTCAATAGGTCTACGGTTTCCAATTGCTTCATGCTGTTCCGCACAATCCCCAATAGCATAAATATCTTGGATATTGGTTTCTAAAAACCGATTTACTTTTATTCCCCGACCCAATTCAATTCCAGAATCCTTTAAGAAATCAACATTAGGGGTTACACCAGCGGTGAGCCCAACTACATTGCATTCAATGGTATCTCCCTTGTCTGTTGTTACAGCTTTAGCTCTACCATTTTCATCCGAAATTATTTCTACCAAATTGGTATTCAACCTTAAATCAATATGGTGTTCCAGAATATGTTCATTGATCATTTGCGATTCGCCGGAAGGCAATACCCCATCCCAAAAACTAGTTTCGCGTACCAAAAAAGTAATAGAGATATCCCTACTTCTTAGCATTTCTGCCAATTCAATTCCAATTAAACCGCCACCAACTATTACCGCCCGGTTACAGACATCGTTGTTAGGGGCATAGCTTTCTAGATTATCTAAATCTTGTTTTGAATATAAACCTTGCACTCCTTCTAAATCTTGCCCTGGCCAACCAAATTTATTGGATTTTGAACCTATTGCTAAAACTAATTTGTCATAAGTTATGCTCTTACCATTCTTTAATTGGATCTTTTTTTCTTGATGGTTTACTTTTTCAACATAACCGTTAACAAGACCTATCCTGTTTTTTTTCCAGAACCAATTTTCATATGGCTGTGTATGCTCAAATTTCATATGGCCCATATATACATACATGAGCGCCGTACGTGAGAAAAAATAATCTGTTTCCGCAGAGATGATCGTTATGCGTTTGTCGGAAAGTTTTCGAACATGTCTTGCTGCCGTTACCCCGGAGATCCCGTTACCAATAATAACAATGTGTTCCATATGGTTTTTGTTGATTGTCAGGTCCTTTGTCGCAACTAAATATAGGAACTTAATTTGAAGGTTATTTTATTCCGTTATAATTATGTGATATATTTTAAGGTACTTTGGTCAAAATTATGGGTTGTAAGATATTATAATTGATGTCGACTTATGATACGTTGGATGACTGAAGTAAAAGCTTAATGATCAAAAAGTTGCTTATTGGAATATTTTGTTCCTTGACAGTTTTTGTCGCGAACGCACAGGAATTGGAAGAATACTTTTCCCAAACTGATGCATTCTTTAAGACCTATGTAGAAGATGGAAAAGTAGATTACAAGGGCATTGTCAAAAATATAACCGTACTTGATAGTTTATTGGTTTTGGCAATAGGTATCAAGGTATCCAAAGAAAATGCCTCGGAATACCAGGCGTTTTGGATCAATAGCTATAATTTATTGGTCATAAAAAGTGTTGTTGATAATTACCCAATTAAATCCCCCTTGGAGATAGCAGGATTTTTTGATAAAACTACGCATGAAATTTGTGGTATTCCCATCACACTCAACGACATTGAGCATAAGCTTTTACGAGGAATTTTCCCCAATGAACCGCGTTATCATTTTGTCCTGGTTTGTGCTGGCCTGGGCTGTCCTCCTATTATTAACAAAGCCTATTTGCCATCAACATTGGAAGTACAATTGGAACAACAGACTCGTTTAACGTTGAACGATCCAGATTTTATTTCTATACATAAAAATATGGTGAAAGTATCCCGGATTTTTGAGTGGTATGAAAAGGATTTCACACGGAATGGTCAAAAGTTGATAGATTTCATCAATAGATATAGAACTGAAAAATTGCAGGAAAATTCAAAAATTTCATTTTATGAATATGATTGGTCATTGAATGAAATAAAACAATAATCCATCCAATAAAGACATAAATGCATACATCGAAAACGCTTCTCATATTAGGCATCATTTTATTTGTTTCAATGATAGGTATAGCCCAAGATGATCTGAAGGATGAACCTAAAAGAAGTAACATACAGCGATACACTCCTTCTAAATTAGTAAGTAGGGGCCAATGGGATTTAAAGTGGTTCAATAATCTATATACCGAGACAAGAAGTACTTTTGAAGTTGGTAAAATCCCCAGAGCCACTTTTTTCACCTCTACTCTAGAGGTATATACTGGTGCGGGGGATTCTAAAAGATGGAATGTCGGTGTCATCGTTGAGATCCGTAGTAACGTTATCAATGACCGAAAAGCATTCGATGTATTCAAGTTTGATGGAGTAGAAGGCACTGCCCGTTCTGGGATTACGTCATTAGCGCCTTCAGTAAAGTTTGTGCCTATTTCATCGGTTGGAAATTTTTCAATTCAAAGTTCGTTTTTCATTCCTTTAGTCGATAATGAAACTGAAAATGGGGTCTTTCTTGATCAAAAAGGATATATCTGGCAAAACCGTTTTTTCTATGATCATACTTTTCCTGGGGATAAATGGCAACTCTTTACCGAATTGAATTCAGAGCTGAATTTTGGTAAGGCAGGTGATAGTTTTGCAAATAACAGCCTTAATTTAGCGCCAGGCTTATTTTTAAGTTATTTTCCAACTTCTAAATTCACGATTTTAGCCTTGATGCAACATTCCCAGCGTTTGGATTTGGGAAATAATTTTGATCAAGACTATACTGCAATGGGTGGTGGCGCAAAGTATCAATTGACCAATGCACTGAATCTTGAAGTGCTCTATACCAACTTTTTAAGAGGAAGCAATACCGGATTGGGAGAAACTTTTAACATAGGATTGCGCGCCATTTTCTAACAATTAGCCTTAAATAGATTACATTTAGGAACATAATTAAAGTGGAATGAGGACATTGGGTGTTTTAGTGTTATGCTTTTTGCAATTTTCATGTGCTAGCCAGAAATTTGTAAAAATAAATGGCGTTAGTTTCGTGGCCTCTCGCGAAAAGGTAGACCAAAACCACATAGAAGAGATTTTAAAAATACATGCCAACCATGCTGCAGTAATGCCCTTTGGTTTTATTCGCGAAATCAATTCCCCGGATATTATTTTTGATACCGAAAGACAGTGGTTTGGTGAAACAAAAAGTGGGGCTAGGCAATATATCCAAATGCTTCATAAAAATGGTATCAAGGTCATGTTGAAGCCCCAAATCTGGATTTGGCGTGGAGAATTTACAGGTACACTAAAAATGCAATCAGAGGAAGATTGGAAAAGTTTGGAAACTTCCTATGAAAATTTCATAATGGCTTATACTCATTTGGCCGAAGAAACCAATACCGAACTTTTATGTATTGGGACCGAGCTGGAGCAATTTGTAAAGAATAGGCCTGAATTTTGGAAAGAATTAATAACAAAAGTCAGGTCGGTTTATAGTGGGAAACTAACCTATGCTGCAAATTGGGATGAATATCCCCGCACTACATTTTGGGAAGATTTAGACTTTATAGGTATTGATGCCTACTTCCCATTATCCGAGGAAAGAACCCCGACTGTTGATCAATTAAGGGAAGCTTGGCAGAAACACAAAAATAAAATGATGTCTTTTTCAAAAGAAAAAGGGAAGTCTGTAATATTTACCGAGTATGGGTATCGCAGTATGGATTTTACGGCAAAGAAACCTTGGTTAGTGGATAGAAACGAGGAGAATGTAAATCTTGTAGGCCAGGTCAATGCGAAGAAGGCCATTTTCGAGGAATTCTGGGGAGAGGATTGGTTCGAAGGAGGTTACGTTTGGAAATGGTTCATACAACACGATAAAGCAGGGGGTGGAAATGATAATAGATTTACCCCACAGAACAAACCTGCACAAGAAGTCATAAAGGTTTTTTATAGTACGTATTAACAAGGGAATATTTTGTTCAGTATATTTTTTTGTAAGCTGCTATCTGGCACCTATTCCATTTAAATGAATGTCCCAACATTTTGAATTGAAAATGTGCTTTTTGAATATCATCAAGAACACCCATCGGATCTTAACTCTGGATAATTAATTTAAACTCACTTTAATCATGGTTAAACAGGGATAAATTACAAACCGGTTTGCACTTGTTTCTTTTTAATAAGAATAGTACATATTACAATCCAACACCGTGACCATTTTGTAATATCTTCTGTCTATCTTTAATTTGGTAAAGAATTTTAAGTCCACTATGGTAAAGACCTACTTTCCCTTTTTCCTTATGCTTGCCTTTGTTTTTGGATTCGCCCAAGAACCAACAATTCTGGATGTAAGAATTCAAGGTGTCAAAAGAATTCGTACTTCATTTATCAAGAAATTAATAAGCACAAAACCAGGAGGTGTTTTAGATTCTGTAATTTTAAATGAGGATGTGATTCGTTTAAAAAGACTTCCTTCGGTTTCCAATGCTAATTATCAAACAAATGAAACCAAAGGTGGTCATGATGTTATTTTTAATATTGAGGAAAATTTTACCCTAATTCCGTTTGCGAACCTTTTCAGTTCTTCAAATGATGATTTTGCCTTTAAAATAGGCATACAGGAATTTAATTTATTGGGAAAGAATATTACCCTTGGGGGCTTTTATCAATACGATGTATTTCATTCATATGGTTTAAACCTAAGGGCACCGTACTTATTTACGAATAAACTGGGTTTATCTTTAAGCTTTAATGATTTTGTGACGCAAGAACCTATTTTTTTCAATAATACTACCGCTGATTATAGGTATGAAAATAAAGGTTTTGAAGTAATGGGACTCTATGAAATAAATTTTAAAAACAGGATTGAACTCGGTTTTAGTTTATTTACCGAGGATTATGAATATTTATCCGGGGATACTCGAGCCGATATTCCACAAGCCTTGAATGTTGCTAAACAATTATTAAAATTAATTTATGTGTTTGAGAATATTGAATACAATTACCAATATTTAAATGGATTCAGAAGTACGTTGAACTTTCAATATGTTGGTAGTACCGATGAGAACCTTCCCGGGTTTTTAATAGGGTTCAATGATTTTGTTTTTTATAAACGGGTTGGTAATAAAGGCAATTGGGCAAATCGTCTTCGATTGGGACTTGCCAGTAATAAGGATACACCTTTCGCACCATTTTCTGTAGATAACAACTTGAATATTAGAGGTGTAGGTAATACTATTGATAGGGGCACAGCTGCAATCGTTTTCAATACCGAATACAGATATACCATTATTGACAGGAATTGGTTTGTTTTACAAAGTAACTTTTTTATTGATGGCGGTTCTTGGAGAACAGCCGGTGGTGATTTTAGCGATTTTGGGGATGATGAAAACCTAAGAATCTATCCCGGTGTGGGAATAAGATTTATGCACAAGCGAATTTTCAATGCTATTTTCAGGATAGATTACGGATACGGAATTACTAAGAACCCTTCTCGTGGAATTGTATTTGGAATTGGACAGTATTTTTGATAATCTTTGTAAAACCGAATATAAATGTCAATTCAAAAAAATCACATACTTACCTTAATAATATTACTAGTTTTTTGTAATGTTATAGCTCAAGATTCATTTCAAACCGTGATTGCAAAAAATGGCGATGGTATTTTTTCTGTTTTAAGAGATCAGGGTATGGATGTGGTTAAATACTATTCCGATTTTGTCAATTTGAACGAATCAAAAATCAAAGACGGTAGTTATTTGATTATTGGTGAGGAGTATTTAATTCCGCATGCTCCGGATTCATTCAAAAATATGGGCGTAAAAATACAATTGCCTAACAAAAAGGAGCGTCCAATTTTTGAAGGCGAATTGGGATCATTGATAAGAATCGATAGTTCATTACAGAATACAGTATACTATTTAATAACCAATAATGGTGTAAATGGACTTTCAAAAAAACCGCAAGATGATATTGCCATGAGAATGGCAAGAAAATTGATACAAAGATGTGCAAGGGTCTATATGTTGAACAACCCTGCGAATAATTCTTTGGACCTAATTGATTTCACCAGTGAAGTAAACAAAAGGTATTTAAAGCACACCGGGGACTACCAAAGATTATTGGTAATTAAAACGGATAATATTTTGGCAAATAAAAAAACCAATGTTTCCGTATATCATTATGCCGAAAGTAAGGAAGGAAAGAAAATGGCCGACAACATCTTGAAAATAATCGATAAAAATTCGATTAAGCATATGTCAGTCGAGGATTATTCCAAGGTATTTACAGATTTCAAAGATGTTTCCTTTGCTAAAAATATTTTACCGGCGATTACATTTATTGAAATGGGAACTGGGATATCCCAGAATGAAAAGTCCTTTCAAATATCATCGAACAAGAAAAGCATAGCTGACTTGATTACCAACGGACTATTGTCGGATTATTCAAAATTGGATTTTGAAGATAATTAATAATAAGTATCAATTGAGGAGTAAAACCATAACATACTTTTTTCTACTATGTGCCATTTCTCTAGTGACGGCCCAGAATTCCTTGGTTTCAGTCAAAGCGGAAAAAGGGGATGGTATTTACTCATTACTTCGTAAACAAGGTGTGGATCCATATGACCATTTTGATGATTTTATCGTAATGAATTTAGATAATTTGCGCGACAGTTTGCATTTATACGAGGGTAGGGATTATAAAATTCCAAGTGTAAAATTAGATAGCGTCCCTACCGAAGATACTATTCAAAAGAAAACACCCGTGATAAAAAAAATCGGGGGAAAGGTGTATCCTATTTTCGGTGAAGGCCATGAGACCATTTTATCTAAGAGCGAAAAGCTTAATGGAGCAGTGTATTATTTAATATCCGGGCACGGTGGGCCGGATCCGGGCGCAATGGCCGTTCACGGGGATACGAAAATCGCTGAAGATGAGTATGCCTATGACATTACCTTACGAATGGCCAAAGAATTACTGTCTCACGGTGCAACAGTATATATTATTATTAGAGACGTGAACGACGGAATTCGCGATGATCGAATTTTAAAGATCGATCATGATGAGGTAGCTTATCCTGACAAGACCATACCATTAAATCAAGTCGCTAGATTAAAGCAGCGTGTCAACATTGTAAACGAACTTCACAAAAAACATCGAGGCCAATTCCAGCGGCTAATTGTAACCCATGTTGATAGCCGTAGCAAAGGTCAGAATATCGATGTGTTCTTTTATCATCATGAAAAAAGTAAGAACGGAAAAAAATTGGCCGAAAGTATTCACCGTACTTTTCAGAAGAAATATAAAAAATACCAGCCCAACCGTACCTACTCGGGTACTTTCGAAGACAGAACCTCACTCTATCTGGTAAAAAAGACCCACCCGGCAATGACCTTTATCGAAATAGGAAACATCAGAAACAAGAAAGATCAAAAAAGGATCTTAGATCCCAACAATCGGCAGGCCTTGGCCAAATGGATTTCTGAAGGTGTGCTATTGGATTTTGAGGGAGGCGAGATCGGACATATTCGTTAGTGTGTAGATTAATGGTTTTCAATCTAAAGGGCAATTTTTCGCTTATAATAATCGTACAACTGATCTGGTCCGGCTCCCATATAATTTTTTAAATGTATTACCCCAAAATGGTACTGTAATCTTACAACACCAGCTTTTCTATATTTTCTTGCGGAAGTTTTTACATGATGTGGTAATATTATGAAATTGGTTAGCTTGTATAAACGACCAATGAATTCATTATCCTCAAAAATCATATAATCCTCATTAAAGCCTTGGGTTCTATTGAATAGGTCCCTTGAAATGAAAAGGGACTGGTCACCACCCCTGCATATTTTGTGGTTATATCTTGTGAACCAGGCAAAAAATCGGAGCAGCCAATTCTTGCTATCGAACTTCATTTGAAAACAGCCTGCGGCTTTTTCCTTTGAGATGGCATTGACAATAAAACTATCAAAATTTTTGGGCGGAAAAGTATCGGCATGTAAAAAATAAAGAATATCTCCCTTGGCTTGTTTTGCTCCCAAGTTCATTTGTTTAGCCCTTCCCTTTTTTGAATGTAGAACAGTTGCACTATAATTTTCTGCATGCGAAACCGTAAGGTCCGTACTTCCACCGTCAACAACCAAGATTTCCAAAATGTTCCCAAGCGTGCTATTTTCCCTTAGGAATGAAATAAGTTGCCCTAGGTGGGCTTCCTCATTGAATACGGGAATAATGACGCTTATTCTAGGATTATTCCAATTCATTCAAACGCCAATCATAGTTAATATAATTGATTTCCGCATTTTCGGATATTTTGATTTTAGAATACCGGTTTAAATAGTCAACCAATGTGCCCTTTGTTGTAAAATCCGATTTATACCAATTAAAAATTTTCGATAGTCCAACTTCTTCAGATCCAATAGTATTTTTTGATTGGTCATTTACGAATTCAAACGAGGCCTTTTCCAATTGTTCTTCAATTATATCTGACAGGAAAGCTTCATTTTGTAGTTTGGGACATGAAAAAGAAGCACAATTAATGGCAAAATGAATACGTGGTTCGTTCATCTTTCTCAGTATTTTATGTTCAATATCACCCAGTGAATACTTTTCATCACTGATTCTAATCCGGTCCTTTCCCCATGGGCGAAAAATATCCTTAATACTCTTTAAAGGGTAATTCTCCAAAATCAATTGAACTGTGCCTGCATTGTAAAGATTAATATAATAGGCCAACCGTTCCTCTTTTTTTGCAGAGTCAGAAATTGGGTTTTCAGCCAAATACGTTAAATACTCATTTAGTTTATCACTGTCTTTCGCAAATTTGGTATAATCAACATTACCTTTGTCATCAACATGTTTTTTAAGGAGTACATCCCAAGCTTCATGGTTCATGGATTCTTGGCTGTTTTTTGAATTTATTTGGAGGGGATTCCTATCAATACAATTTAAAAAAAGAACAGCTAAAAAAAGAGGTATGCTAAAAAGTTTTAATTTGAACATTATTGGTTTTTAAGATTGAAGGATCTCCCATTTAGTATGTTAAAAGATACTAACCTTACAAATAAAATCAACAGCATCCTCCACCGTTGTAGTGCCAAGTACTTTTGCTTATATGAATTTGGTTACTGCTTTTTGCCAAGGCCGCTGCTGTTTTATTGCATATAGCCAAGGGTTGGTTTTGCATTAGTACATGGCCGGCATTATCGTTAAAGTATACCTGATTGCCATAATAAATAGCAGTCTTACCCGTAAAAACACAAGGTCCGTCGACGGGCATTGGGTCCTTAATCGCAGCAATTTCTATAGATTCAATGAAAATCAGTTCATCGGTAGGGTAATGGTTTGGCGATAATACACGATATGATTTTCTGGCTCGGATTTCAATGGTTCCAAAACCGGCATCGGTGAGTGCTTTTACGTAGTCTTTTATCGGAATACTTCCGCTTAAACAGAGTGCACGAAGTCTATCATCATTTCTTAAGGTATCATTCATAGGTTGTTCACAGGTCGGGTCGCTCATGACCAAACGCCCATGGGGTTTAAGAACCCTGTACATTTCTGCGATGGCTTTTTTTAAGTCTTCAGCCTTGAAAATATTGAAAAGACAGTTTTGAGCGGCTACATCTATACTTTCATCCTCAATTGGTAGGTGCAGGGCATCGCCTTTTACCAAATTTACAAATTCATTTTTGAACCAGTCGTTTTCTTCTTCGGCAATCTTGAAGTTTTTCCTTGAAGCTTCCAGCATTTCATCCACGACATCAACACCGGTAACGCCTCCTTTTTGGCGAGAAAAATAGGAGAACTGTAAAAGCTCCATTCCACCCCCGACACCAACATACAATACTTTGGGATTATTGACCAAGTCCTGGGCGGAAACCGTACTACCGCAACCATAGTTCATTTCTTGCATGATTTTCGGAATAGATAGTCCTGGAAATTGCCAAATAGGGTTGGTAGTACAACATAAACCTTCGTCTGGGGTTAAAGCGGCCTCTTTATATAAATCTGATGTGGCTTCTAAATAACTCATAGTTCTTTTATTAATTCTTTGAACAATTTTATCATTTTAGGTTCTGTATCCTCTGCGATTTTAATAATACTCTGAATATCAACCGGTTCAAGATTATCTGGGTCGCATTCATCGGTCAAAACAGATACTGCTACAATTGGTAGTCGTAAATGGTTAGCAACAATTACTTCTGGTACTGTACTCATTCCTACGGCGTCCGCTCCAATGATCTTCAGCATTCTGTATTCCGCCTTTGTTTCCAACTGCGGCCCTATCACAGAGGCATAAACCCCTTTTTGTAGTTTTATTCTTTCCCTTTTAGCAATTGCTAAGATTTTTTTGCGCATGGTTACATCATAAGGTTCACTCATGTCAACGAATCGGTCGCCAAAGTCAGCGATATTTCCAATGGTCAAAGGCGAACCACCTAGAAGATTTATGTGGTCTTCAATCAACATAATATCCCCTTTTTTAAAATCTAGGTTTATGGCCCCAGCGGCATTGGAAACAAATAATTTTGTAATTCCCAATTTGTGCATAACTCGAATAGGGTAGGTTACATCGACAAAACTATAACCTTCATATAAATGGAAACGACCTTCCATTACCACAGTCTTTTTCCCCTCAATGGTGCCGTATATAAGTTTACCTGAATGGAACTCAACCGTGGCCAGGGGAAAAAATGGAATATGATTATAATGTGCAATAATCGGATCTTCAATGGCTTCTACTAATTTACCTAAACCCGTACCTAGTACTATTCCAATTTCCGGGTTATCAAATCCCTTGTTTTTTAAATATTCCGTGGATTCTTGTAATTGTTGTTCTGTTATTCTCATGTATTTTTCAAATAGGGTTTAAATGCCTCAATGTTTTTAACATCATCCAAAATGTCAATATCGTTTTTTGTTTTCAGTAAATGTACCTTCTCGTTTTTTAGGTCTTCCATGGTTTTTTGAAAAACATCGTCCTTACCCCAGTTTTTATTTTTAAATAGGGTTTCATTGAAATTTTTCATACCCAATAAATAATAACCACCATCTTCGGCCGGACCCAATACAAATTTATTTTGTTCCAAAGCGGAAAAGGCATATTCTAAATCCGTTGTGCCCAAATCATACATATCGCTTCCGATAATAATTATGTTCTTGTATCCCTCCTTAAAGCCTTGCAAGAAAGCATTGGCCATCCGTTCACCCAAGTCTTTACCTTTTTGTAGTCTCTTTTCAAAAATACCATTATCCCAAATATCATCTTCCCAAATTTCATCTGAGTAATACACCTGTTTTTGTGCTTTTAATGTATTGGTAATCGTAAAAGTATGTTTTAAAAGATGCTTGTAGATATCCAAGGCGGCTTTGTCTCCAACCGTAGTTGCCAACCGGGTTTTACACTGGCCTAAAACAGGGTTTCGGGTAAAAACCATCAACAGATTTTTGGTGCTCACTGAAGAATAATGAACTGCTTTTTCGTCTTTTTTATTTGTCTTGTGTGAAATAAAACTCATTGATGCACTGGTTCTTAGTCGTACACTTTTTCACCTTTGGTCAACAATCTGCCCCAAAGCTTATCAAAGGCATGTACTTTTTCGGTTTCGTTGCCCGAAGCATCAAAAACGGGGTAACCTTGGTTTTTCCATTTGAATATACCCCCATAAAGGTTCTTGATGTTGGTATAGCCTAATTTCAATAATTTTTCGCCTATATCCTCGGAGCGAACACCAATTGAACAATAAACAATTATAGGTGTGTTTAAATCAGGAAAGGATTTCTTAACCAATGGCGTATCAAAATTATCATAGCCAACCCAAATAGCATTTTTGATATGGCTAACTTCAAATTCAGAAATTTCCCTACTATCCAGAAAGACAACGCTATCCATTTCAACCGCTTCTGTATTCCGTATATAAGGAACAGATTCGTTATTAAGGATTCTTATGACCCTATCCATTTTCTTTTGTGCAACTCCAGATGCAGTTAGGAAAAGAAAGATGTAAAGAATTGAAAGTGTTTTCATTTAAAAAATAATAGTAACAAAGATACTATTTTAAAGGTGTTTAGGTATCTTGCTTTATTCAATAAAAACATTATAGCATGAGTATTAAATTAAAATTGATTACTGCAGTAATGGTATTATTAACCATAATGTCTTGTAAAGAGAATAAAATAAAAGAGGAAATAAAAAAGGAGGTTGAAAATTCAGATTATTATAAAGAACAATTTCGCCCACAGTTTCATTTTACGCCAGAGCAAAAATGGATGAATGATCCCAATGGATTGGTTTATCATAATGGAGTGTATCATCTATTTTATCAATATTATCCAGAAGATATTGTTTGGGGGCCTATGCATTGGGGGCATGCCGTAAGCAAGGATATGATATACTGGGAACATAAACCCATTGCTTTGTATCCTGACGAACTTGGACTTATTTTTTCAGGGAGTGCGGTCGTCGATAAAGATAACACTTCCGGCTTTGGAACATTGGAAAATCCACCTTTGGTGGCCATTTTCACCTATCACGATATGGAAGGTGAGAAATCCGGAAAAACAGATTTTCAGACCCAAGGAATAGCCTATAGTTTGGACAATGGGGATTCGTGGACAAAGTTTAGCGGCAACCCGGTTATTGGTAATGATGGGATAAAGGATTTTAGAGATCCAAAAGTCTTTTGGAATGATCAAGCAAATGTCTGGACCATGCTCTTGGTAGCTGGAGACCATCTTCAGATTTGGAATTCAGCGAACTTGAAGCAATGGGAAAAGGTCAGTGAATTTGGTAAAGACAAAGGGGCCCATGGTGGAGTTTGGGAATGCCCTGATATGTTTAAATTAAAGGTTGAAGGAACCAATGAGGAAAAATGGGTGCTTTTAATCAGCATAAACCCTGGCGCTCCAAATGGGGGTAGTGGCACGCAATATTTTATTGGGGATTTTGATGGCAACAAATTTGCGACAGACCAAAAAGAAAGCGAATGGTTAGATTGGGGAACCGATAATTATGCAGGAGTAACTTATAACAATGTTCCTAATGGGGATCGGATTTTTATAGGGTGGATGAGTAATTGGGCTTATGCCCGGGATACACCTACAGAAAAATGGCGTAGTGCCATGACCTTGCCCCGTACTATATCTTTAAGAAAGATAGGGGATGAGTATGTGCTTATCAATTATCCAATTAAGGAATTCAACGCTATTGTGAAGACTAATCTTAAAAAAGAAATTGTATTGGAGCCCGGTGCTCTTGAAGAGTTGCGATATGATCATTTTAATCAGGCTGAAGTAACGTTCAAAACAACATCCAAAGCTTTTAGAATGAAGTTAAAAAACAGCTTGGATGAAAATCTTGTTTTAAACTTTGATGCTGAAAACCAATTAATACTATTGGATCGGACCCAATCGGGTAAAATCGATTTTCAGGAAGATTTTGGCAACCACATTCAGCAAATGCCTATTGATAATTTACCGGATACTGAATTTGAGGTAAGAATTATTTTGGACCATTCTTCCATTGAAATATTTATAAATAAAGGACAGTATGTAATGACTGCACAGCTTTTCCCCAATGAACAATACAATATGTTGATGATTGAAAATACTTCTGCAGGACCTTTGCGTCTAAAAGATTTTGGAATAAGTAAAGTGACGCGTATTTGGGAGGATTAATTGCCTACGAGTTCTATTGCCAATCTCTCCAAATCTATACCTAAAACTTCTTTGTTCACCTTGACTACTTTTTCTTTCAATTCCTTTGGAAGTTGTGAGTAGCCATCCTTAGCGCCAAGGATCATTCCTGCAACAGCAGCTACCGTATCATTGTCCCGGCCATAATTTACTATGAATTGCATGGTTCTCTCAAAATCACCCTCACCAAATTTAAGTCCGGTGACCAATATTTGCCATATTTCACTTGAATGAAAAGCGATGGCTTTTTCATCTTTTTCTAGAATTCCATACACCATTTCCTGTCGTATCCAATCCTTTTGCGAACCATTAAAACCCTTGGGTATTTTATAACGAATAGAATCTATAGTCAGCAAGGTGTCACTTAAAATCAATTCTTTTACGGCCAAAACATTTTTAATAGCTGCATCGGCAACAGAATATGAAATTCGACCTACCAATCTACTATTTTGGTATCCAAACGGATCCACAAATGTAGCCGTATTGAGAATGGAATCAATATCCTTGGTTCTTAAGGCAGTATTGGTCATGGCTGCAACCAAACTTGAAATATCCTTTGCGTAACCCAAATCAAAGATAGAATGTTCATAAGCGATGTTATATGCCGTTTCAGGATTTGATGCCATAAGACCAAATATAGGGGTATACAATTGTCCCGCACAGGACATTTCCCCGCCATAGAACCTATTCTGGGCCTTTTGGAATGTATAAAGGTCTTTTTTATAAGCCATGGCAACACGGGCCCATTCCTTTATCCAATCTATTTTTTCAATCTTTTCATCCAACATATCAGTACTTGAGAGAATATTTTTGTCTGATAATGTTCGGGCAAGTGTTTCATAATAATCGGTAATGAAGTTGGCAAAATTTGTAGGACTTAAATCCCTTCTATGTTTTTCAATATATTTAACCATTAAAAATTTCCATCGTGTATCATCTGTGGTTGCCCCTGCAAGTAAATTGTGCTCCCAAGTACCCTCAGGTGATTGATCTCTAACAGCGGCAGTAAGGCTTGTAATATATCCGTATTTTAGCTGAATATCTTTTCTATGCCACATCTCTGTAGATGCGCCCATTGCATCACCAATTGCTGAACCGACCAAAGCTCCCAGTACTTTGTCATAATATTTTTCTTTTGTCAAATTCAAAGAATCTGAAATATAACCTACGGGGTTAGGTGAAGGAATTTCAATCATTAAATTTGAGTCTCCACAAGAGATGTTCAAAAGAATAGAAAATGTTACAAAAGAGATTACTTTTCTCATGACAATATCATTTTATGCGCCATTTTCAAAAGATAGTCTTTTTCTTTGATACTACGTTCCATGGGTAATTGCGCTAAACCGATAAGTCTTCTCATAATTTCTATTCCGGCAATCTGTGAAGTTAATTCTGTATCTGAAAAGCCCTTATATTTTTTTAAAACCTTATCCAAGTAATTCTGGTTCATAGTGGCCATAATCAAATGGGCTGCCATAACACCAAGGTCAAATTCGGCAAAACCCACAAAACTAAATTCTGGATCTATTACATATAGCCGATTGTCTTTCGTCATCCAACTTCCTGGATAGTAATCACCATGTAGCAGTGTTTCGCCTTTAGACAAATACTTGTTTCCGATTTGATCAACAATGCGTTTAATATGCATATCTTTTTTATAGGACACGGAAAGCTCTAGGAGACCTTTTTGTACATCATTAAGTTGTAAGCCATTGTCTTTTAAAAAGGGCAAAACAAATATATGCTGATGATTCAATTGGCGCATCTCCAAATTAGCAGGATAATCAACGGGCACTTTGGTTTTATGGATTATTGCGAGTATGGTGACCAATTCTTCCAATTTAGAGTCTTCGATTTTTCGTTTTTTGTAAAGGGATGTCATGTCTTCGCATTGCCCCAAATCTTCAAGCATTAATATATTTTCGGAAGTACTATATCCTAAAATTTTAGGGATATGCGGATTTATTTCATCCCCTTTTATGTTCTTATAAAACTCTTGTTCAACTTGGATTCTGTTAAGGGGTGCGGCAATTTGCGGGTATTTTTGAACAAAGGGGCGTGATTGTTTCAGAATAAAGGAACGTTCGCTGGTCGTTATTCTCAAGACAACATTCATATTGCCTTCACCTGGTTTTTCAATTCGTAAAACCCGTTCTTTCGGGGAGTTTAGCCAACCAAGGCCATCGAGGTATTGTTGAAGATCTAAAATGGGAAAATTGATATTTATATTGAGCAAAACAGGAGTTATTGGTTATATGCAAGATAGTCGTAAAACAAAAAATCCACAACTTTAAAGTTGTCGTTTTAAGTGTTGCCTCCAGTCCCTAAGCATTGGGAGAACCAGGGAGCTGTTTATTTGTTCTTGGTTATCGCGTCCAACATTTTGGGGTTCGCAATGATTTTTTGGATAAAGGTTTTACTTTTCATCCGTTTGATGAATTTTTCAAGATAGAGGGCTTCCATCCTGGAACTAAATTCTTTGGTTAAAACCAATCCCCAATCCGTCGCTGCTTTGGTATAGGCTTTTTTAAAATGATGGCCCAGATGTAAATCCAGTCGCCGATCCGGATTTGAAGACTCTCCAACGTATTATCTATCAATTACTTTGCTATGTATGATATACAGGTAACGCATACTTTACTAAATAAAAATCCCCCGCAAACGATTAGTTTACAGGGGATTATGGTGGTGCCTCCAGGAATCGAACCAGGGACACATGGATTTTCAGTCCATTGCTCTACCAACTGAGCTAAGGCACCATTTCAATATTTTCTCTCTGTCGCCTCCAGCCCCGACACTTCGGGGGAACCAGGGACACATGGATTTTCAGTCTCCCTATGCTTCGGGACTCTACTCCCCACACTTCGGGAAGTTAAGGCACCATCCCCTTTGAGGGCTGCAAATATAATTTCAAATTTAGGATATACAAACAAAATTGGAAAAAAAGGTGATTGTTTTTTTTCAATTACAGATCTTTGTAACATGAATTTAATAATAGATGCTGGGAATACATTTGTGAAGCTCGCCGTTTTTGAAAATGGAACTATTCTTTACGATGACAATACAGAAGTTTCTAACTTAATTAAAAAGGTAAAGGAAGTTTTTGATAATTATCCTAAAATAGAATGGGCTATTGTTTCATCTGTAGTCAATTTGACCAAAAGGCAGATAAATGCATTGGCCATATTCTGCAATGTTCATATTTTGGATCAGAAATCCAAAACGCCTTTTAAGAATTCGTATGCAACTCCGCAAACCTTAGGGGTTGATCGTATTGCATTGGCGACTGCAGCATTTTACCATAATCCTTATGGCAATACTTTGGTTATAGACGCAGGCACCTGTATAACCTATGATATGATAAATGATATAGGAGAGTATCTGGGAGGTGGTATTTCACCAGGATTGGCAATGCGTTACAAAGCATTGCACCAAAATACTTCAAAACTGCCATTTTTAAATATAAAAGAACCGGTTGATTTGATCGGCAATACAACTGATTCTAGCATTCATAGCGGTGTTGTAAATGGTGTTTGCTCCGAAATTGACGGGGTAATAGATCAGTATAAGTCTAGATTTAAAGATTTAACAGTTATTTTAACAGGTGGTGATGCGCTATTTTTGTCAAAACGGTTAAAAAATACCATATTTGCCCTTTCCAAATTTCTTCTTGAAGGATTAAATTATTTGCTGGACTACAACAAGCGTTAAATGATCAAAAAAATTGTTATTGCAGTAGTATACTTTACCGTAATAGGCTTGTATGCACAAAATGGTTCTGTTTCACCATATTCTTATTTTGGAATAGGCGAATTACAATCAAATGGAACAATGGAAAATCAAATGATGGGTGGTATTGGCATGTTTGCCGATAGTATTCATATTAATCTCAAAAACCCTGCTGCGTTAAGCAAATTGGGCGTTCAGTTTGGAGAGGATTTTGGCATAACAACTTATACCGCTGGGTTATCCTATAAAAAATTAAATCTAAAAAATTCAATAGAACAACAAAGTAATCATGTATCGAACTTGGAATACTTGTCTATTGCTATGAGTTTGAAAAAAGGTCTTGGAATAGGGTTTGGTTTAATGCCCTATTCTTCTGTAGGATATAATTTGGTCTCGGAAAGCACTAATACCAATAATAGATTGGTAACCAACCAATATTATGGGGATGGCGGATTGAATAAGGTTTATTTTTCTATGGGGTATGAGTTTTTAAAGGATTTCAGCGTTGGTGCAACAGCCAGTTTTAATTTTGGAACTTTAAAGAATGAAAGAGTCCAAAATGCGGAAAATGTGCAATTTGGCACTTTGGATAAAAGAGAATCAAAAGTTAATGGCATGGATTTTAATTATGCACTTAACTATACGCCTATGTTAAAAGATAAATATAATCTATTTGCATCATTAAGGATAAACACACAAGCGAACCTTACATCAAAGAATACTAAACAAATAGGTTCGTTTTCTACAACTAGTGGTCAAAATATAGAGGTGATAAATGTTGATTTGGATGCAGTGAACCTTAGGAATACCGAGTTGAAAATACCAACAACAGCTACATTAGGTTTGGGTTTTGGAGAGGATAAAAAGTGGTTTTTAGGTGCAGAATACAGTTTTCAAGGCCTTAGTGCATTCTCCAATGAATTTATTGATGTTGATAATTTAGTATATGAAGATGCCAGTTCATTTGCATTTGGAGGATTTTTTATTCCGGACTATTCTGCTTTTTCGGGTTATTTAAAGCAAATAACCTATAGGGCAGGTCTTCGAATGGATCAGACCGGTATGCTTGTAAATAATAAGGAGATAAACAACTTTGGCATAACTTTTGGTTTTGGGTTACCAATGCGTGGTAGTTTCTCAAATCTAAATCTTGGTTTTGAACTAGGAAAAAGAGGTACGACTACTGCGAATCTAATCGAGGAAAGTTACTATAAAGTAAACGTAGGACTTTCATTGAACGATATCTGGTTCAGAAAGAGAAGAATAAATTAATAAAAAATTAGTACATTAACCACTTTAAACATATAACAATGAAAAAGAAACTTTACTTCACAGCGATTATGCTAATAGGGTTTATGGGAGTAAGTCTTGCACAAGCTCAAAATCAAGAGTGCATGACCAACCTTTCAATCTATGTAGAACATGCAAAAGTCAAAAATTACGATGCGGCTTATACACCATGGAAAATGGTCTATGATAATTGCCCTGATGTTAACTGGGCCAACTTTGCATATGGCGAGCGCATTCTGAAAGATAAAATCGAGAAGTCTTCAGGGGCTGATAAGGATGCTTATATTCAGGATTTACTCACTTTATATGACAGTAGCCTTAAATATTACCCAAAAAAGGCACCAATAGCTTCTGTTATCATTGATAAAGTATTGTTGAAGTATGACAATAAGATGATAGACAATGACGAAATATATACAATGTTAGGTAAAGGTTTTAAGGAAGATCGTGTTAATTTCAAGAATCCAAAGGCTTTATACCTTTATTTCTCTAGCTTGGTCGATTTACATAAAGCAGGCAGTAAGGACCTTCAAGAAGTTTTTGATGTTTATGATGATGTAACTGAAAAAATAGAAGAGGAGAACATTAAATTAACAGACAAGATTTCACAACTACTGCCTAAAGAGGAAGCAGGCACATTAACTTCAAAGGAGAAAAAGCAAATGAGTGTCGCTACTACCAATTCTGAATCTTTTGGTAAGATTGCTGGTAGTATTGATAGTAAATTAGGTGATTTGGCAGATTGTGCCAATTTGGTGCCGTTATATCAAAAAAGCTTCGAAGATAAAAAGAATGATGTTAATTGGGTAAAAAGAGCTGTAGGTAGAATGTTCGACAAAGAATGTATTGATGACCCAATGTTCAAAAAATTATTCGAAGCCCAAATGGCCCTTGACCCATCTGCTGATGCTTATGTTTATGGTGGTAACCTAAAACAAAAAGCAGGGGATACAAATGGTGCGGTGGCAGATTTTAACAAGGCATTGCAATTGGAGACAAATTCTAGAAAAAGATCTAATATTGCTTATAAGGTTGCTACCATTTTTAGAAGAGGAAACAAGTCTACGGCAAGAAGTTATGCCCAAAAAGCCATTGACGCAAACCCATCTAATGGAAAAGCTTATTTGTTGATAGCCAACTTATATGCGACTAGTGCAAACGATTGTGGTGAAACCCCGTTCGAAAAGCGTGCCATATATTGGAGAGCAGCTGAGATGGCAAGAAAAGCAGGAAGAGTTGATCCTTCATTAAGTGGAAGGGCCAACCAGTCAGCTGCAAGTTATTCTGCAAAAGCACCTTCAAAAACAGATATTTTCAACTCAGGAATGGCCGGTAAGACAGTTGCCTTCAAATGTTGGGTTGGGGGAAGCGTACAGGTTCCTAATTTATAGAATGATTAAACCCAAAAGAAATAAATTTAATAGCATTGCCTTGGTAATTTCCGTGGCAATGCTTTTTTTTTCATGTGCTGATAATTATAAAAGGGTTGGTGAGGAAGCATTACCACTCGTTTTTCCTCAAGGTGTCGCCCAAAATTTTAGCCTTACCTATACAGAAGCAGTAAAAGCTGTAAAAAATGAAGAGGTTCAAAGTACACGGGTAGTCTCAGTTATTTCGGGGCCGATAACTAAAAATTTTGATAATCTCGAATTTCCGTATCGCACTTTTCCAGAAGGACTTATAGTTGATATTTATGATGAAAACAATAACAAAAATGTTATTAAGGCAGACTATGGGATTAGATATTCTGCTACTGATTTGATAGATTTACAAGGGAATGTGGTAATAGAGACTTTTGATGGCAAAAAATTGGAAGCCCCCCAGTTGTATTATGACCAAGCAAATGAATGGGTATTCACACAAAATAAATTCAAATATACCAACCCAGAGGAAGGTTCCATAATGGATGGCGAGGGTATGGACTTCAATAAGGATTTCAGTTTTTTAAGTGCTCATAAAACCTACGGTTTAATGATGATAAAAGAAGATGTCAATGATTAAAATATTAAGATACACAGAATACCTATACCTTATAGTAGCATTTTTCTCTATGTATAGAATTTTTACAGATTGGAATATTGACCGTCAAGGTTCATATTTATTTATCTTTTTTGCAATAGTTTCCATTGGGATGTTCCTATTCCGAAGAAACTACAGGAAAAAATTTGAACAACGAAAACAGGATAACCAACAGAAATAGTGGATATATCCATACTTATTATAATCCTATCACTAGTATTTTCCGCATTCTTTTCAGGAATGGAGATCGCTTTTATTTCAGCGAATAAAATCCATATTGAAATTGAAAAAAAGCAGGACGATTTTTTAGCGAAAGTCCTTACCCGACTGACGAAAAAACCTTCAAAGTTTATTGCGACCATGCTTATTGGTAATAATATAGCATTGGTTATTTATGGACTTTTTATGGGAGAGTTATTAATGAACTGGTTCATTGGATTGGCCCCTTCCCTGAATGGTTTAATGAATCTAATGCTAACGGATTTTAGTTTGTTGACCCAAACCATCATTTCAACTATAATTATTTTGATTACAGCAGAGTTTTTACCCAAAGTATTGTTCCAGATTTATGCCAATAGCCTGTTGAAAATTCTTGCCGTACCTGCTTACATTTTCTACATTATCTTTTCTTTTATCTCTGATTTTATTATTAAGGTTTCCGATTTTATCCTGAGAACATTATTTAAGACAGATGGTGATGAAACCCAGTTGGTTTTTAGTAAACTGGAATTGGGTGATTATATTACCGAACAAATGGAGACGGTTGAAAAGGAGGATGTAATAGATTCCGAGATTCAAATATTCCAGAATGCTTTGGAATTTTCGGCTGTCAAGGCAAGAGAGGTAATGGTGCCAAGAACCGAGATTACGGCAGTTGAATTACATGAGAATACAAAAAACCTAACTAAACTTTTTACAGAGACTGGTTATTCCAAAATATTGATATATAAAGATACAATTGATAATATCATTGGTTATATACACTCCTATGAGTTGTTCAAAAGACCAAAAACAATTAAAAGTATACTAAGACCTGTGGAGTTTGTGCCAGAAACAATGCTAATCCAAGATGTTCTGAATGTACTTACCAAGAAAAGAAAAAGTATTGCTGTAGTTTTGGATGAATATGGGGGCACTTCGGGAATTATGACGGTTGAGGACATTGTTGAAGAGCTTTTTGGCGAAATTGAGGATGAACATGATACCACTGATTATCTTGAGGAACAGTTAAATGATAATACTTTTAAGTTTTCAGCAAGATTAGAGGTTGATTATTTAAACGAAAACTACAAATTAGAACTCCCAGAGAACGACGAATATGAAACCTTGGCAGGGCTTATTGTCAATGAAAAAGGTGAAATACCCGAACAAAATGCCGAAATAAAAATCGGCAAGTTCATATTTACGATTTTAGAAGTATCCAATACTAAGATAGATTTAGTACTTCTTCAGGTACTTGATAATGAATAGGCCTTTAGTAACCTTATATTAGGGCGGTTTTACTTAATATTTCTTATCGGTTAGTTTTTGTTTATTTCTTGGCGGGAAGACCTGCATACCAGCAGCTCTAGTTCTCAAAAAACATTTTTGTTCTGCTTCCAAATTTGTTTTGGCTCAATTCAAAAGAAAATGGTAATTTCGCAGACTGATTTTAAACATTCCATAATGGCAATTTTAGAGAATATAAGAAAAAGAACCACAATATTGATCTTGATCATTGGTCTAGCGCTTTTTGCATTCGTAATTTCGGGTGTTTTTACCAGTAATGATTTTGCGGGCGGTAAAATAGGTTCTTCCGTAGCGGAAATCAACGGGAATGAAATTTCAATAGATGATTTTAGACGGAAGGTCGAAATAGCATCAAACAGATATGGACCTTCTTCATCTTCAATGCAAATAGTAAATCAAGTTTGGGACCAGGAAGTTCGAAATTCCATATTAGGCCAAGAGTTCGAAGAACTAGGGGTAGATATTGAGAAAGACCAAATAATGAATTACATCAAAACTATCCCATCTTATAGTCAAAATCCTCAATTCCAGAACGAGAGTGGTGTTTTTGATGAAAATAAATTCCGGGATTTTATCTCTGACCTAAAAGTCAATAGTCCTGCTCAATACAATTTATGGTTGCAGGATGAACAGGCAATAATTCAAAACGCAAAACAACAAACGTATTTTAATCTAGTGAAAGCAGGTCTTGGTACAACACTTAAGGAAGGGGAACTTGATTATAAATTGGCGAATGATAAGGTTGATATAAAGTATGTTCGATTGCCTTATACATCTGTTCCAGACAGTACAATAACAATCACGAAAAGTGAAATTCAAACCTATATCAATAACCATAAGGAAGACTTTAAACAGGAAGAAGCAAGGGACATACAGTTTGTTTATTTTGAAGAAAAGCCATCTGAAGCTGACATAAAGGCTGTGGAAGAGGCTACGACAAAATTATTGGATGATACAGTGGAGTATATAGAAGGGAAGGATGTAATGGATACTATTGCTGGATTTAGAAACGCTACCGATGTTGCCGCTTTTTTGGATAGATATTCAGATGTAAAATTCGATACTATTTATAAGGCAAAAAAGGATCTGCCTGCAACTTTCGCAGATACCTTGGTATCATTAAAAGTTGGTGAAACTTTTGGTCCTTATAGGGATGGGGATTTCTTTAAGATATCTAAAATGGTTAACAAAAAGGCCAACGGCACAGCTAAAGCGAGTCATATACTTATAACTTGGAAAGGTGCGGAAAGAGCGAGTGCGGATATAACCAGAACAAAAGAGGAAGCAGAGGTTAACGCCAAGGAATTACTAGCTGATGCAAAGAAAAAGGATGCTGTTTTCGTGCAATTGGCACGTGATAATTCTGATGGGCCATCTGCCCCCAATGGCGGTGATCTTGGATATTTTAAGCAAGGGAATATGGTTGCCGAGTTCAACGATTTTGTATTTAACAATCCTGTAGGTACAATTGATGTGGTTGAAACAGCATTAGGATACCATATCGTTAAGATCGATGATAAACAGGATATTTACCAGATTGCCACTTTGGCAAGGGAAATTGAGCCTTCGGAAACTACAATTAATACCTTATTTACAAATGCAACAAAATTTGAAATGGAATCGATTTCTGGCGAAAAGGAATTTGTTGATTTGGCAAAGGAAAATGAATATGTTGTTCGTCCTGTAAACAAAATAAAGGCCCTGGATGAAAATTTACCAGGACTTTCCTCCCAAAGAAGTATTGTTCAATGGGCATTTAATAATGAGACAGAAATAGGTGGGATTAAAAGATTCAATATAAACAATGGGTATGCTATCGCACAGCTAACTGCAAAATATGAAGAAGGCTTAATGACAGTTGAGGATGCTTCAGCAACAGTACTTGATATTCTCAGGAATGAACGAAAAGCAGCGCAACTAATTAGTGCCAACAAAGGAAAATCATTGGAAGATATCGCGAAAGACAATAATGTTTCGGTTTCCAATGCCTCGGCATTGACAGTGAAATCCCCTACCATTCCCGGTGCAGGGAGGGAAGCTGCTGTTGTGGGTACCGCATTTGCGATGAATGAAGGTGAGACTTCTGGATTAATTGAAGGTAAAACAGGGGTTTTCATGATTTCGGTCACTAAAAAAGAAGAGGCACCTAAATTGGACAATTATAGCACTTTTGCAAATTCACTTAAAACTACAAGTGCTGCTAAAGTTAATACAGCGGTTTATAATGCTTTGAAAGAGGCAGCCGAAATTGAGGACAATAGAGCTACTTTTTATTAGGATTATAAATTAAAATCAATAAAAGCCTTGGCAATTTTGTCGAGGCCTTTTTTATAAGATCATTTCGGAATAGGGGATAAGGGTGTTATAGCCCTTTTTTCTGAAATATTCCATGGAGGCTTCGTTTCCGGTAGCAAGAATAAAATCGCCGCCCCAAGCCCCCAAACTTTTTATTGCACGGGGATAGTCCGGGAATAATTCTAACTTAATTGGCGTAATGCGTAGAGCTTCAGAGAGAACTTGCTCATGCAAAGTCATTAACTGTTCAAAATCGTCAATTCTAGAGCTAGTAACCATTCTTTTGGTAATTTTACTTATTTGCCCAACAAGGGCAGACGTATCAATATCTATATTACGATAGGCATTAATAGCCTCCCTACTATTCTTTTTTTTGTTGAGATATACGAAATATAGTACCTTGGTAAAAGGAGGATTTTTATGTATTTCCTCAGCTATGGGTAGACCTTTATTAATCTGATAAAGAATGGGGGTATCATGTTGTGCACAGGCAATGTCATATCCGCTACCACCAAAGGTTTTTGAAAGTAGCTGATGGGCATTCACTTTTGACCAGTTCGCAATATTGTTAATCAATGTTGACGATGAGCCTAAACCCCAATCCCTTGGGAAAGTCAATTCTGTTTTAACCGTATATCCATTGAAATCAGACAAAAACCCTGGATTTAGTTCCCGAACTGCTATAAGAATATTTCGTAATGTTTCCGAAGTATTCCGATTTGAAGTAGCTATTTCTTCAAGGTTATTAATGTCATAAGTTGCCTCAAACCAAAGGTTTCCTTTTTCGTCTAAACTCTTCCAGGATAATTGTGTCGACTCATCGTTTGATACAATTAAGGATTGACCGAATTTAGTGGGTATAGCCCACGCCACTGCACCGTCTAAAACAGCATATTCCCCAGATAACAATAATTTGCCATTGCTATAGAATTCCTTATTCATTATTATCTCTTAGTTTTTCAAAAACTTCCACAACCGCACTATAGGTTACCGTATGTGTTTTAAAATATTCCTCAAGACTATTTTTTTCTTCATCCGATGCCCCTAACTGGTTTAGAATATTGAACAAATGCATTTTCATATGTCCTTCTTGAATTCCTGTGGTAACCAAGGAACTTAATGCAGCAAAATTTTGGGCTAACCCCGCCACCGCCACTATTTGCATTAATTCTTTGGCGGTAGGATTCTGGAGAATTTCGAGAGCCAATTTTACCAATGGATGAAGATTTGTCAATCCACCGACCGTGCCCAACGCCAAAGGTATTTCTATCCAAAACTTAAAGATACCATCTTCAATACTTGCATTGGTTAGACTCTTGTAAGTACCCTCTTTTGATGCATAGGCATGTACACATGCTTCAATGGCCCTAAAATCGTTCCCTGTGGCCAATACAACGGCATCGATGCCATTCATTATGCCTTTATTATGTGTTACAGCCCTGTGCGGTTCAATATTGGCAATATCAATGGCCCTAAGAATTTTTTCGGCAAATAACCGGGGTGTTATGGAAGTATCAATATTTAAATCCTTAACGGGACAACTAACTTCCGCTCTGACCAAACAATTGGGGACATAATTGGAAAGAATACTCATTACAATCTCAATCTGTTTTTCCTCATTGGTGAATTGGCGGAAATTTTGGGCCTCATCCTTAAATGTTTTTGCGAAATGCTCCAAACAGGAATTGATAAAATTAGCACCCATCGCATCCAAAGTCTCGAAAGTGCAATGCAATTGATAGTAGTCCTTTAGTTGGGTTGTCTTGTCACGTAATTCTATTTTTGTAATACCACCTCCCCTTTTTTCCATGTTTTTGGTAATGGGTTTGGCATCTTCAAGTAATTTTGAATGAACTGTAGTAAAAAAATTCATGAGTTTCCCAACATCCCCTGAATACATGAAATGTACTTGACCTATTTTTTCAGTACCAATAATATTAGTTTTAAATCCTCCATGATCTATCCAAAATTTTGCCGATTTACTAGCTGCGGCAACAACCGAACTTTCCTCAATGGCCATTGGTATGGCATAAAATTTGTCATTGATTAGGAAATTGGGGGCTATGCCCATTGGAAGATAATAGTTGGTAATGGTATTTTCTATGAATTCATCGTGCAATTTTTGAACGTCATTTTCAGAATTCCAATACCGTTCCAATAGCTTTTTGGTCTCTTCGGGATTGTGCGTGTATCGCTTTGCGACCCACTCTATTTTTTCTTGTTTGGATAGTTTGGAGAAACCCAAAATAGGATCAATCATAAAACAATTGGTTTGTTATTTCAAAGATAGTCATTAAGCAGATAATTGATTTCCCAAAAAGAACCATGACAGCCCTTGGCTTTTTGTCGGTAAAGTTTAATTAATTGTAAAATTATCACTAAACTTGACAGATTTTAAAAATTCCATAACAAAATATGAATAAACGGTACCTTTTATTACTATTAATTGTTGGTGCGTTAACATCGACTTTTGCTCAGGAAAAGAATATTACAGTCGAGGAGATTTATCAAGGTGCTTTTAGAACAAACAGGATGGACGTGCTGCGTTCAATGAAAAACGGAATGCAGTACACCATATTAAACTACGATAGATCTAACAAATCTACAAGCATTGACAAATACGATTATAAGTCTCTGGAAAAAGTAGAGACAATTGTTTCTTCCGCGGATATCGCGGATATTCCCTCATTTAGTTCCTATACTTTAAGTGATGATGAATCCAAACTATTACTGGCAACGGAAATAGAATCGGTTTTTAGACATTCAACATTGGGTGTTTTTTATGTCTACGGCATCCCTGATAAAAGTGTTGTAAGAATTTCCAATGAAAAGATTCAAGAGCCTTTACTTTCACCAGATGGTAAACACGTTGCCTATGTCAAAAACAATAATCTTTTCATATTTGATATAGCCAATAAAACTACCAAACAAATAACAACGGATGGCATTAAAAATAAGATAATAAACGGGGTTACAGATTGGGTATATGAAGAAGAGTTTTCTTTTGTTCGGGCATTTGAATGGAATTCCAACGGGACTAGAATAGCCTTCATTCGTTTTGACGAAACCAATGTTCCCGTATTCTCCATGGATCTTTATGGAACTGATTTGTACCCAACACAGAAAGTTTTTAAATATCCAAAAGCTGGCGAGAACAATGCCTTGGTTTCACTGCATATGTTCGATGTAAAATCAGGGGATATCTCTAAAATCGAATTGGGTGATCCATACTACATCCCTCGAATAAAATGGATGAACAGCCCTAATTATTTAAGTGTAAGAACCTTAAATAGGCATCAGAACCATTTACAACTTTATGAAATTAATTCAATGGACAATTCGGTTTCTGTGTTATTGGAAGAAAAAGACGAGGCCTATGTTGACATAAATGACAATCTTACCTTCTTGGAAGATGATAGTTTTATTTGGACAAGCGAAAAAGATGGGTATAATCACATTTATCTATATGGATCCAATGGAATTTTAATGAACCAGATTACCAGTGGGAATTGGGAAGTAACAGATTATTACGGTTATGACCAAAATGAGGATAAGATATATTATCAATCTACTGAAAACGGGTCTATTAACCGTGGGGTTTATAGTATTGAAAGTAATGGAAAAAACAAAATAGCCCTAGCAGTTGAAGAAGGAACTAACTCAGCTGATTTCAGTACCGATTTCTCTTACTTTATCAATACATTTTCAAGTGATACCATACCATATCTATATACCCTACATATTGCCCTTACAGGTAAAAAAGTAAAGGATATCAAAGACAATGCCTTGTTATTGCAAAAACTGGATGGTTATGAACTAAGCCCTAAGGAATTCTCAACTATCAATATAAATGGTAATGACCTGAATATGTATATGGTTAAGCCCAAGGATTTTGATGCTTCCAAAAAATATCCATTATTGATGTTTCAATATAGTGGCCCCGGGTCGCAGCAAGTAGCTAACCGTTGGATGGGAGCCAACGATTATTGGCATCAGATGTTAGCATCCGAAGACTATATAATTGCTTGTGTTGATGGTAGGGGTACCGGATTTAAAGGAAGTGAATTTAAGAAGGTAACTTATATGAATTTGGTTAAATACGAAACCGAAGATCAAATTGCAGCGGCTAAGAAGTTGAGTGAACTGTCTTATATTGATGAGAAACGCACGGGAATTTGGGGATGGAGTTTTGGAGGGCACATGTCTACCAATTGTATTTTAAAGGGAAATGATGTTTTTGAAACAGCAATCGCTGTTGCACCGGTAACTTCATGGCGTTTTTACGATACTATTTATACAGAGCGTTTTATGCGAACGCCTGAGGAAAACCCAAGTGGGTTCGATGACAATTCACCCTTTAATTATCCAGAGCTCTTAAAGGGCAATTATTTATTGATACATGGGTCTGGTGATGATAATGTGCATGTGCAAAATACGATGCGAATGGTCGAGGCTTTGGTGCAGGCAAACAAACAATTTGAATGGGCAATTTATCCCGATAAGAACCATGGTATATACGGGGGTAATACACGTTTACACCTCTTTACAAAAATGACGAAATTCATTAAGGATAATCTATAACCAAACTAAAAATAACATATGGCAGCGATTGATAAATCAGCACATCAGAAAGAGCTTTTTGGGCATCCAGTAGGACTTTATATATTGTTTTTTACTGAAATGTGGGAGCGATTTTCCTACTATGGAATGCGGGCAATTTTGGTACTTTATTTGGTAGCAAAAACATCTGAAAACAATGCCGGTTTGGGATGGACCAATGGTGAAGCGCTGGCTTTATACGGGTGGTATACCATGTTGGTCTATGTAGCCTCAATTCCAGGTGGCTGGATTGCGGATAAATTCCTTGGACAAAAAAAGTCTGTTTTAATTGGAGGAATCCTTTTGGTAATTGGGCATAGTGTTTTAGCCATAGAACAAATGTGGGCTTTTTACGCGGGCCTAGGCTTTATTATCGCGGGTGTTGGCATGTTAAAACCCAACATTTCCACAATGGTTGGAGGGCTATATAAACAAGGGGATATTAGACGGGATAAAGGATTTACTATTTTCTACATAGGTATTAATGTAGGGGCATTTTTATCTAGTTTAATTGTAGGTACCGTTGGGGAAGTCTATGGTTGGCATTATGGTTTTGGATTAGCAGGTATAGGTATGGCATTAGGTCTAATTCAATACCTTTATGGCCAAAAATACCTTAAACATGTTGGTAATTTTTTAGGGGCCTCTGAAAATAAGGATGAAAAGGATGCTATGAAAAAGCCTTTGACTAAAATTGAAAAGGATAGAATAGTGGTGCTGTTCATTTCATTTATATTGGTAATCGTTTTTTGGGGGGCATTTGAACAGGCCGGTGGGTTAATGAATATTTATGCTTCAGAAAAAACCAATAGGATACTATCTTTTTCTTTGCCGTTCATTGGTAATGAAATACCCGCTTCCTGGTTTCAATCGCTTAATGCCATGTTCATCATATTTCTTGGAACTTCAGTTGCCGGGTATTGGGCCAAACGCAAATTAAAAGGAAAATTATCAACGGGTTTGTTTAAGATGATTTTAGGTCTCATTATAATGGGAACTGGTTTCTTCTTTATGTCAGCAGCGGCCGGAGAATACAATAGTGATGGCTCCTCTGCAATGTACTGGTTGGTGTTGGCCTATTTATTCCATACGGTGGGTGAATTATGTATTTCTCCAGTCGCGTTGTCTTATATAACAAAACTTGCACCACTTAAATATGGCTCCTTGATGATGGGACTGTATTTTGCCATGACAGGTTTCGGAAATAAGGTAGCTGGATTGTTGGGGGAATCCGCTTCCGAATTTGGGGAATTAGCGGTATTTACCGGCATAGCTCTTTTTTGTATTGTTTTTGGGGTCTTGGTGATGTTGTTCAGAAAAAAATTAGAAGCCCTAACCCATGGTGCTGAAGATGATGAACATGAAATGACCAAAGAAGAATTAGCTCAATAAAGAAATCCTATTTTAATCAAAGATAAAATTATAAGCTCCCTTTTCACCGGTATAGTGAAAAGGGAGTTTTTTATGGGAACAGGTTTTTTGCCATCTTTTGACATAGCTTTGGTAATTACTACCATCTGCGATTAGCACTTTTGGTTTTAAGGAATCAATAAGTCGTTCAAGATTTATTTTTGGGGATTGGGTCATGAGAACATAATCTGTTGTTCTTTCACCTTTTGGATATACACCAATACTATCTATCACTACTATATTTTGATTATTGAAATAATAAGCATTTTTAATAGGTAGATGTTCTATATGTTCAATGCGTTCCGCAATTTGATAGTTTTTTAGTAAGCTATTCATGGCAATCGTATCAGTCGAAAATACGTTAAGTTGAGTTCTATATTGATGCATAAGCATGGAGGTTTTTGCCTTATGTGCAACAATCAATACTTCTTTTTGGGCGGTAATAGATTGTATATAAAGTGACCATGATTGCAAGCCTAATAAACAGATAAGTAAAACTATGGTTCGTTTAAAAGTAACTTTGGTAAGCACCCAAATTAAGGTAATAATTATACAATAACTTAGCATTAATTGAGCAGTATCGAAAGGGATGTTTTTAAAAATAAATGCTTCCTGTTGTGCAACCCAACCAATAATCGTGTTCATTGATCCTATCAATGAATCATAGATTTCAATAAGAATTTTTGGAGCCAAATTTAATAAGATAAAGGCAATAACGACAATCCCTAATCCCAAAATCAATCCTAAAAAAGGCACAATCAATAAGTTAGATATAAAAAATAGACCAGGAAATTGATGAAAATAATACAAGCTGATGGGTAATACCCCGATTTGAGCAGCAATACTGACCGAGAGTAATTGCCAAACATATTTAAGGAACCATTTTTTAGGATTCCAGAATTTCTGCAAAAGAGGATATATCTAAACAATGGCGAAAACCGCAGCATAACTCATTTGAAAACCCACATCAAACAATAACAGAGGGTTAAAAACCAAAAGAATGAAAAACATTGACAATGCTAGAATATTATAGGTAATGTTAGGTCTATTTAAATAAAATGCATAGGCTACAAAAGAAAACATGGTTACTGCTCTGACTACAGATGGGGATAACCCTGCTAATATGGCAAATCCCCAAAGCAGAATTACAATAATTACAAGTTTAATGGTCTTTCCTTTGGGGATCATTTCCAAAGGCATTAAAAGAAATTCCAGGAATACAAGTAGAATACCAATATGTAATCCTGAAACAGCTAGAATATGAACAGCACCAGCCTTTTTATAATCGTTGTATTTAGCTTCGGAAATGTCATCGCGTTGTCCTAAAAATAAAGCTTGGATGATACCCAACTCATCTTCCCCGAAATTGGCATTTTTTAGTTTCGATTTTATTTTATTTCTAATGGAGGCAGCTAGACCATAAAGTGTAGATGTGTTTTCTGCGAGAAGAATATTGTTGCCTTGATTTAGATTTATTTGATGATAGACACCTGAAATACTTAAAAACTTCTTATAATCAAATTGGTGTGGATTTAAAGGTGCTTTAATGGTAATTGGCACAGAAGATACCATTAGCTCATCATCTACATATAGTTCGTGGAGAGTTGAATCCAATGAACGATTTAAAATGACTTTGCCTGAGACTTTTCTATTATCAATGTACTGCACCTCGGCAATATATCTTTCTGAAAAAGTTGTGGGTTTAAGTACTTCCCTGACTTTTAATTTCCAATTTCCATATTCCGATATCTTTTGATGGGAATAGTGATTTTTGGCATTCTTGGGTTGAGCCAAAGCAACACTAAGCATCCCCAAGCTAATGGTTGCCATTACAACGATAATTCCGAAATATGGGGTATCTTTCTCTGTTTGTTTAAAAAAAATTATACCAAGAATCGATAGAAAAACCAGAGTAAGTATTGATGTAAGTTGAATCCCAAAATCAATCGTGTTGCCAAGTAAAATTCCCAAAACCAATACAAGGGTGAGCTTTATGGGAACAAACTTCAGCAGATCCATTTTAGAGAATTCTAGTTGCTTTTACGAAGGCATAATTCCAATAACCCTCACGAAGTGACGATACAATGACACCTCGGGTAGTGGAAGCATGTATAAACTTGATTTCATCTTCCTGGACCGCGACTACTAGTCCAACATGATTTATTTTTTTTCCTCTTTTGCTAGTTTTGAAAAAAAGCAGATCTCCCTTTTCAACTTGATTAACACGTATTCGTTTTCCTTCATTTGCCATTTGATGGGATACTCTTGGGAGATTAATATCATTTTTCATAAAAGAAATATAAAGCAAACCCGAGCAATCCATACCCTTACTTGTGATACCGCCATATTTATAACGCACACCGGAAAAAGTCAAAGCGGTGTTTATAATATCATTTGCTTTTGAAGAGGAACCAATTGGGGAAGTATGAACAACGGATGAATCAATTTGGGTTGAAGGTCTTTCTTCGGAAGATTCAACCGTAACTTTTCTTTCTTTTTTATAAGTGGTTTTCTTTTTAACGACACAACTGCCAAGAAAAATAAATAATAAAAAAAATGGAAGTATTCTGTTCATCCAAAGAATGCTATAGGTCCTTGGGTATCAAATTTAAGCATTTTCTACAATTAGCGTTGCCGCTTTTTCACTTGCCCCTATTCCCCCTAGTTTTTCTTCAAGAAGATTATAAGCATCCAATTGACTTTTTCGAGCTGGCCCATCAATTATTTTTGCCAGTTCTTGTTTAAGGTTTTTGGTGTTGAGATTATTCTGGATAAGTTCTTTGACCACTTCTTTATCCATAATCAAATTAACCAAAGAGATATAGTCCAGGGTGATAATTCGTTTTGCAATTTGATACGATAACCAATTGGCCTTGTAGCAAACTACCTGTGGAATTTTAAACAGTGCAGTTTCCAACGTCGCCGTACCACTGGTTACCAAAGCAGCATGGGATATATTCAGTAAATCATAGGTTTTGTTGGCAACAAAGCCAACGTTTGGTTTAGACAAAAAAGGATGGTAGAATTCACGGTCTAAGCTTGGTGCTCCCGCAATAACAAAGTTAAATTCAGGGAAATCATCAATTACTGAAAGCATTGTTTGGAGCATTTTCCGAACCTCCTGTTTACGGCTTCCTGGTAATAGGGCGATAATTCGTTTTCCATTATCCAAATGGTTTGCCTTACGAAAAGAAGTCTCATCCAAGGAATTTCGATTTCCGATTGCATCAATTAACGGATGCCCAACAAAATGAACGGGAAAACCATGTTTTTTTTCATAGAATTTTTTTTCGAACGGCAGTATCACCAACATAGTGTCAATATCCCTTTTTATTTTATTGATCCGTCCTTCCCTAGAAGCCCATATTTGTGGGGAAATGTAATAATTGGTTTTGATTTTTTGCTGCTTTGCCCATTCTGCAATACGAAGATTAAATCCGGAAAAATCGATAAAAATCAGCACATCCGGGTTAAAGTTGGCAATATCATGTTTACAAAATTTTATGTTCCTTAAAACAGTACCTAGGTTAACGATTACTTCCAAGAAACCCATAAAGGCCATTTCTTTATAATGCTTTACCAAAGTGCCTCCGGCATCTTGCATTAAATCACCGCCCCAACATCTAATTTCTGCCTTTGAATCCTTTTCCCTTAATGCCTTGATAAGATTTGACCCATGAAGATCCCCCGATGCTTCCCCTGCGATGATATAGTATTTCATTTATTCAAGTTCAAGTGCAATCTCAAGTTCAATTTTTTTTAGAGCTTTTTGTTCTTTATTATGGTCGCTATTATCTTTATTAATTGCTCTACCTCGTCAAGTAATTTCAAACATTTTGACGGGTCACCGTAATTCAGTTTTTTCAATATTTTTAAGTTGACTCTGGATTCTTTCAATTCCTTTAGGCTCAAACTCGATTTATTAATATAGTCCTTGTCAGAATTTGTTCCTTGAGCTTCTCCAAAATTAAGAGCTGAGCTGCCACCCGATCTTAATAATTGATTTGAATAATACGTTCCTGTCATATCTTTAGGCAATTCCACGCAGTACATTGCAACATTTGCAGCAAATTCAACTAGTCTATCCTCTAAATCATACTTTTTGTTTTTCACGATTTACGTTTTCGTTGCACTTGTATTTGAGCTTGAACCTGTATTTTAAAAAACCTTATAATATAAAATAACCAACGCCGTAATAAGGGTGGCAATCAAAACCCCTTTGGCGCGTTGATCCCTGCGCAATTTCAAAAATGCAAAAAAGGCTATTAAATTTAGTATTGCACCTAATGCCAAAAGACTTCCTATGTGGCCTTGTTGAACCGCAGCTTCAAAAGTCTCTACAATTCCGAAATCGGAAAACAATAGAATATATGCTAAAGTACCAATGCAATTGGCAATAAAACCGACAATTAACCCTATTAAAAGTTCTTTTTTAGTATTCATGTAAATTCCAATTATTAATATGTTGAATTGCGTGGTGTGCGGTAAGATCAAATTGTGTTGGCACAACTGACACAAAACCTTGGGATAAAGCCCACTCATCGGTGTCCTCACCTTTATCCAATAATTCAAATTCCCCGGTAAGCCAATAATAATCCTTACCCATAGGATTGGTGCGTTTATCAAATTTTTCCTTCCAATTTGCCCGTGCTTGTCTGCATATCTTTATACCTTTAAAATTTTGGTTTTCCAATTTCGGAATATTCACATTTAGCACCACACCTTTGGGCATACCGTTGTTCAGTGCTTCCCTAACGATCTTTTTGATAGCTTCACCTGAGGATTCAAAATCTGCATTCCATGAATAGTCACATAACGAAAAACCAATGGCGGGTATACCCTCGATACCAGCTTCGATGGCAGCACTCATAGTCCCCGAATAAATTACATTGATCGATGAATTTGACCCATGGTTAATTCCACTCACACAAATATCCGGTCTGCGGTCTAACAGCACTTGCAATGCCAATTTTACACAATCGGCAGGTGTGCCGCTACAGCTGTATTCCGCTTTTGCCCCATCTTTTATATTAACCTTCACTTTAGTGGAAAACAAAGTACTATCCAAGGTAATTGCATGTCCCATTCCTGATTGTGGACTATCTGGAGCCACCACCACAACCTCACCAATTTCCTGCATAAAACGGATCAGTGCCCTTAGACCTGGAGCGGTAATACCGTCATCATTTGTTACAAGAATAAGAGGTTTTTCCATTTCATATACTTTCCAGGGCAAAAATACGTTTAAAATAAGATATGTCCCCAAATGCTGTTTAACAAAAATTTAATGCTACTGTCATAAGTACTGGCACGGTTTTTTCAGTATATTAGGGAATTAGTAATGTTCTTGCAACATAAAGAACGACCTAATCTTTGGAAAAAAGTTAAGGTATTGAATTAAACAAAGAATAATTTATGAAAAGGAATCTTGCCTACGCCCTAATTGTAATGCTAATAGCAGTAGCTTCATGTAGTTTTACGAACAAATCTTTCGAAAACGACGACAAGGATAAACTGTTGTTGGATTTAATTACCTACGTTCTTGAACGAGGACACTATGAGCCAAAAGAAATTAACGATGATTTTTCTGTTAATATTTTTGAGGATTTCATTGATGTTCTTGATCCAACAAAAAGGTATTTCATGGAGGAGGACATTATGGAGTTTGAAAAGTACAAATTCCAACTGGACGATCAAATAAAGAATACCGATATTTCATTTTTCAATTTGGTTTATGAAAGATTGATGACAAGAATGGAAGATGCCAAAGTTATCTACAAAGAAGTATTGTCAGTTCCTTTTGATTATACAATTGAGGAAACCATTAGTATAAAATATGACAAAGAGCTTTTTGCAGCATCAAAATCTGAATTGAAAGAACGTTGGAGAAAGCAATTGAAGTATGCCACTTTAGGCACATATGATTCAAAAATATCAGTTTCCAATAAAGAGCCTAAAATTTCCAAGACACTAAAGAACGAGCAAGTTCAGACCCACATTGAGGAATCTGGAATTGAGGTAGAGCAAACAATGAAGGCTTTAACTCCTGAGGAGGCTGAAAAAGAGGCTAGGGAATCAACCAAAAAAACATTGGACGAGTTTTTTGATTTTGTCGATGACCTGGAACGTAAAGATTGGTTTGTACAATATATAAATACTATTGTGGGCGAATTTGACCCCCATACGTTTTATTTTGCACCAGAGGATAAGGAGAAGTTTGACATGAGTATGTCAGGTAAATTCGAAGGCATTGGAGCTCGCTTACAAAAGAAACCAGAAGGTGCTAAAATAGTTGAAATTATTTCTGGTGGTCCAGTTTGGAGAGATCAACGATTGGAAGTTGGTGATGAAATTATTAGGGTAGGACAAGAAGGCGCCGATCCTATTGACATTGTTGGTATGCGCTTAGACGATGCCATTAAATTGATAAAAGGACCTGAAGGTACTGTAGTTGATCTTACTGTGAGAAAGGTAGATGGTGCTATAGAAGTAATATCGTTGACTAGGGATGTGGTTGAGTTGGAAGAATCCTATGCGAAATCAGCAAACATAATTAAGGGCCAGCAACAGTTCGGACTTATAAATCTACCTAAATTCTATGTTGATTTTAATGACTATACCGAAAGAAACGCGGCAACGGATGTAGCTAAGGAAGTTGAGCGACTAAAACAAGAAGGTGCTGAAGGATTAATACTTGACCTGCGCGATAATGGTGGGGGATCATTGAAAACCGTTATTGAAATGGCAGGGCTTTTTATTAAAGACGGACCTATAGTTCAAGTGCGTTCAAACGGAAAAGGTAAGGATATTTATGATGATAAGGATGAACGTATTCAATGGGATGGTCCATTGGTGATTTTAGTGAATGAACTTTCCGCCTCAGCTTCTGAAATTTTGGCAGCGGCTATGCAAGATTACAAAAGAGCAATCGTAATAGGTAGCAAACAAACATTTGGTAAAGGAACCGTTCAAAATGTGATTCCTTTGGATAATATTGTTCGCAGCAATGAACATGGTGATTTGGGAGCTATTAAGTTGACTACCCAGAAGTTCTACAGAATCAATGGAGGTTCCACACAATTGGAAGGTGTTAAAAGTGATATCGTTGTGCCAGATAAGTATAGTTATATTGATTTAGGGGAAAGAGATCAATCCACACCATTAAAATGGGATAAGATTACGCCTGCGGAATATAAGTTATGGGATGGTTACATAGATTATGAACAAACCATTGCCAATAGTCATAGTAGAATGGAAGCCAATCCTCAAATCAAATTGATTGAGGATAATGCGAAATGGATAAAATCCGAGCAAGATGAAGAGATAATTTCCTTAAACTATCAGGAGTATAAATCAGAAGAGTTAAAGGATAAAATAAAATCTGATTATTTTAAGACCCTTTCCAATTATGATTCCAAGTTGACTTTTAAGTCCTTAAAATACGAGGTGGAGTTGTTTACAAAAGATTCTGTCTTAAGGGAAAAAAGAGATCGTTGGCACAGGGATTTAGCTAAAGATGTCTATGTTGAAGAGGCCGTAAATGTATTGCAGGATTTAAAGATAAATAATCTTAAGCATGCTAAATTGGCTAGTGTAAAAGGATAAATCCTATTAAAAATAAAACTTTAAAAAGCCTGGCTATTATGTCAGGTTTTTTTATGAATAATAGCCACTCAAAAATTGATATTCAAACAGAATAATGAATGACTAACTACTTTGATGGCAATCTATATAAAAGCCTGTTTTTTTAATTCAGTTTATATACTACCTAAAAGGATGTTAAAAAAAATGACCAAGCTAAAATGAATTTTTCATAGGCTTAAGTCTTTAGTTGCAAACATATTTTAAGCATTTTCTTGAAAGTTCTAACAAAAACCCTTTAAGATTAACAACGCCCAGAACCTTTCAAAATGAAATATGCCCTGTATTCAAATACAGGGCATATTAAACTATTTCCTTTTTTTCAGATGTTTCCGAGAATAGATTTTTTATTGATTTTGATTTATTTATCCCTTTTCAAATAAGGCCTCCATTTCTTCCAAAGTCTTGCCTTTGGTTTCAGGAATATATTTCCAAACGAATAGTATGATAATCACGATAAACCCCGAAAACAGAAAATAAGGTAAAGCATTGTTCCATGTGCCTCCATCCATTATCAATCTATTGGCATCACTTTCAACTACCATTGGGAAAGATTGTGAAACAAAATAGTTAGCCAACCATTGCCCTGCGACGGCTACGGCCATCGCTGTACTTCTAATTTTATTAGGAAAAATTTCAGATAACAGTACCCAAACAATTGGTCCCATTGACATTGCAAATGCCCCGATGAAAATCAAAACACCTATCAAACTTATAATACCTTCAGAAGTGGATATCGTTGGTAATCCCGCCGAATTTACTTGGGAATAATCACTGAAATAAAGTGTGAAGCCCATTAGTAAAAATCCGATAAGCATACCAAAACCGCCAATCATCAACAAGGGTTTTCTGCCTAATTTGTCAACAGTGAACATGGCTATAAACGTAAAGAGTAAGTTTACTGTTGCCAACAATATTTGCTGAAGAAGAACATCATCCTGTCCAAATCCTAGTGCTTGTTCAAAAATATCAGCTCCATAATAAAGTACCGCGTTAATTCCGGTGAACTGTTGTAATACTGATAGTACCGTACCAATAATCACAATAGGTAACATTGATTTGCTGAATATAGAGGCTTTAACCTTTGTGCTTTCTTTTTTTATTGAATCCCCAATCTCCTTAATTTCTTTGGCGGCTATTTCCTTACCGTGGATTCTCATTAAAACATTTTCGGCTTCTTCCTCCCTCCCTTTGATCATTAACCAACGTGGACTTTTAGGCACAAAAAACAACATTATAAAAAACAGTCCCGCGGGTATCATTTCCGACCAAAACATATTCCGCCATCCAAAAGTAATGTTTTCGGCTTCGCTGAGTTTGGCTCCAATAAAATATGTAACTAAAAAGACTACAAAAAATCCGATAACAACCGCCAATTGGTAGAAGGTTACCAAGATTCCCCGATTCTTGGCAGGGGCAATCTCCGCAATATACATTGGCGCGTTCATTGAGGCCATACCAATGGCAATACCCCCAATAAGTCTAAAAATGACCAACAATGTTGTTGATTCTGGCAAGATACTTGGTAAACCAGAACCCCATGCTGAAATAATGAAAAGTAAAGCAGCGATAATCAAAGAGTATTTCCTGCCTATGGCCTTGCTTATGATTCCGGCAGAAGCAGCACCTACCAAAGCCCCTAAAAGGGCACTACTTACAATAAAACCTTTTAAGGCTCCAGTTAATTCAAAATATTTTGAAAAATAAAACTGTGTGCCATTTATGACCCCAGTATCATAACCAAATAATAACCCGCCTAAGGTAATGACAATGGTTATAAAATAAATATTGATTTTAGTGGTTGATCTTTTGCCCATGGTTTTGATAAAGTTTTAGGTTAATTATTTTATATATTCATTATTAATTATCTTATTTTTTTCGATAAGCCAAAGCATATACTAGCCCTTTTTTAAATCAGGGTTTGATAAAAAAATAGGATGTTATTCAATGGAATGAAATTATTTGTAGTGAGCCAATATACAAAATTGGGATGATTAATTTATAGTATACATATATATTAATCGATTTATAAGGGGATAAAACTGCATCAATTTTTGGTTTGGGATACTTCAAGGATATGGTCTAACCTTTTGAATCTAATTTTTAATGGATATTGAGGAATTCTTTATAAATAGCTTTACCTATTTAATTTTTGCAACTTATTTATATTTATTGTTTCCTCAAATATCCCACCACATACTTAAATAAAGGTTTATTTGTTATTAAATTTCCTATTTTAATTTTGCGGTATGCATATTACGTAGTTTGGCCAACTTTGGCGTTATGACTGCGCTGCAATAACCTTGTGAGGAGTTATTGCTATAATAATCTTGATGATAATCTTCGGCCTCGTAGAAGATTTCCAACGGGCTGATTTCGGTCACTATTGGGCTCTCATAAAAAGGGGCAACTTCCTTGGTTACCTTCAACGCATCCGCTTTCTGGGTATCATCGTGATAATATATTACCGATCGGTATTGGGTGCCAATATCACCTCCTTGTCTATTTAAAGTGGTAGGGTCATGACTGGTCATAAAAACCAATAATAGGTCTTCATATGAAATAACATTTTCATCAAAAGTTACCTGTACCACTTCTGCATGGCCGGTTAATCCCGAACACACTTCCCGATACGTGGGTTTGCCAGGTGCTGATCCTCCGGTATATCCGGAAACTATTTTTTCTACACCTTTCAATTCTTTCAAAATAGCTTCAATACACCAAAAACATCCGCCACCCAATGTGGCCATTTTCAAATTTCTATTACTCATTTTTAACCCTTTCTTTTTCAATTATCATTGATTCTGAATTAATACAATATCGTAAACCGCTAGGTTCCGGCCCGTCAGGAAACACATGTCCTAAATGCGCATCACAAGTATTGCATATAACCTCTACCCTTATCATGCCAAATGCAGTATCTTTTTTATACTTAATCGCATTTTCTTTGATAGGTTGGGTAAAACTTGGCCATCCCGTTCCAGACTCAAATTTTATGGTAGAGTCGAACAAGGGGGTATCACAACAAACACAATGGTAAATCCCGGCTTCATGTATACTGCAAAGAGCTCCTGAATGAGGGGCTTCCGTGCCTTTGTTACGGGTTATCCCATACTGTGCAGCTGTTAAAATGTCACGCCATTCCGCATCGGTTTTTTCCACTCTTCGGTCTGGTTTAGGATTTCCTTTTACACTAAAATTAATTACATCTTTCCAAGTAAGCATGTTTTGTTTTCCTTTCTGTTTTAAAATGTTAATATAAAAACCCTCCAATTCATTATTAAACTAAATAATCGGGGAATACGTAATCTTAGTCGCCATATTATCCAAAACCTTGCCATTTAACCGATTATACTACCACTAATTTAAACTAAATTTGACGGGTGAACCAAGGTAAAAAAAATAGGGTTATATATACGGCTTTACTGCTGTTATGTATTATAGGTTTTTGGGTTTTTGAAAATTTCTATACACCGAAAACGTATTCTACATCGATAGATAATAATCATATAACAGAAATTCCATCTTATTTTTTGCCAAGTTCAACTACAGGTTTGATTGTGACTCATGATCATTTTATGTTGTCTTATAACGAGCCTTATGAACAGGCCGAATGGGTTGCATATATGCTAAAAAAAAGACATTTAACAAATGATGACCGTAAACGTCCATATTTTATTGAAGACCCTAAGGTAAAAACCAAATCTGCCGATTGGCGAAACTACAAAGGTTCAGGTTATGATCGTGGTCATTTATGCCCTGCTGGTGATCGTCGTTTTTCAGAATTTGCCTATAATGAAACTTTTTATACTAGTAACATTAGTCCGCAAGATAGGGAGTTTAATGCAGGGATTTGGAACCGATTGGAAATGCAAATTCGACAGTGGGCCAAAAAGTATGGGACTTTATTCGTGGTGACTGGTGGTATTTTGGAAAGTGGACTTGAGGAAATAGGGGAAGAGGATGTTGATGTGCCAAAGTATTATTACAAAATTGTTGCGAGGGGTGATATTGATAATTTGAAAGTGATAGCTTTTTTGATGCCTAATTATGAAAATACCGACCCTTTACATTATTTCGTTGTACCTGTTGATAAAATTGAAAAAGTTACAGGCTTGGACTTTTTTCAGGAGCTTCCTGATCTTACAGAAACCAAATTAGAAAGTCAATCAACTTTGGCAGGTTGGAAATTCTAAATACCTTCTTTTAATCGGTTCGAATCCAACTTCAGGAATATAAAAAGTAGGATAGTAAAGAATAATAGGCCTGAACCCCCATAACTAAAAAAGGGTAGAGGAATCCCGATGGTTGGTAAAATACCGATGACCATACCTATATTAATAAAATAATGAATCAATAATATCGAAATCACGCCATAGCCGTACATGCGGCTAAAATCATTTTTTTGCCGTTCAGCCAAAAATACAAGTCTTAAAAACAACAATGTAAATAGGAGGATTACCGTTGAGGTACCTATGAAACCCCATTCTTCACCCACAGTACTAAAGATATAATCGGTGTGTTGTTCTGGAACAAAATCACCTTTGGTCCTCGTGCCTTCCAAGAATCCCTTCCCGAAAAAACCACCCGATTCTATTGCTTTTTCGGACTGGTAGGTATTGTAACCAATGGTTTTTCTTATCTGTTCAAGTTTATTAGGGTCTTTTTCCAAGCGCAGCCAAAGGCTAAACCTATCCCTATGTCGTTGTTCAAAAACATTGTTAAAAACAAAATTTACTGAAAGGGAAAAGAGTATGGTAATGACTACTACCGTAATCATAGGGAAAATAGGGATTTTGAAGTTTTTCTTTTTAAGGAGAAAGAAAAGAACTATTATTAATCCTAAAACGATACCTACCCATATGGTACCGAACATTAGTGTGGCCACAAACACCAAAATAGTTAAGATACCAATTACCAAATAGTATAATGGAAGACCTTCCCTAAAAATAACAAATACCAGTGCGATAAATACCAGGGCACTTCCTGGATCTGGTTGGGGTATAATCAAGAGAGCCGGCAATAATAGAATTGCCAAAGCAAAAAGCTGATCTTTTTGCTGTTTAATATCGGTTTGTATATCGCTCAAATATTTCGCTAAGGCCAAAGCTGTTGTGACTTTTGCAAATTCTGATGGTTGCAGGTTAAAGAAACCTAAGTCATACCAAGAAGTTGCCCCTGCAATGGTTTTGCCAAAAACAAATAGTCCAAGTAGCAATACCATTGAAATAACATATAGAAGGCTTGAGAAGCGTTCATAAAAATTTGCCTCAAGGGCCATTATAACTAAAATGGCTATGAAACTTGTTCCGATAAAAAATAATTGCTTTCCGTATAAGGTTCCGACACTAAAGACAGTTGTATCTGTTTCGGTAAATGTGCTCGAATAGATATTTACCCAACCAATGACAACCAACGATACATAGAAGAAAATAGTAAGCCAGTCTAATCGTTTGAGGATACTTTTACCAGACATACTCGTTTATCTTGAACTCTTCGCCACTATAAGGTTTGGCATATTCATGTTCTAAAGTCTTTTCTAGCATTCTCTTTTCCAAATCCTTTCTGGTAATTTTCCTTTTTATATACTTTTCTATCATTAAAGAGGCGATGTGTCCTGCATACCTACTTCCGTAATATCCATTTTCTATATATACGGCAATCGCTATTTGTGGTTTATCAACGGGTGCAAAAGCCACAAAAACCGAATTATCGGTAAGTTGGGTTTTAACACTATCTATTACTGTGAAATTTTCAACGGTTCCTGTTTTACCAGCAATTTCAATATCAGGTATTTGTACCCATCTAGCAGTGCCCTTTGTATACACATTGGCCATACCCCTTACGATTGGTTCAAAGTGTTTTCGGTCAATCGTGGTTTGTCTTAATTCTGTGAATTCGGGAAATGTGATATCCTCCCCATTTATCTTTTTAATGACATGGGGTGTAAAATAATGTCCTCGATTGGCAATTGCAGCAGTCATATTTGCCAATTGTAACGGAGTTACCGCAACTTCACCTTGACCGATTGCATTTGATATTATGGTAGAGGATGACCATCTATTATCCCCATACCATTTGTCATAAAATGCTTTATTAGGTATTCTCCCCGGCCTCCCTGTGTGTAAATCGGATCCTAAATAACCACCCAGTCCAAAACTTCTCATATGTTTTTCCCAAACATCCATGCCTTCATCGGTAGTCTCGAATTTATCGTAAATATTTCTAAAAGTGTTTGCAAAATACGCGTTGCACGATTTATAAATTCCGATGTTCATATCCCGGATACCTCCACCACAATGGCAGCCTTTCTTTGTTTTGCCAACATAGAACCCATTATAGCATCTTATTTTTGTGTCAGGGGTCATTACGCCTTCTTGGAGTGCTATTAATGCATTTAGCGTTTTAAAAGGGGAACCGGGTTCTTTTTCATAGGAAATAGATCTATCGAATAATGGCTTTGAGATAGTATCATAATGGAGTTTGCTATAATTTTTAGACCTTTTTCTTCCTACCAATAATGAAGGGTCATAAGTAGGCCCTGAAATCATTGACAATATTTCCCCTGACGATGGTTCTATGGCAACAATACCCCCATGTTTTCCGTGCATCAATAACTCACCATATTCCTGAAGTTCCTTATCTATGGTAATGCTGATCTCTTTGCCTTGTTGTGGCGGGGTGTCAAGTGCGCCGTCCTTATAGGGGCCAATATCCCTGTTAAACCTATCTTTTTGAATATATTGTACTCCTTTTTTTCCACGCAAGGTGTCCTCATAGGTTTGTTCCACCCCTGTACGTCCTTTAAGTTCTCCTTGCACGTAGTAAGGATTTTGTGCTAAATCGCGCTCATTTACTTCACTGATATACCCTAAAACATTCGCGGCGCTTTTTGTATCGTAATATCGCAAAGACCGTTTTTGAATATAAAACCCTTCATATCGCCTCATTTTTTCTTGAAGCCTTGCATAGTCTTCTTTCGATAATTGTGGGACCAAAACTGAAGGTAATCTTGGAGAGTATATTCTTGCTCTTTTAAGTTTTCTGATCAAGGTTTCCTTATTTAAACCAATCAAACTACAGAATTCCAAGGTGTCCAATGGTTTAACCTCCCTGGGGATGACCATGACATCATATGCCGGATCATTTCCAACAAGAAGTTTGCCATTTCTGTCATAGATATATCCCCTTTCAGGATAATCATATATAGCCTTAATGGCAGGATCCTCCATTATATGTTCCGTGGAAAAACTAAATATTTGCAGATAGGACAATCTACCAATAAAGATAATCCCGATAATCAATATAATCGATGATAAGAGAATCTTCTTCATCAAGGATGACTTTAAATTATTATTATTTTAGGAAATGAATCCTACTTGTTATACAATTATATTCAAGAACAATTTCGCTTGAATTTGATTTTATTGAATTTACCCAATTAAATTGATCAAACAATGAAATAAAACTCAATCTATTCTTTGTTTACACTAAATAAAGAACTAAATAACAAACATAATATTATTGAGGCAAGTCCATTGAACAATACTTTTTTTACAATAAGAAGCACATTGGTCAAGCTAAAAATCTCTAAAGAAAAGTAAACTAGATGGTGTACTACTATTAATAACGCCAAAAATGTAAATTGTTGTGCTTTTGTAGTGTTGCTTAATTTAAAACTTTGAAATTCATAATTAATTCCAAAAACAAAACGCATTATTGTGGGTCGCAAATAAGCAATTGTAAGTGTTGCCGCAGTATGGATCGCCATGGTATCTGAAAAGAAATCAACGAAAAGGCCCAATAGAAAACTCAATCCTATGAATGCAGACCTATGTTCTTTGATTGGGTACCAATACAAAAACAAAATATATACCATGGGATTTATTGACCCAAAGAAATTAAGCCGATTGAAAACCAGTACTTGTGCCAATACAAGAAGTATAAACCGTATAATATTTATGAAATAAGTACTATTCATTTGAATTGGTGGTAGCTTCTAGTTCAATTATTTCTTTTCTTTTAAGATTATTGATGATATAAACATTCTTGATATTAGTCATGTCGTTGAAAAGGTCAACATCTATTTTATAAAAACTTTTGGAAACGTCTAGATCAAACTTTTTAATCGTTCCAATAGGTATGTTTTCAGGAAAAATGCTACTCATTGAGCCTGTGACTATTGTGTCTCCAACGGTTAATGCGACCAATCTGGGAATATCAATCAATTGAACTACGTTATAGTTTTCCCCCTCCCATATCAAAGAACCAAAGTGATTTGTATTTTTAATTTTCGCATTTATATTTGAGTTGTCATTTAATATACTCTGTACAGTCGCGAAGTTATTGGAGGCGTTTTCTATTATCCCCAAAATCCCCAAATCTGTAATAACGCCCATATCCTCTTTGACGCTATCGTTTTTGCCTCGGTTTATAGTAATATAATTTCTTTGATTGGCATAACTGTTTTTAATTACTTGACCAGGGAAAATTGTGTAACTAAGATTGGCAGTATCGATTTTTATGGAATCTGTAGGTATTCTATTATATAGCAGATATCGCAATCTATTATTTTCTTGGACTAACTTTTCGTTTTCCTCGTCCAGGTCAAAATACGTGGTAATACCATGGGAGATATCATAGATATTACCGGAAATCCAGTTTGATGAATTAAAAAATTTGGATTGGTGATAAGAATGTGACTGAATGGTAAATACGAGCGAAATAATCAACAAGAAGATATAAAGCAGGAAATTTTTATATCGAATTATAAACTTTATTATCTGCTGCATTCACTTTTTCTTTTGTGAAGCCGATAAAGGTAATTTTTCTATTATAAAAAACAACCTCCAACGTACCTACTTAAACCACTTTGTTCTTATGGGAACTTTACTTGATTAAAATATTCTTGTAACGTTCCAAATTTTTAAGTGCGATACCTGTACCCCTAACAACTGCTCGTAATGGATCTTCCGCGATGTAAACCGGTAAATCGGTTTTTTGCGAAAGCCTCCTATCCAATCCTCTGAGCATAGAACCACCACCGGCAAGATAAATACCGGTATTGTAAATATCGGCGGCCAATTCTGGAGGGGTTTGGGATAATGTTTCCATAACCGCATCTTCAACTCTTAGTATTGATTTATCCAATGCTTTGGCAATTTCCCGATATGATATTTGTACCTGTTTAGGTTTTCCTGTAAGTAAATCCCGACCCTGAACTGATTTATCATCAGGTGGGGTTTGCAAGTCTTCTGTAGCCGAACCAATTTCAATTTTTATATTTTCGGCAGTGGTTTCACCAACGTACAGGTTATGTTGTGTACGCATGTAATAAATTATATCGTTTGTGAATACATCACCAGCAATTTTAACCGATTTATCACAAACGATTCCACCAAGCGCAATTACAGCAATTTCAGTAGTACCACCTCCTATATCAACGATCATATTACCTTTAGGTTGCATTATATCCAAACCAATACCTATTGCAGCTGCCATAGGTTCATGAATTAAATAAACCTCTTTTCCATTAACTCGTTCGGCAGATTCCTTTACCGCTCGCATTTCAACTTCCGTAATACCTGATGGGATGCAAATAACCATACGTAAAGCGGGTGGAAACCATTTTTTCTTTAATGCCGGGATGTTCTTAATGAACATATTGATCATCTTTTCTGAAGCATCAAAATCTGCAATAACCCCATCTTTCAATGGTCTAATGGTCTTAATGTTTTCATGTGTTTTTCCTTGCATCATGCTGGCTTCCTTGCCTACTGCAATGATTTTACCAGTAATACGGTCTCTGGCAACAATAGAAGGGCTGTCAACTACGACTTTGTCGCCGTGAATAATGAGGGTGTTTGCCGTACCTAAGTCAATAGCAATTTCCTCGGTCAAGAAATCAAAAAATCCCATTTTAAGTTATTTGGTTTCGAATTAAAAAAAAGGTGCATTTCATCGACAAAAGTAGTGAAATTAATGCTTAAAATGACGTGTCCCTGTCATTACCATAGCAATATTATTTTCATTACAATAATCAATACTCAGTTGGTCCTTGATAGAACCACCTGGCTGTATAACGCTTGTTATCCCACTTTTATGCGCAATCTCAACACAATCAGGGAAAGGAAAAAATGCATCACTCGCCATAACGGCATTCTTTAGGTCAAAATTGAACGATTTCGCCTTATTTATGGCTTGGTTCAATGCATCAACACGCGAAGTTTGCCCAGTTCCACTAGCACAAAGTTGCTTGTTTTTTGCTAATACAATGGTATTGCTTTTAGTGTGTTTGCATAATTTTGATGCAAAAATCAAATCTTCCAACTCTCTTGATGAAGGTTCTTTTACTGTAACATACGATAACTCAGCTAGAGTATCGGTTTTGTTGTCTTTCTCTTGTACAAGTACCCCGTTTAAGCAAGTTCTTACAATAGTATCGGGAAGCTCGACTTCATTTTGTATCAAAATAATCCTGTTTTTCTTTCCTTTTAACACCTCTAGGGCGTCAACGGAATAGCTAGGTGCGATGACAACTTCGCAAAATAATTTATGTATTTCTTCTGCCGTAGGTTTGCCAATCTCAACATTACTGATTAAAATACCTCCAAAAGCAGAGACGGGATCACCTGCCAAAGCATCGACATAGGCTTGGTGGATTGAATCCCGTGTGGCCAAACCACACGCATTATTGTGCTTTAAAATAGCAAAGGTGGGCTCATCTTTCTTAAATTCGTTCATTAGATTTACCGCTGCATCTACATCGAGTAAATTATTATAAGAAAGTTCCTTTCCGTGCAATTTGGTAAACATAGTTTCAAAATCACCGAAGAAATATCCTTTTTGATGCGGATTTTCACCATAACGTAAAACCTGTCCATTCTCCTCGCTAATTTTTAGAACAGCCAATTCATGATTTTTATTGAAGTAATTAAAAATTGCCGTATCATAATGGGAAGAGACATTAAATGCCTTAGCGGCAAATCGTTTACGGTCTTCCAAAGTCGTGTTGCCGTTATTGGTGGAAATTATGTTTAAAAACTCACTATAATCTTCCATCGAAGAGACACAAAGTACATCTTTGTAGTTTTTTGCCGCGGCTCTTATCAAAGATATTCCGCCAATATCAATTTTCTCTATAATATCTTGTTCTGGTGCACTACTTGCGACTGTTTTTTCAAAAGGATAAAGGTCTACCATAACAATATCCAATTGGGGAATTTCAAATTCCTCAAGTTGGGCAACATCACCTTCATGGTCCTGTCTGTTCAAGATACCACCGAATACCTTTGGATGTAATGTTTTGACTCTTCCGCCAAGAATAGATGGGTAGCTGGTTACCTCTTCAACTGGAACAACATCGATTCCCAATTCTTTTATAAATTTCTCAGTACCACCAGTAGAATATATAGTAATTCCAAGTTCTTTGAATTTTTTTACAATAGGTTCAAGGCCGTCTTTGTGGAATACGGAAATTAAGGCCGAAGTCGCTTTCTTGGTGCTCATTTTTATTTGCTTGTCGTTAATGTTCTAAGCACACAAAAGTAATTTTTTTGAGAGCACGAAATACGTCATGTTATCAACAAAACAGTTAAAGTTTTAAAGAATCTTGGCGACTTCTTTATTCACAAACTCCAAAAACCTCTCATCTTCGACTGTAAAAGGGTCGGCGGTATTCGAATCTATATCAATTTGACCTATATTCTCACCATTTACGAAAAGTGGTACTACGATTTCTGCCTTTACGGTTATGCTGCAGGCAATATAGTTATCCTGTGCCTTAACGTCCGGAACAACAAAATTTTCATTACTCAAAGCAACCTGTCCACAAATGCCTTTGCCGAAAGGTATAATAGTATGATCCGTTGGTTCTCCCACATAAGGGCCTAGCTTCAATTCTTCCTTTTCCCCATTTCTAAAGTAAAATCCTACCCAATCATAATATGGGATATTTTCTTTTAATAGTTCGCAAATTTGCAGTAGACGTACATCTACTTCAAGTTGATTCTTTGAAGTTATTTCGCAAATTTTGGAACGTAAAAGATCAAGCATTTTATTTTTTTACAAAGCTATCAAATAAGATTATTATTTTCGAAATATGTTATAAAATCGCTACAATAATCACGGTTTTATTTTGTTATTTAATAGATTCACCTAGTTAACTTTTCCCTTAGGTTTTTTATCTGGAATCCATTAAACTTTTGTTAATCAAAACAATAAAACCCAAAATTTTGTAGTTTTGTAGTTAAGATGAAAGAAATACTCCATCAAATAACTTCAATTGTAATGGCACTTTTAGTGCTATTTTCCACAATGTCATTTTCTGTGGATATGCACTATTGTGGAGATCATTTGGTAGATTTCAGCCTTTTTAATAATGTGGATACTTGCATGATGAAGGCAGAAATGTCCAAATCATCCAGTGATTGCGCCATGATGGATATGGATATGGATTGCTGTACCGATGTGGAAGTTATTATGGAAGGGCAGGATGATTTAAAGATTTCTTTTGATCACTTCACTTTTGATCAACAGCTATTTGTAGCTTCTTTCGTTTACGCTTATATTAATCTATTTGAAGGGCTTGACGAAAACATTGTACCCTTTAAAGATTATTGGCCTCCTCCGCTGATACGGGATGTACAGATTCTGGATCAGACGTTTCTCATTTGATTATTGAACTTTAGAATATAAGCCCAACGGCAATCGCTGTTTTTGGGCTAAACCTGTTATTCGTATGGTTTTTCCTGCGCGGTTTCTAATTGTTTAATAATTACTTCCTATGCTAAATAAAGGCATCAAATTTCTTATCGAAAATAAGTTGGTCGCGGTACTTATGCTCCTTCTATTTGTGGGATGGGGTACGGTCAATGCTCCTTTTAACTGGGACACAGGCTTTTTGCCCAGTAATCCCGTAGCTGTGGATGCTATTCCCGATATTGGAGAGAACCAACAGATTGTTTTTACCAAATGGCCTGGTAGATCCCCACAAGATATAGAGGACCAGATTTCCTATCCGTTAACTACTTCGCTTTTAGGTATTCCTGGGGTCAGAACAATACGCAGCTCTTCGATGTTCGGGTTTTCCAGTATCTATATCATCTTTGAAGAGGATGTGGAATTCTATTGGAGTCGTAGCCGAATACTCGAAAAACTGAACTCCCTCCCAAGTAATTTACTTCCCGAGGGAGTAAATCCCGCTTTAGGACCAGATGCAACAGGATTGGGTCAAATTTTCTGGTATACTTTGGAAGGCAGGGATGAAGAAGGAAATGTGACAGGTGGTTGGGATTTACATGAACTTAGGAGTGTACAAGACTACTATGTGAAATATGCTTTGTCCGCTGCAAGTGGAGTTTCAGAAGTAGCCTCTATCGGAGGTTATGTACAGGAATACCAAATCGACGTGAATCCCGAATTGATGAAGCAGTATAATATTGGGTTAGAGCAGGTTGTAAAAGCGGTAAAACAAAGCAATCGCGATATTGGCGCGCAGACCTTGGAAATCAATAAAGCAGAATACTTGGTAAGGGGCCTTGGGTATATCGAATCTTTGGAAGATATTAAAAATGCGGTGGTCACTTCAGAAGATTATACTTCAATCCGTGTTAAGGATATCGCCAATGTTTCTCTTGGACCGGCCGTGCGACGAGGTATTCTCGACAAGGAAGGCGCTGAAGTGGTTGGTGGTGTCGTGGTGGCCAGATATGGGGCAAACCCGTTAGAGGTCATCAATAATGTTAAGGACCAAATTGCGGAATTAAGTACCGGACTCCCTTCGAAACTACTAAGTGATGGTCGTACTTCGCAACTGACCATTGTACCCTTTTACGACCGTACCGAACTGATTCAGGAAACTTTGGGAACACTCAACGAAGCATTGACCATGGAAATCCTAATAACTATTTTGGTCATTATGATTATGGTATTTAACCTGAGGGCATCCATTCTTATTTCAGGATTACTGCCAGTTGCTGTATTGATGGTTTTTGTTACCATGAAATTGTTCAATGTTGATGCCAATATAGTTGCGCTTTCCGGTATCGCTATTGCCATTGGTACCATGGTCGATGTAGGTGTGATACTCGCGGAGAATATGATACGGCACCTTGAAGATGAAAAATTGCGATTCCAAGAAAATGGAATAGAGTATACCACCAACGAAATCATCTATAATGCCACAGCCGAAGTATCCGGAGCTATAGTAACTGCGGTTATGACTACCATTATCAGCTTTATTCCGGTTTTTACGATGATTGGTGCCGAAGGCAAACTCTTTCGACCACTTGCCTTTACCAAAACGATGGCGCTTTCCGCATCTTTGGTCATCGCACTCTTTCTGATTCCGCCATTTGCCGCTTTTTTGTTCCGAAAAAGTAATGTCAGGGAGCGTACAAAATACAGTATCAATGCTATTCTAATCGCTTTGGGAATCGCAGCGATTATATATGGATACTGGTTGGGACTACTATTGATAGCTTTCGGCTGCACCGGATTCTGGTTTACCGCAAAACAGCGTGATCAGTATGACCTTTCAGTTTTCAACCTTCACTTTTCGCTGAACAAGAACACGATCAACATTATTCTTTCCGCTATCGCCCTAGTTTTTCTACTGGCTGAGTATTGGCGGCCCTTGGGTTTTGACCGAAGCATCGTGATGAACCTGATTTTCGTATCCCTTGTCTGCTTTGGCCTACTCGGTGCGTTTTCCCTGTTCAAGAGTTACTATGCCAGAATCCTTCGGTGGGCATTACAGAACAGGATATTGTTTTTAATCGTACCCGCTACCGTTTTGGCATTGGGTATTGTGATAATGAAAAATACGGGTAAGGAGTTTATGCCCGCTTTGAACGAAGGTTCTTTTTTATTGATGCCCACTTCCCTTCCGCATGCTGGGGTAGCCGAAAACAAGAGGGTTTTACAACAATTGGATATGGCCGTGGCCAGTATACCCGAGATCGAGACGGTGGTCGGCAAATCGGGTAGGACGGAATCAGCATTAGATCCAGCCCCATTGTCCATGTATGAAAATATGATTCAGTACAAATCGGAGTACATGCGGAATAGCGTAGGCAAACGACAACGCTATAAGGTCAATGAAGATGGATTATTTGAGCTAAAAGATGGGATTTTCTTTTTGAATCCCAATACCGTTTTAGAAGAAAAAACGACTAAGCATGAAGGCAGCGACATTCTGGATTTTTCTGAGATAACCCATGAAAACCTGATTCCCGATAACGACGGGGAGTATTTCCGAAACTGGCGGCCAGAAATTCAATCACCAGACGACATCTGGAACGAAATCGTTCGGGTAACGAAATTGCCGGGCGTAACTTCAGCTCCCAAATTACAGCCTATTGAAACACGTTTGGTCATGTTACAGACCGGCATGCGCGCCCCGATGGGCATCAAGGTCAAGGGTCAGGATTTGAGACAAATCGAAGGTTTCGGTATTGCATTGGAGAACATCCTTAAAGAGTCCGAGGGCGTTAAGGACGAAGCTGTATTTGCCGATCGGATTGTAGGTAAACCTTATTTGTTGATCGATATCGATCGGGAGGCTTTGGCACGATACGGCATTCTAGTGGAAGATGTACAACGGGTGTTGGAGGTGGCCGTTGGTGGCATGACCTTGACCCAGACTGTCGAAGGCCGAGAGCGTTATGGAGTTCGAGTACGCTACCCTAGGGAACTTCGGGAAAATCCGTCCGACATCAAAAACATCTATGTGCCAGTCGCGAAAGGTAGTCCGGTTCCCTTGAGCGAATTGGTCACGATCCGCTATGAAAAAGGGCCACAGGTTATCAAAAGTGAGGATACGTTCTTGGTCGGCTATGTGCTCTTTGACAAGATAGATGGCTATGCTGAGGTCGATGTGGTAGAAGATGCCCAAGCACTGATTCAGCAAAAAATCGATAAGGGTGAATTGATAGTCCCCAAAGGGATAAGCTATCGATTTACTGGCACATATGAAAATCAATTGCGGGCAGAAAAAACGCTTTCGGTAGTGGTACCTTTGGCATTGCTGGTTATCTTTTTGATCCTTTATTTTCAGTTCCGTTCGGTAATCACTTCCTTAATGGTATTTACGGGCATTGCGGTCGCTTTTGCAGGAGGTTTTATCATGATATGGCTCTACGGGCAAGATTGGTTCTTCAATTTTAACCTGTTCGGCGAGAATATGCGCGAGCTTTTCAATATGAAGACCGTCAACCTTAGTGTTGCGGTTTGGGTCGGTTTTATCGCCTTGTTTGGTATCGCTACGGACGACGGGGTTGTCATGGCAACCTACCTAACACAGACCTTCAGCAGGGAAACGCCTTCAGACCGAAAAGGTATTCGATTGGCAACCTTGGAAGCCGCCGAAAAACGCATTAGACCTTGTTTGATGACCACGGTCACGACAGTGTTAGCCCTATTGCCCGTACTTACGTCTACTGGAAAGGGAAGCGATATTATGATACCGATGGCGATACCCATTTTCGGAGGAATGCTTATTGATATAACTTCTTACTTTTTGGTCCCGGTGCTCTATAGCTGGCAGAAAGAGTTTCAATTAAAACGCTCAAGCAAATGAAAAATATAATTATTGTTATCTGGCTTTTGTTTGTTTCCGCTTTTGCGAAAGGACAACAATTACAATCCTATATTCAGGAAGCTGAAAGAAACAATCCGCAGATACAGGCATATGAATTGCGCTATAACATTGCCCAAGAAAAAGTAAACGAAGTAAATACGCTCCCAAGCACAACGGTAAGTGCAGGCTATTTTGTTAGTGAACCCGAAACACGTACCGGCGCACAACGTGCCCGATTTTCGGTTTCGCAGATGTTACCTTGGTTTGGTACGATTACAGCTCGGGAGAACTATGCCAGTTCAATGGTGGAAACTGAATTCGTTGAAATTGCCATCGCCAAACGCAAACTTGCCTTATCGATTGCGGGATCGTACTACGAATTGTATGGGATTGAGGCCAAACAGGACGTATTGGATGAAAATATTCAGTTACTTAAAACCTATGAACGACTAGCGTTGACCTCGGTGGAAGTTGGTAAGGCATCTGCCGTAGATGTGCTCCGCTTACAGATACGACAAAATGAACTACAGCAGCAAAAGGAAGTTTTGCAGCAAGAATATCTTGCGGAGCAAGCATTGTTCAATAATTTGCTAAATCGAAGAGAAAGTATGGCTATTGAGCTTATTCCTATATTGGTTTTACCATTGGAAGATACGGTTTTTCAGCAAGATAGTTTGGGACTTAATCCTGAGTTAATTAAATACGATAGACTATATGAATCTATAACCCAATCGGAATTGCTAAATCAAAAGGAAAGCTCGCCAAATATAGGTTTTGGATTGGACTATATTCCCGTTTCCGAACGACCCGATATGAGCTTCAGCGATAACGGGAAAGATATTGTAATGCCAATGGTTTCACTTTCTATTCCTATTTTCAACAACCGTTACAAATCTATTTCCAAACAGAATGTACTGCGCCAAAAAGAAATAGAATCCCAAAAGATAGAACGCCTAAACGTGTTGGAAACCACTTTCGCAAAAGCGATAGCGATGCGGAACCAAGCACGGATAAATTTTAATACGCAAGAAAAAAATCTAAAACAGGCTAGGGATGCAGAAGAAATCCTGATCAAAAATTATGAAACAGGCACTATCGACTTTAATGATGTGTTGGACATTCAAGAACTGCAACTGAGGTTCCAAATGAACAGTATAGAAGCCGTCAAAAGTTATTATGTACAATCCGCTGTCATCAATTATTTAACGAATAAATAAACAACCCAAACATTTATTTCACTATCAATTTCTAAAAGAAAAATTAATAAAATGAAAAGAAACGTAACCCTGACAATCGCGACCATAACGCTTATCTCTTTGACCTCATGTGGAGACACAAAGAACAAACAAGATGCTAAAATCAGCTCTCCTGAAGAAATTGGGACCAAAAAAGAATATATTCAAGAAATTGCAGACGCCTCCTTTTCGGATGATATGACCGGGAAAGTATTCCATAATTATCAACAGATCAGAATGGCCTTGGTCAATTCCGATACCGAAGAAGTGAACGAAGCGGCCGGAAACTTGGCCGAAAGTTTTACCCATGATAGGGAGGAGATGAAGTTGATGGCCATGGCTATGGAAGAAACCGATAATATTGCAAAGCAACGGGAGCTTTTTTCCGAATTAACGGAAAAGGTAGAACCCTTGTTCAAGGAATCCATTTCAGAAGGGGCCATATACAAGCAGTTTTGTCCGATGGCCTTTGACGGAAAAGGGGGGTATTGGATTTCCAATGTGGAGGAAATCAGAAATCCATATTACGGAGATAAGATGTTGAAATGCGGTAAAGTAACTGAAACCATCAATAAGTAAATCATGAAACACACCTATCACATACACGGAATGACCTGCAACGGTTGCCGAAACCATGTAGAAGAAACACTCTCAAAAGTGGAAGGTGTGACCGTGGTTTCGGTCGATTTGGAAAAAGCGGAAGCTAACATTGAAATGGAAAACCATATTCCCTTGGAAAAATTCCAGGAGGCTTTGAAAATTGATGGAGGGCGCTATACAATTCATAAACCAGGTGAACATCATCATTCGCCAGAAAAGAAAGAGGAAAAACCAAAAGCCCATGGAAACGGCACCTTCTATTGCCCGATGCATTGTGAAGGGGATAAGACCTATGATAAACCTAGGGATTGTCCTGTCTGCGGAATGGATTTGGTCGAGGAGCAAATCGTTGCGGCCAATTTCCCTACGCAGTACACCTGCCCTATGCATCCTGAAATCGTTAAGGATGTATCGGGAAGTTGTCCCATTTGTGGGATGGATCTAGTGCCAATGCAACCGGATCTATCTGCAGAGGAGAAGACTTATAGAAAGTTATTTAAAAAGTTTTGGATAGCGGTGGCCTTTACCTTGCCCATCTTTTTGATTGCGATGTCAGAGATGTTGCCCAATAATCCGCTTTATGGTTTTATGGAACAAAAGAACTGGAACTGGATACAATTCGCACTTTCGATTCCTGTGGTTTTCTATGCCACTTGGATGTTCTTTGAACGTGCCTATCGCTCTATAAAGACTTGGAATCTTAATATGTTCACGCTTATCGGTATCGGGGCGGGCGTAGCATGGTTGTTCAGTGTGTTCGGAATGTTCTTTCCAGATTTTTTCCCTGCCCAGTTTAAAACGGAATCTGGTAGCGTTCACGTCTATTTTGAAGCAGCTACGGTCATTCTGACCTTGGTATTGTTAGGTCAAGTACTGGAGGCAAGGGCGCATAGTAAAACAAATTCCGCAGTAAAGGAATTGTTGAAGTTAGCACCCAATATAGCGATTAGACTGGTCAATGGTCAGGAAGAAGAGGTTGCTATAGACCAGATACAGTTGGGAGATATACTTAGGGTAAAACCGGGCGACAAAATCCCGGTGGATGGCGTAATTACCGAAGGTCAGACTTCTATTGACGAATCAATGATTACAGGCGAACCTATCCCTGTGAATAAAAGCAATGGAGACAAAGTAAGTAGCGGCACGATCAATGGCAATCAGTCCTTTTTAATGAAAGCTGAAAAAGTGGGTTCTGATACATTGCTTTCCCGAATCATCCAAATGGTCAACGATGCCGGTCGTAGCCGCGCACCAATACAGAAATTGGCGGACACGATTTCGGGTTATTTTGTTCCAGTGGTCGTAATCATTGCGGGCATCACTTTTGCAGTATGGGCGATTTGGGGGCCCGAACCTTCCTATGTTTATGCATTGGTTAATGCGATTGCCGTGTTGATAATCGCTTGCCCTTGTGCTTTAGGATTGGCTACTCCTATGTCTGTCATGGTCGGAGTAGGTAAGGGGGCACAAAATGGGGTACTTATCAAGAATGCGGAGGCCCTGGAGAAATTGGACAAGGTAGATACCTTGATTGTGGATAAGACTGGAACCATTACCGAAGGAAAACCTGCGGTGGTAAAAGTAGGCGCTTTCTGGGATGATTTTAGCGAAAGTGATGTTTTAAAGTATATAGTGTCCCTTAATAGCCTAAGTGAACATCCCCTAGCAGAAGCTACCGTAAAATATGGAAAGGAACAAAAGGCCGAATTCCTGAAAGCCAAGGGTTTCAATGCAGTAACCGGCAAAGGTGTTGAAGGAATTGTCAATGGAAAGAAAATGGCTTTGGGTAATACGAAAATGATGGAGCAGTGCAATGCACCATTATCCGAGGCAATGGAAAACGAAGCCCAAACCTATCAAAAACAGGGCAAAACAGTTTCTTATTTGGCCATTGATGAAAGAACGGTAGGCTATGTGGTAATTGGCGATAAAATAAAAGCGACAAGTGCCACGGCCATAAAGGAATTACAGGACAAAGGAATTAAGGTCATCATGTTTACAGGCGATAATTATGATACGGCACAGGCAGTGGCAGCTGAACTCGATCTGGCCGATTTTAAGGCGGGAATGCTTCCTGAAAACAAGCTACAAGAAATAGAAAGATTGCAAAACGACGGAAAAGTTGTGGCAATGGCAGGCGATGGAATTAACGATGCCCCAGCATTGGCTAAAAGTGATGTGGGCATTGCCATGGGTACCGGAACAGATGTAGCTATTGAGAGTGCCGCCATTACTTTGGTGAAAGGGGATTTGCACGGAATTGTAAAGGCTACTAACTTAGGTAATAAAGTAATGGGGAATATTAAACAGAATTTATTCTTTGCTCTTATTTACAATACACTTGGTGTGCCCATTGCAGCAGGGGTTTTATATCCTGTTTTTGGTATTTTACTTTCCCCTATGATAGCCGCTGCCGCAATGAGCTTTAGCTCGGTCTCGGTGATTGCCAATGCCTTACGATTACGAACAACTAAAATTTGATTGATAAAAAACAGAAATAACATGAAAAAAAATATTCTTTACATCGGATTGGCTGTTATTGGTGGTTTGTTGGCCGGATACTTGATTTTTGGAAATAATTCCAATGCCGGCGTCGTCGAAGGACATGACCACAATCAAGAAAAGGAATCAGGCGAAATGTGGACATGTTCCATGCATTCTCAAATTATGCAACCAGAACCGGGCGACTGTCCCATTTGCGGCATGGATTTGATTCCAATGGAATCTGGGGCCGATGGTTTGGCCGAAGATCAATTCAAAATGTCCAAAAATGCGTTGGCTCTGGCCAATATCAGAACCACCAAAGTTGGTCTAGGCACTTCTGACGACAATACCCTTAAACTGTCAGGTAAAATTAAAGAGAACGAAAAGGCTGTTGCCACACAAGCTTCTTATTTTGCTGGACGGATAGAAAAATTGTTTGTAAACTTTGAGGGAGAGGAAGTAAGAAACGGTCAGCAACTGGCGACCATCTATTCCCCAGAACTGGTTTCGGCCCAACAGGAGTTGATTACTGCTTTAGGTTTAAAAGAAACACAACCCGCTCTTTACCAAGCCGTTCGAAACAAGCTTAAACTTTGGAAGCTTTCCGAAAAGCAAATCGAACAGATTGAAGAGTCGGGTCAAGTAAACGAAAAATTTCCTATTTATGCCAACGTATCCGGTACGGTATCCGAGATTATGGTAGAAACTGGGGATTACGTGAAACAAGGTTCGCCTCTGTTCAAAATAGCCAACCTAAATACCGTGTGGGCCGTTTTCGATGCCTATGAGAATCAGGTCTCACTTTTAAAAGAAGGGCAAACAATCGATATTATCACCAAGGCCTATCCAGATAATAAGTTTAAGGCGAATGTTTCATTTATAAACCCTGTACTGAATACGGCTACTAGGACAATCGAGATTAGGGCAGTATTACAGAACACAAAAGGTCAACTTAAGCCCGGAATGTTCGTGGTGGGTTCTATAGGATTGACATCCAATAAAAAGGATCAAACCATTGTTATACCAGAAAGTGCGGTGCTATGGACAGGGGAACGCTCTGTGGTCTATGTTAAAACCAACCCTGACCAACCTACTTTCGAAATGAGGGAAGTAAGTTTGGGAAACGTTATTAGCCAAGGGTATGTTATTTTATCGGGCTTACAAAGTGGCGAAGAAATCGTAACCAATGGGTCTTTTACAGTTGATGCTGCAGCACAATTGAAGGGCAAAAAATCTATGATGAACGAAACGGGTAAAAAAATAATGACCGGTCATGAGGGGCATTAATAAAATTAATTTTATGTTTAGTTCATAATAATTAAAATACAGGATATCAATCTATTAAAAGTCCCGAAACTGTAAGGTTGTCTTTTTTATTTACACTAAGAATGTGTAAAGATTAATTTTTATGCACATTCGGGCTTCCTTTATTATTCTCTTTTTTATTACAATGCATCATGCATTTTCACAAACCTGTTGTTCAGGTGGTGTGCCCCTTTCCAGTAATCTAGGGTTGCCTAATGAGGGGAAAGGGATTTGGTTATTGGGAATCAATTATGATTACAATAACCTGAACACGCTGAATGCAGGTTCTGAAAAATTAAATGATGATTCTAGATTACGAATAACCAATTCGGTGCTTTTGAACTTGGGGTATTCCTTGACGGACAGATTTTCTGCAGAAGCTTTATTTTCTTGGGTTAACCAGACGCGTACTATCACTCAATTCGGGAACGAGAATTTCACCGAGACCAAAGGAATCGGGGATGCTATTTTTTTAGCAAAATATACGATTCCTGGAATTTTGGGCCAACGCACCATATTGAATTTTGGACTGGGTACAAAAGTACCGTTGGGAAAATCGGATTTGAGTACAGATGAGGGAATACAATTGACCGCGGATCTACAACCTGGAAGTGGGGCATGGGATTTATTGGGGTGGTTAGCTGTTTCAAAGGGTTTTGACTTTAGACCAGCTGCAACGTTATCAGGAAGTATTACCTATAGGTTAACGGGCAGGAACAAAGCATATTTAACTACATCCACTTACGAATTCGGTAATGTGATTCAAGCAAACGTGGGATATACGGACCAATTTCTTCTATTCAACACCATATTCAATCCCGGGCTGATATTTAAATTCAGAAAGTCTTTTTTCGATAAGATTGATGATTCTGGGATTCCTAATACAGGTGGGTACTGGGTTTTCGTTCGACCTGAGTTGGCTGCCCAATTGACCCCCAATATTATGATTAACACAAGAATTGAACTGCCCGTGTATAGCTATGTTGATGGAACACAATTGACCCCTACACTTCGGTTTACTGTTGGTATATCCTTTAAATTGAACAATAAAAAAGTAGACATATTAAAATAACTCGCTATGAAGAACAACTTATTTTTATCAGCTTGTACCATGATGCTATTTTCATGTAGCTCATCGAGTACACAAGAAACAATTAACCCCCAGAATCCTCAAAGTGGGACCCCGAACACCTCTTCGGAGTGGAGTATTCCCATATCTGAAATTTTGGATGGTGGCCCGGGAAAGGATGGAATTCCCGCATTGGAAGATCCAACTTTTATACAGGCAGAAAATGTTAGTGTACTTAAAGACTCCGATTTGGTTCTTGGATATAAAAACAATTTTGATATTAAGGCCTATCAGCATATTATCTTGGATTGGCATGAGATTATCAATGACAGAATTGGTGATGTCGCATTAACGGTCACTTATTGCCCACTTACCGGAACGGGTATAGGCTGGAATAGACAAATCAAGGGAAACGAAACCACTTTCGGGGTTTCCGGGTTATTGTATAATACAAATTTAATCCCTTACGATAGGGCTACGAATAGTAATTGGTCCCAGATTTTGAACGAATCAGTTAACGGAAGTCTAGTTGGGGAAAAAGCAGATTTGATAATGTTAGTTGAAACTAATTGGAAAACATGGAAAACCCTCTATCCCGATACTAAGGTGTTGGACCTGAACACTGGTTTTAATAGAAGGTACGGTCTTTCACCTTATGGTGATTATGCCACAAATAATGACCGATTTTTATTCCCTGTTACAAAAGACGATAGGTTGCCATTAAAGGAAAGGGTACATGCCATAATTGATGATGGGGATTCCAAGGTATTCCGTTTCAGTGATTTTGGGTCTGTCAACCTCATCAAGGATTCTTTTAAGGAGAAAACGTATTTAATCGTGGGCAATGAAAATTTCATAGTTTCCTTTGAGCTTAATGCAAACCAGAGTGCTTTGGAATTCGAGTATGTTTATGATGGTACCTCAGCTATTATCGTGAAGGATAGTGAAGGTACCGAATTTGGAATTTTTGGGGAGGCTGTCTCAGGACTGGCTATAGGTACAAACTTAAAACCCTCATCTTCGTTTATGGCGTATTGGTTTTCCGTTCCTGCGTTTTATCAGACAGAGCTGTATAGCAATTGATTTATTCGGATTTATTGAGAATAAAAAAACCGCCCTGACGATTTTGTTAGGACGGTTTTTTTATAGAATCGCAGAATGTTTACATCATTCCTGGCATTCCACCTCCACCCATTGGTGGCATTGCAGGTGCATCTTCTTTTATATCTGTCAACGCACATTCAGTGGTCAATATCATCCCCGCAACCGAAGCAGCATTTTCCAATGCGATTCTGGTTACTTTCGTAGGATCAATGATTCCTGCTTTGAACATTTCAACATATTTTTCAGATTTGGCATCGAAACCAAAGTCACCTTTACCATCTTGAACTTTTGCAACAACAACAGAACCTTCACCACCAGCATTTTCAACAATGGTTCTCAATGGGGATTCTATGGCTCTTGCAACTATCTGTAGACCTGTTTCCTCATCTGCATTTTCTACTTTTACTTTAGATAGTGCAGATTTGGCACGTACCAAAGCAACACCGCCACCGGCAACAATACCTTCTTCAACTGCAGCTCTTGTTGCATGTAGGGCATCGTCAACTCTATCTTTTTTCTCTTTCATTTCAACCTCTGACGCTGCACCAACATAAAGAACAGCTACACCACCAGCTAATTTAGCCAAGCGCTCTTGCAGTTTTTCCTTATCATAGTCGGATGTAGTGGTCCCTATCTGTGATTTTATTTGGTTTACCCTTGTTTTGATATCTTTGGCAACACCGCCTCCATTTACGATAGTTGTATTGTCTTTGTCAATGGTGACTTTTTCGCAAGTACCCAACATATCAATTGTTGTATTGTCCAAAGAGAAACCTCTTTCTTCCGAAATAACCGTTGCTTTGGTCAAGATTGCAATATCTTCCAACATTGCCTTTCTTCTATCACCAAATCCTGGTGCTTTTACAGCAGCAATTTTCAAAGAACCTCTAAGTTTGTTTACGACCAAAGTAGCCAATGCTTCTCCATCAACATCTTCCGCAATAATCAAAAGCGGTTTTCCTGATTGTGCTACAGGCTCCAATACCGGAAGAAGATCTTTCATTGATGAAATTTTCTTATCGAATAGAAGAATGTAAGGATTCTCCAAGGAAGCAATCATTTTTTCAGAGTCGGTAACGAAATAAGGGGAAAGATATCCTCGGTCAAACTGCATGCCTTCCACAATATCAACATAAGTGTCGGTACCTTTTGCTTCCTCAACCGTAATTACGCCTTCTTTTCCTACTTTTCCGAAAGCTTGTGCAATCAATTCCCCAATAGATTCATCATTGTTGGAAGAAATTGAAGCTACTTGTTTTATTTTTTCGGAAGAATCCCCAACCTTTTTGGATTGTTTTGTCAAATCGGCTACAATAGCTTCAACGGCTTTGTCGATTCCTCTTTTTAAATCCATTGGATTGGCACCTGCCGCCACGTTCTTCAATCCTTCTTTTACGATTGCTTGGGCAAGTACAGTCGCTGTTGTAGTACCATCACCGGCAAGGTCATTGGTTTTAGAGGCAACTTCCTTCACCATTTGTGCCCCCATATTCTCTAAAGGGTCTACTAATTCAATTTCTTTAGCAACAGTTACACCATCTTTCGTAACTATTGGGGCTCCAAAGGATTTGCTTATGATGACATTTCTTCCTTTTGGTCCTAATGTAACTTTAACTGCATTGGCTAGGGCATCAACACCTCTTCTAATACCATCGCGTGCCTCTATATCAAATTTTATATCTTTTGCCATAATTTAATTTATTTGTCATTCCCACAAAGGCGGGAATCTGTTTAATTATACTATTCGTTTGTTTTGGATTCCTGCCCCTGTCTGCCAATAGGCAGGTTCGCAGGAAAGACAGTAATTGTTTATATAATTGCTAAAATATCACTCTCCCTCATCATCAGGTAATCGATACCGTCTAATTTTAATTCGGTGCCTGCATACTTACCATATAATACGGTATTCCCGACTTTTACGGTAATCTGTTCGTCTTTTGTCCCGGGACCTACCGCCACAACTTTTCCTTTTTGTGGTTTTTCTTTAGCCGTATCGGGAATATAGATACCTGAGGCGGTTTTGGTTTCTGCGGCCATTGGCTCAATAAGAACTCTGTCTGCCAATGGTTTAATGTTAACTTTAGCCATATTTATGATTTTAAATTGATTTTTATTATACTCGTTTACCTAGACAGAAATTATGCCATTACGTAAAAACTGACATATTGTAAAACAAAAATGCCAGCTTGTCACTCAGGCTGGCATTTTATTTTTATTGGAACGGATAGATTATTCGCTATCTGTTGTATTATCGGTATTTGTAGCAGGTGCAGGAACTTCTTCCGGAACTGCTTCTGGTACTGTTTCTGGAACCGTTTCCTCTATATCATCCCCTTGTAGCAATTTAGAATCTGCATCACTGAAATTTCCTTTCAATGCAATATTCGATGCTAATATAAGAACGATTAGTAAGCCAGCCAACGTCCATGTACTTTTATCTAAAAAATCCCCTGTTTTCTTGACACCGCCAACAACTTGGCTACCACCACCTCCAAAAGAAGAGGATAATCCGCCACCTTTAGGGTTTTGTACCATTATCACCAAAACCAATAGGAAGCAAACTGCGATTATTAGAATCAAGAATATTGAAAATGTGCTCATTATTACTGGATATTTTCTTGTTGTATTTTTTCTACCGCTTTAATTCGGTCTGCAAAGAAACCACTTTTTTCCGGATATTTCAAACTTAAAATTTTGAAGGCTTGAATCGCTTTTTTATACTTTTTTTGCTCTAAATAGACCTTTGCCAAAGTCTCTGTCATCAATTCAGTGCTATCGAATTTTACAGATTCCTTGATATCAACTTTGGAGATAACGTTTTTGGTCGGGTCTATTTTTGGATTGTTTTCTATGAACTTATCAATAAGCTCAAATTTTTTCTTTTTTAGAACCTCTTTTTCCAAGGGGAAATCGATATTATCCGCGGGGCTATTTTCTTCCAATGCAAGTTCAGGATCTCGTTGAATGCTTTTAAGGGATGCTAATTGGAGCCATTCGCTAAAAGAATGCTTTTCTTTTTTAGTAAAAGGTAATGGTTGGCCAATTTCAAGGTCTTTTTTGGCTTTCTCTTTCTGCGCGGAAATTGCTTTGTCTATTTCCGGATCCTTTGACTTAAAAAGTTTTGGGTCCAGGATATGATCGGCATCAGTAATATCTTGAGGTAAAGGCTTATCTTCGGATTCTTCTATAAGTAAAGCACTTTTCCTTGGTTTAGCTACAACTTCTTCTGATGTGATCTCTTGTTCTTCAAATTGGGAGGCCTTTCCTGAAATGGTGTCAGCTATGGTATTTTGCAAGAAATCCTTTGAGGTAATAAAATCGAATAAAATATCCCGATCTGTAGTATATGCCGCTGTTGTTTTAAGTGCTTTGTTATATTTAAAACTGTTGAGATTCCTAAGCCCTTTTAATTGAAGCGCCCTGGCAGCTTGAAAATATGGGTACTCCTTTAAAACATCCTCCAATTGCTTTGTCTGTATAGGGGTAACAACCTTTTCAGGGTTTTGTAATAAATATGTGAAATCCTGTACATTCATGTTCGGTTACCAATCGGCAAGTGACTCGTTAAATATATCTTGGGTTATACGTTCAAAGATTACAGTGTGTGCTTCATCCTTAACAGAGGATAATTGGGAGTTTGCAGGATAGTCATAGAAAAAAGAAAAACGTTTTTCAAAATCCGCATCCTCTTTGGTCTTATTATAAAACCGTACAGTTACGCCAATCGACAGTCTATTTTGTGCAGCGGTTTGCTGTGCAGTGGCGCTCATGGGTGAGATTCGGTACTCTACAATTTCCCCTTCATACAACAGATCGGCATTATTGGTATTAACCAAGTCCAAACTAGTTTGGTTTAAAATTCTATCTTGAAGTGCTAAGGTAAAATCCCGATCCATTCCAGGTTCAAAAGTCGATCCCGGACTTTGGGTAGCATAGTTTTGAAAATAGTTTACTTGGAATGTTTGTGCTGTTCCCACATCGCCACCTGTGAAATTATAAATACCACAGCTCACTACCGTGACAAAAATAGCACACACCAACACAATATTTTTTAATCTTATCATAATTAAAGATCGTACTGCTTTATTTTACGGTATAGCGTGCGTTCAGAAATGCCCAATTCTGCAGCTGCTGCCTTGCGTTTTCCACGATTTCTTTCCAATGATTTTTTAATCAATTCAATTTCCTTTACCTGTAAAGATAGGGTTTCTTCTTCTTCTATTTCTTCCGCAAAATGATACTTATCCTCTATTGGTGCTTGATAGGAGGTAGTCTCTTTTTTTGGCTCGGGAAGTTGTAGCACCTCCATTGAAGTACTTTCCTCATCCTCCATTTCTTCACCATTGCTACCATATATTTTTTGAATTAGTCCTTCATTTTCCTCTTGTACTTTTTTAGTGTCCTTGTTCTTTAGCAATTCCAAAGTCAATTTTTTCAAATCGGTAAGGTCGCTTTTCATATCGAACAAAACTTTGTAAAGAATTTCACGCTCATTACTGAAATCGCTTTCGTTTTTCCTTTGTCCTATTACAGCTGGTAAATTGGAATTACTGGCATTTGGCAAATAACTATTCAAGGTAGCCAATGATATATTTCTTTCTTCCTCCAAAACGGAAACCTGTTCTGCAATGTTTCTTAACTGCCTTATGTTTCCCGGCCATCTATATTTTAACAACAATTGAATAGCATCGTCCTGCAATCGGATTGTGGGCATTTTATATTTCTGTCCAAAATCTGAAGCGAATTTTCTAAATAATAAATGAATATCCTCTTTGCGCTCTCGTAATGGGGGAATATTAATCTCAACAGTACTCAATCTATAGTAAAGATCTTCCCTGAATTTTTCTTTTTTTATGGCTTCTATCATATTCATATTTGTGGCTGCCACAATACGAACATCGGTTTTTTGCACTTGTGAAGATCCCACTTTTAGAAATTCCCCGTTTTCTAAAACACGCAATAAACGTACTTGGGTCGTTAATGGCAGTTCACCAACTTCATCCAAAAAAATGGTACCACCATCGGCTACTTCAAAATAACCACTGCGGGTTGAGGTTGCGCCGGTGAAAGAACCTTTTTCATGGCCAAATAGCTCACTGTCTATGGTGCCTTCGGGAATTGCCCCACAGTTAACGGCAATGTATTTCGCATGCTTTCTATGTGAAAGGGCATGGATAATTTTAGGAATCGACTCTTTACCAACACCGCTTTCCCCGGTTACCAAGACCGAAATATCAGTAGGTGCAACCTGCACAGCCTTTTCCAAAGCTCTATTCATTTTTGGGTCGTTACCAATAATTTCAAAACGCTGTTTTATTGATTGTACACTTTCCATTTTTATTTTGTAATCCCTTTAATTGCAGGAATATTATTTAATTATTTTCACTCAAACCCACAGCCTCTCCAATCAAGGTGGCAGAAGTACAGTCATTCATCCTGACATTTACAAAATCCCCAAGCTTGTAATTTTCCTTTGGGAATACCGCTACCGTATTTTGTGAATTACGACCCATCCATTGGCTTTCATCCTTTTTTGAAGTACCCTCAATCAAGATTTCCTCTATTTTACCTAAATGCTGTTCTGTTCTATATTTACAATGGTCACGTTGTAAGGCAATGATCTCGGAAAGCCGTCGCTGTTTTACTTCCTCGGGCACATCATCCTGTAATTTTCTTGCGGCCATGGTACCAGGGCGTTCCGAATACAGGTACATATATCCAAAATCATATTTTACATACTCTAAAACGGCCAAAGTATCTTGGTGGTCTTCTTCTGTCTCTGTTGGAAAACCTGAAATCATATCCTGTGATATGGCACAGTCCGGAAGAATATTCCTGATATTATCAATTAATTTAAAATATTCCTCAATCGAATGTAAGCGATTCATTGCCTTTAAAATTCGATTGCTGCCACTCTGAACAGGCAGGTGAATATGATTGCAAATATTGTCATATTTGGCCATGGTCTTGATAACATCCAAACTCATATCCTGGGGATTCGATGTTGAAAATCGAATTCTCATTTTTGGCCGTACTTGTGCCACCATTTCCAAAAGGTTTGAAAAATCAACAGCAGTTGCTATTTGCATCTCTGTTGCCTTATCAAAATCTTTCTTCAATCCACCGCCATACCATAAATAACTATCAACGTTCTGACCCAACAAAGTAATTTCCTTATATCCTTTTTCCCAAAGATCGTTTACTTCATCTATGATTGAATGTGGGTCTCTACTGCGTTCCCTGCCACGGGTAAATGGCACCACGCAAAAAGTACACATATTATCGCAACCCCTTGTTATAGAGACCAAGGCACTAACCCCATTTGTATTCAAACGGACTGGTGCGATATCCCCATAGGTTTCATCCTTTGAGAGAACAACGTTAACAGCGTCCCGACCTTCGTCGATTTCTTGGATCAGGTTAGGAAGGTCTTTATAGGCATCTGGCCCTACGACCATATCGACAATTTTTTCTTCTTCCAACAATTTGCTTTTCAGGCGTTCTGCCATACAACCCAATACCCCCACTTTCATATGGGGCCTTTTCTTTTTTATAGCGTTGTATTTCTCTAAACGTTTACGAACAGTAAGTTCTGCCTTTTCACGAATGGAACAGGTGTTTACCAAAACCAAATCTGCATCTTCCAAATTTTGTGTGGTATTGAATCCTTCATTGGCCAAAATGGAAGCCACGATTTCACTGTCGGAAAAATTCATGGCGCACCCATAACTTTCAATATATAGATTGCGGGTATTATTTTTATCCTTTTCAATGGAAACGGCATCGCCTTGAACAGATTCGTCAATAATTTTCTCCATATAAAGATTCCTTCTTTCTTGCGTATTGGGTCTGCAAAGATAATATTTAATACAATTTTATGACAAATTGACAGTTAAATATTTGACAAAAGTTGGCGCAACTTTAAAGAAAGCTTTGCATCTTAACATCATAACCCCATAAAAAAGAATTATGAAAAAGAATTTTTTATTACTCCTTTTTGTCTCATCACTGAGTTTTGTTTCCTGTGAGAAGAACGATGACAGCAAGTATGCAGATTACCTCATAGCGAGACCCCTTACCATTAGCAAGGCTGAATTCAAGAACAGCGTTGATGTTATTTCACCGTCACCAATAAAGGATTCGGGAAAAATTTACGCGTATCAGGATTACATATTTGTAAATGATAGGTATAGGGGTGTACATGTTATTGATAATAGTAATCCAAATGCCCCCAAGAAAATATCCTTCATTAAAATTGCCGGTAATGTAGACATTTCAATAAAAGATAATTACCTCTATGCTGATAGTATTATGGATTTGGTAGTATTGGATATTTCTGATATCAATAATATTAAAATCGTTAATCGATTGGATAATGTATTACGTGACAATGTTGTTTGGCCTGTTAATGCCGATTTTTACGAATATGATGGTATAGATTATGAAAATGAGATTCTTCTTGGGTGGGAAACCGTAACTGAACGAAGACTCATATCCGAATATGAGGAAAGATTCAACCGTAATGGTGAGATATTCGCATTGGCTGAAGCTGCCAACGATGCTTCAGTCGGACAGGGAGGTTCTTTGGCCCGGTTTAAGATTGTAGGCGATTTTCTTTATGCGGTAGATAGTCATAATATAAATATATTCAATATTCAGGATTTAGGGAATCCTAAGGATTTAGAGGATGTTTATGCAGGTTTTGATATTGAGACCATATTTAACAGAGGCCAACATTTGTTTTTGGGGAGTATGCGCGGCATGTACATCTATGACATTTCTTCACCTGCAACCCCCACCTTTATATCGGAATTCCAACATGGTACGGCTTGCGACCCTGTTGTTGTAGATGGTGATTATGCATATGTAACACTGCGGGGAGGTAACCAATGTGGAGCTACTGAAAGTGGCTTATTCATTGTTGATATTTCGGATATCTATAACCCTACACTTACAATAAGCTACCCAATGGATGGTCCTTATGGTCTTGGGATCAAGGATGAAAAATTATTTATATGTGATGGTGATTCTGGTTTAAAGGTGTTTGATAAAACTAATGTTGAGGACTTGGTTGCCCTTAATCATTTTGAGAATATAAACACTTTCGATGTTATTCCACTTGAGAATTCATTGCTTATGGTTGGTGAGGATGTGCTTTATCAATATGAGTATTTAGACAATGAAATTAAGTTGATGAGTTCAATGGAATTGAACTGATTCTGGTTTGTTTGTTGAATCAAAATGCCCTGTTTCTTCAGGGCATTTTTTTATACATATATATAAGGTATAATACGTAATTAAAAAATTCGACTACTTTTGTGACTTGAAAAACCAATGAATGGCAAAGAATTTAGTTATTGTAGAGTCACCTGCTAAGGCAAAGACAATTGAAAAATTTTTAGGAAAGGATTTTAAAGTTGAGTCTAGTTTTGGCCACATTGCAGACCTACCTTCGAAAGAATTGGGTGTTGACGTTGATAATGATTTTAAACCAAAATACATTGTTGACAAAGACAAAAAAGCACTCGTAAAGAAACTTAAGGATTTAGCAAAAAAAGCAGATACCATATGGTTGGCGAGTGATGAGGATCGTGAAGGGGAAGCTATTTCCTGGCACCTTTCCGAAACTTTGAATTTGGACAAAAACAAAACCAAACGAATTGTTTTCAATTCCATTACCAAATCTGCCATTCAGAAGGCTATCGAGAATCCACGTGAGATAAACTATAATTTAGTAAATGCCCAACAAGCAAGAAGGGTATTGGATCGGTTGGTAGGTTACCAATTGTCACCAGTTCTTTGGAAAAAAATAAAACCAGGACTTTCTGCCGGGAGGGTTCAGTCAGTTGCGGTACGTTTAATAGTGGAACGTGAACGTGATATTGAAGTGTTTACGCCACAAGCTTCTTTTAGAATATCAGCAGAATTCAAGACTAATAAAGGCGAAGTATTTAAAGCGAAATTAGGTAAGACATTCACATCGAAAGAAAAGGCGGAATCTTTCTTGAAGAAAAACCTTGGAGCTGATTTCTCAGTAGGGAATCTTGATAAAAAACCAGCAAGGAAATCTCCTTCAGCGCCTTTTACAACATCAACATTACAACAGGAAGCATCAAGGAAATTATATTTTTCAGTAGGCCGAACCATGCAAGTGGCACAAAGGTTATATGAAGCAGGACTTATTACCTATATGAGAACCGATAGTGTAAATCTATCGAATGAGGCTATCAACGCCGCCAAAGATGCTATCATTGGAAACTACGGTGACCAATATAGTAAGGTTCGTAATTTCAAAGGAAAATCAAAAGGTGCACAAGAAGCCCATGAGGCTATCCATCCAACAGATATGAAACTACAATCCCCTTCTTTGGAACGGGATCAGTCAAAATTATACGAACTTATCTGGAAAAGGACAATTGCCTCTCAAATGAGCGATGCCGTATTGGAACGCACAAATGTAAAGATCAACGCAAGTACGCATTCCGAGGAATTCACTGCAAATGGCGAAGTAATAAAATTCGATGGTTTTCTAAAGGTATATATGGAAAGCATCGATGATGAGGATATTGCTGATGAACAAGAAGGAATGTTGCCAGCAATGAATGTTGGTGATACTTTACACAATAATTTTATATCGGCCACCGAGCGATTCTCAAGGGCCCCATATAGATTTACCGAAGCTTCCTTAGTGAAGAAATTGGAAGAGTTGGGTATTGGCAGACCATCTACTTATGCGCCTACCATTTCAACAATCCAAAATAGGGGATATATAGAAAAAGGTACTATAGAAGGTACCGAAAGAAAGTATACCCAGTTTATATTGGAGTCAGGGACAGTAAAAGAAAAAGTACTTACGGAAATTGTTGGTTCCGATAAAGGTAAATTGGTACCAACGGATATAGGTATGATTGTGACCGACTTTTTGGTGAGCCACTTCTCCAATATTTTGGATTATAATTTTACCGCCAAGGTCGAAGAGGATTTTGATGAAATAGCTGAAGGTCATGAAGATTGGCAAAAAGTGATGAAAGATTTTTATAAGGATTTTCATCCCATGGTACTTGATGTTGAGGAGAATGCCGACCGTGCCAGTGGTGAGCGCGTTTTAGGTAAGGATCCCAAGACAGGCAAACAGGTATCGGTTCGTTTGGGAAGATTTGGCCCTATGGTTCAAATAGGGACAGTTGATGATGAGGAAAAACCGCAGTTTGCAAGTCTTTCACCTGATCAATCATTGAACACAATTACCTATGACGATGCAATGGACCTTTTTAAACTCCCACGTAAATTGGGAACCTTTGAAGGAGAGGAAATTGAAGCCAATGTGGGTAGATTTGGCCCATATGTAAAATTCGGTAAGAAATTCGTATCGTTGGCCAAAGGGGAAAATGCCATGGATGTGTCTTTGGAAAGAGCGGTGGAATTGATTAAGGAAAAACAAAAAGCCGATGCACCCATTGCGGTATATGAGGGTAAGGACGTGATAAAAGGAGTTGGCCGTTTTGGGCCTTTCATCAAATGGGATGGAGTGTTCATCAATGTGAATAGGAAGTATGATTTTGATAATCTTACACAAGAGAATATCGAAGAGTTGATTGAAGCCAAAAAACAAAAGGAAATTGATAAGCTGATCCAAGATTGGCCAGAAGAAGGTATTCGAATTGAAAAGGCCAGATGGGGAAGGCATAATATTTTAAAGGGTAAGATAAAGGTTGAATTGGCCAAAACCGTAGATGCGACAAAAATATCCTTGGAAGAAGCCAAAGCCCTTATCGAGAAGAAAACACCAAAGAAAAAAGCAAAAGCAAAACCTAAAGCTAAAAAATAAGTATGGCATTCGATTTTTTGGTTCCAGTTGAGGAAAAGGTATTGGCACATTCCGAATTACTTCCATCACAGGCTCTTGGAAAACACATTTATTCGCACACAAAGAAAGATGGCTTACCGGTCTTGGCAAATGCTACAATCGCTATTTTGGGTGTTAAGGAATCCCGAAATGCCTTTGAAAAAAAGCCCGAAAAACTCGATGTTTCCGCCATCAGGATACAATTGTATAAATTACTTCTCGGAAATTGGAATTCAACGATCGTTGATATGGGTGATATTGAGGAAGGTGAGACTGTGGATGATACCTATTTCGTAGTAAAGGAAATTGTAGCGGGCCTTCTTGAGGAAAATATTATACCAATTATATTGGGCGCAACCCAAGATATTACTTATCCCGCTTATAGGGCTTTTGATGGAATAAAAGACCTTATTAATTTGGTGGCAATTGATAGCCGCTTTGATTTTGGAATGGAAGATGAACTCATTTCCTCACATTCCTATATGAGTAAGATCATTACCGATAAGCCCAACAATCTATTTAATTTTTCAAATTTAGGTTACCAAAGCTACTTCAATGCCCAGGAAGAAAAAGATTTAATGGAGCGTCTTTTTTTTGATGCCTATAGACTTGGGGAGTTAATCCAAGACATTTCATTGGTTGAACCCGTACTCCGAAATGCACATTTGGTAAGTCTGGATGCCCGTTCAATAAAAGCTAGTGAAATGGGACTTTCAAATAATTTTTCACCTAATGGGTTTAATGGTCGTGAAATATGTGCCATAGCCAGATACGCTGGCATTAGCGATAAGGTCAGTGTGTTCGGTATCTATGAAATGGAAAATAATAATCAGTCATGTCAATTATTGGCACAGATAATCTGGTACTTTATTGAGGGGGTCAATTTCAGGATCAAAGAATCCCCTTATTCCAAGACAGACGATTTCACAAAATACACGGTACCCTCTGAAACTGAGCAGTTGGTCTACTATAAAAGCCATCTTACCGAAAGATGGTGGGTAGAGGTACCATCAATTTTAACTTCACATACTAAAGCAAATACATCTTCGTTATTACCTTGCACTGAACAGGACTATTTGGATGCGTGTAATCAGATTATCCCAGAAAGGTGGTTCAAGGCCTACAAAAAAGGCTTTATTTGATTTAAAAAAAAATCAAGGGATAATTGCACTCGATACAATAATTTGTTCAAAACGTAGTTTTAGAGAGTGTATAATAATTGTGTTTGCAGTTTATAACCTTAATCGAAATTTAACCTAAAGTATGAAGAAGCTATTGTTATTGTCTATAGCATTTGTTTTTTTACTCACAAGTTGTGGGTCCAAAACAAAAGGAGAACTAGTAGGCGTCCAAGGAAAAAAGTGGTATCCTGAGAAACCTTATGGAATGGAATTGATTCCACGTGGATCTTTCATTATGGGTAAAAGTGAGGAAGACCAAGCCAAAGTTCTTAACGCGCCAACAAAGACCGTTACTGTTCGTTCTTTTTATATGGATGACACCGAAATCACAAATAGCGAATATCGCCAGTTTGTTGAATGGGTGAAAGATTCTATAACAAGAACAAAATTGGCAATCCTTGCCGATGAGTTGGGCTTAGGGCCAGAAGATGGTGGTATTGGAGAATTCGCATTTAAAGATGCAGACACTACCAAGGCATCAGTCTACGACAAATATATGTTGGATAATTATTCAGGCATGGGAGAAACCGGTTATGAAGGCCGTGCTCTTAATAAAGATGAGGAGTTGGTTTGGGATACTTCTGAATATCCTGATGAATACTATACTGAAGTAATGGATTCATTATATATTCCGGAAGAGGAATCCTATAATGGTCAAAGGACTATTAATGTAACCGCTTTGAAATATAAATACAGTTGGATGGATATCGAAGCTGCCGCCCGATCAAAAACCGGTAGCAGAAAAGATTTTATCCGTCAGGAAGAATTGGAGGTTTATCCAGATACCACTGTTTGGATCCGTGATTTCACTTATTCCTATAATGAACCAATGCACAATGATTATTTTTGGCATGATGCCTATAGCGATTATCCGGTCGTGGGTATTACTTGGAAGCAAGCCAAAGCGTTCTGTAATTGGAGAACTAAGTTTAAGAATGATGACCAAAAAAATAAAGGCAAACAATTTGTAAATGGATTTAGATTACCCACTGAAGCAGAATGGGAATATGCTGCAAGAGGAGGTATTGAAGGTGGCTCATATCCCTGGGGTGGTCCTTATGTAATAAGTGACACAGGCTGTTTTATGGCAAACTTTAAACCACAACGAGGTGATTACGCAGCTGACCAGGCTTTATATACAGTGGAAGCCAAGTCTTATGAACCTAATGATTTCAACTTGTATAATATGGCCGGGAATGTATCCGAATGGACTAATTCTAGTTACGACCCTAATGCTTACGAGTATGTTTCAACCATGAACCCAAATGCTGGTGATGCGGCAAATGAAAGGAAAGTCATTAGAGGTGGATCTTGGAAAGATGTTGCTTATTTCCTTCAAGTTAGTACAAGGGACTATGAGTATGCAGATTCAGCTCGCAGTTATGTAGGGTTTAGAACCGTACAGGATTATATGGGAGAAGAAGATTCAACACAGTAAAAAAATTATTAAATCATAAATACAAGAGTACAATCAAATTTTAACCAAATACTTATTATTAACATAAACTAAAATTAAATTTAAAATTATGGCACAGTCAAAATCAACAAAAAAATTATTTAACATGGCCTACGGCCTTGGAGCATCGGTAGTAATTATTGGTGCATTGTTTAAAATCCTTCACTGGGAATTTGGTCCACTTACTGGTGGTCTCTTATTAGCAGTAGGTTTAATTACCGAAGCACTTATTTTTGCTATTAGTGCATTTGAACCAGTAGATGATGAATACGATTGGTCTTTGGTTTATCCAGAATTATCCGGTGGTATGAACAGTGGTAAAAGCAACGGGTTGGCCGAAATTAAAGAGGCTGAAACTTCTTTGTCCAAAAAATTGGATAACCTTTTACAAGAAGCAGGTATTGATGCTAGTTTAATGGAAAGTTTAGGTTCCAGTATAAAGAATTTCGAAGGTGCTGCTAAAGGTATCGCCCCTACAGTCGATGCTATGGAGTCTACCAAGAAATATTCTGACGAAATGGTTCATGCCGCTGCCCAAATGGAATCTTTGAATAGTTTGTACAAAGTACAATTGGAAAGTGCAAGTAGGCAAGCTTCAGTTAACGAAGAAGTAGTACAAAACGCAAGTGCGCTTAAAGATCAAATGGAATCTTTAGCTACTAACCTTTCTTCTTTAAACGGAGTTTACGGTGGTATGTTAACTGCAATGAATAGAAACTAGTTAGAACATTAGTACAAACCCAAATCAATTAATCAATAATATCTAATTAGAAAACATGGCAGGAGGTAAACTTTCACCACGTCAGAAGATGATCAACTTAATGTATTTGATCTTCATCGCGATGTTGGCACTGAATATGAGTAAGGAAGTTCTAGCGGCATTCGGAATTATGAATGAAAAGTTAGAAGCTTCAAATATAAAGACGGCAGAAAGCAATGATGCTTTCCTAGGAAGTCTGGAAACCAAAGCATCTGAAGATGCAGCCAAATATGAAAAGCTGTATCAGAATGCACAGAAGATAAAGTCATTGTCACAAGACTACTTTGACTATCTTGAAGGTATCAAAAAAGGAATGACAGAAAATTTAGAGGATGCCAAGGATTATGCCCGTATGGATAACTCGGATTTTTTAGATGAAATGTTATTTCAAGGAGACAACCTTTCTGAAGCTGGTAAGGATTTCATGAAAAGGCTTACTGATTATCGTACGCAAGTAGCTGAAATAGCTCCTGCAAGCCTTAAAGAAGCAGTTAATTTACGTTTCAAAACCGGCGACGAAAATGGTAAGGTCGAGAAAAGGGATGGCACAAAGCAAGATTGGATCAACTATCATTATGAAGGGTATCCATTAGTGGCCTCATTGGCCAAATTAACTGCACTTCAAGCGGATGTAAAGTCAACTGAGGAAGATGCTTTGAAATCAATGTTGGAAGGCGAGTTAACCAGCCAAGTTTCATTGAAGAATTTTGCTACCTCGCTTATGGCATCTAAATCTGCATTTTATAGTGGAGAAAAGTATGATGGTAAACTTATTATCAGTAAGACCGATAACTCATCCACGCCGGTAAGAGCAGAATTGACCCTTGACGGAAGAAAACTTTCCGAAGGGAAAGACTATGCTTTTGAGGCAGGTGGAATTAAAATGCTAATCAGTGCTGGTTCGCCTGGTGATCATGAAGTTGCAGGTACCATTTTCTTTATGCAAGATGGTGAAGAGATTCCCGTTGAGGTTAAGAATAGCTTTGCAACAATTAGTAAACCTAATGCTGCTTTGATAGCTGCAGATAAGATGAACGTAGTTTATCGTGGGGTTGCTAACCCAATGTCGATTTCAATACCTGGTATTCCTGACAATAAGGTTACTGCATCTGCTCCTGGACTTACCAAGAGAAGTGCTAGTAAGTATGTTATGAACCCCGGGAAAGGACGAAATGTAACTATTACTGCTTCAGGGATATTGCCAGACGGACAAAAAGTATCATCCAGATCTGAGTTCAGGATTAAGGATATTCCAAGACCTGCAGGATCAATACGTGGAGAAACCGGTAGTGCTAAAATGCCAAGAAAAAACTTGGAAATAGCAACTATTGGAGCTTTGTTGGAAGACTTTGATTTTGATTTGAATCTTAAAGTAAGTGGATTTAAATTTAAGGTTCCTGGCCAACCAACCGTAAGTGTAAATGGAAGTAAATTGGACAGTAGGGCAATTTCAGCCCTTAAAAGAGCCAAGCGTGGTGATGCTGTACAGATTTTTGATGTTAACGCATATATTACGAACAACAAAAGCTACAAACTTAAAAAAGTATCTCCGGTAATAGTGGAGCTTACCAACTAAATAAGTAGCATATTTAAATTATAGTTTTATGAATTGGAAGAATGTATTATTAATCGGAGTTGTTAGTTTACTACCCGTATCAATTATGGCTCAGGCTAATATATTAAATGCTAAAAAGCCTCAGGAAATTGGTGTAAGGACAGAAGCTCAAAAAGCTTTGGACAACGATGCTCCTTTAGAGTATGGTTATGTCGATGATAGGGATATCCTATGGTCTAAAACCGTATGGGAGACCGTTGACTTGGATGAGCGTGTTAACTTTCCGCTATATTATCCTATAGATACCGTTGATATCGGTGCCGATAGAAGATCGTTATATGATGTTCTTATAAAGAACATAAAAAACGGTAAGCTAGAGGATGTATATGTAGATTCATATTTCACTGAGAAAAGAGTTTTCAGTGATTTGGCGGCTACATTGCGAAAAGTAGATACCACTGACATGGGATACGAACAGATAAATGCGGGTGAAGTACTTTCTGCGGAATTTATAAACCAAAGGGATTTGACCGCTGCGGATATCGAAGAGTATCGTATTAAGGGAATATGGTATTTTGACAAGCGACAAGGAGAATTAAAATACCGTTTATTGGGTATTGCTCCTGTAGCTCCTGATGTTAACTTTATCGATGATGAATCTATGGATCCAGCAGATGCCAAGGTTGAACTTTTCTGGGTGTGGTACCCAGGTGCCAGGCAGATTTTGCATGAAGCCAAAGTTTTTAACCAACGCAACTCTGCACAACCTATAACATTTGATATGTTGTTGAATGCAAGAAGGTTTAATGGTGTCATCTATCGTGAGGATAATGTTCACGGAGACCGTAAGGTCAACGATTATATTGCTGACAATGCATTGTTCCAATTACTGGAGGCCAGTCGAATTAAAGAGGTCATCAGGGATAGGGAACAGGATATGTGGGCATACTAAAGTATAGCTTATTCCAATTCAATACATAAAAGGAAAACCCTGACGATATCGTCAGGGTTTTTTTATGGTACTTTGTGTACCCATTTACTATGCCTTTAAAAACAAAATAAAACCCTTGACTACCATAATCCAATATTCCAAACTAATGGATTGTTTCACTTCGTTCACAATAACGTTTATGGTACTTTTGTCCTATGGGATATGATTACTTAATTGTTGGATTGGGTTTAGCTGGGATTTCCTTTTGTGAACAATTGGAAAATCACGGTAAAACTTATAAGGTGATAAGTGATAATTCACAGATATCCTCGATTGTCGCTGGAGGATTATACAATCCTGTAATTCTAAAAAGATTCACTATTGCCTGGAACGGGAACGACCAGTTAAAAATTGCTCTTCCCTTTTATGGACAGCTAGAAAAAAAATTACAGTTAAAATTGGATTATAAAGTTCCTATCCTTAGACTATTTGCTTCAATTGAAGAGCAGAATCTTTGGTTTGAGGCTGCTGACCGACCAAAACTGAACAAATTCCTAAACACGAATATCATTGATAACAAGAATAATAATATCGATGCTCCTTTTGGGTTTGGACAGGTACTGCAAACGGGTAGGATTGACACGAATAAACTAGTAATTGGTTATCAGGATTTTTTGAAACGGAAAGAACATTTAATAAGTGAGTCTTTTGATTTTGACGCAATTAATCTACATGGCGAATATATTCAATACAATTCTATCAAGGCCAGAAAGCTTGTGTTTGCAACTGGGTTTGGCATTAAGTTCAATCCATATTTCAATTACTTGCCTTTAAACGGAACCAAAGGGGAATTGATTACTATAAAAGCGCCAAATTTAAAAGAACCCAACATAATTAAATCTTCGGTATTTATAATTCCATTAGGAGGCGATTTGTATCGGGTAGGGTCTACATATGAGCGTACGGATAAATCGAACACTATCACTGAGCGAGGCAAAAAAACGCTATTGCACAAATTGAATTCAATTATAAAATGCAATTATGAAATTGTCCAACATGCCGCGGGTATTAGACCAACTACTGCAGACCGAAGGCCGTTGGTTGGGAGGCATCCTGAACACAGGAATATGTATGTATTAAATGGTTTAGGTTCAAGGGGAGTTATGATTGCCCCATCTGTTTCAAAACAATTATTCGATTCCATCGAAAATGGGGAAGCACTTCCTCCTGAATTGGATATTGCCAGATTTTCAAAGAGGTATTTTGCTAAGAGATCTTAGCAGCTTCAGCATTGTAACTTATAAAAAAATTAATCCAAATGTTTCGCGATAAACGAACAATTATTGGAAGAAATGCAATTAGGGTACCTACAATCGCGATAAAGGTGTTAACAAGTGAAGTGCCAATGAACAAATACGAAATAACAAATGCTGCTGTTGCGAAGGCTATTCCAACACCATAGCTAACGTACATGGCCCCATAAAAAAAGGATGGTTCTATTTTATATTTAGTATTGCAATGCGAACAACGCTCATGCATTTTGAACAAATTACCCAAACGATATGGGTTTTTGTCCAAATACATGCTTTCATTTTGACATTTAGGACAAGTTCCTGTTAAAATGCTGTAGAGTTTGTTTCCTTTTTTTAACATTTGCAAAAGTTTTCGCGAAAATACATTTTTGCACTCTTTTTTATTGTAACATAGGTCACAAAATATGCTTAACATTCATAACCTTTCGGTCTCTTTTGGAGGCGAATACCTGTTCGAGGAGATTTCATTTAGATTAAATGCAGGTGACCGCGTTGGTCTAATCGGCAAAAACGGTGCTGGTAAATCTACCTTATTAAAATTATTGTCGAAAGACATGCAACTTGATTCGGGAACCATTGCGACCGAAAAAGATGTGAAAATCGGATTCCTGCGGCAGGATATAGATTTTGAGCAAGGTAGAACAGTATTGGAAGAGGCCTATCATGCTTTCGAGGAGATCAAGGCATTGGAATTAAAGCTCGATAATATTAATCTACAACTTGCGGAACGAACCGATTATGATAGTGAGGGATATCACCAACTTATGGTCGATCTAAACGATTTCACCCACCATTACGAGATAATAGGAGGTTATAACTATCAAGGCGAAACCGAAAAGATTCTTCAAGGGTTAGGATTTAATAGGGAGGATTTTGAAATGAAGACCGAAACTTTCTCGGGTGGTTGGCGTATGCGAATTGAGTTGGCCAAGCTGCTTCTTCAGAACAATGATGTTTTATTGTTGGATGAGCCTACAAATCACTTGGATATTGAATCGATAATTTGGTTAGAGCAGTTTTTAACCAATTATTCAGGAGCTGTGGTTATAGTTTCCCATGATAAAATGTTTTTAGACAACGTTACGAACAGGACAATTGAAATTTCATTGGGAAGAATCTATGATTACAATAAACCGTATTCACAATTTTTAGAATTAAGGGGCGAAATAAAGGAACAACAACTGAATGCCCAAAAGAACCAGGAAAAAGAGATACAACAGGCCGAACGTCTGATTGAAAAATTCAGGGCTAAATCAACCAAAGCTTCTATGGCACAATCGCTTATCAAAAAATTGGATAAGATGGAGCGCATTGAAGTAGATCAGGATGACAATGCTGTAATGAACTTGCGTTTTCCAGTATCTGTTACGCCTGGCAAGGTAATTTCCGAAATTGAAAACTTGTCGAAAAGTTATGGTGACAAATTGGTTCTAAAAAATATTGATTTGTTATTGGAACGAAACAGTAAAACCGCATTTGTGGGTCAAAACGGTCAAGGTAAATCTACTTTGGCGAAGATTATGGTCGGCGAATTGGAACATGGTGGGGTATGTAAATTGGGACATAATGTTCAAATAGGATATTTTGCCCAAAACCAAGCCGAGTATTTAGACGGAAGAAAAACAGTGTTGGATACTATGTTGGATGCTGCCAATGAAAAGAATAGAAGTAAGGTCAGGGATATCTTGGGTTCTTTTCTTTTTCGTGGCGAAGAAGTAGATAAATATGTAAAAGTACTTTCCGGTGGCGAACGTAATAGATTGGCCTTGGCTAAAATGTTATTACAACCTTTTAATTTTCTGGTGATGGATGAACCCACAAACCACTTGGACATTAAATCGAAAAATGTGCTGAAACAAGCTCTACAGAATTTTGAAGGCACTTTGATTTTGGTTTCGCACGATAGGGACTTTCTTCAGGGTCTTACCAATAAGGTATATGAATTTAGGGACAGAAAGATTAAAGAATACCTTGGGGATATAGATTTTTATCTTGAACAGCGTAAGGTCGATGATTTTAGGGAGATTGAAAAAAGTAAGAAAAATAGTTTGAAAAAGGTGAAAACCGTAAACAAAGCAAATTCATTCCAAGATCAAAAGAAACTGAAGACATTAAAAAATAAGCTAAGTACAGCTGAGAGTAAAATTTCATTTCTGGAAAAGGAGATTGCCGAAATAGATCATGAACTATTAATGAACTATGATGCAACCATAGCAAAATCGAATTTTTTTGAATCTTATCAAGGAAAGAAAAAGGAACTCGAAAAAATAATGAAACAGTGGGAAGAACTTTCCATCGTTTTGGAGGAGCTTACTTAATTTAACCTAAATATTATTTTATTATTTTTCCAAACCACAATTATTCAAACTTTCACAACATAATAGGGCGTTTCAACGATAAAATTTGCCATTTGTCCGTTAATATACGTACTTTGTAGGGTAATTCTTAAATATTTAAGGTTTTGTCTTACTGTATGCTAAATAAGTTGAATATGAAAAAGGTACTTTGTTTTTTGTTGATAGGTATTTTTACCATAACCATGGTCTTCGCAGAAGTCCCGGATATTGAGAAAAAGGCGCTTATAGACCTTTATGAATCTACTAATGGTAATGAATGGAACAAAAAATGGAATTTAAATGCATCAGTTAGAACTTGGTATGGGATTAAAGTAGTTGATAATCATGTATCGGAAATCAATTTATTTAGAAATAATCTAGTGGGGAATGTCCCAAAAAGTATTGGGGAATTAAGTCACTTGGTAATTCTTAATTTAGCTTTTAATGCCATCTCAGGTGAGTTGCCTGAAGAATTGGCGAAACTCGGAAACTTAAAGGTATTAAAGCTGGAAATGAATAGGATAAAAGGTGATCTTCCCGATTCAATAGGAATGATGGAAAGTTTAGAGGAACTAACGTTGTTCAATAATTTCATTTCGGGAAAAATACCACAGAGCATAGGGAAAATAAGTAATTTGAAAGTATTGAATTTATCAAGCAATAACCTTAGGGGGGAAATACCCAGCTCGTTGGGCGATTTAGTCCAGTTGGAAAGTTTAGGGCTTTTTGAAAATTCGTTGTATGGCGATATCCCCCATGAAATGGGAAATCTTACAAATTTAAAGGAATTGGTTTTGGCCAATAATGAACTTGGTGGGGAAATTCCCGTGGAGTTTGGGCAGTTGGCCAGTCTACAAGTCTTCCAGATACAAAACAATAAATTCAATTCGTTCAAGAATTTACAGATGATGGAATCCCGACAGTTTTTGGTTTTTGATTATGATAAGGAAGATATCAAGACTGACTTTAAGGATATTAATTTTAGCAAGACCAGAATGGCAGATACCAAGTTTGAAGATGACCCTGATAATTAGTGCTTCATAATTTGAATTAGTGATCATAGGGATGCAATTTGCATCCCTTTTTATTTGTGTCAAATTCGATAATCTTGGAAGTGACAAACAGAATTAAGACAAAATTAACATTAGTTGCATATACAACTAATACCCTTTTTATGTAGTTTTGCCCCCATGCAAAAAGAAGAGTCAAAAATAGACTATGAAAACTCGATAGGACCTTGGTTGGGAAAGACGGCCAAAATTGTTGACGGCTATTTGCATGAAGAACTTTGCAGACATGGTTTGGATTTGAGCAAGGAACAAATGATTGTGTTAAAAAAACTTCATGATCAAGATGGGTTAAACCAAAACGAATTGGCATTTTTAACTTTTCGTGATAAATCCTCTTTAACACGGTTACTCTCTAAAATGGAAAAGAAAAATTATATCCGAAGAAAACAAAATAAAGAAGATAGGCGGATCAATGAGGTTTATTTGACAGATGAAGGAAGGAATACATTTAAAAAAACCAGACCTGCCATTAGCAATCTCTTAAATAAAATAGAGCAGAATATCACCGTAGAGGAAAAGTATCAGATAATCGGTATTTTAAAGAAAGTACAACAAAATATAACATCTAAGGAAGCAGTATTATAACCAACAGAAGTATTATTATAACCAATATATGAGAAAGATAATTTTAAGTGTTTTAGGACTATTGTTAATTGTTGTGTCAGTTTATTTGGCAAATAAGATTATTGATAGCAAAACAAGTTCAAAACCCTTGGCAGAAAAAGTAATAAAGACCGTATTCGCCGATAAGGTCCAAAATGGTGTTGTGCAGATTATAGTACCTGCTAATGGCAGTTTAATTGCAAAAAGCCGTATGGAACTTTACTCGGAAGTTCAAGGTGTGTTTAGAGGGGGTAGCAAGCTTTTTAAAACGGGGCAGGCGTATAATAAAGGTGAGGTAATTATAAGAATAGATGATTCAGAATATGCAGCCAATGTGCAATCAGCAAAAAGTAATCTATATAATCAACTTACATCCATAATGCCCGATTTAAGGCTCGATTATCCTGATTTATTCCCAAAATGGCAAGGCTATCTTAATAATTTTGATATGGATAAAAGTACGCCTGCCTTTCCCGAAATGACTACTGAAAAAGAAAAGTTCTTTATTTCTGGGCGTGGAATTCTAACCAGTTATTACAATGTTAAGAATCTTGAACAAAGACTTTCAAAATATAGGATATATGCTCCTTTTAAGGGAGTTCTTACCGATGCTTTGGTAACAGAAGGAACATTAATACGTGCTGGCCAAAAACTGGGTGAATTCATCAATACCGATATATATGAACTCGAAGTCTCTATTGGCAAAACTTTTAGCGATTTACTAAAAATAGGCGAAAAAGTAGAATTGACTAATCTTGAAAAAACCAAATCATATACAGGTAAAGTTACTCGTATCAATGGAAGGGTTGACCAAGCTACCCAAACCATTAAGGCATTTATCGAGGTAAAAGACCCCAATATCAAGGAAGGGATGTATTTAGAGGCCAATCTAAATGCGAAAGAAGAAACAGAAGCTATAGAAATTGACAGGAGTCTTTTGTTGGAGAACGATAAGATTTTTATTGTACGCGACTCGATTTTGGATCTTATTGATGTTAGACCTGTATATTTTTCGGATAAGAAAGTTGTTTTGAAAGAGGTTCCAAATGGTACCACCATTTTGGCCAAACCAGTTATGGGTGCCTACTCTGGAATGCTAATAAAAGTATATCAGGAAAATACGAATGGCGAATCCTCAAATAAAACCTCAAATTAATGAAAAATGTAATCTCTTATTTCATAAAATACCATGTTGCGGTTAATGTAATAATTATTGCATTTGCAATATTTGGTATTATGGGGGCATTTTCCTTAAAATCCTCATTTTTTCCTCTTACCGATTCCAAGAATATTTTTATTAATATCACCTACCCAGGTGCATCGCCACAAGAGGTGGAAGAGGGTATTGTTCTTAAAATCGAGGATAATCTCAAGGGTTTGGAAGGTGTTGACAGGGTTACATCGACCTCACGTGAAAATAGCGGAACTATTAATGTAGAGATTGAAAAAGGCCGGGATATCGATTTTATGCTGCTGCAGGTAAAAAATGCAGTAGATCGTGTACCAACTTTCCCAGTTGGTATGGAGCCACTAATTGTCTCAAAATTAGAAGTTATACGGCAGACAATCAGCTTTGCCATAAGCGGTGAGAATATCCCACTGGCTACGTTGAAACAGATTGGAAGACAAATTGAAAATGATATTAGGGCAATCGAAGGTATTTCACAGATAAACTTGACAGGATATCCACAGGAAGAAATTGAAATTGCCGTAAATGAAAACAGTCTACTGGCGTACAACCTTTCATTCGATGAGGTTTCGCAGGCTGTTGGAAATTCCAATATCTTGGTAACAGGAGGTAATATTAAAACCAACGCCGAGGAATATTTGATCAGGGCCAATAATCGCTCCTATTACGGAAAGGAGTTATCGAATGTAATAATAAAAGCGGACGCCAATGGGCAAACAGTAAGACTTAAAGACGTTGCTATCATCCGTGATCGTTTCTCGGAAACACCAAATGCATCTTACTTTGATGGCAAACTATCTGTAAATACTACAATTACAAGTACAAATACCGAGGATTTATTAAGTTCGGCGGCAAAGGTAAAGGACTATATAAATGAGTTCAATCAGAAGTATAACAATGTACAATTGAATGTGGTCAGTGATCAATCCACTACATTGAACCAGCGTACAACATTGCTTACTAATAATGCGATAATGGGAATGGGCCTGGTGTTATTGTTCCTATCACTTTTTTTGAATACCCGACTTGCATTTTGGGTAGCGTTTGGGTTGCCAATTGCGTTTTTGGGAATGTTTGCATTCGCAGGTTTCTTCGATGTTACCATAAACGTACTTTCCCTTTTCGGTATGATTATCGTCATCGGTATTTTGGTAGATGATGGTATTGTTATCGCTGAAAACATATATCAGCATTATGAAAAAGGAAAGTCACCCATACAAGCTGCAATAGATGGCACCATGGAAGTAATTCCACCCATAGTATCCGCAATTATTACTACCGTTTTGGCTTTTTCCATCTTTCTATTTTTAGATGGTAGAATTGGTGAGTTTTTTGGGGAGGTCTCTGTAATTGTGATTTTGACTTTAATAGTTTCGTTAGTCGAAGCTTTGATCATCTTGCCGGCACACTTGGCACACTCTAAAGCACTACAGCCATTAGACAAAAAAGAAAAAACCGGTATCGCAAAGGCCTTTGCTAAACTTAGGATTATAAATCAATCAGGTGATCGATTCATGAAATGGATGAGGGATAAATTATATAGCCCCACACTTAAATTCACAATGCAGTATAAAATGCTTGCCTTTGGGATTTTCGCTATGTTGTTGATTTTGACTTTAGGGTCTGTAGGTGGCGGTATTATTAGAACAGCTTTTTTTCCAAGAATTGCAAGTGATAGGGTGCAGGTTGAATTATTGATGCCCAACGGGACAAATGAAAAAGTAACCGATTCAATAATTACACTTATTGAAGACAATGCGGAAATAGTCAACCAGGAATTGACCGAAAAATATTTAAAAGGTACAGATAAGATTCTTTTTGAGAATGTCATTAAGAATATTGGTCCGGGATCATCAGCAGCAACCTTGACGATAAATTTATTGCCAGGGGAAGAACGGCCAGATGAAATTCGGTCAGATATGGTCACCAATAGGTTACGGGAACTTGTAGGTCCGGTTATAGGAATTGAAAGTTTAATCTATGGCTCAGGAGGAAACTTTGGTGGAGACCCTGTTTCGGTTTCTCTTTTAGGTAATAATATTGAAGAATTAAAGTCTGCCAAAATGGAGTTGAAAGAGGCTATGCTGAACAACAGTGCCTTAAAGGATGTAGCTGACAATGACCCGGCAGGAATAAAGGAAATACGTTTGGAGCTAAAGGAAAATGCCTATTTATTAGGACTTGATTTAAGAGCGGTTATGAATCAGGTCCGTGCAGGATTCTTTGGAACTCAAGCGCAGCGTTTTCAGCGGGGTCAGGATGAGATTCGTGTTTGGGTTCGGTATGATCGCGAAAACCGTTCTTCCATAGCAGATTTGGACGAAATGCGGATTTTAACTCCTAGCGGGAATCGAGTTCCATTAAAAGAAATTGCGAGTTATACCATTAAAAGGGGGGATGTGGCTATAAATCGTTTACAAGGTAGGCGTGAGATTCAGATTACTGCCGACCTAAAAGATGAAAAGACGACAAGTGCCACGGATGTAATGACTGAAATAAGGAACAATATCATGCCTGAAATACAGTCAAAATATCCAACAGTCACGGCTTCATACGAAGGGCAGAACAGGGAAGCAAATAAAATGACAAAATCGCTAAAAGTTGTTGGCATTTCCGTTTTATTGCTAATTTATATAACCATTGCCTTCACTTTTAGAAGTTTTAGCCAGCCATTGATGTTGATTTTGTTGGTGCCTTTTAGTTTTACCGCAGTAGCTTGGGGACATTGGATACACGGTTTCCCAATCAATATTCTTTCTTTGTTGGGAATAATCGCATTAATTGGGATTATGGTAAATGACGGACTTGTACTAATTGGCAGATTCAATAATAACCTCAGGGAAGGAATGAAATTTGATGAAGCACTTCTAGAAGCAGGTAGGTCTAGATTTAGGGCTATTTTCTTGACTTCCATAACTACAATCGCAGGATTGGCCCCTCTATTATTGGAAAAGAGCAGACAAGCCCAGTTTTTAAAGCCCATGGCAATTTCCATTGCATATGGTATTGCTTTTGCCACGGTTCTTACGTTATTAATGCTACCATTATTCCTCGCTTTTAGTAATAAAATGAAAGTAAGCACAAAATGGTTGAAAACGGGTAATAAGGTTACCAAGGAAGAAGTTGAGCGGGCTTTAAAGGAACAAGCTGAAGAAATACTTCTTCAAGGTGAAATCACTTATAGTCAAAACGGCTCGCCAGACAACAATAAAAAAGTTCAACCGATTGGAACTGAAATTTCCGAAGAATTAGAAGTAGAGGAATAATGGTAAAAAACATAGCATTAATAGTTCTTATTAGTTTGTCTTTCTGTGCTTTAAAAGCACAGGAAAAAGTACTCACAAAGGAAGATGCCGTAGCAATCGCTTTGGAGAACAATTATGGGATAAACGTGGCAAGGAATCTTGTTGAAATTGCCGATAATAATCAAAGTATCCTTAATTCAGAGTTTTTACCTGTAATTAGGGGTACAGCGGGTGCCAACTACAATAACTTGAATAGTAATACCGAATATCCAGGACAGTTTGAATCGAATGGTGATCCTAGGGAAGATTTAGAAATTAATAAGGCAGAATCACAGACATACAATACTGGCTTAAGTTTAAATTATACCCTCTTTGATGGATTAGGAAGGCACTATAATTTCAAAAGGTTGAAGGAGCAATACCAATTGACGGGGTTACAAGCGAGGGAAACCATCGAAAATACCATCCTTCAACTATTCAGTGTATACTTTGAAGTAGCTAGGCTTACCGAAAATGAAAATGTATTGAAACAAGCGTTGGAGATTTCCAAAGATCGGTTCAAGCGATCTGAGTATGCTTTTGAATACGGCCAAAAAACAAAGCTGGATGTTTTGAATGCCCAGGTCGATATTACAAATGATAGTATCAATGTTTTGAATGTAAGACAGGGATTGGATAACACCAAACGCGATCTTAATGTATTACTGAACCAAAACCTTAATGAAAATTATATGGTTGATACCCTGATAACATTTTTGCCGAGGTTGGAGGTGGAAGAATTTATTGACCAAGCTACCCTTAATAATGTTGCAATTTTGCAAACCGAGAAAAATTTGAACATCAATGCCTATGATATTAAGGTCCAGAAATCAGGATACTTGCCAACTATAGGGTTAAATGGATCCTATGGGTGGAATTTAAATCAAAGTGCCCCTTTTTCATTTATTCCAAACCAGATTATCCCTGGCAGTAATAGGGACAGTTATACCGTGGGATTAGGTGCAAGTTTAACTTGGAATCTTTTTGATGGTGGTGGCACTACGGTTAGGGTGAAAAATGCTAAAATAGCCTATGAAAATCAAGAGTTGTTGAAAAACCAGGTTGAATTGGAAGTGAATCGTGATATACAGAATGCTTTGACCATTTATGAAAATAAATTGAATATTTTCACAATACAGGAACAGAACGTAATAACCAATCAGAACAATTTTGAACGCTCAAAAGAGCAATTTGAATTGGGCAGAATTACTTCGATCGAATTTCGACAGGCCCAAATAAACCTTTTGAATGCACAGACCAATAAGAACTTAGCTAAATATGATGCAAAATTGGCTGAACTTCAATTATTGCAGCTTACAGGTCAGTTATTGAATGTTGAATTATAGAAAATGTTCGAGCATTTTTTTCAATGTCCCTATTGTTGGGAAGAAATATCAATGTTGATGGATTCTTCGGTACATAAACAAACTTATGTTGAGGATTGTGAGGTATGCTGTAATCCAATTGAAATTAGTGCACATTTCAAAGACAATGAACTCATTGATTTTGATGCCAGGAATTTGGAACAATAATCATTTTTTTTGGAGCCATAAATATAAATTCAAGATTGGCGATATTTCTTCAGACCACAAAATTCAGACTAAATAATGGTGCAAAACCTGCATATTGACGGTAAAATTTAATAATTTTATAAAAAATTCACCAATGCATATCCAGCTTAAAAAAACCACACAATCCCCCTACTTCATTTTATTGTTTTTTATTTTACAAATAGGATTTTTTTCCTGTAAATCCTCGGTGGCAACAATAGAGCCTATCAAGGAAAAAACTAATGAAGTTTATACCGAAAATATACCTTTAGCCGATATATCATTTGATATGGTATTAATACCAGAAGGTGGGTTTCTAATGGGGAGCCCGGTTAATGAAGCGAAAAGAAAAGAGGATGAAGGACCTCAAAAAAAGGTTTTTTTAGATGCCTTTTGGATGGGGAAATATGAAGTTACCTGGAGGGTTTTTGAACTTTTCTTCAAACAAAACCAACCCCTATTCGAAAGTTTGGAAGCTGATAAACTAAGTGCTATTGATGCAATCACGAGACCTAGTCCACCTTACGAAGATCCCTCTTATGGTATGGGTAAGGACGGGTACCCTGCTGTGAGCATGTCGGCTTATTCAGCATTGGTATTCTGTAAGTGGTTAAGTAATATTACAGGTCGTTTTTATAGGTTACCTACTGAGGCCGAATGGGAATATGCTGCAAGGGCTGGATCTGAAAGCATGTATGAATTTGGAAATTCAGAGGAAGAATTGACGAAGTATGCTGTGTATTACAAAAATTCTGACGGTAAGTATGCTAAGGTAGGTTCTAAGTTGCCAAATAAATGGGGCTTGTATGATATGCATGGCAATGTTGCGGAATGGACACTCGATCAGTACAAAGAAGATTCTTATGCAACTATGGAAGAGAAAAATCCTTGGGTAATACCCATGGTAATACATCCAAGGGTAATTCGCGGAGGTTCATGGGATGATGATGCCGATAAATTGAGATCCGCGGCAAGAATGGGATCAAGTGTTAAACTTCAAAAAAGGGATCCCCAGATTCCGAAAAGTTTTTGGTGGTTTACCGATTCAAATTTTGTAGGGTTAAGATTGGTAAGCCCTAAAATACAACCAAGTCCCGAAGAACAAAAAAAGTTCTGGCAAATGGTTCTTGATGAAGGTTAAAAAAAATAATATGGTTTTAAATAAATGATAAAATGAGAAATCCACTACTTACTTTTTTTGTTGCACTAAGCATAACCTTGGGATTTTCCCAAGAAAATTACTCTTTGTCATCTGAAAGCGTTTTAACCGTTGAAGGCTCTTCTACCCTTCATGATTGGACGGTTACTGCGAATACTTTTGCGGGTTCTATAGTGTTGGAAGGCAGTGTTTTTAAAAATATTTCATTTGATGTCGAAGTAGCGAGTATTGCAAGTACCCGTGGAGCCACAATGGATAAAAAAACACATAATGCACTTAAAAAAGATGAGCATCCCAAGATTTTCTTTTCCGCAGCTGATATAGGTTTTTCAGATGGTGAAGACCAAACTATAAGTGGTAAACTTACTATTGCCGGTGTCGAAAAAGAAGTGCCTATTAAAGCTTCCATAAAACAATCCAATGGTAATATCAGGATAACCGGCACCCAGAAAATAACTTTACAGGACTACAACATGGAACCACCCACAGCCATGTTCGGTTCTATTGTGGTCGGTGATGATGTATTTGTAAATTTTGACTTGGTCTTTGCGAAATAACAAGATAGCTGGTAGCTTTAATATTATAGTCAATAGGATTGATTTGGGTAAAATTCTATTGGCTCTCTTTTTTCTTTCCACAATTTTAATCACCTACTCCCAAACCAGATTTGAGTATGACTACCAGCAAATGGGAACTCAAATTCGATTGGTTTTCTATGCGACAGAAAAACAAAAGGCAGATTCGATAGCAAATTTGGTATTTAATAGAATCGATGATTTAAATAATAAGCTTAGCGATTACCAAGAAGATAGCGAGCTCAATAATTTGTGTAAGCAAGTCGGACAAGATGTTGTGGTGAGCGAAGATCTTTATAAGATCTTATTTGAATCTGTTAGAATATCCCAAATTACCAATGGCGCTTTTGATATTACAGTGGGTCCCTTGATCAGACTTTGGCGAAAAGCAAGAAAGATAAATATCCTTCCTGATAAAAATGAATTGGATAAGGCTAAACAAAGTGTTGGTTATCTGTATATTAAATTCCCTCAAAAAAATACCGTGCGATTGATGAAACCGGGTATGCAATTGGATTTGGGTGGAATAGGTAAAGGTTTCACAGCGGATGAAGTTCTGAAAGTTTTGGAAATAAATGGAATTACCTCAGCCTTGATTGATATGGGAGGAGATATAAGCGTTAGTAATCCTCCGCCAAACAGGGACTATTGGAATTTGGCTTTTTCCTATTACAATAAGTACGGAAAAGAAATAAGTCAAGAAATTAAGATGAAGAATCAATCAGTGGCCACATCGGGGGATTTATTCCAGTCTATTGAAGTTGATGGCATTAAACATTCACATATTGTAGACCCCAAAACCGGAATGGCTTTAACCAACAGCATTCAGGTAACCGCTATTGCGGAAAATGGGGCCAAGGCCGATGCCTATGCATCTGCATTTAGTGTGTTGGGTTTTGAAAGAGTTGATGCGCATACTCAAGAAATTACTAACTTGAAGGTCTTTATGGTAGGATATACGAATGATGGTTATCAACAATGGAGCAGTCCTGATTTCAGGAAATTTCTTGAACAACAAAAATAAATCATAACGATGAAATTTAATCTTTCAGGAAAAACAGCGATAATTACAGGAGGCGGTAGTGGCATTGGAAAGGCCATTTCCAAAATCTTGGCGGAACAGGGTGCCCAGGTTCATATTTTAGAACTAAACCTTGAAAAAGCTGAGGTTACTGTTGAAGAGATTAAAAACATAGGAGGAATTAGTTTTGCTTATGCATGTAATGTGGCCAAACAGAATGAAGTTATGAATGTGGTTGATTTAATTTTCCAAAGGTCATCCATCGACATCTTGATCAATAATGCAGGCATTGCACATATTGGTAATGTTGAAAACACTACTGAGGAAGATTTCGATAAGATCTATAATGTAAATGTAAAAGGGGTTTATAATTGCATACATACCGTAATACCGTTTATGAAGAAAAAAGGCGGGGTTATTTTGAATATGGCTTCGATAGCCGCTATGGTAGGGATAAAAGATCGTTTTGCGTATTCTATGTCCAAAGGTGCCGCGCTCACAATGATGTATTCTGTTGCCAAGGATTATTTGGAATATGGGATTCGATGCAATAGTATTTCACCCGCTCGCATTCATACGCCTTTTGTGGATGGATTCATTAAGGATAATTTCCCAAATGATGTGGAAAAAAAATTCATGGAACTTTCACAGACCCAACCAATAGGTAGAATGGGGACCCCCGAAGAAGTAGCCAATTTGGCGCTATATTTATGTTCAGATGAGGCTTCCTTTATTACGGGATCAAATTTCCCTATTGATGGAGGTTTCGTTACACTAAACGGAAATTAAAAATCATTAAATTCATATGAAGTTAATTAGATTTGGAGAGTCGGGAAAAGAGCATCCAGGAGTACAATTGGAAAACGGTCAACGATTGGATGTTTCAGGTTTTGGTCGCGATTATGATGAGGATTTTTTCGGAGGTAATGGTCTTGAGGAATTAAAGGAATGGTTGGTATCCAATTCTGGTTCATGCCCAACGATATCAAAGGATATTCGATTGGGAGCGCCACTCTGTAGGCCTTCAAAAATTATCTGTATAGGCTTGAATTATGCCAAACATGCTGCTGAGAGTGGTATGCAAATCCCAAAGGAACCTGTAATATTTTTTAAAGCTACTTCAGCTATTGTTGGTCCAAATGATGATGTAATCATCCCTAAAAACAGTAAAAAAACAGATTGGGAAGTTGAATTGGCGGTGGTAATTGGAAAAAAAGCATCCTATGTCTCCCAAGTGGATGCCATGAACCATGTGGCAGGCTATGTTTTACATAATGATTACAGTGAAAGGGAGTTCCAGATTGAGCGTTCGGGGCAGTGGGTAAAAGGGAAAAGTTGTGATACCTTCGCACCTTTGGGACCATTTATAGCTACAAAAGATGAGATAGTAGACCCACATAATCTAAATCTATGGCTAAAAGTAAATGGGGAAAAGCTACAAGATAGCACTACCTCTGATTTTGTTTTCAACATACCAAAATCTATAAGTTACATTAGTCAATTCATGACCTTGCTCCCTGGTGATATTATTTCTACCGGCACTCCATCTGGGGTGGGTCTTGGGTTTGATCCACCACGTTATTTAAAACCAGGGGATGTGGTTGAATTAGGCATTGATGGATTGGGAACATCTAGGCAAGTAGCTAAATCCCATAGCTAAGTTCCTGAAATAAAAAATAAAATAATTTTGCCTGGATTTTATTTAATACCTTCTTTTTACCAGTATCAATTTGGCTTAAAATTTCGATTTTTTATCTTTCATTTTATCGAATATTATCGTAACTTCCTTCAGTTTTACTAGATAGATTAGTTAATATATCCAATTGTAGTTTTATGGAAGATAAAAACCAAGATCCGAAATCCAAACCCACAAAAGGTTTAAGTAGGCGAAGTTTCATCAGGGGAGCAGGATTATCCACCGCAGGTAGTGTACTGTTGACTACAAATGCCCTTGCATTTGATTATAAGGAAAAACTTGTAGTTGGGGATGAATTTGGACCTGATGCCATGACCATCAAAATGAAGGTCAATGGAATAACGAAGTCACTTAGTGTGGAGCCAAGAACAACATTGGCATCAGCCTTAAGAGATCATTTGGAACTTACAGGAACTAAGGTCGTTTGTGATCGGGGCTCCTGTTCGGCTTGTACTGTTTATTTGGATGGAAAACCTGTGAATTCCTGCATGATGTCTGTTTTTGATGTGGGGGACAAAGAAATTACAACCATTGAAGGTATAGCAAAAAACGGTGAATTACATCCGGTTCAGCAAGCTTTTATCGAGCATGATGCTTCCCAATGTGGCTACTGTACTCCGGGGATGGTCATGTCCTGTGTACACCTTGTGGATAACAATACCAATGTCAATTTGGAAGATGTTAAAAATGCAACTCGTGGCAACCTTTGTCGTTGTGGAACACATCCTCATGTCTTTAAGGCTACACTAGCCGCATCAAAAAAAACAATATAAGATGGATACTAGAAAAGAAAAATTCCCATACGGTATTCCCGGGCATAATTTAAGCGAAATTGAAAGGGATATCCCTATTGAAGAGCCTCCAGTATGGCCGGTCAACGATAAATTAAAAATAATTGGTAAAAGAGTCACAAGAATCGATGCCTTGGATAAAGTGACTGGTAAAGCAATATATACCTCAGACATTAAATTGCCGGGTATGCTTTATGCGAAGATGTTGCGTTCAAATGTGCCTCACGCGGTCATTACATCTATCGATATAAGTGAAGCAAAAAGTCTACCGGGAGTACATGCTATTCACCTTATAGAGAATGCCGATAAAGAGGGAGAAGTAAATAAGAACGGTAAATACCCCATGGTAAAATATGTAGGCCAACCGCTTGGAGGTGTCGCCGCTGAAAGCCTGGAAATTGCCAAAGATGCCATCGCGTTGATTAAGATTAACTATGAGAAGAAACCATTTGTCATAGATATTGAAGCTGCTATGGAACTCAATGCGCCTATAGTATTTGATGTGCCTATTGTGCAGCAACAAGATGGAGGGGATGTAGGGGAAACACATGATGGAAGCAAAGGGCAGGGTAATGTTAGAGGACCATCTACAAGTAGTTTTTTTGGTGGACCTAGAGGTGATCTTGTAAAGGGTTTTGAAGAAGCGGATGTAATTGTAGAAAACACATATCGCACCCAAGTACATACACATATGCCGTTGGAGACACATGGTGTCGTGGTCGATTGGAATTCTGACGTTATGATGGTTTATGCATCTACACAAAACACCAATGCAGTAAGAAATGAAATGGCGAGTATCTTTAATTTACCAAAAAGTAAAGTAAGGGTATTTTGTGATTTTATGGGTGGTGGCTTTGGTGCCAAACACAGTGCTGGAAGTTTTGGACCTATGGCTGCGAATCTTGCCAAAAAAACTGGAAGACCCATTTGGCTAATGTTAGATCGACAAGAAGAGCATATTGCCGAGGGGAACCGCCCCAATTCAATTCAATACTTAAAAATAGGAGCTAAAAAAGATGGTACTTTGACCGGTATTCAGCAACGTTCCCATGGAACCGCAGGGGTTAACTTAGGTGCTGGTGTAGGTAGGATCGCCCAAATCCTGTACCCTTGTCCTAATTTTGCGACCGAACAATATGATGTATTGACCAATGCAGGCCCTGGGGCCGCTTGGCGCGCACCTGGTAATGTTCAAGGCGCTTTTGGACTGGAACAGGCTATTGATGAATTGGCGGAAAAACTAAATATGGATCCCTTAAGCTATAGGGATAAAATTGATAAAAGTGAAGTGAGAAAAGTGGAGCGCCAACGGGGAGCGAAACTTTTCGATTGGTCTCGTCGTCAACCTGCCGGTAGTGGTAAAGGCGTTGTAAAGAAAGGGCTTGGCGTAGGCCAATCCACATGGCCGCGATTTGTAACTCTTGATTCTTCCGTTGAAGTTAAAATCCATAATGATGGTGGTGTTGAAATTAGGTCCAGTGTCCAAGATATAGGAACAGGGACTAAAACCATACTTGCCCAAGTAGTTGCTGAGGAATTAGGCCTGCAGGTAAAAGATATTACAGTTAATATCGGGGATACTTTTTTTCCGGTGGGGCCAGGTTCCGGTGGTAGTGTGGTAACAGGCTCTATTACCCCTCCAACCCGTAATGCAACTTATGAAGCCAAAAAAGCATTATTGAAACTGGTGGCAAAAAAATGGGAAACCGATTCTTCGGAATTGTTTATCGAGAACGGTCAAGTAGGTAGTAAAAAGGATGCTAGTTTGAAAATGCCGTTTAAAGAAGCAACAAAATTGATGCGGACAAGCCAAATTAGTAAAATTGCCAGCCGATCGGATGATTATGGTGGATTTCAACAACCATGGGGTTTAGCCTTTGGGGATTTGGGATCAGTACAATTTGCGGAAGTCAGTGTTAATACCGACACGGGATTTGTAAAGGTAGATAAGATAGTAGCGGCACACAGTTGTGGTAGACCGCTCAATATTGGTCAATTGGAAAGTCAGATCAATGGGGGAGTCATACAAGGTGTATCTTATGCATTGTATGAAAATAGGGTTATGGACAATGGAACTGGCCACATGATGAATGCAAATGTTGATCAGTACAAGGTGCCATTTTCCATGGAAATTCCAGAAATTGAAACCGTGATTGTGGAAGAATATCCGGCGCTTTCCTCAACAGATGCATATGGCATTGGGGAGCCTGCAAATATTGCTACGGCGGCTGCAGTTGCCAATGCCGTTTATAACGCTATTGGAGTGCGGATTTATGAAATACCCATTACACCTGCGAGTATTCTTAAAGCATTAAGTAAAGTCTCATAAATATAAAGACATGAATAAATTTAGTTGGTACGAAGCCAAATCTGTTGAAGATGCCCTTCAACAAGTGAATTCAACAGTATCCGAACAGCTATATGAACATACAGATAATGCAACGGTATTTAAATCCGGCGGTATTGATGTGTTCGACTGGGTAAAGGAAGGCCTGCTTAAACCGCAAAAAATAATCAATATTCGGAATATTCCCGGTCTTGACAAGATTGGTTATGACCCTAAAAAAGGAATGAGCATAGGATCCAATGTTACCTTGGCTGAAATAGCGTCAAATCCGGAAATTAAGACCAATTATTTGGCACTCCATCAAGCGGTAATCCATGCTGCCACTCCCCAACTGCGTAATATGTCTACCTTGGGAGGTAATATAGCACAGCGAAACCGTTGCTGGTATTTTCGCTCTACCGATCATGATTGTTTCCGTAAAGCGGGAGATCGTTGTTTTGCCCGCCATTCCGAAACAGGCGAAAACGAAAATCATGCGATTATTGATAATGGATCTTGCGTAAGTGTGCATGCTTCCTCTATTTCGACAGCTCTTATGGCTTTTAATGCCAGTGTCGTTATTGTCAATGGAGAGGGGGAAAAGAAAAGCGTTCCAATGGATGATTTCTTTGTTACTGCGAGCAAGGATATTGCTATGGAGAACATTCTTCAAGCGAAGGAAATAATAACCGAGATTATTATTCCAGCTCCATCAAAAAACACCAAAAGCGCTTATATTAAACAAGTAGCACGTGAGTCTTATGATTGGTCTTTGGGGGATGTAGCAGTGGTTTTTGAGGTTTCGGGGAATACCTGTCGTTCGGCGAGTATTGTTTTGGGTGCGGCCGCTCCAGTACCGTATCGCTCGATGGAAGCCCAACAGGCTATTGAAAATAAGACCATTAATAGTGAAAATGCTTTGGCAGCGGCAAAAGCAGCTATGTCAATAGCGCGCCCATTGGCGAAAAATGGGTATAAGGTGCCTCTATTTGTATCTACTATCAAGCAAGCAATTTTAGAAATTTCTTAGATATGGATAAAAGTAAACCAAGCAAAATAAGTATCTGCAAATTCCTACGTGCTAGAAACCCCTATGGGATGATGGAAGGAGGGGATAATCCTTGGCTCTTATTGGATGATGCCAATACTATTTGTTGGTGCATTAATTCCGCAGGCGCTGTGGGCCCTGATAATGATTTGGTATCCCCAACGAGTTGTAAGGCAGGCAGGAGTTGTTTTGTTTCTGGGGATGGGGATGTTTTATAACTAGGAAACCCTTTATATGAAATTGGAACACTATCGGTTACGGAAGCAGAAAGTTGTTTTGTTTTAAAAGTAAAGCCCTCAAGTTTTACTATTCATACCGGTAAGTCCATTTTTTTCAGGAGGTTCTTGAATCGAGGTTCTTCACGTAAAAAGGCAAAAAGGGGATCTACACTAATGTATGGCATATTACTGTCATGTTCCTCATATGCTTTTTCGAGCCATTCCAAGGCCTCTGCTTTCATACCCGCGCGGCAATAAAGTGTAAAAATTTGCCATGAAGGGAAATAAATCGTATCACGTTTCGAGATCATCATCTCGGCGGTACGCTGCATGGCCATATGGTAGCCCCCTTCTTCAAATCCTAATTCAAGGGATTTCAGGGCCAGCTCATTTTCCCTTAATGCGTATATTTTTTTTGCAATATCAAGCGACTTTTGGGTATCACCCAATTCGTGATATACTGCCCAAAGTGCCGGGAGCGCAATGCCCTGATCCGGTTCTATTTCATAGAGCTTTTGCAATAATTCAAGAGCTTCATCATACTTACCGGCATTTTTAAGTGCTTGCCCATGAATGGAAATATATAACGTATTAAATGGGTCTAGTTGCATTGCGAGTTCACTATGTGGGAGTCCTTTTTCGGGATTGCCCATGATGGCTAGAAAATGTGAGTAGTAAGCCTGTGAAAAGGGGTAATTTGGATTAATCTGAATTGCCTTTAAAAACTCTTGTTCAGCTTTTTTCCAATTCCAATCACCCCAGGTATATTTGGTGGCCATTCCGGCATGAATTTCTACAAGCGTACTGTCTAGCATTAGGGCCTTACTTCGTGCAGCTTCAGCTTTTTCGGAGACTTCACTATAGGGCAAAAATCCATGTTGCACATACCCTCCCCAAGTTCCGGAAATACCCAAGTAAGCAAGGGCATAATTTGGATCAATTTCGCTAGACAATTGAAAATAACGCATAGCGCGGTCAAGGTCAGGTTTTGTTCCCAACTCCCAGAAGCTCATACCTCTTAGGTAAGCTTCGTAAGCGTCCGGGTCTATAGGTTTGGCTTCAGCCAGCAATTGCTCTTCCTGAGGAGTCAGATTAATATGAATTTGCTGGGAGATCTCTTTGGCTATTTTCTTGGAAAGATTCGAAAGCTGTCCTTTCTCTATGTTGAAATCATGTACCCACAACTGCTTCTCTTCAGGAAAGGCACTTACCAATTTTACCTGAATACAAATATTCTCACCGTAACAAGAGACTGAAGTTTCTATAGCTGCGTCGATATTGAGCTCTGTCGCTATTTGAGGAATCGATTTTTCCACGTTGCGATACGCATTGGCAGTTCGTTTGGAAGGGACTCTCAAGGCACTGATTTTTCCTACATCACCAATTAATGCATCATGTATACCTTCGACAATATATTGCAGTGAGTCATCGCCGGTAAAATTGTCAAAGGGCAGAATAAGCAATGATGATATCCTAGGGGACTCAGTTGTGAAGTAATTTCGGATCCAAGGTCCATTTGCAATGATTAAAAGCAACAGAATTACATAGGTATAAACTGATCTACTAAGCCTATGAAACAGGGATCTTCCTTTAAGTTGCTCTATTTTAGCAGCAGAAGGGACTGGTAGTCCCTCTTCAAGAATACAATAAGTGTCTACTGGGTAATCAACATTTTTTAATTTGAATTGTCCTAGATGTTTTGTTTCAATAGCACTTTTGGCCCGAATTGATTTTTGGACAGATCCAGATATATAAATACCTCCAGGGTCTGCGACCGATTGTAATCGAGAGGCAATATTTACGCCATCCCCAAAAATATCTTCGTGATCAAAAGTAATATCACCAAGATGTATACCAATCCGAATTTTCTCTTTGATTTGCCGACTGGAATGTTTTTGTATTTCGATGGCGCACAATACCGAGTCAATAGCAGTATCAAATTGGGCCAGCATTCCATCGCCCATTTCTTTGATAAGTTTACCATTGTATTTGTTGATACTTTTGATATGAATATCGCGGCTTATTTGCAATACTTCAAATGCCTTATCCTCGTCTGCGCCCATCAATGCTGTATAACCGACAATGTCGGTAAACATGATTGCGGCTAATTTTTTCGTACCAGGCATGGAGATTTGTCGTGTTATTCAGTCAAATCGTAATCATTGGTTATACAACTGATTGAATATAATGAATAAGAAGCAAAAAAACCATGATTCTTGTTGCTTTTAACCTACTCCAGGTTGTTAATAAAGTTCTTACGGAAATCTTATATCGTAAACAAATGGAGAAGGTTCATTTTGTTTTTCATGACCTTTTAAGTCTTGGATACGTTTTTATTAAAGCGGATTTAAAAAATATTAGGCTTTGCCAAATATGCGTATATTACTTTTCAAATTTACCCAATCCTGAAAATTCCGATGGGTACATGATACCTTTTTTTATTTGGAAAAGACTTTTAAAGGGATCGTTTTCAATATCCAAATGCCCGTCAAGATCGGCGTATTTTATATTGGGACGAGACAATGCAAAATGCAATCCGGCAGCTATACCCAGACTACATTCATCATTACAGCCTACCATTGCTTCCAAACCAGCCGATTTTGCCACAGAGTTAATATGCATGCCCTCCAAAATACCACCCACTTTCATGAGTTTAATGTTGACCATGTTCAAATGCTCGTTTTGTGCCAAGCGAAAAGCATCAGTTAGTGTTTTTAGGCTTTCATCGGCCATTACGGGAATGCTTACCTGATTGGTAACCAAGCCCAATCGTTCTTCGTGGGCAATTTTGGTAGGTTGTTCAAAAATTTCGATACCCACCTTTTCGGTTGCCTCAACAAACTCTACTGATTCGTTTACGTTATAACCCTGGTTTCCGTCAAATCTAAGGATCACATTTGGATACATTTGGCGTATTCGTAACATTTTTTCAATATCCTCTTGCAACTGCAACCCACCTTTTATTTTTAGAATAAAAAAGCCCTGTCCAATATACTCCTCGGCGTAGCGAAGGGTTTCATCAATAGAAAGAATACCTATAGTAATGCTGGTGGCAATACAATCGCGATAACCACCTAAATACTGATACAAGGGAACATCGCATTTTTTTGAGACCAAATCAAGAAGTGCCATATCAACCATAGCCAAAGCAGAGGATTTACCTTTGATCAGCAATTCAAGTTCTGCTATAATCCGTGCGTAATGGAAAGGATTCCCACCATGAAGAAATGGTAATATGGTACTTCTAATAACCTCTTCTACTTGATTAGGTGTTTCTTCGGTTACAATGGGATCAGGGGCCGCACAACCATAGCCCACCAAACCTGTATTAGTCTCTAATTTCAGGATAAAATTGGTACTTTTGCCAATGGTTTCGTAGGCAATGGTATATGGAGTTGATAAATTCAACTGAAGACGTTCGTACGATACTTTGGTTATTTTCATCTAATCGCTTCTGGTTTTTTTTATCGTTTTTAAGATCTCGATCAATTTATCAGCCCCATGGGCCAATACATCAAAGGCGGGAAGGCCTGTTTCTTTTGTTATGGCTTCACAGGCAGGAAGAATTTCATCGGCCGTCATTAGCTCGTGATTTACGGTAATGGCAATTACTTTTTTGCCTGAAATAATTTCAATAGCATTGATTTGTTCTTTAAGGGAATGCATTTTATACCCAGGAAAACCATCATATTCCAATCGTTTGGGGGCATGTTGTAAAATTACGTAATCGGGTCGTCCTGCTGCCAATATCTCAAAACCTCCGGGATAGGCGGGGTTCATTAAGCTACCTTGCCCTTCGATTACGATTACATCGGGATCTTCATTTTTCCAAGCACTTACCACGGCATGTTCTATTTCACCGGAAACAAAGTCGTTAATACAACTATCCATGACCATGCTATATTTTGCACCTTGCATCCATGCTGTTTGCCCTGTTCCGATCATTTCTGCTTTCATTCCGGTATCCCTCAAACCATGTACGATGATCCATGCCGTGGTACGTTTTCCCAAAGCGGAGTCGGTACCCAATATAGCTAGTTTTAGGCAATCTACTTTTTCAATATCCCCTGTAAAAAAATGCAGTTTATCGCGATCGGGGGTTTTACGAACATCCCTAATTTTGACTTTACAATCTTCAGCAAGTGACATGAGCATTCGATCATTGGTCAAAAAATCGTGCAGGCCACTGTCAATATTCCATCCCATTTCAATGGCTTCCTTGATTGTAGCTCGTGCCTTATTGGGTAATCTGCCACCATCTGGTGCAAGGCCTATTACAAAATACTTTGGTAGGTTTCCAGTATTGGTCAATTCTTTCGTAGCATATCCTATGCTTCTGAATACCGGTATGCCATTTGGTTTACCATCCAAGACCTCACCGGCATCTTTACCCCCATAAGTGCTGTCTATGACCCCTACGATATCATACCTTTCGGTAAAGCGCACTAATCCGTGTGCGGTTTTTCCGTTTGGGGTGTTGAACGCTCCTTCACAATATACCAATGCCTTACCATCCAATACTTTTTTCATTTTTTTTGATTTAATATTTTGCCGTTAATACAGCTACAAAACGATCTGATTCAAAATCGAGTTTTTCATTCATTTCCAATAGAGCTATTAACCCCGCCGTTGAGGCAGGAAGAATCTTAATACTTTCCTTTTTCATTAAAAAAGCGGTCATTTCCTTCATTTTCCTATCACTTATGTGAAATGCATCACCCCCGGATTCCCGAATGGCATATAAGGCTTCTTCACCATCAAAGCTGTGCCAATTAATCAAAGGTTCGTTGTATTTGGTTTCTTTAATCTTTTCTGGATTTAAATCCTTGCAATGATTCAAGCCTTTTTTGAAAGATGTAATAATGGGATTTTGATGAGAGGAAGAAGCCGCGATCATTTTTGGAATCCTTGAGGTCTTACCTCTTTTGTACAAAGAAACGAAACCTCTGTAAATTCCTGCGAATAAGGTCCCGTTTGATACTGGGGAAGCACAATATTTTGGGGCATCGCCTAACTCATCCACAATCTCAAATGCAATTTGGGAATAGGTACTGATTTGTAAAGGGGTATTTGGGCCACCGGGATTGGCATCGTACCATTGATTTATTTTGGCGAGTTCAGTGCTTCGCTCAACCACATCTTCATAAGTACCTGGTAATCGGATAATTTGAGCCCCAAGTGATTCCATTTCCTGAATTCGATCGGTATGAAAGGATTCTGGAATATAAATCTGACAAGCCAAACCCGCTAAGTTTGTTGCTAAAGCTACCGAGACTCCATAATTACCACATGTTGCCAAAGAAACAATATCAAATTCCCTTCGCAAAGCATCGTATACTTGGGCAAAGGCAATGCGATCTTTTTGGGTGCCTGTTGGGTTATCGCCTTCGTATTTTATGTAAAGCTGACGAATATCAAACTCGCGCTCCAACGTTTTTGCACGGTTGAGTCCTGTATCCCCAACTTCAAGGTTGATGATATCCTCATAACTTTCCAATCGATCTACAAGCGACTTGTCATTGTTCTTTACCAATTCGCTTAGTTTTTTACTTTCGGAGGATACCTTATTTTCTGAGGTTCTTACCCCATCCCTTAAATTCATACCATTGATGTGTTAGCTAATATACTCGTTTAATACCTTTAATGTAACTTAATTGGAATATACCAATAAAGAAAGGATAAAAATAGGTGTTGAATTCAACAGTAACTGCTACCTAAGTAGCAGTCTTGCCTTTGCTGAATCATTAAGTTTGTTATGTGTGGTAATGGTTTTGGTTGCCAAAGTAATGTAAGGGACCAAAGCAATACTATCGCCTAATTATACAAATTTATAACTAAAATAAAATCACATGAAAGCACTATTCGTATTCTTTTTCGCAATCATCACAGTAGCAACAACAGAAAAAAGTCAAGAAACCGAAACTATAAAAGCCACCTTTACAGAATATATAGATGAAATCTACTATTTTACTGATTCTGAAGGCTATACGATTGAATTCAATGACGTACTAAATGAAGTATTGGTAAAATATGATCTTGCCGATGAACAATTTAAAGGAAAACTTTTCATCGTTACCTACGAGACCGATACAGAAATGGATGAAGAGGGTGATGATATGGCCACTAATACTATTATTGATTTAAAACTTGTAGAGTAATAATTTATCTAACTTGCTTCACTTATAAGATTCAATATTGGATTTTTGTTCTACTTCTTCATTTCTAAAAGGAGAAGTAGAACAAAATGTAAATGTGTGAATTGGCCCACTAAGAATTTTGATGTAATTTACAAGAAACTAATTTGTAATTTTCTTTTGAAAGAAGTTTATTGAAAGCCTTACATTGAACCGGGAACGATTTAAACTATTGCATTAATGCCGTTAAAATTGATAATGACCCTGAGTATAAATTTTGACCCCTCAATTGCATTCATATCGATATTGGCGATACTGATTATTTTGGTTGGTTTATTTCTAAAAAAAATAAAGCAGCCTTACATTATTGGATATATTTTAGTCGGAGCCTTTTTAGGCAAAGAAGGACTGGGATTCATAGCCGATGCTTCAACCATTAACCAATTAGGGGAAATGGGTATTATTCTGTTACTTTTCTTTATTGGAATGGAGATAAGCTTGCCCGAATTCGTCAAACAATGGAAGGTAGCAGCTTTGGGTACTTTTCTACAAGTGGGGGTAAGTGTATTGATTGTAATGGGGATTGGATTTTTTTTCAATTGGGATATTAAACGATCAATAATAATAGGATTTGTAATCGCATTGAGTAGTTCGGCAGTAATCATAAAATTGTTAGCTGATAAAAATTTAGTCAATTCACGTGTAGGTAAAAACGTACTGAGTATATTACTTATGCAAGATATTATAATAGTTCCTTTATTGATCATAACATCATTACTAGGAGGAAAGGATGAGCCCATAGGAAATGTTATTCTCATGATAGTGGGTGGTATCATAATAATGGCATTGCTTATCTACATTTATTATAAAAAGACAATTGTACTTCCGTTTTCCAAAAACATTGAGAATGATCATGAGCTTCAAGTTTTTCTTGCCATATTCTTTTGTTTTGGAGGGGCTTTGGTCTCTTCAATTTTTGGTCTTTCCGCGGCTTTAGGGGCATTTGTAGGTGGTATGGTAATGCACGCCTCAAAGGCAACTAAATGGATTTATGACACCCTGGATTCGTTCAGGGTATTGTTTGTGGCCATGTTTTTTATCAGCGTAGGACTACAATTGGATTTTAATTTTATTTATAAGCACGCATTTGTGATATCAATTGCTATTTTTTCGGTTTATATTACAAATCATCTGATCAATTCATTAATACTTCGCATATTTTCCTCCCCTTGGAAAGAAGCTTTTTTGGGAGGCGCTTTCTTGGCACAAATTGGGGAATTGAGTTTTCTACTTGGTTCATCTGCCTTCAGTTTGGGAATTATAGAAAGTTTTAGCTATAAGTTTACTATTAGTTTAATTTCCCTTACTTTGATTATAAGTCCGTTTTGGATAACGCTTACAGAAAAATTAATAGTTATGCAGCGGACTGGTAAAATCAAAAAATTAAGAAAACCATCAATATCAACTGAAATTGATGAATGATTTTATTTTTGACAATGTATTTTACTAATATCGACTTATAAAAGGATTGGGTTATAGAAGCTAATTCGTGTAACCAATTAGCTCATCTGCATGTGTGTCAGCTTCAAAATCCTTCACATATTTAAAGTCATGAAACCAATAGTTTGAGGAAATAATCTCAAATATTACTTCCTGGTCATTATTTCGCTCAATTTTTAGCTGCCAAATAATGTCTTTGGCATCTTTAAATTCCTGACCATCGACTTGTTCTTCGAACAATCTATAGATTAGAGTGTTTTGTGGCATACCTGCGACCAATAATCGAACCAAGGATGCTTCAGGGAAATCTTTAAACACTTCCAATCCATCTATTTCGTTTGAAGTTACCTTTACTTGAAACTTCACCGCTTTTGGATTGGGAAACTTTCCAATAAACGCCTGGTATAACAACTGGTTTATGTTAAAAAAATCTTCGTGAAATGAAAGGTCTGCATACTCCTCCCACATTTTTTCGTCAAGCATTTCATTGGAAAGGTTTTCTATCTGCCCAATAGTCAATCTATCCTTAAATATATATTCAAGAATTATTTTGGCGGCATCTTCGGGTTCATTATCGGTTAAGGACATTAAGCACATTTCTTTCAACTCATCTTTGGCTATTTCCGAAGTATCCCCATAATCCATAATTTCCAATAGATCTATGTAGTTTTGGTTGTTCCATGCATTCGGTAATTCATGGATTGTATTGAAATTTAAGTTTTCTACTTTAAAAGATGTTTTCATACGATCGATTTAAATTTCTTAAAAACATTGTCTTCTTTGAAATTAAATACCGGTTTATAGGTATTCTTTTTTGATACTTATTCTTTGGGTTGTTTTTTATTTCTCCTACAAGATTTCAATTTTCCCACCAAGTGGTAAGATAAAATACATGTAGTTCTCTATAATAGTATCAAGGAGTCTTTTACCATTTTAATCTTGAATATTGTTGCAAGTGGTTTAAAAGTTTCTGCGTCGAATTGAATAATTTTATTATTCCGGGTCATTTCACTATTTTAATTCAACTTCCGTTGATTTTCGACATCATCTTACCCACTATTTTTCCTGCAATGTCATATACTAGTTTTAATGCGTACAGATCATTATTCCATTGTATTTCAAAAAGGGTGCGATTAGGGGTTTGTATCTGGTAAATTTGCCGAAGACCATCCCTGTCGTACTTTTCTTCAAAACTTTGCTTAACATTTTCAGGGATAAAATTCAACGGCACCATATTTATTGTTTCCAACCAATTACCCTCGCTATCAAATAAGCCCGTGTATTGCCTTTCCTTCGAGATAAAATTCACTTGCCATTTAAATACATCTATCTGTTTCCATTGGGTAAAGGTCGCTTTTGGATATTTCGATTTAAATGCCATGCGCACTACTGCATTTGGCATTTTCCGATTTTTTTTGACCACTTTCCTTAGTGATGCGGATAACATATATTTTAATTTACTATTCAAGATATAATGGTATTAAACTAACTAATAGCGAGTATTTACATTTTTGTTTCCTTGTCTCAGATCAACAACAGAATCATCCATGATATATTCAATTTGGAAATTAGTCATTGAAACCAAAAAAAACACCTACGTTAAAATATAATATATTCGTAGACGTATTGATATTAAGTTGAGAACAGTTATAAAGTTATATTTTTATATACTCACGTACAGCTACCTAGGTAGCACTTGTATTAATTTTTTGAGGTGTAGGAATAGATAGACTTGGAAGTAATGTATTTTGTTTTTGAAAAAAACTAAGGAATATATTTTTCTTCTGCAATCGATAGTAGCAGCTCCAAATTCTTAACGTTGATTTGTTTACGACTTACTGAAATGGCTCCACAACGCTTTAGCTCCTGAATATGCCTGCTTACCACAGCTCTTGTGGTGCCAATGAGCCCTGCAATCTCTTCATTCGGAAGATTGTTGATCAATTCCAGTTTACGGGTTTCGCCGTTTATATTTTTAAGGAGCAAAGCGGAAAGTCTTACTAGGGTGCTATGAAGTGTAACATCTGTGGCAACATCCATAAGTTGCCGCATTCGATCTCCTAAATAATATAATATTGCCTTATGCATTACTGGATATTCATTGATCCAATTACGCATTTTTTCCATTGATATTTTTAAAACTTCAAGGGTATCCAATGCTTCCCAATAGACATCATGGGGTTTTGTATCAAGTAACGAAAGCACATCAAAAACATCACTTTGGGATAATACAAAAACAGTATGTTCCCTGCCAGAATCTGGATTGGATTTAAATACTTTAAGTCTACCGGAAACTATAAAGTGAAAAGTAGAAGATACCTCAAGGCTACTTTTAAAGCTTTTTGCATTCCATCGTTCAGCCGTCATTAAACCTAATAGATTATTAATTGCCTCATTACTAGAGTCCTTAAAGAAAGGAGAACGCTGTAACGTATTTAAATATCTAATATAATTGGTATTACTATGATCCATTAATGGATTTAATTTTGGATAGGAAAGGTACAGAATTTTGAATATAATTAAATTTCGATAAAAACGAAAGCCTAATATTGTTTGTATAATTTATTTTAAAAAGTTGCATCGAGTTCTGTTTGTATAATTGTCTTATGTGTAAAAACCCAATAACATTTTAGCTGATTAGTTATGGTTTTCAGAAATTCTATAATCTTTACAACAAATTTTAGATGAACAAAATAGCATTCAAAATGCTAAACTTCCTTAAAGACCATGAGATCAATTGATTTGAAAAAAAAACGGTATTGTTCCTTCACCTGGCTGCCATAAATACATATATACTTTTATTGCCAAAGATAAAACAATAGGCGTTTTAATGGCCATTTGCTTCAGTTATCCTATATTTTCAAGACCTTGTTTATGAGGTTCGGATTTGTAACTTAAAGGGGGTCTCTTGTGCCAATAGGATGCCAAGATCGATCCGGTAATATTCATCAATGGGCCAAAAACAGCCGGTGCCAAGCCCATTGTGGCTATCTTGCCTAAAGAGTTTGCGATACCCGAGGCGAGACCACCATTCTGCATACCTACCTCAATGGCGATTGTCCGGGCATCCTGTTCTGATAATTTCAATAAACGGGCATACCAGTATCCAAGCAGGTAGCCAAATAAATTATGTACCAAAACCAGCAACATCAAAATACCTCCAATGTCCAAAAGACTATCCCTGCCTGCTGCCGTAATAATGGTGATGATCAATCCTATTCCCAACATTGAAATTATGGGCATTGCTTTGTCTAACCATTTGGCTTTATCACCCATCAATTTGTTGAATAGCAAACCGGCGCCAATGGGAAGTATGATCATTTTAACAATACTCCACATCATAGCCAAAACATCGATTTCCACAAATTCCCCAGCCAACAATTTCATGAGCAATGGTGTTAAAAAAGGTGCTAGAAGTGTTGCTATTGAGGTGATAGTGATCGAAAGGGCCAAATTGGCTTTCGCCAGATAAGCCATTACGTTTGAGGCCACACCACTAGGGGAACAACCTATCAAAACAATTCCTGCTGCAATTTCAGGAGGGAAATTACTTAATTTGGCCAATGCAAATCCCATAATAGGCATAATCCCCAATTGTGCGGTGACACCAACCAAAACCCCTTTTGGGGATTTAAAAATGGCTGCAAAATCCTTAATACTCATTGAGGTGCCCATCCCGAACATAATGACTTGGATAAGTGGGATTATAAGCGCAGTGAATTTAAAATCGCCCATCTGTTGAAAATACTGGGGATAGTATAGCGCTACAGTCACACCTGCAAATATCATTGCAGTAAATACATAGGAGTTGAGTGACTTATAACCACTGAACCCCAAAGCCAAAGTTGCAAACAATGCCAATATCAATAGCCCCGATTGTTGAATATTTCCTATTAGAATCATGACAAGTACAATAAGAAATAATAGTACGGCCACCCCTAAGGATATAGAATAGATGTTGATTTTTTTCAAAAGACGTTGTTTTTGGTTTTTATTATTTTGTTGGTTGATGGCATCAAGGGTTGTTTTATAATTTATAAGCTTGTCTTGCAAGTAATTTCCAAGTCCCGTCTTCTTGTTGCTGATAAACCTGCATATTTCCTATTCGGACATTGGCAGGGTTACCATCCCTTGTGCCCTCCGCTACAAAAATATGCCGAACCACAGCAGTATTACCTGAAAGATTTATGGTTTGATTCTCACCAATAAGCGATGAAAAATCAAATGGGCCGTTAATAAGATCATCAATAAACTCATCCTTGTTCTGGATCAATCCACTCGAATGCCCATAAGTTAGTTCATCAGCACATAAACTTTCCAAAACTTCCTTTTGCACATTCACCATGGCATTGTTGAATGCCAGTACGGTTTTTTCCACATCAGCCTTATTTGCAGCTGGCAATGTGACTTCACTTTTGACTTCTTCCATCCCAACTGCTTTTTGTGTTTGTTCCTTACAACTTATTGCACTTATTACAAGCGAAAACAATAATACTTGCATTACATTTCTCATATTGAATTTTAATTTTTGTTCTAGATCAAGAAGGGATATTTTTATTAAAAGGAAATCGCTAAAGAGACTCCCCATTATTATTGGTCGTTAAGATAATCCTCCAATTCTTTTCGCGTCATGGGCAATTTGCCATCGGGATATTTTTTTATCCAACTTCTAAAATCAGCTTTGATTTCATCGGTCCAACCGGTATCAATCTGTCCCGGGGTATATTTTTTTTCACGTAAGCGTTGAAATCCAAATTGATCTCGTAATCCCACCACTTCAGAAGATAATACCAATTTATCGACTAAATGTGCAGGTATGAAAATCGTCCCATGACGGTTGGCGAGAACTACATCGCCAGGTAACACAGTGGCCTTGCCGATTCGAATAGGGGCATTGATCGTTGTCAACATTTCTTGCTGAAGATATGATGGATCTGCTCCCCTGTACCAACCATTAAACCCTTTAATATCGAGCAAGCCCGCAACATCCCGAACACCGGCATCGAAGATTACCCCGTTCCCTGAATTGGCATAAATTGCATTTCCTAAATTAGAACCGATCAAAGTACCGTCTACAATTCTTCCATAACCATCCGCAACATATACATCACCAGGTTGGAGAATTTCTATAGGCCATGAATTGCTCCCCCCAATAGTATCCCTGTTCTCGATGGCCCCCCTTAGTTTTACCAAACGCTCTAAATCCGGTCGCAAAGGCATATATTGGGCGGTAACAACACGCCCAGTCATGACACTATCAGGGTGTATTATTTCCCAATCGCCATCATATTGGTTATGATAATTGTTCCTTCGAAGATATCCCCATGCCTCCTCTATTTGAATTTTTTTCAATCTTTTTAAAAGGGCATCTGAAACTTTTGGACGGCCATCGGTAAAACGTTCGCCCTGCCATTGCGATGTCAATGCCTTTATTTGATCGGGACTTGCACCCACATTTTGCGATTCCGCATAGAAAAAACCCAATAGGGCCACAATTACAAATGTTATCTTTTTATTCATACCTGGGATTTTAAAGAAATTCAAAATTTATTAGCTATATGTTCTGTCATGCGAGCGTAGTTCATTCCACTCTTCTGTGGATTTAAAGAAACTTTTATCACTCGGATGTAGATGTTTTTTCACTACATCCTCATTCAATTCAATTCCTAAACCAGGAGCTGTCAAGGGTACAGTTGCAAAACCCTTGTCGATCATTTTAAAACCACCAACGGTTTTTACCAAACTTTCCCACCATGGAATATCCACCGAATGGTGCTCCAATGCCAAAAAGTTCTGGCTTGCTGCGGCACAGTGAACACAAGCCATAAAGGAAACCGGAGTACCTGCTTGATGCATTGCCATGGCTATCCCGAATTCCTCTGCATAATCGGCTATTCTTTTGGTTTCCAAAAGCCCACCTGAGGAAGCCAGATCAGGATGTATGATGTCTACTGATCTTTTATGGATAAGCGGTTTAAAGTTGTCTAAATAATGAATATCCTCCCCTGTAGTCGTAGGGGTTTCCAAAGCTTCGGTTATGGTTCTCCATTGATCGGTGTGTTGCCATGGAATGATATCCTCAAACCAAGCCAATCTGTATTTGTCCAACGCCTTTCCTAAACGAATACCATTGTTCAAATCAAAGTGACCATAGTGGTCTGTGGAAATAGGCACTTCCCAACCAACCATATTTCGTACCTCCTCGACTCTTTGGGCCAATATGTCAAGCCCTTTTTCAGTAATTTGAATTTGTGTAAAAGGGTGTGCTGTATTTCCGTAGGACATATAATTTCTACTATCACCCCATTGCGATAAACGTCCATCCTTATCCCTCCAAAATTCATCATTGACCAACGTCCCGGAATCCCGTTCCAATGAAGAAATGGCCACATCCATTTTTAACCAAGTGTACCCTTGGTCTTTCATTCTAAATTCTATTAATCGCTTTTGTTCTTCCGGGTTACTGGCTTGGGGGGTATCGGCATATAGTCTTATCATATCCCTATATCTACCTCCTAATAACTGCCATGCTGGAACATTATAGGCTTTTCCACAGATATCCCAAAGTGCCATTTCAACAGCACATACTCCTCCAGCTTGGCGGGCGGGTCCACCGAATTGCTTAATACTCCTAAAGAGTTTTTCTACATTACAGGGATTTTTTCCAAGGATACGGCTTTTTAAAAATAGGGCATAACGTACATCGGCGGCATCCCTTACTTCACCCAAACCATAAATACCTTGATTGGTATCTATTTTGATTATAGCAGTACCTCCCATTACATTGGTATGTGCGTAACGCATATCTGTTATTTTCAATTCCGAGGGCGCTGAAGCACGATTTACTTTGGATGTTGTTTCGGCGATGGTGTCCTCAAAGGAATATCCCATAAAACTGCTGAGGGCTATACCACCCAATGCCGTTTTTTTAAGAAAGTTTCGCCTATCATCCCCCGTTTTAGGGTTATCAGTTTCTGCCTGTCTGGATGCAGAATATGCCCTTTCTTCCTCTTTATTTTTTGTGATTAGCTGTTTTAATGTGTTCTTCATGGTTGATTCGTTTATAGTGTTCTATGATATATCTATTGAAGATTTTTATTGCTTTGAATGCAGTCAGGCAATAATTTGATTATTCGAAAAAGGGTACACCTTCGACGGCATATTTGCGCATTCCCTCCTCGTTGATCTCAACTCCTATTCCTGGTTTTTCTGATAAGGTGATGAATCCATTTTCCGTCATTGGGCCATCAAAAGTCACAATTTCCTTGAACATGGGGTCTTTATGAAAATAAATCTGCCATTCCAAAATCATGAAATTGGGAACGGAAGCACAAACATGGCAAGCGGCCATAGCGCCTAAATAGGATGCTACCATATGTGGTGCAAAAGGCACATAGTACAAATTAGCCAGATTGGCTATGCGCTGTCCTTCGCCCAAACCCCCAGCTTTCTGCAGATCTGGCATAATAATATCAACTGCCCCATTTTCCAACAATGGCCTAAAACCATGTGCCAAATAATGATTCTCACCAGCACATATAGGCGTACTTGTAGATGCGGTAATCTTCTTATAGGCATCGGTATTTTCAGCAGGTATGGGTTCTTCAAGCCACATTAAATTCAGGGGTTCTAAGATCTTGGCCACCTTTTCCCCGGTAATCGCATCATATCTCCCATGCATATCGGCACAGATATCGATATTTGGACCCACAGCCTCCCTTGTCGCAGCCATTTGGTCGTACATTCGCTGTATTTCTGCAGGGCTGGCCGTCCAATTATAATGGTCATATTTATTGGGATCATTGCTTTGATCCAAATCGAATTTTACCGCGGTAAAGCCCATATCAACCGCTTCTAGTGCAGCGGCAGCGAAATCTTTTGGTTCAGGTAATCTACTTTGGTAAAGGGCAGTGTCCATATAGACCCTTATCTTTTCCCTGAATTTTCCGCCTAACAATTGGTAAACTGGCAATCCCAATGCCTTACCTGCCAAATCCCACAGTGCTGTTTCAACAGCGGTCAATACCGCTATGAACATTCCGGATTGTGCCCCTTCAAAAAAACCGGACCTACGAATGTCCTCAAATAACCGATGTACATTTAGGGGGCTTTTGCCTTCCAATCTTTTGCCAAACATTTTCACCAAGTGATAGGTGCCTGGTGTAGCATCCACGCCTTCCCCATGGCCTATGATATCTTGATTCGTATATATTTTAACAAAAAGACTATGACCTCCGCGGGTGTAGCCACATTTAATATCAGTAATCTTAAGGTCGGAAGGAGCCGATAATTTAGGGGTCAGATCTAAGGCTGTTTCATAACCTTTGCCATAGTTTATAAAAGGTAGTGCGGTTAACGCTGTAGTAGCCGCAGCTTTAGACAAAAAATCTCTTCTTGAGTTTTTCATATGTTGATTTTGTTGATTGATTTATAGATGTTGAAGTGTAAAAAACCTACCATGTGCGAGTTTTTAGAAGTTCTTGTATTTGTGCCTTGGGAACTGGTAGTTCGTTGATATGATCGTTGAGCCATTTTGAGAAATCCTTTTCGATTTCGTCTGACCACCGCGAATCGATTTGTCCTGGGGTATATTTTTGTTCCCGTAACCTTAGATGCCCAAACATATCCCTTAACCTTACTATTTCCGAAGTTTTTACCACTTTTTCAGCTAAATGTGGGGGTATAAAGATTACCCCGCCATCACGGCCCAATACCACATCACCCGGCATAACGGTTGCCATGCCAATGCGGGTAGGGGTATTGATTCCAATTAAAGTAGTGTTCAGTTCACCATCGGGATTATTTAAATGGTGGGAGGGATGGTAACTGCGAAAAAAAGAGGTGAAAGAACCTATTTCCTTTAAACCATCAATATCGCGAATAGCTCCATTGTACACAATCCCGTTGCCTGTTTTTGCAAAGATTGAATTTCCAAGATTATCCCCAATCGTAGGGCCATCAATATGTGCCCCAAATTGATCAACTACATACACATCATCTTTAACCAACAGATCAATGGGCCATGAATTTTGAGACTTGATCCTTCCGTCTTTAGTGTGCCCCCTGTCATCAATGACTTGGTGAATATCGGGCCTCCCAGGGACAAATACCGCAGTAACGGCTCTTCCCACGAGGACACTATCAGGATTTATGGTCTGCCAATCTTCAGCATATTGGTACTTAAAATTATCCCCTTTTAAAACGGCCCAGGCTTCCTCCAAGGTCACCCGTTTCATACGTGTAAGAATTTCATCAGGAACTTTTGGACGACCATCCTCGAAACGTTCCCCTTGCCATTTTGGGGTTAAAAAAATAAGTTCTTCTTTTGGGATTTGCTGCGACGAAACAGCGATGGCAAAAAGAAGACTCAAAATTGGTATCACTTTTTTCATTTGGTTATGGTGCATGATTATTCTTTAGTTCAATTTTTCAGTTATTGGTTTTCTTCACAAAGGAACTTTACTGCCGGATTTGGCCGCATTATATATCGCGTCTATTATCTTCATATCCTTTAAACCCTCTTCTCCATCAACAGGCACAATAGGTTGTTTGTTTTCGAGAATTATGGCCGACATTTCATCCATTTGCAAGGTTTGATGGGTTAAGTGCGGTTTAGTCAATGGACCTAGGTGCGTGCTTCCTTTAATTGGTCCATAACCTGTGGAGGGTTGCATTTCTGCAAACCCATCTACTCCATTAAGAAAAAAGCGGTCAAGATGACTTACTGAATACGTTGAAAGGCATGAGGCAACTGCGCCACTGGGGAATCCCAATTGAAATTGAATGGTTTCATCAACACCCTCCTTGAACTTAACGGGATCTGTTTTGGTTTCCTGGGCTGTTACCCAGATGGGTTCTTCACCAACCATATATCGGGCTCCGTTAATGGAATAAATTCCTATATCCATCATAGCACCACCACCGGCCAGTTCTTTATTCAATCGCCATTGATTCGGATTGCCTATTCTGAACCCTGATAGTCCCTGAAAGAACATGATTTTCCCAAAGTCGCCAGCATTTCGCATACGAATTACCTCAAGTGTATTGGGTTCAAAATGCATCCGGTAACCTATCAATAACTTTACATTAGCTTCCTTACAGGCATTTACCATTTTTTGACCTTCTAAGGCATTGATCGCCATAGGTTTTTCGCAGATTACATGTTTCCCTGCTTTGGCCACACGAATGGTCTGATTACAGTGCAAGCCATTGGGTGTAATTATGTAAACCGCATCAATATCTGGATTGTTTTTTATGTTGTCGAAATCATCATAGTTGTAACAATTTTTCTTTGGAATATTGTACCTCGATTGCCAATCAACAATTTTTGATGGTGTACCACTAATGACACCTACAAGTTTAGCTCGATTACAGGATTGCATGGCATTCGCAACCCTCGTACCATAACTACCCAAACCCATAATTGCAACTCTTAAAATAGGCCCTTCATAAGGTTTTTGCGAAGCAGCAAAGAGGTTTGTCGAATTGTATAAAAGTGGTATACCGATTGCAGAAACAGTCAATTTTTCCAAAAAATTTCTTCTTGATCCCATGTTGTTGATTTTTTCGCTGATAATTCCTTTTAAAAATAAGGTTTAAAAGCCTTCAAACCAATGTATTCTAAAATTATATTGATAGGAACCCTATCGTATATCCTAAATTTCGGATCAAGATTTTTTTCACTAAAATATCCAAAGAATCCAAGGTGGCCTATACTATGATATATACAGTTGGGACACTTAGGTAACAGCAGCAAATTGTTTGGGGCATTAGAGACTAAATCGTTGTTGATACTGAAAGTTTTCGGTCTACTAAATCATTAGGAAAAAAAATGGATAAATCAGAAGATTATATTGAATTTCCATGTGGGTTACGCTATAAAAATGGCATTGGGGATAAATGGGAACATAAAGTTTAAATTCCTTTAAGTAATTAATTTAAATATTTGGTGATGGTGTAACATCACAGATTATCATCCGATCTTTTAGAACCTTCTTCGCTGGCCTGAATATTGCATAGCCTCCCCTTTGCCAAAACCATAACTGAATCCAAAGGCTACAAACCGCCCTCTCTGCCTTCGATTATATACTTCAAAATCTGCTTGGGCTATTTGACTCTCATTGACCCTTGAGGCGAATACGTCCCTAATACTCATATTGAGTACCGCCTTGCCTTTAAGAATATTTTTCCGTATTCCTAAATCCATAAAAAGGTTATCGCTTACCTCGCTCTGAACGGTCTGGTAGCTAGATTGGTAATTTCCTGTCATTTCCAAATCAATATCTGCAGGTAATTTAACTTTTGTCATCAGTTTGGATGACCATTGGTCACCATTAAAATCGAAAACGGAAGTATCAAAAATCCCCTCCCGTTTAAACTGGCTATAATTAAAATCCCCGTTCAGGGTCAACCAATTAACAGGGCTGTATTTAGCGTTGAATTCGATTCCCGTGGCACGGTTAGTGCCAATATTTTCAGGCCTGAACGTGCTTACATTATTTTCAAAGGTCGATACCCGCTCAATAACATCAATCGTATAACGGTGATAGACCCCGAAGTTCAAGGATGCTTTGCCCAAAATAAAGATACTGGTAATCTCAAATGAATCAGTGAATTCTGGTAACAATGCCGGATTTCCCTGACGGATGCTGAAATTATTGCGAATGTTGAAAAATGGGTTAAGATCCCAAAGCCTCGGCCGATAAATACGTTTCGAATAGCCTGCCTGTAGTGATATATTGTCGTTAAATTTATAGGAAGTATGTAGACTTGGAAAAAAGTTGGAATAATTTTGATCATTGGCTTCACCGGAATTGGCAAGAAATGTATTTAAATCAGTTTGTTCCAAACGTAATCCGGCTTTGACCCCCCATTTTGCACCTTCATAAGAACCCGTACCATAGAGGCCAAAAACCTTTTGGTCGAATTCAAAAATATTGGTGAGACCTGGGTCATTTACAAAAAATCCGTTCACCAAATCATTGACTTCATAGTCATTACTGACATCGTTCAATACATATTGGGCACCTGTTTCCAAGGTCCATTCATCAGAAAAAGGGTTGGTATAATCCAGTTTATAAGTGAATACAGCTTCTTTGAAATCGGTTCGGGTCTGCTGTTTGGCATCATTATCATCCCCTGAAATGGTGGTATTCACAAATTCGGAAGACTGATCCTTACCAAAAAAATTTCCCAGGGCACTAAAAAGCAACGTATGGTCCTCACCACCCTTGAAATCCTTTTTGTATTGTAATTCATATTGTAATTTCGGATTTCTAGCTTCCGTAACCTCGTTACGTTCCCATTGCGAGGTGATTTCACTGCTCGCATCGAGTGCAGTAATATTTGTGTTCGAAGGCTGATCTTCCAATTCCAATGCATAGTTTCCGGAAAGCGTTAATACGTTGCTATCATTTATATGATAATCCGTTCCAAGAACAAGATTAAAATATTTTTCATTTCTGTACTCGGTACCATTGGTCAAAATCTTGGTATTATTCACCAAATCTTCATTCCTGGTTTCAATTTCATTAGGCAAATCCCGCAGACCTACCCCTATTTGACTGAATAGGTTGAATTTTTCTGTTCGCCGGTTAAGACTTACCCCCACACTATGGCTATCGGGTGCACCTGTGTTCACTGAGATAGAGCCATTTAATCCTTTTCGCTCCTCTTTTTTGATGACAATATTAATAATGCCCGAAGTACCCTCGGCGTCGTACTTGGCAGATGGATTGGTAATCACCTCTATCCTATCGATCATATCAGCGGTTATAGTACCCAGGGCATTACCCTCTTCACTGGCAATTATTGACGGCTTGCCATTAATTAGGATTTGCACTCCTTGGCTGCCCCTTAGGCTTACCTTCCCCTCAATGTTCACGTTCACTGAAGGCACGTTGTTCAGCACATCCAAAGCACTTGCCCCGGTACTGCTCAAATCTTTCCCTACATTGAATACGCGCTTGTCCAATTTAAATTCGGTACGTGAGACTTCGCCTTGTACCACTACCTCCTCCAATTGTTTGGCATCCTCTGATAAGGATATAGTACCCAAATCCAATGTTTTATTTTGAGTAGACGGTAGTCCGAAAGTTTTGGTCTGATAACCCAGAAAACTGACCTCTATGTAGAAATTCGAAGTATCGGTCTCCAAAATAAAGCTTCCATCGTCAAGGGTTGTGGTACCTGTTATAGGTTTCTTGTTTTCGTTATCCGAAATCAGTACAGTGGCAAAGGCAATAGGTTGTCCTCCAAACTCCTCTACGACTGTTCCTTTTATCGTTATCGTTTCTTTCTGTGCCCAAGATTGTGTGGTATAGAACATTAAAAAACATACGAAGAAAAACAATAGAGTATAATTTTTCATAATTCCATTCTTGGGTTTCAGGATTTCTAATACAACTTTCTCAAAAGTAATTTTTTTAAAGAAGCCAAGATTGTAAAATTTTGTTAACCACCTAAATAGGAAAGTGTACGATATATGCGGGCAAAAATGTCGTTTACCCTGCCAAATTTGTCGTTGGGGAATTTTGTAAATCTCCTGACCATAAAAACATAAATATGATATATAGTTAGGAAACTCGGATGTAAAAAAGGAGTTTCAATGAAAGTATTCTTTCTAGTACCACTGAAGGGAGTGCAGTTATTTTCTTTTTTTTCGGATGGAATGGCGAAGTAGTGGTTCCAGATACCCATATTATTGATTAGCTTTTTACGCAAAGCAAAGTACTCAATCCTCAAATTCTTCTTTCCCGCTATATATCCTAATGCATTTTTCAATTTCCTTATGTGCCTCATCCTCCGAAAAGCCCAAACCAACTGCATATTTTAAGAACAACCCACGTTCCGCATCATCAATTTTATAATCTGCATATATGGTGTTAAATAAGTCATGGATTCTTTCTATACGTTTTTCCAATGAATAGGGAGGAATCAACGGATAGTTGTTCGGATTTTTTAAAACGGGTTCGTATTCTTCCTTTGAAAGGTCTAGCTTAAAAGCCAACCGTTTTAACACCTTATTTTCTTCGTTATTTATTACGCCATCTATAGTTGCTAAACTGACAATGGCGGCAAAGTGGGCAATGTTACTTTTGTGCTCGCCTGATTCATAAAAGTCTAGTATCGTCATTTTCCTATGATGTTTTTAGTTAAGGTGGTATTTTGCCTCAAAGCAAATTGCCCCCTGTATAGTTAAAAACTCTGGTTTTATAATCGTTAAATTCACTATAAAATTTCTCAAATCGAGTCTTTAATAATTTATGACTCTCCATATAAAATGTATCACATGAAATATTATCGCACTCCAAAATTCCCTTTAATTCTGCTTCATACATATTTATTTCCTTTTTGAAATTCTTGGCCTCCCTGGTTTTGGTTTTTATTTCATGCTTAAAGTTTTGCAAGTGTTCAAAAAGATTGGGAGTTGCATCTCTAAAGGCATTGGAATTCAATAACTTATTTATGAACTGAATTTCATTTTCCATGTACCCGATCATAGATTTCCAAAGTTTTGCATCACAATGGAATTCCGATAATATCTCCTCTGATGTACTTTCTTGGTTTATCATGTTGTTAAGGTTTTATAATCTTGATTGAAAGCTAGCACAAAAAGAGTAACCTAAAACTGATTATAATCAGTTTTATAGTTATTTTTCTGATTAAATAATTCTTTGTAATCAGTTGTACTAGGACCATGGGCACAGCATACATCTGCTTGTTGTATCGGAAAACGTATCTGAATTTTTATGGTTTATATATATAATCGCAAAAAGGTCTTTGCAATTTGCATTCCTATTTATTAAAATTAAAAGATTAATATAACCGATTTCATTTTTAAGTGTAAAAAAAAATCAAATGCAATTACATGATAAATCTGTTTAAGTCCCTTTACGTTTCCCAGTGATTTCAACAATTTTGATACGATAAACTACTGGAATCCCTTTTGAGTATAATTTGCTTGAAAAATCACTTATAAATTCAGGATGTGTATTTCCTTTTCCGTTCAGGATACTTTTTACGCCCTGGGCAAATTGGTGTAGATAAAACTTTGCATCACTTCCATGAAGTTCTTGGAAAATGCCATGAACCAATACGGATTGCCAATTACTATTGGATTCAATTTCCTCTACTTCTAACGAGACCGAAGTGTTTTTTCGCATGGCTTTTATCTTATGGCCTTCCGCAGAATAACAAATAATACTATTGTTGGTTTCATCATAATAATAGGTAATTGGAATTATATAAGGGTCTTTCTGTGATATGAAGGCCAAATGGCCCAAATAATTATTGCTGAGAATACCAATACTTTCCTTTATTGTTAAATCTGTCATGTTGTTTACCATTAGTTGAACTTCATCTATCAAAATAATCCCTATAATTGATATTCGCCCCCTTAATATTCAACGTTGCCATCGAATCAGATTATTTTCCAAGGGCACTGAAATGTTTTTATAATTTGGAATTATGCGTACTGTATAATCGCTCGCCGGTCGGGAGGTACTTACTTGGGCGCGATACATATGTATTTCTTTCTTTTGCACGCTACTGTTATCCATTTTTATTATTTCAGGTTGTCCTCCATCAACGCCATTGGCAAAAAGCTGTAGCAAAATAGTCTTAGGATTTATAGTGTTCAGCGATACGGATATATTATACTGGAAACCACCTTCTACATAATCAATGGAGGCTTCTCCAAAGTAAATACCGTTCCATTTGTCTCCCAAATAATGTTTTGTGCTAACGATGCTCTTTCCCACACTGCCTTTATTAGCTGACCGTTTTAAATAATTGTTGGCAGCGGGTAGGTAATACTCCTCCGTGTATTCCCGTACAGCACGATTGGCAGAAAATTTTGGCGTTAATGTTGCCATGCTGCTGCGCATTTTTGCTATCCATTGTTCGGGGATTCCGTCTTTATTGCGATTATAAAAAGCAGGAACCACCTCATTTTCAAGTAACCTGTATAGGGCATCAGCTTCCATTGCATCCCAATTCGGATCATTGCCGTGTTCGTTAGTATCGCCCAAGGCCCATCCAACTTCAGGAGAATAGGCTTCGGCCCACCAACCATCCAATTCCGATAGATTGATACCTCCATTTACCAACACTTTCATTCCACTTGTTCCACATGCTTCCCAAGGGCGCCTTGGTGTATTTACCCAAACATCCGCTCCCTGTACCAGATGTTCTGTCAACAACATGTCGTAATCACTTAAGAAGATTACATGATGAAATAAATTATGTTGTTGGATGAACAGTACCCATTGTCGTATCAATGCTTTTCCCGATTCATCAAAGGGTGGCGATTTACCTGCGATGATAAGCTGTACGGGACGCTCAGGATTGGTTAATATTCGGATAAGTCTTTCTGGATCGTGCAAAAGAAGGTTGGGTCGCTTATAGGGAACGAAACGCCTGGCGAACCCCAATGTCAATGTATTTGAATCAAAAATGTCCTTTACCAAATCTGCAACTTCAGGTCGTTCTGGGGTATCCCTCACTTGTTTTGTAAATCGTTGCCTTGTATAATTTATCAAATTGGTTCGGGAAGCATTGCGAAGTTGCCAGAGCTCGGCATCGGATACCCCTGAAATATCCCCTTCGAGGGTTTCAAGATTTCCTCGCCATCTCTCTTTTCCGCATGACTCTGTCCAGATTTTATCCGCAAATTCCGAGTCCCAGCTCGGCATATGAACTCCGTTGGTAACCGACCCCACCGGTACTTCAGCTTTTGGCCAGCGCGGAAATATATTCCCAAAAAGTTGGCGGCTCACTTCCCCATGCAAACGGCTTACCCCGTTCACTGCCCCGCTTCCCCTAATGGCTAGGAAAGCCATATTAAAACCTTCCGAGGAATTAAACGGATTCTCCCTTCCTAGGGCAAGTAGATCGTTAAAATCAATACCTAAATCATTTTTTGCATAGGCGCCAAAAAAATGCCACATCAACGAAGGATCGAAATGATCAAAGCCAGCGCCAACAGCAGTATGGGTAGTAAACAAATTACCTGTTCGAGTAATGGTTAATGCCTCCTCAAAAGAAGTTCCTGTTTCTCTCATAAAATTACTGGCACGTTCCAATATTAGAAAAGCGGCATGCCCTTCGTTCATGTGGCAAACCTCTGGTTTAATTTGCAAAGCTTGGAGTAATTTCCATCCACCAATTCCCAATATAATTTCCTGTTGAATACGTAGGTCAGATCCCCCACCATATACTTCACTGGTAATTTCCCTATGAATTGGACTATTGACGGGGTCATTACTATCCATTAAGAAAAGCTTTACTCGCCCGACCTGAACCTGCCAAGTACGTAACCAAACGGTATGGTTCGCTAAGTTGATGGCCAGTCTTAACCACTCTCCATTTGGGAGACGAAGAGGGGATATCGGCAGTTGTCCCGGATCGTTGTAAGGAAAAAGTGCTTGTTGTGTTCCATACTGGTCTATGATCTGCCTAAAATAGCCTTGTTGGTAGAGCAATCCTACAGCAACTACAGGTACCCCAAGATCGCTCGCCGATTTTAATTGATCACCCGCAACATTACCCAGTCCGCCTACATAAATAGGCAATGCCTCGCTCAGCATGAATTCCATACTAAAATAGGCAATGCATTTTAGTGGGGATTTCGGATGGGTTTTTTGAAACCAAGCAGGATCCGAAATTGATCTTTGCCTTAATTTCATCATGTCATCCACCTTTTTTCTAAAAGCTTGATTGGCCATTTGCTTTTCAAGCTGGTCACGGGATACATTCTGCAAGACCACCCATGGGTTATGGGTTTCCATCCATAGATCTGGATCAAGCTGGTACCATATTTCATCTACCGCATGGTTCCACGACCATCGTAGGTCGAGTGCAAGCGTAGCAAGCGTATCGACCCCCTCAATATCCGTAGGTAAAAAACCATATACTTGATTGTTTCTAATTAATTTTTTCATCAATTCGTTTTTTGGAATATTATTTTTAACTAGGATGAGACCATTTTGTCAGAATTATATGGTAAGACTACATTGTTTGTGCTAATACATAACAGGAGGTGCCCAAACTTCCTATGATATTTGGTTGATATTATTGGTTTAATATTAATATTTTCATTTTTTACAGTTTTAAATAAATCAGATAATAAATGTAAAAAGAGGGAAAGGTTTTATGTATGATATAAATCATTCTTGTAGTGAATGATACAGAATATCCTTGTCATATAAATTATGGCCCAATAAATCTCACAGGCTTTTAGAATGCCACATTACCATAAAACAAAGAACCAGGCCTTGGGGCGTGGTTTCCTGAGTGTTGTGATCGCGACAGGATTACCTTTGGTTTTCTTTTGTGCCCAAAGTTTAAAAAGCCATGATTTTGGATATTATGGGGAAATAATCAATAGTAACTATATTACTTAAATTTGATGTGCATAGTTGCAATACATAATTGTTATGTGGCGGTTTAGGATACACCATACAAAATGATAAAAATGGAGAAAAAAAAGATATTAATTTCAAGAATGTTTCCTGAGATAGGAACTGAATTATTAAGAAACGCTGGATTTTCTGTGACAACTTGGAATGAGGATAGACCAATGACCCAAGATGAGTTGATTGAAAAAGCAAAGATGCACGATGCTCTCTATTGTGCATCAACAGAGAAAATTGACAAGAGATTTTTTAGCGAATGTTCTCACCTTGATATAATTTCACAATATGCAGTTGGATATGACAATATCGATATTTCAGAGGCGACGAGATTAGGAATACCAATAGGATATACACCAGATGCAATGAGTGAAGCGACTGCCGACATCGCATTTGGTTTGATGATCGCAACTTCTCGGAAGATGTTCTATTTATATAAAAAAATTATAAATGGTGAATGGAGTTACTTCAGACCTAAGGCTAATCTTGGAATGGAATTGAAAAATAAAACATTAGGGATATATGGATTGGGACGAATTGGTATGAAAATGGCTGAACGCTGCAAAGGAGCCTATAATATGAAAATTTTGTATCACAATCGTACTCGTAATTTAAGAGCAGAACAAGAATTGCAGGCCGCCTATGTTGATTTTAATAGTTTATTGACACAAAGCGATGTGATATCCATTCATTGTTCTTTGAGTGCTGAGACAAAAGGAGTTTTCAATAAAGCAGCATTTAGTCAAATGAAACCATCTTCAATATTTATAAATACATCTCGTGGATTAGTTCATAATGAACTGGATTTAATTGAAGCGTTAAAGGCTGGAATAATTTGGGGAGCTGGACTTGATGTAACAAACCCTGAACCTATGCAGCCAGATAATCAATTATTACAAATGGAGAATGTTGCTATTTTACCACACATTGGTTCAGCAACAAATGAAGCGAGAGCGGAAATGGCCAGATTGGCAGCTGATAATATTATTGAGTTTTATAAAAACAATTGGATTCCTCATATTGTAAATCCAGAAATAATGAAGAATAAATAAAACTCCCACATAACAATGTATCCTATGAAAAACCTTAGTCCAGTTCCATTAAACGATTTGTTTAATGGAACTCAAACTACTTTTAGGCTTAATTTCTTCAAATACTTTAAAACACCAAGAAAACCATCAAAATAAATTGAAAGACTGTTAAAGTTTGAAAAATATGCTCAAAGTATGCATTTAGACGTCTTTGTTGGAAATAATGAGGTGGTGAATGAAGGAACTAAATTTCTAAACGTTGGTATGCATAAAGTATGCATAATTAACAAAAAAAAGAGGCAACCTCTCGGAAACCTCTTATTTATTGGTGATGGCAGAAGGATTACCTTCGGTTTTCCTTTTTGATTCCATTTGAAAATATAAAGCCCCTGCTTCCGCAGTTGTTTTTATTTTATTTTTCGAACAGAAAGCTTTTAGCTTTCCATCTTTCCATAAAACAAAAAACCATCACTATCATGATGGACTTTATTCTATAAGTAATGGCAGAAGGATTGCATATCCTTAAAGCATTCAGTGCTGAAAATCAACAAAAGAAAACTTCGATTCAAAAAAAACAAAAGCAAGCTATGTTTTTTAGCTCGCTTCGTTTTCAACTTTTTGTTGATTTATTCGTGATGGCAGAAGGATTCGAACCTTCGACCGCCTGCTTAGAAGGCAGGTGCTCTATCCAGCTGAGCTATGCCACCATTTATGATTAGGATTATTGACCTAAACAAAAAAGCTTCAAGTTTCCTTGAGGCTTCTTTTTTAGTAGCGGGGACTGGACTCGAACCAGCGACCTTCGGGTTATGAGCCCGACGAGCTACCTACTGCTCTACCCCGCGATGTATCTTAAAAGCCTAAACTTAGACTTGATTTTATTTTCTTTGCCCAGTCAGAGTAGGTACCCTGTCCTGAGTGTAGTCGAAGGATACTGCCCTACCCAGCGATATGGACGGCAAATATACAACGGTTTTTTAGTTATATCAAAACTTGTACAAAGATTATTTTTATGTGCTATCTTAATAAAATACTTAAAATCCATACCTTCGGGTTTTACATAATTTATGGATGCTTTTAATGAATTGTTAGCAGTTCTTATCTCATATACCGAGTGGATCATGCTATTTTTTGTAATCGGAGGCGGACTTTTTCTAGTCTTTTATTCAAAACTTTTGCCCTATCGTTATTTTAAACATGCTATCGCAATAACTGCTGGCAAATATGACGACCCAGATGATCCCGGTGAAGTGAGCCATCTACAGGCCCTTTCTTCTGCCGTTGCCGCCACTGTGGGTTTAGGAAATATTTCGGGCGTTGCCATTGCCATTTATATGGGAGGTCCCGGGGTGGTTTTTTGGATATGGGTCACAGCTATAATAGGCATGTGCATAAAATTCTATTCCTGTAGCCTTTCAATCATGTATAGGGATAAAGATAGTGAAGGGAAATTGCAAGGGGGGCCTATGTACTATATTACTAAGGGGATAGGAGCCAAAGCAAAGCCTTTGGCAATATTTTTCTGTTTGGCTGGGTTGGTCGGATTTTTAGGGGTCTTTACAGTAAACCAGTTTACCCAGACTTTTTGGGTTGTAGTAAATCCGAATGAATCAATTGCAAATTTGGGTGAATTCAATTGGAAATTGATTATTGGCATTTCACTTTCAATCATTACATCATTTGTAATATTTGGAGGTTTAAAAAAAATAGCAAAAGTCGCTACGGCTATTGTGCCCTTCATGGTACTATTATATTTTGTGGCAGTTGTCATTATAATGACAATGAACACAAGTAATATTTTACCATCTTTTGAATTAATTTTTACCGAAGCATTTAATCTTGATACGGCAATGAAAGGTGGCTTTTGGGGCTTGGTTATTCTTGGCGTTCGTAGAGCGGTTTTTTCCAATGAAGCAGGCTTGGGTAGTGCGCCTATGTATCATGGGCAATCAAAGACCTCTGAACCTATCCAGGAAGGACTGGTTTCGATGTTGGGCCCATTCATAGATACTATAGTAGTGTGCTCCCTTACTGCTATTGTCATAATTCTGAGTGGGGCGCATTTGGAAGCTGAAAGTAATGGAATCTTAATGACCCTGATTGCTTTTGAAAAAACACTGTTCGGTTATGGGGATATTTTATTGATGATTATAGTCGCAGCTTTTGCATTATCAACATTATTCACCTATTCTTATTACGGCACTAAATGTTTGTCTTTTTTGACCAATGCCAAAATTGGCAAGTTTTTCAATATATATTACGTGGCAACAATTACCTTTGCCGCAGTTGCTTCGGTAGATTTAGTGATCAATTTAATCGACTTGGCCTACGCACTAATGTGTATACCTAATATGATTGCGGTACTCTACTTGGCACCACGTGTAAATAAAGAGATGAAAATCTATTTTGCGAAAAAAGAATATGGCCGAACATAAAGCAGGATTTGTAAATATTATAGGAAACCCAAACGTGGGTAAATCTACCTTGATGAATGCTTTTGTAGGTGAAAAATTATCGATAATCACCTCAAAGGCACAAACCACCCGGCATCGAATATTGGGTATTGTAAACGGGGATGATTTTCAAGTTATTTTATCTGATACTCCCGGGATAATTAAACCGGCATATGAGTTGCAATCGTCAATGATGGACTTTGTGAAATCTGCCTTTGAGGATGCAGATGTACTCCTATATATGGTTGAAATAGGGGAGAAAGCCTTGAAAGACGAGAAATTTTTCGAGAAAATTAAAAACAGTAAAATACCTGTTCTGTTATTAATGAATAAGATTGATGCCTCAACACAGGAAGTTTTGGAGGAACAAATACAATACTGGCAAGAACAATTGCCAACTGTTGAAATCCACCCAATTTCCGCATTGAATAATTTCAATGTAAAAGGTGTTTTTGAAAGAATTTTGGAATTACTACCCCAATCACCCCCTTATTACCCCAAAGATCAGTTGACCGATAAACCCGAGCGTTTTTTTGTAAACGAAACCATCAGGGAAAAGATATTGATGTATTATAAGAAAGAGATTCCATATTCCGTTGAAATAGAAACTGAGGAATTTTTTGAGGATACTGATATTATTCGAATGAGAGCGGTTATAATGGTAGAGCGCGATTCCCAAAAAGGAATAATCATCGGACATAAAGGTAGCGCCTTAAAAAGGGTAGGGGTGGAAGCCCGTAAAGACTTGGAAAAATTCTTTGGTAAACAAGTACATCTTGAATTGTATGTTAAGGTCAATAAAAATTGGCGCAGTGATACCAGGCAATTAAAGAGGTTCGGGTATAATCAAAAGAAGTAATTCAGAGGGCAAGGGTTTTATTCATGAAATCATGCAATTCCCTCATTTGTGGTTTTCCTTTTTTTCTTCCTGCACGTCCAAAGGCATAGAGCACAAACCAAAGCAGTACCATAAATACCATTAAACCAATTTGAAGTCCATATGGTCTACCCAACGAAGCACTGGAATATGCCCACACACCTAAAACAATAAATAAAGTAGCTACCCCAAAATGCAGGAACATAAAAAACGTCCATAATGTTGGATTTGGCCCAAAAAGCCCGTATACCTTACATCCACCTTCTTCAATATCATTCATCTCTATATGTAATTGAGGTGACCAAAAGTGGATTTGTTGTTTATCGAATTTTATAAAAACATGGTCATCCATCCGCTTAACGATAAAAGGTGGATAGTTGCTATTTTCAAATAAACTAAGGGCTGTATCTTTTGACTTTTCCAATTGTAATTGAAATCTAGGTCTAAGAACTATTTCGTTTGGAAGTGTTTGCACTATATACTTATATTAGAAATTAAAAGATAATATTTTCTTCGGATTTAAATAGTACTTTTGCCGCAAATTAATGAAGTATGAGTGCTATTGTAGCCATTGTGGGAAGGCCAAATGTAGGGAAATCAACTTTCTTTAACCGATTGATTCAGCGAAGAGAGGCGATTGTAGACGCTGAAAGTGGTGTTACTAGAGATCGTCATTACGGTAAAAGTGATTGGAACGGAAAAGAATTCTCTTTGATTGATACCGGTGGATATGTTCTTGGGAGCGACGATGTTTTTGAAAAAGAAATAGACAAGCAAGTTGAACTTGCTATCGATGAAGCGGATGCCATAATCTTCATGGTAGATGTGGAGACGGGAGTAACTGGGATGGATGAAGATGTGGCAAAACTTTTACGACGCGTAAACAAACCAGTGTTTTTAGCCGTAAACAAGGTCGATAATGCCAAACGTGCTGAGGATGCCGTTGAATTCTACTCACTTGGTTTAGGTGAATATTTTAACCTATCCAGTATTAATGGCAGCGGAACGGGGGAACTTCTTGATGCTTTGGTTGAAGTGTTGCCAGAAATAGTGGAAGAGGAAAGCGAATTGCCAAGATTTGCTGTAGTAGGTAGGCCCAATGCGGGAAAATCATCTTTTATTAATGCATTGATTGGTGAGGAAAGATACATTGTTACCGATATTCCAGGAACCACTAGGGATAGTATAGATACCAAATACAATCGATTTGGTTTTGAATTTAATCTGGTAGATACTGCCGGTATTCGTCGAAAGGCCAAAGTAAAGGAAGATCTGGAGTTTTATTCTGTAATGCGTTCTGTGCGCGCTATTGAGCATTGCGATGTTTGTCTATTGTTATTGGATGCTACCCGAGGTTTCGATGGTCAGGTATCCAATATTTTTTGGTTGGCCCAACGCAATAATAAAGGAATCGTTATTTTGGTCAATAAATGGGATTTGGTTGAGGACAAAGAGACCAATACCATGAAACATTTTACGGAAAAAATAAAACAGGCAATCGAACCATTCACTGATGTACCTATACTGTTTATCTCCGCATTAACGAAACAGCGAATTTTCAAGGCGATTGAGACAGCTGTTGAGGTATATAAAAATAGAAGTAAAAAGATTCAAACAAGAAAATTCAATGATATCATGTTGCCTATCATTGAAAACTATCCGCCACCTGCATACAAAGGTAAATTCGTTAAAATTAAGTTCTGTACCCAGTTGCCTACTCCATATCCACAATTTGCGTTCTTCTGCAATTTACCCCAATATGTACGTGAACCTTATAAGCGCTATTTGGAAAACCAACTAAGGGAGAAATTTGATTTTACCGGTGTTCCGATTACCATTTTTATGAGGAAGAAGTAGTATTTGTTAGACGTTGGATGTCTATTAAAATGGGAGTACTACATTTTAATTGAACGTGATTCTTACTCTTGAACTTTTTTCAGCGAATTGCTCACTCTCAATTTTTCTAGGAAATTAAATTGTGTACCGCCTATTTTTACTTCTGACTTCTATTTTCCAAATCACCAACCACCTGAAGCGCCTCCGCCACCGAAACCTCCGCCACCGAAACCTCCGCCGAAACCACCGCCTCGACTGAATCCACCACCGGAGCCAAAGCCACCTTCTGAACCACTTCCTCCGAAACCTCCACGGCCCATATTACTTAGGATTATGATGTCCCAAAGGTCAAGACCGGATTTTTTACCACCACCTTTTCCACCTCTATTTCTTCGATTTCTACTAGAGAGGATTATCAGGATTACAATGAAAATTATAATAGGAAGTATTGCCTCAAACGGAAAACCCTTACCATTGTCAAATGTCCGTTCTTCCTGAAATTCACCTGTCAATACTTGAAAAATAGCATCGGCACCTTCATCTAAGCCTTCGTAATAATTATCCTGTTTAAATTGGGGGACAATTACATTCTCAATGATTCTTCTAGACATTGCATCGGTCAAGGATCCTTCAACGCCGTAGCCTGTATTAATCGCTATTTTACGGTCGTCTTTCGCCAATAGCACTAATATGCCATTGTCTTTGCTAGTCTGACCTATTCCCCATTTTTGACCCCATTGCGCACCTAAATAAGTGATATTCTCGCCTTCGGTCGAGCTTATGATGGCTACAACAATTTGGGTGGAAGTACTATCTGAATAACGAATTAGTTTTTGTTCCAAGCTCTTCTCCTGGCTTTCAGGTAAAAGATCAATATAGTCATAGACGCTTGTTTCCAGCTGTGGCTTTTCAGGAATTTGAAACTGCGCAAAAGTGAATGAGCAGCAACATAAAATAAGTAAGGGTAAACTAACTTTGAGATACCTCATTGCTCAATTCATTTATGTCACCATGATTCCACGGAAAATGTTTTTCAAGTTCCTTTCCTGCTTTTAAGATTCCATCAATGAGACCTTGTTTGAACCTTCCATTTTTAAAATGATTTTCGATGGTATCTTTTGTCGTATTCCAGAAATCATCAGGCACTACTTTATCAATTCCACGATCACCATAGATAACAAATTTTTTATCGTTTACAGCTACATAGATAAGCACTCCGTTTTCTTCCTTGGTATTATCCATTTTAAGTAAATGGAAAACTTCCTTGGCCCTGTCAAAATGATCTATTCTTGTATGGGCCTCCAGATGTACACGTATTTCCCCAGAAGTATTCTTCTCGGCATCAAGAATAGCCCGGACAATTTCCTGCTCTTCCTTTGCCGTTAAAAAATCCTCTACTCGAGACATGGGATGATTTATTTGAAATCAAAATTCACATCAGGAGCCTGTTCTGCACCTGCTTCCGATTTAAAGTATGCGAGTTCATCAAAATTCAAGAAACCTGCTAAAATCGAATTAGGAAAGGTTTTCACATGATTGTTATAAGGTTCAATGGTTGCATTGAATCGATCACGTGCTACGTTAATCCTATTCTCTGTTCCCTCCAATTGGGATTGTAGTTCCAAAAAGTTTTGGTTGGCTTTAAGGTCAGGATATCTTTCCACGGTTACCAATAGACTCTTTAATGCTCCACTTAATCCACCTTGCACCTCATTGAATTTAGCTAATTGTTCTGGAGTTATATTCGTGGGGTCAATAGAGACCGATGTGGCTTTGGCCCTAGCTTCAATAACGTCGGTCAATGTACCTCTTTCAAAATCAGCCGCGCCTTGTACGGTTTTTACCAAATTGTCGATAAGGTCATTTCTTCTCTGATAGGCACTTTCTACGTTGGCCCAAGTTTTGGTCGAGTTCTCCTTAAGTTTGATAGCGGTATTGTTGAAGCCTACACCCCATTGGTAGAGTCCAAATGCAATTACGGCGATAATGATCAAGGGGATTAACCATTTTTTCATGATAGTGTGTTTTAAAAGTTATTATAGTTGATCTTTAATTTTCGTCAGCTCACTTTTGACCATTTCCAATTTACGGATTATATCAAAATTTGATAAGGTCTTTTGTTTTTCCTCTTTTAAGTGGGTTTTGGCACCATCTAAGGTGAATCCCCGTTCTTTTACCAAATGGTAAATCAACTGAAGGTTTTTTATATCCTGTGGAGTAAATTTACGGTTACCCTTAGCATTTTTTTTGGGTTTGAGAACATCGAATTCCTTCTCCCAAAAACGCACAAGGGAAGTGTTCACGCCAAAGGCCTTGGCTACTTCACCAATTGCGTAATATCTTTTTTCTGGGAGCTCTACATACATTAATCCAATGATTGGTTTTCCTGGTTTGCGTATTTCAGCATATTCTCAAACTCTTCAGCAGTTAAACTTCCGTAATAGAAATTAATGGGGTCTATTCTGTCCTCATCTTTCCAAACCTCATAGTGGAGGTGGGGGGCTTCTGATCGCCCTGTATTTCCAACAAATCCTATTAGATCACCACGTTCAACCTTCTGTCCTTTTTTTACATTATAATTGCTCAAATGGGCATAAAGACTCATATAGCCGTAGCCATGATCAATTCGAATATGTTTGCCGTAACCGGATGCATTATTGTCAGCCCTAGTAATTTTGCCATCTCCCGAGGCATATATAGGCGTACCTTTCGGGGCAGTGAAGTCCATTCCCCAGTGTTTTTTTCGTGCTTTAGTAAAGGGGTCAGACCGCCAACCATAACCAGATGCCATTCTAGTTAAATCCTCATTATTAAGGGGCTGTATGGCAGGTATTGCGGCAAGTAATTTTTCCTTCTCCTGGGCCAATTTGGTTATCTCATCCAATGATTTAGATTGAATTGCCATTTGTTTCTTGATGATATCAAGACGTTTAGTGGTAGCAATAACCATCTCGGAATTATTAAAGCCCTCAAGTGCTTTATAGCGGTTAACACCACCAAAGCCGGCACGTCTCTGCTCTTCAGGAATGGGATTGGCCTCAAAATATAATCTATAAATATTATTATCGCGATCTTCTATATTGGTCAACACCTCTTCAATCTGTTCCAATTTTTTGTCAAGGAGTTCAAATTGAAGTTCGTAGTTTTTTACTTCACGCTGCAATGATAATTCCTTTGGCGTATTTATGAAATTGGTGTTCATTAATAACACAAGTGATAACAACCCAAAAAGAAATGAGCCCAAAACGAAAAATCCGATATTACGGTATCTCCGCGATTTTTTTGGTTCTATCTTCCGGTATGATAGCGTATCGGGATCGTAATAATATTTTACCTTAGACATGTATTGATTTTATCCTATTTTTGTGCTGTCATTTTAACATAACAAACAAATATAAAAATTGTTTTGCATAAACCGTTAAAATTTGTAAAACCTTAGCAATTTAGATGAACTCCAAAGAATTAAGGACCCAATTTCTTGACTTTTTTAAGGAAAAGAAACATAAAATCGTACCATCGGCACCAATGGTAATCAAAGATGATCCAACGCTGATGTTCACCAATGCTGGAATGAACCAATTTAAGGAATTTTTCCTTGGTAATAGTATTGCAAAAGATTCCCGTGTTGTAGATACCCAGAAATGCCTACGGGTAAGTGGCAAACACAATGATCTTGAAGAGGTGGGTAAGGATACGTATCATCATACCATGTTCGAAATGCTGGGAAATTGGAGTTTTGGCGACTATTTCAAGAAAGAGGCGATTGAATGGGCTTGGGAATTATTAACGGATGTTTTAAAGATAGATAAAAATAGCCTTTATGTTTCCGTTTTTGAAGGTAGTAATGATGCCGATAATTTGGAAATGGATAAGGAAGCATTTGACCTCTGGAGTTCTATTGTGCCCAAAGATCGGATTATCATGGGCAATAAGAACGATAATTTTTGGGAAATGGGGGATCAAGGACCTTGTGGCCCATGTTCCGAGATTCATGTTGATATTCGCTCAGCTGAAGAAAAATCCAAGGTTTCCGGTGCTTCTTTGGTTAATCAGGACCATCCGTTAGTAGTCGAAATTTGGAATTTGGTTTTTATACAGTATAATCGTAAGGCCGATGGTAATTTGGAGCCACTCCCCGAAAAGCATGTGGATACAGGTATGGGTTTTGAGCGACTTTGTATGGTTTTGCAAGGGGTTAAATCAAATTATGATACCGATGTCTTTACCCCGATCATTCGTGAAATCGAAGCAATAACCGGCGCAGATTATGGTAAGCAAGAAGAAACTGATATTGCTATCAGGGTTATTGCCGATCATATTAGGGCTGTTGCCTTTTCAATCGCAGACGGACAATTACCCAGTAATACAGGTGCAGGTTATGTGATTCGAAGAATATTACGTAGGGCCATTCGTTATGGCTTCACCTTTTTGAACATTAAGGAACCATTCATGTATCGTTTGGTAAAAGTACTGGCGGAAAATATGGGCAAGGCATTTCCTGAATTGAAGGATCAACGCCAATTAATTGAAAATGTGGTCAAAGAAGAAGAACATTCCTTTTTAAACACATTGGAACATGGCTTGGTTTTATTGGATAATATGTTATCTAAAACAAAAGGTAAAGAGGTAGATGGGCGTAAGGCATTTGAACTTTATGATACCTATGGTTTTCCTATTGACCTCACCGCTTTAATATTGGAGGAAAAAGGGTATTCGCTTGATGAAAAAGGTTTTCATGAAGCTATGCAAGAGCAAAAAAAACGTTCTAAATCGGCCTCTGAAGTTTCTAAAGAAGACTGGTTAGTACTTAACAGCGATAAGGAACAGGAATTTGTAGGTTACGATCTGTTGGAAACCAATGTAAAGCTTGTTAAATATAGAAAGATAACTTCTAAAAAAGATGGTGAACAATATCAATTAGTATTCGATCTTACTCCTTTTTATCCTGAAGGAGGTGGTCAAGTAGGGGATAAGGGTTATTTGGAAGCACCAAATGGTGATGTGATCTATATTTTGGATACCAAAAAAGAGAATAACGAAATTTTACATTTCACCAAGAATTTGCCAAAAAATACATCGGAGACTTTTAAAGCCGTGGTTGATGCCAAACAGCGACGAAGAACAGAAGCCAATCATACGGCAACGCATTTATTGCACCAAGGGTTACGAGAGGTTTTGGGTCCCCACGTTGAGCAAAAAGGTTCAGCCGTGCATTCCAAATATTTGAGATTTGATTTTTCGCATTTTGCAAAATTGACAGCTCAGGAACTTCATGCCGTTGAAAATTTTGTGAATGCTAGAATTGAGGGGCAATTACCACTACAGGAAAACAGAAGTGTACCAATGGAAAAAGCCCTAAAGGAAGGTGCCATGGCATTATTTGGCGAAAAGTATGGCGATGCCGTAAGGACCATTCGATTTGGAAAATCGATTGAATTGTGTGGTGGCACCCATGTTAAAAATACCGGGGACATATGGCATTTTAAAATCAAATCAGAAGGTGCTGTAGCTGCTGGTATTAGAAGAATAGAGGCAATAACGTCAGATGCCGTTAAGGAATTCTATTTTGAGAATAATAAAAGATTGTCCGAAATCAAGGATATGTTGAACAATGCCCAAGATCCTGTAAAGGCTGTTGAAACGCTACAGGTTGAAAATGCCAAACTGAAAAAGGAAGTGGAAAACTTATTGAAGGATAAGGCCAAAAACCTAAAAGGTGAACTTTTGGATGAATTGGAGGAAGTTAATGGCATTCATTTTTTAGCCAGGAAATTGGATTTGGATGCTTCCGGAATCAAAGACCTTTCCTTTGAAATGGGAGGAAATAAAGATAATCTGTTCTTGTTGTTCGGGACCGAACAAAACGGGAAAGCCTTACTTTCCTGTTATATTTCAAAAGAATTGGTTGCTGCCAAAAATTTGAATGCGGGAACCGTAGTCCGGGAATTGGGAAAATTTATTCAAGGCGGTGGCGGTGGACAACCATTCTTTGCAACCGCTGGAGGAAAGAATCCGGCTGGGATTACTGAGGCTTTGGAAAAAGCAAGGGATTATCTCAACTAAACCCATGAAACTACAAACCCAAATACCCTTAGAAAAAGCGGGTCACCAAATCGACTATTCATCTGAGTTGTTGCTTTTGGGGTCTTGTTTTGTTGAGAACATAGGTGATAAGTTGGAGTATTTTAAATTTAAATCCATACAGAATCCGTTTGGGATTTTATTCAATCCAATAGCGATTGAAACGCTTGTATCAAAATCAATTCGGAATTATAATTATTCTGTGGAAGATATATTTTATCATAATGAGCGTTGGCATTGTTTCGATGTACATTCCGATTTAAGCGATATATCAAAAGAAGGGTTGCTTCAAAAGTTAAATGATGCAATTAAGTTAACGCATCAACAAATCCTTAATTCCACACACATTATTATCACCTTGGGAACGGCTTGGGTATATAGTAGAAATGAATCAAAAGCCATAGTTGCCAATTGTCATAAAATTCCCCAAAAGGAATTTACCAAGATATTGTTATCGGTTAAGGATATTGTGGGGAGATTAGAGAATATGATTGCAATGATTCAAGACATAAATCCTAATGTCCATTTTATTTTTACAGTTTCGCCTGTGCGTCATTTGAAAGATGGTTTTGTTGAAAATCAAAGGAGTAAGGCACATTTGATATCTGCAATTGGTGAGGTGCTGTCGTCTCAAGCGCAGTCGAGAAAAAAGCACTATTTCCCCTCCTATGAACTTATGATGGATGAACTAAGGGATTATCGTTTTTATGCAACGGATATGGTACATCCTAATCAATTGGCAATCGATTATATCTGGGAGAAATTCAAAGAGGTGTGGATTTCCAAAGTTTCTTACCCTACAATGGAAAAAGTGGATGCAATTCAAAAAGGCATTAAACACAGGGCATTCAATTACGATTCGAAACAGCATCAAAAGTTTTTATCCTCTTTACGGGAAAAAATTCACGAAATTCAAAAAGATCATCCTTTTATAAATTTTACTTCGATAAAATAGTCAAACAATTCAAAATGAATATTTTGGATTAAAAAATTGTTCTTAATTTAAAGCAAAACTAAGAACATGAAAACGAAACAATCAACCCAAAGAAGAGATTTTATAAAAGCATCGAGCTTGCTCGGAGTAGGACTTTTGATACCCAATATTAATTTAGCATGTAGTTCCCAAACCAATCTAGATGATAATATCCACGAATTTGGAAAGCGCGAAGGTTATACCGATCAGGTCAGTATTTTGGTTTCTATGATGGATTGGATGCGGGCCACAGTGCTAAGATCCGTTAAAGGAATATCCCAAAAAGAATTGGATTTCCTATTGGATGAAGATTCAAATTCAATTGGGGCCATGTTGATGCATTTGGCAGCGACCGAACGCTACTATCAAATAGACACATTTACGGGGATATCCAAAAGCTCCTTTGGATTTAATGTGGATGACAATGAGTGGGACGCTGCTAGCAATTTAGGAGACAAAGGTAGGGCTGCTTTCAAAAGGAAACCCTTGAATTATTATATGGATAAATTAGAAGAGGTTAGGGAATACTCCCTTGCCGAGTTAAAGAAAAGAGATGATAGCTGGCTTATGGAATCCACCCTTTTTTTTGGAAATCAGCCCACAAATAATTATTGTAAATGGTTTCATGTAGTGGAACATGAAAGCAACCATAATGGACAAATAAAATATATTAAAAGTAGAGTGGGTTAGTTAACCAGACTCTGATTAACTAAGATCAAGCCATCATCAATCAAATGCCCAAAATTGGGATTTTCATATTTTACCGTATCCAAATGAGTCGCGATTTCTTCTGCGAATTCCAAATCGTTATTGGTTTTGGCCAATTCGTAAAGTTCAACAGGCAATAGCCAATCCATTGGAAAGCTGGCTTTTAATTCCTTAAAAACCTTGTTTCTTGAAATAGTGGTGTTTGTCCCTTGCCTAAATTTCCGAATTTGTCGATACAATTGCTCTAACTGTATAGTTTTAGGATCCTTTTTAGGTTTTATGCTCGTTTCAGTAATTTGGTGGGTAAACAAATCAAAACTATTCAAATCTGCTGGTCCATTGTAGGCCGAAACGATGTTTCTTCCAATCGCCATATTATATAATTCTTGATCCGACGCAAAAAGTACAGTATTTGCATGCTTTACTGTGCAATTTTCAAAAGTGACCAGAATAATCTCTCCTTTTAGATTCCTTGTTCCTGTTATGATCTTACCTGAAATCTTGATATCACCTTCAAACTCCAGTGAGATGGTTTCACCTTCGTATATGTTATAAGCTTTTAAGTCCCTTGGACTCATATCTTCAATGGCAAGATTAATGCCTTTAAGCTTTCCTAAAGGTGAGCCAAATCCCGTTGAATGTTTCTCAATACCATGGCCAACCAGTTCCTTTTCACGATAAGAAAGTGCTGTATTTCCTTCCGTTTGAAAGAATACGGTCTTATTTTCATGCTCGATGACCCTAACGAAATTACCTGATATCTGTAAGCCGGTACTCAATTCGATAGTGCCCAATTCTTTGGATTCGATAAGTTTTTTGATACCAGTTAATCCACCTTTTCGTAAAGCCATGGTATTGGCGAATTCCTCTAATACCTGACTTAAAAAAGCAAAATCGGGCGTTACAAATAGCTGTGGTTGGGGTTTTGTAATATCGAATGAAGTATGTGCGGTTTCTATGGAATATGGTATTTTTTTTACATCATCTGTCATGCACCAAGCGCTTTCACCAATTGAGGATAATAGTCCCGCACCATATATTTTCGGATTTTCAACAGTGCCAATTAGACCGTACTCCACTGTCCACCAGTGCAAGTTTCTAATAAGTGCCATTTCGCTGGGTTCGCCCATATTTTGTTGTAGGTCTTCGATGTTTCTTTCGGCTTTTAGAATTTCCTCATTCGAAGTTCCCGTTGCCTCTTTTATAATCGAAAGATGACGAACGGCCTCATACAATTCAAAATCCTTGGCATTTGAAATGGCTTTGCTACCAATTTCACCAAACCTTCTTAAATATTCTGCGTATTCAGGGTTGGCGATAATTGGTGCATGGCCTGCACCTTCATGAATAATATCAGGAGCTGGGGTATATTCAATGTTTTCCAATTGTCTTATATCCGAGGCTATTACAAGAACATTGTATGCTTGAAACTCCATAAACGCAGCAGGGGGAATAAATCCATCAACTGCCACCGCTGCCCAACCAATATCTTTTAAGATGCGGTTCATCCCATACATATTGGGAATATGGTCAATGGAAATCCCTGTTTTCTTTAACCCATCAATATATGAGGAATGTGCAACCTGGCTCAAGTAATCAACATTTTTGCGCATAATGTAGCGCCAAACCGCTTGATCTATGGCTGTATATTCGCCATAGTCTTGGGGTTTAATATATTGCTGCAGGTGTTTGGGAAGTTTGTCAAGTATAGGATTGCTTTCGTATGACACGTTCCGATTCTTTTTTAGGTTCCTATAAAGTTACGAAAATCAGGACTTGGAATATGGGACAAATAGATATAAAAAAAACCGCCCTGACAGTATCGTCAGGGCGGCCTATATTTATTTAGCATTTGTACCAGGAGGATATTGTTGCAGAATCTCTGAAACAAACTCTCGAATACGCTCTTCTTTCTTATCAATATTTTTAATATTGCCTAAACTCCCAACACCTTTACCTTGCCAAACCAATTCTTTGTTTTTGGAATCAATCAAGTCAATGTAAAGTGATCCTTCGGTTCTAGTACTCACATTACTACCACCGTAAAAACCAGGTCCCCAATACCAAGGACTCCATCCCCATCCGTAACGACCTCCCCAATAATTGTCGTAAATATCTACTTGTTCGCGTTCTTTGGTAAAGATGCTTATCAAAATATCTGGATTTTCTGATTTTACCATACCCTTTGAACTCATTTCAAAGTCTATGGCTTTTAGAATTCTCTTTTTATCCAAATCGGATAGGTGTGCTTTGTCTATGCCTGTTTTATAAAAAGCATAGGTTTTATAGGCATTAAAATTGGCCTCTTTATCATAATCGGATAAAACACGCACAGAAACACAGGAGCTTAAAAACAGCATCAAGAATACCGGCAGTGCTAGAATTTTCAATTTTTTCATAACTATTTTTTTTTGGAGTTAATGCAATTACTTTTCTTTCTAATTAGGCTTCAAAAATCGTGCCGAAAGCCTTATAATTATTGGGAATTAGTTTTGATGTTATATCCGTAAGGGCAATGTCTACAACCACTTTCACAACAGTACCCTCTTTTTAAATGGTATTGTTCAGTAAACACCCTAAAACCTTCTTCAGAAAGATAGAAATCACCTTCTTCCGGTGGAATTATTTGTTTCATTTAGTATTGAATAGTATTTTTATTTCATTGTAAAATTAAAGGTTTTCTGTTGACAAACCCAGTTGTTAAGTGCTGAAGGTCTTTTATTTATGGATGGTCGCATTTATTTTAACCTTTAATCGATATTGTTGGCAACAAATCCATTTTTATATTTTAAATGGAATTTTAACAATTATCTTTGAATACAATCGTTTTAAAGCTGATTTATGATTTTTGTCTTTAAACATTTCTTTTACAAAAACTATGTTGGTCTTTCTTTGTGGCCTTTCATTTTTCTAAAGAACGATTCCTTGAAAGAGGACATAGTTCTTATTAACCACGAAAAAATACATCTTCAGCAACAAAAAGAATTATTGATTGTTCTTTTTTATATTTTCTATATCATAGAATGGATATTTAGAACAGTTTTTTATTTTAATAGTTATAAGGCCTATCAGAATATTAGTTTTGAACGTGAAGCCTATTACCATGAAAAAAACCTGGATTACCTTAATGATCGCAAAGCATTCAGCTTTATTAAATATCTTTGGCACTGAAGTAAAATAATGTGCATTCTGAAAATCAAAAGGTAAACCTCCCAATATTAACAAAAAAAGGTATATCACTCTTTATAAAAAGGGAAGATAGGATACACCCTTTGATTTCAGGAAACAAATACCGCAAACTTAAATACAATATCAGTAAGGCAAAAAATGAGGGTTTTGGTACTTTATTGACCTTCGGAGGGGCATTTTCAAATCATATTGTTGCCACAGCATGTGCTGCGAATGAAAACGGATTTAAAAGCATAGGCATTATTCGGGGCGAGGAATTGGCTTTCAAATGGCAGGAAAATCCAACTTTGGCCTTGGCGACTGCACTTGGGATGCAATTGAAGTTTATCCCAAGAAACCATTATAAAATCAAACATACATCAATATTCATTGATGAACTTAAAGCCGAATTCAATGATTTTTATTTGATACCAGAAGGTGGAACCAACGATTTGGCGGTTAAAGGTTGTGAAGAAATTTTGACCGAAAATGATTCTGATTTTAACATTGTGTGTTGTAGTGTCGGAACTGGTGGTACTATTGCCGGAATCATCAATTCGGCATACCCTGAACAGCACATTATTGGGTTCCCAGCACTTAAGGGTGATTTTTTAAAAGAAGATATTTGTAAATTTGCCAATAATAAGAATTGGGAATTGCAAACAAAATATAATTTTGGAGGTTATGCCAAGATGAATATTGAGCTTTGTGTTTTTATTAATGATTTTAAAGTTAAAACCCAAATTCCATTAGACCCCATATATACCGCTAAGATGATTTATGGAATTTTGGACATGGTCAAAAAAGGTGAATTTAAACCAAACACGAAGATATTGGCTATCCATACTGGAGGGTTGCAAGGCATTGCTGGCATGAACACAGTTTTAAAAAAGAAAAATCTACCATTGATCAACCTATGATAAAAAGATTGATAATAATCGTCATACTAGGGGTGTTTTTTATTGGCTGTAAAGCTAAAAAAACAACCACTTATGCCGATAAATCGAAAGGAAAAACAGTTTCCGCCAAAAGTTCTGGTTCAAAGAGCTATAAATCCGAAGGACTCTATCCATTACCAGAGGATACTGGAAAATTCCAAAAATTCAATATTTCAACTGTTGATGAGTATATCGATACTTTTTCGGAAATAGCACAGTATGAAATGAAGGCTTATGGGATACCTGCCAGTATTACCTTGGCGCAAGGTTTGTTGGAGAGCGGACTGGGAAAAGGGGAATTGGCTGTTAGAACCAACAATCATTTTGGAATCAAATGCCATACTGGTTGGCAAGGGGATTATGATTTTCACGATGATGATGAAAAAGGGGAGTGTTTTAGAAAATACAATCATCCAATGTATTCTTATCGTGACCATAGCGAATTTTTGTCAAAACGCGCCAGATATGCTTTTTTGTTCGATTACACTAGTCATGATTATAAAAGATGGGCCAAAGGTTTGCGTCAGGCAGGTTACGCAACAGATAAAAGATATCCACAAAAATTGATTCACCTAATTGAAAAGCACCAATTATACAAGTTCGATAAAGGGTTAAATGGGGAAAACACCATTGCCATGGTTCATCGCAAACCTAAGCAATATGAGAATAAAGTCCATGTAGTGCAAAAAGGGGATACCCTATATTCAATTTCGAGAAGATATTATATTTCGGTAGATGAGATTAAGCGTATGAACAATATGGAAAACAACAATTTGGCCATAGGACAGGAACTTACCGTAAAAACTGAGTTAACCAAAAAACTATAATGATCTATCAAAGAAGTAGTGCCCTTTTTTCCGAGGCTAAAAAATATATCCCTGGCGGGGTAAATTCACCCGTTCGGGCATTTAAAGCTGTTGGCGGAGACCCAATTTTTGTGAAAAGCGCAAAAGGGGCTTATTTATATGATGAGGATGGGAATAGATTTATTGACTATATCGCCTCTTGGGGCCCTTTGATTTTAGGGCATGCTTATGAACCTGTCATAAATGCAGTAATTGAAAAAGCAAGAAAAGGGACTTCTTTCGGAATGCCGACCGAGATTGAAACAGATTTGGCCAAGTTGGCAGTTTCAATGGTCCCCAATATAGATAAGATTCGATTTGTTAACAGTGGTACTGAGGCTTGTATGAGTGCAGTGCGTTTGGCGCGTGGTTTTTCAAGGAAAGATAAAATTATAAAGTTTGCTGGCTGTTACCATGGTCACTCGGATTCATTTTTGATACAAGCGGGTAGTGGAGCCGTTACTTTTGGAAGCCCCAATAGTCCTGGTGTAACCCAAGGTACGGCAAAAGACACCCTATTGGCCACTTACAATGATTTAGCAAGTGTAAGGGAACTAGCAACTGCCAATAAAGGAAAAATCGCTGCAGTAATCATAGAACCTATTGCTGGGAATATGGGATGTATTGTTCCCACGGAGGATTTTATAAAAGGACTTCGTGAACTTTGTACACAAGAGAATATATTGTTGATTTTTGATGAGGTCATGACCGGTTTTCGTTTAGGAAAAGGTGGTGCCCAGGAAGTTTTAGGGGTAGATGCTGATATTGTGACTTTTGGGAAGGTTATCGGAGGGGGTTTACCCGTAGGTGCTTTTGCCGCACGTGAAGAAATTATGAACCAATTGGCTCCAGATGGGCCAGTGTATCAAGCAGGTACATTAAGTGGCAACCCATTGGCAATGAGCGCTGGTTTGGCAATGCTGACTGAACTTAACAACAATCCGGGAATTTTTGGAAGTTTAGCCGATAAAACAGCGTATCTGCATAAAGGAATTGAAAAGGTATTGATTGAAAATAACGTTGCACACCAAATCAATCGATTTGGGAGTATGATTTCAGTACATTTCACAAAGGACCCGGTTGTTGATTTCGATTCATCGGCCAAGGGCAATAACGATACCTTCAAAAAGTATTTTCACGGAATGTTGAACCAAGGTATTTATTTACCTCCTAGTGCTTTTGAAAGCTATTTCCTGAACGATGCGATTTCGTATGAGGATTTAGATGAAACTATTGCAGCTTTAAAAAGTTTTGCTGATAAATTAAAATAAAAAAAGGCGCTATATGCGCCTTTTTTTATTCGAGTTTTTTACCTCTTTTTTCTCCGGGATTTCCTTGTCGATGCTTCCCATTCTTATGTTTACCTCGGCTTTCCTTCATTTCTTGCCATTTCGCATATTGCTCGTTTGTTAGAATTTTTTTAAGTTCGGCTTTTTGGGCAATAGCTCCATCTAGACGCTCTTTTTTCATGGCGAAACGTTCGTCTGATGAAGGTTTAGCACCTTCTTCTTTTTCCATTTTCGCTTTGCGTTCTTCCATTTTCGCTTTTCGAAGTTGCGCATTTTTCAAATGTAGAGCTTGAATTTTAGCTTGTTGTGCTTCGGTTAAATCTAAGGACAGAGTCATTTTTTTGGTCTGTAGTGTTGCCAATTGCTCGGCAGACATATCCTTGAAATCTCCCCTATGTCCTTTTTCCCCTCTTTGTGCCATGGCCGTTACACCAGCCATAAGCATCATTAATACAATTACTTTTTTCATGTTTATTAATTTATGATTTTGACCCTATGACCTTGAATTGTTGTTTAGGTTTAATCCTAAAATCGGTTTTGTGAAATTTTTAACGGTTTGGTTCGCCAAAATCCAACACTTTATCAAGATAGGTTGAATATAAAAAAAAGCGCGGAAGAAAGTTCCGCGCTCCTATTATTTTAAGTGGATTGAATTTTACTCATTCATGACAATAGTATTGTCAGATTCAAAATTTAATTCCACAATTTCTTCAGATTTCAATTGTACAAACTCGGTTGAATCTAATTGAGCTTCATTCCAAAAGTCGTACTGATCTAAACTATCGTAGATAACAGCACTGATCAAAAAGCCGTAGAAAAATAATAGACTTCTTATTTTGTATGACATGGTTTTTGGTTATTGATTACAACATCAAGTTAGGAAACACCTAAGGTTCAGCGTCTTAAATGTTGTGAACATCCATTTCTTAACCATTAAAAGACTAAAAAACGTGGTTTGTGTTCGAAAAACAAGAGCAATTTGACCCTAAAACGTGCTATAAAATCAAAATTTAAAAGCGGTATTCTTCAACTTATAACCAAAAAAAAGGATTGGACCCTAATTAAAAAAAAGAGGACCTGAATAACTCAGGTCCTCTTTTTAATTGGATTTGGGGTTGTAGGTATTTTTGTTTATTTAATCTGTATGTAATTGTCTGACGAAACATCAACTGTATTCATTTTAGCAATTTCCATGCTCTCTATGTTGTTTTCAGGCCCTAAATCGTTGTCAAAGGAATAATAAGTTAAAATGGAGGTCAGAAAACAAACGAAATAAATAAGACTTTTTACTTTATATGACATAATCTGGGGGTTTTTGATTATACATCTAAGTTATTGAAAGAAATACCACAAAAAATGGCATTGTTGCCAAAGTCAAATTTAATATAGTGAAAGGTCAAAAAGTTGTGGTTAAGCGTTTTCATTCATCGGATTTATTTGATATTCAACTGTAAGGGCTGTTTTTTAGTTACTTTTTTTAGTTTTGAAATAGTTGATTTACCGGTAATTATGAGCATTCGTGTAACATCGATTATTTCAATACAGTCTTATATGATAGGGAATTTTCATTTTTCGAAATAGACTAGAATAAGTCATTGCATAGCAATGGCTTTATTTTTATGACAGGAAAATTTGCAGAATTGCCCGATATGCGAATAGAAATGAACGTATTAACAAAAAAATAACACTAAAACATCAAATATTCATCAGATAAAAATTGAATATAAAATGTAGTCAAATCATAAATATAGCATTGGCGTTTTGCGAAGTTGATAAGTTTTCTCCTTAGTATTTACGAATGTCCATTTTTGCTCTGCTGAGCTTGCAAGGTACCTGCTTTATAAAGACAATAATATATGGTTACAACTGTTATATCTTTGCATGAAAATTAACCTATTAGCGTTATGAATAAAAAAACTATTATACTAGGAATTATATCTGGATTGTTTTTTGCCAACGGAATGTTTGCAAGTAATCCTGTTACAGAAAAAGAAAGATGTGAACTAAACTCAATTAATTATATCGAAGATGAGATTGAAATTGATTTAGGATTTGATACGGCCGATTACCTTCCTGAAGGTTTTGATGCCCATACATATTATCTTGACCTTAATTCAATAAATTATATTGAGGAAAATAAAATGGACGAATACGATTCGAAAAGAAAACACTTACCAATAAATTATAATGCTTATTCCTATCCTTCCGATGCGATGAGTATTAATTTTATTGATGAAACTGATTTTTTTGAATTGGGATTTGATTCTAAAAAGAATCTACCTGAAAATTTCAATCCTTATTCAGGGAATAATATTTAAGAACACAAAAAAAGATTAGAACAGAACCTCCATTTTTATGGGGGTTTTGTTGTTAAAATAGTAGTGGTATCACAAATTGAAACAGTATAACCAATAACACTACAGAAATCAAGTTCAATATTATACCAACTCTTGCCATCTGGTGGACTTTAATATACCCACTGGCAAATACTATGGCATTGGGAGGTGTCGCCATTGGCAACATAAAAGCGCAACTACTTGCAATCGTAACGGGTATCAATAAATAAATAATAGGTATCTCCAACCCTAGGGCTATACCTGCCACAACAGGGGCAAGAACGGCTACCAATGCCACATTGCTCATTAATTCGGTCATAAAAAGCATAAGTGTTATGAGTAGTACTGCCGTAAGAAGAATACTTATTTCGCTTGCAGCAATGGCATTTGCCACAAGATCTACAATGCCACTGACCGACATTCCTTTAGCGAGGGCCAGTCCGCCACCAAATAGAATCAGGATGCCCCAAGCAAGACGGCTAGTGTCACTCCAATTAATCAGAAAATCAGATTTACGAAGATTGTAGGGGATGGCAAAAAGAGATACTGCAGCCAACATACTTATTATGGTATCCGATAGTCCCAGTTCAGGGAATATTTTGTTGATCAAGGTCCTGAAAACCCAAAGAAAAACGGTTACCCCAAAGATTACCAATACCATTTTTTCCTTACCACTCATCGGGCCAAGTTTTTGAATTTCAGAACGTATCACCTCTTTGGAAGCAGCAAATTTCAGTTGTTTATTGGGGAACATCCATTTTACCAAAACCAAATAACTTATTGCAATCATTACTGTGGAAAAAGGGACTCCTATCACCATCCATTTTAAAAATGATATTTCGATGTTATATTCATTTTCAAGCAGACCGATCATTACTGAATTGGGAGGTGTTCCTATAACCGTGGCAATACCTCCGGCATTTGCTGAGAATGCTATCCCCAACATAACACTCAAGGCAAAATTCCTATCGTTTTTGGTAAAACCATCTGCATCATTGATCAACAGGTCAATGACAGAAATTGCTATTGGGAGCATAACAACAGTACTGGCCGTATTACTGATCCACATACTCAATGATGCCGTAGCAATCATGAAACCCAGAACAACTTTGTTAGGGGTAGTACCAGTTATTTTAATGATAGTGAGGGCAATACGTTTATGTAGGTTTACTTTTTCCAATGCCAATGCCATCACAAAACCCCCAAAAAACAGAAAGATAATAGGGCTGCCATAATTGGCACCGACTTCGGCAATGGGCATAATACCCAACAATGGAAAAAGTATTAAGGGCAATAATGCAGTTACCGAAATTGATACGGTCTCCGTAATCCACCAAATGACCATCCAAAGAGCAATGGCTATTACTGCATCACCATTTTCTGATATAAGGACGTTCGGTAAATTACTTATAATGAGAAATAAAATAGGTCCCAGAAATAGACCCAATTTTCGGCTTAGGCTCATAAGAGTTGATTATTTCCCCTAAACTATACTTTTTCTTTTGAAAATTAATAAGTTATATAATCGTTTTAAGTTATGATTGCAATTCGACTGTTTTTGTATCACCATTAATCACAACTTGTACTAATTCCAATTTAGTCAATGCTTTCATGGATTTATCCCATTTCTTTCCGCTTAAACCTGCTTTGTTTTTTAGGTCTGCTAAAGCCATTTGGCCTTCTGGCTTAAGAATGTTAATGATTGCTTTCTCTTCATCAGTCAATTCCACCTGTTTTTTCTCAGGTCGCATTTGTGGGAAGAACAGTACTTCCTGGATTGAGGAGTTATTGGTCAAAAGCATAACCAAACGGTCAATTCCAATACCAATGCCAGAGGTTGGTGGCATACCATATTCCAGCGCCCTTAAAAAGTCCTGGTCTATGAACATGGCCTCGTCATCACCTTTTTCAGAAAGTTTTAATTGGTCCTCAAAACGATCACGTTGTTCAATTGGGTCGTTAAGCTCAGTATAGGCATTAGCAATTTCCTTACCATTTACTATCAGTTCAAAACGTTCGGTCAAAGCTGGGTTTGAACGATGCTCTTTGGTCAAAGGGCTCATTTCCTTTGGGTAGTCTGTGATGAATGTAGGTTGAATGTAATGATGCTCACATTTCCCTCCAAAAATTTCATCTATCAATTTACCAACCCCCATGGTATCATCAACTTCGATGTGTAAGGATTTAGCAACATCGGCAAGTTGATTCTTCATTCATTCCAGCAACCTCAACACCGGTATGTATTTTTATGGCCTCTAAAATGGGTACTCTGGGATAGGGGGCTTTAAATTCTATTTCATTATCCCCAACAGTAACTTTGGATGAACCGTTGGCATCAATAGCCACCTTTTCCAAAAGCTGTTCTGTGGTATCCATCATCCAATTATAGTCTTTATAAGCTACATAGAGCTCCATCACCGTGAATTCAGGATTATGGGTACGGTCCATGCCTTCGTTCCTGAAATCCTTTGAAAACTCATATACACCATCAAATCCACCTACAATCAACCTTTTCAAATAAAGTTCGTTGGCGATACGCAAATACAATGGAATGTTCAAAGCATTATGGTGGGTCAAAAAAGGACGAGCGGCAGCACCACCCGGAATAGGTTGTAAAATAGGGGTTTCTACCTCTAAATAACCTTTGTCGTTATAGAATTGACGAATGCTATTGGTTATTTTCGTACGTTTTATAAAAGTATCTTTTACCGAAGGGTTTACTATCAAATCAACATAGCGTTGACGATAACGCATTTCAGGGTCGTTAAACTCGTCATGCACATTGCCTTCAGCATCTTTTTTCGGCAGGGGCAAGGGACGTAAGGCTTTGCTCAACATAGAAAAATCTTTTACCATTACGGTTTTTTCACCAACTTGGGTGGTGAACAATTCACCTTCAACCCCAATAATATCGCCAATGTCCAACAGTTTTTTGTAGACATCGTTGTACTTGGTCTTATCCTCTCCAGGACATATTTCATCACGATTAAAATATAGCTGTATACGTCCTTCACTGTCCTGCAACTCGGCAAAAGAAGCTTTACCTTGAATTCGGCGCGACATCAACCTACCCGCTATAACTACTTTTTTACCTTCCTCATAGTTTTCCTTTATACTTTTTGAGGTAGTATTTACAGGATATAAGGCAGGAGGATACGGATTGATCCCCATTTCCCTTAATTTGGTCAATTTTTCCCTTCTAATGACTTCTTGTTCCGAAAGTTGCATAATGTACTTATTAAAGCCGCAAAATTACATTATTTAGAAAAAGAGGAAAGCTACTTTTCAATTATTACACTTAATTAATCCAATCCAATCTATTTTCATGATAAAAATCATAAAATAAGAACTTTTTCAAGGCTTCCTTTGTTCGGTTATCCAGGATTTCGAATTTTATTTGAATACACGATATCCTAATATATAACCAAGTTAATTTTAAAATTTAAAATTTTTAATTATTTAGTAAATCCTCCGCAATATGAAAAATATTATAGTAAGTCTTATTGTCATTATTAGTTTTGGTTTTCACTCAATTGGCCAGGAATTGGCCCCTTACATTAAAATTGGTGAAACCAGTGAAACCATTCAAGAATCATCGGATAAAGTTATAAATGCATTAAAGGAAAATTCCTTTACCGTATTGGGATCTTATAATCCCATGAATAGTAGTTCTTATAAAGTTGTGGTATTTACTAATAACGATTTGAAAAACACAGTCGTTAAAAATAAGGATAGAGGTGCCCTGGCCGCGGCATTCAAAGTTGGTCTCGTTAATAAAAATGGAAAAGTAACTATTTCGTACACGAACCCTGATTATATTTTGAGAGCTTATTTAGGGGATAATTACAATACGTATAAAAGTACTTTCGACAAATTCAGTGCGGATTTAAAGACGACCTTTTCTACTATAGGTGATGAATTCAAACCTTTTGGAGGCATTGTAGAAGCGGATAAATTAAAAAATTATCATTATAAAATAATGATGCCCTATTTTTCCGATCCTGTTGAATTAAATGAGTTTTCTTCCTTTGAAGAAGGTTTAAAGGTCATTGAAGATAATTTGAAAATGAAAAAAGGTAATACGGTTGAAGTATACAGAATCGTTTACAAGAATCAAAAAGTTGCGGTCTTTGGTGTAGGATTAAATAGCAAGGAAGACGGGGAATCCCATTTTTTACCAAAAATCGGGACCGATCATGTAGCAGCATTGCCTTATGAGATTATTTTACAAGGAAACCAGGCTACCATGCTTCATGGGAAATATCGAATAGCGCTGCATTGGCCAGATTTGACCATGGGTACATTTATGAAGATTATGAGCACCCCAGGTGATATCGAAGATACCTTGGAAGGACTCTGCGAACCATCAAGTTCTTCAATGGGTTCAAAATAAAAAATCCCCCCTGTCTTATTGCAAGACAGATTGTTTTTTTCGGAAAAAGGCCTTTCAATTTTGAGGGGCCTTTTTTCAATTTTGATGTAACAAATTGGGTAATTTTACGTCAAATAAGTACATCAATCAGTCTCGCTGAAGAGCGGGATCAATCAAAATCCTACAACTATGAGTTTTATTCGTGTGCTTCTGGCCATTATATTTCCACCCTTATCGGTAATCGGGAAAGGTTGTGGTTCTTTCTTGATCGTACTTTTGCTGACCTTTTGCGGGTGGGTTCCTGGGGTAATAGCCGCTTTGGTAATCCTGAACAATCCCAATTGATAATTGTATCTTTGCAGGGATGAACAAAAAGGTGCAAATACAAGATTTGGGACTCAAGGATTACAAGGAAACTTGGGACTATCAAGAAGTATCTATGCCGGCCATGACCGAAAAAACCATTCCCCAGCCCTAAAGGGAGACTTTTTTTCTGCTTTATAGAATTGAGTTTGTCAGTCAGGGAAATAAAGAGAGTATCCGTTCGAATATTATGTGTAAGAAAAGTGGGCCCTTAAAAGAAGAAGGAATGCATGCCGGCGCAATGGTAGATAAGTTTGCTTTCGCTAACTTATTGCGGAAAACACAAACTCCACAGGAAGAGAAATTATGGGAATTCTTAAAAATTAGGCCAAAGGATTCAAATTTCGAAGGCAGCATCCGTTTAAGGATTACATACTTGACTTTTATTGTCATAGAGCTAAACTTGTAATAGAGCTGGACGGTCAACAGCATAAATCGAATCTCGAATATGATAGAGACAGAACGAGCATTATCAAAAGTTATGGGTTGAGGGTAATCAGGTTTGAAAATGACGAAATAGACAACAATTTTGATAAGGTAAAAGAGAAGTTGATAAAATTTTTAAAAGCAGATGACAATTTTCCCTCCCTTTAGGGTTGGGGAAAGGAAAATTAATCATTCCTTAACATATATTTTTATTTTTGAAGTGTGACAAAAAACAAAGTAGTAGAAGTAAAAGATCTCGGATTAAAAGATTACAAGGAAACTTGGGACTACCAAGAACTGCTCTTTCAGCAGACTGTTGACCTAAAAGTCAAGAATAGGAGGGAAGCATCAGATTTGGCCACTCCCAATCATTTTCTGTTTGTTGAGCACCCCCATGTATATACCTTGGGTAAAAGTGGGAATATTTCCAATCTTTTGGTTAATGAAAAACAATTAACTGAAAAAGGCGCTAAATTCTATAAAATTAATAGAGGCGGCGACATTACTTATCATGGCCCGGGACAGATTGTAGGTTATCCCATTCTCGATTTGGACAATTTCTTTACCGATATCCATAAATTTCTGCGTTTTTTAGAGGAAATGGTCATTCTGACTTTGGCGGAATACGGACTGAAAGCAGAACGTTCCGAAGGGGAAACCGGTGTTTGGTTGGATGTGGGCACTCCTTTTGCCCGTAAAATATGTGCCATGGGCGTTCGAGCAAGTCGTTGGGTGACCATGCACGGTTTTGCTTTGAACGTGAATGCGGATCTGGGTTATTTTGATTTAATGATTCCCTGTGGGATACGAGGGAAAGCTGTCACTTCCTTGAATGTTGAACTGGGCAAAGCAGGAAGTTTCCCTGGCGAAGTAAAGGAGAAACTACTCAAGCATTTTGCCGGACTTTTTGAGGCAGAAATAGTAAAGCAAAAAACCGAGGTGTAAGTTATGGATATCCTCTAATTGGAAATTAGTAGGGCTTTCGCTTGCTGTATTTTTTTAAAATGGGGTTACCAAAATCTCCACCCTTCTGTTTTTGGCCCTATTTTCATCGGTATCGTTCTGTACTATGGGATTTGCTTCCCCATAGCCCACCTCTTTCCATTTAAAAGCAGGCTTGTTGATAGCCTTTTTAAGTTCTGCCGCAACGCTTGCCGCCCGCTTTTGCGATAAGGTTTTATTGGTAGTGTCGCTACCCACATCGTCTGTATGGCCTTCGACGGTGATGGTGCCCTTTTTGCAAGTTTTTCATTTGCTCCGCAAGCTCTTGGATAGCCAAAATCCCTTCTTCTTTTAACACATGCTTGCCTGTTTCAAAGAGTACCGCACTGTCCAGATTCATTCGCAAGGCCCCACCAATGGCAGCGACGGCATCAATATCTGCTCCTGGTTGTCCGCTTTGGGTATCCAAATCCGTAAATCGAATATAATTAAAAGTCTCACCCTGGCTTCACATAATCCTTAATGTCCACGAAAGCAGTACCTCCATCAATCTTTCCCACGCTAATCCATTCTTGTCCGTTTTTCGATATTTCCAAATTTGTAGGTTCTATTTCCCCTATTTCAAACACATATATATCCGGTCCATTTATATCCAATATGGCATTGTCTTTAAATTTGATAGTCAGGGTACCTTTTGCACCCAAGCTGTGCACATTCGTTAATTGATTTGGTCCTGAGCGGTATGCATCAGGCTCACCAGTGGTATTAAAAGCAGTTTTTAGATTTTCTGGATGGTAAAAATGAACCACTTGATCGGCAAAGGAAAGTTTTCCCAATGGCAAATAGACTGCTGTTGCCCTGGTTCCGAAGTAGGTCATGCCTACTTCATCCCCAAAAAACAGGTCTGGATTCAAAAGTTTGAATTCACGTTTAGCTTTGATCGCTTTTTTTTCTTTGTCCTCTATTGCGAATTTTGAACTTAAAAATTCTCTTTTCTGTTTTTCCGCGAAAGCAGGGGTTATCTTTCCCTCCTCCTTCATTTTATCTAGATCGGTATCTTTCATCATCTTCACAAACTCTTCTATTTCTTCAGTGCTATGCAAATGTTTTTTGGTATTGTTAAACCCTTTTATGATTTGCTTTTCTTCAATTGTCATCTGGCCCCCATTTGCAATTTTAGCTTCTTTAGAGTTCATTTTCTGTGACAACATATCTGCAGTTTCTTTGTCGAGTTCCAATGTTCCAAAGCTGTTACTGCCTGAAATGGAATCTACTTTTTTAAGCTTTTCTATAGTGGCGGTTACTCCTGATTCTGCATTAAGTCTGTCAAATGCCACTTGCAGGTCATCCATATTTCCACTCTCTCGTATTTTTCGCTCTTCATTTTCTTTACTCTTGTATTTTTTAACGGCCGATGCCTCTTGAAGATCCTCATTCCCCTGTTTAATACCAGCGATACGATTTTTGGCTTTTGCCCTGTTTTCCGCTATCAGTTCCAAAAAATTATCCGATGCTTTTCCGCTTTTAATATAAGCCTCTACCTCTGGGTTACGGAGATCTTTTTCTATGGCTTCGGCATACTCCAAATCGATAATATTACCGTCAGGCATTAATGTTAAGAAAAGGCCTACTTCCTCTTCTGAAACTTCGGCAATCTGGGCAAAAGTCTTGCGAAGGGGCTTGCCCTCCTCACTTCTTAAGTAGGCTATATTGAGTTCACCGCTTGCGGTAAACAGACCTTGACTGGTTGTATCTTGGGAAATACCAGGGTTTAAGAGGCCTCCCATAACATTCATAAGGTCGCCCATATCAATCTCAGGTTCTTCCGGTTCAGCATTTTCGGCATTGGCCGCTTCGGATACCGCAATGGGATCCTCTTTGGCCTCTTTGGTGTCGGTTTTACAAGAAGATGTCAATATTGCTAACAATAGAAATAATATGAGTTGTATTTTCATTTTATGGTTGTTTTAAAACTTTCTTTCTGGCCTTTTGTACCTGTCCTTCATGAAAGTATAATAGATAAAACCTGAACTGCTATACCAGTTTTCAAATCCTAGCAGTGCCTCGCAACGATCTATTTCCTTAAGTATGTCATAAAGATCTTTAACCATTTCTTGGTATTTGTTTTCGTAAGTAATGTCAAACTTCTTCATACTTTCTACAATCTCAAGTCTTTTTGTCTGCCATACTAATCCAGAAACGCCGTGAACCCCTGATACGTCATCACCAAATGCCAATCCAAAATCTGTAACCCTATCTATTCTTGCAGTAATGACCCGTAACTTTTCAAATAAATACCTTCTGTCATCTAGTCGTGTATAAGCTTTTTTTAGACAATCACAACCTTCCCTTTTTTCGGCGCTGTCATTGTCATCACCGTTGCCACCATTCCCTGGTCCGCCAAATCTTCCAGAATCGGAACCTTTACTCTCATCATTATTGTTGGAGTTATTGGAAGAGTTACTTCCGCCATTATTTCCATTGTTGCTATTGCCTGACGTAGTCATTGAACTATTACTGTTTGATGAGCTATTATTGGATAGGGTACTGTTTTGATCTTGCTCTTTTGGCTCCCTAGAACTGGATGTTCCTTCGGAAGAACCGCCTGTAAAAGGGTTTTGTGAAGGAGCATTGGCATTAATTTTCCTTGTGTCTATTTTTGATGGTGCATTAGGATAATCCCCCGCATCTATGAGGGTTCCATTTTTATCGTAAACGGGTTGTTTTGTAGATTGCAGGCCTTGTTGATCCTGCCCTTGCAAAACAGGACGCATTATTGGCAAACCTGTGTTAAGGTCAATTTTTCGTGGTGCATCAGGAAATTCCTCGGGATATTTTAAATGACCATTACTATCATATGTGGGATTTGATTGGCTAGAATTAGCACCATTATCTATGTAGGGGTTTTTGGTATTCTCTTTGCCAGAAGTACTAATATGGATCGGTGCATTGGGAAAGTCCCCAGCATTTATTAAATTTCCATTTTGGTCGTAACGAGGTAGCTGTAAGTTTTCCTTATCTGAAGACGGCATTTCTCCCGGTCCATTATCAGGCTTATCATTTGGATTTCCTTCGGCGGCTTCCATAGGTTGGAATTCAACATGATTTGTTGATGCCTTGCTATTACTAGGATTGTCATTTTCATTCCAGTCACTGTCATTATTTTCACTAGGGTTACCGTTGCCATTTGAATTCTTGCTACCATTCGCTTCGTCCCTTCCTGTATAAGAAGATAGGCAGGAAGAAGGAAGTTGGGGTTGACCGTCTGGATCAGTATCTGGTACATCTTCGTGATCATCGTCATCTAAAAAACTATAATCATCACCCCCGGTTGCCAACTCGCGTACATCCCTAGCAAAGGTTTCCAATCGGTCTAACTGAGATGCGCCATAATTTACGGCATTTTGGGAGAAATCTCTTGCTGTAGATTCAATGGCACCCGCAAAAAGTGAACTTATCGAAAAAAAGAACAGAATAAAAAGTGTTGTGGTATTGCCTTTTCTTTTTTTCATCAAAAGTAAACCCAAAAGAATTGCAATGATGATGAGTACCGCGATTATGATATAGGTTAATAGGCTGCTACTGTCCCCGCTGCTTAAATTCCCATCAGGTTCACTCTGGTTTCCTGCTAATACCATGTTATTGGTTCCCGAATTACTATTTACGGCATAGAAAAGTTGTCCTGATTTCTGGGGTAGTTCACCACTCGTCCAGACAGCCATATCAAAAGCAACATTAGGTTTATCACTCCATACTAGTATGCCAAATTCCTCCGCAGTATCGAACTTTTCCTGATAAACACCGTTTCTTGTTTTTCCACTGCGTTTTATATCTTTCCAGTGTTTTTTAACTATGGCTACATGGGCTTCTTCGTTTTTGTCCTTTAATAGAATGGTAACCATCACCCTTTCAGCCACTTGGGATATTTCAGCCTTAAATCTTAAGCTGTCTCTTTCAGTAGTTCCTTTTACATAGGAGGACAGTATTTGCTCGTTTTCAGGATCAGGTGTAAACTTTAACTGAAATGTATTTTTTTTGACATCGAGTTCTGGTATTTCAATTTTATCTTTTTGGCCAAAAGAAGCTACGGTAATAAAAAGGACGATCAATGTCATAATCTGATGTAACAACTTCTTTTTCATGGTATCACTATTTTATTTCCTGTGTTTCTTTAATAAATAATTGGCCAGGGCAATCGTTTTCTCGCCCAATGCTGCATGTTGTTCAGCGGTTCTTTTATAAATCCCCCTTTGTGAATAATTAAAATAGAAGGCGTGGTCGTAGTTCTCGTTGTATATGATAACGCGACCAACGTGTGGCGTTCTTGCTATATAACAATCGCCTGTTTCACCTAGTTCTATACCCATGCCGAACATACTTTCATTGTTCTCTTGGTCTTTTAAAAAACCTTGGATTTCCTTTTTGCTATCTGCTTTGCTAAATGGAGTAGCACCCCATGTCATAATCGTTCCACCTAAGGCATTTTCGCCAAACCCTTTAATTTCAAAACTACAACTACCCGCCTGGGTAAATTCAGGAATACTAACATCTGTTTCAGAAATATTTAAAATTTTGGCCACTTCATTAGCATCCATGTCGCATTCATAATTGAGGAAGAGTGAGCTGTAATCGCCGCTGGGAAGTGCCTCGCTTGTAGTTTCCTTTTTAGAAACTTGCTTGTTTTCTTTTTGGGTTTCATTCTTTTTGGTCTCGCCGCAGGAGATCAGGAGGCCGAGTAAAAGGATGACTACTAGCTAATTTTTGCATGGGAAATGGTTTTATTGCTTTGTGGTTTTTATGTTATTTAATGGTGTCTTTTTTAGTTTTGAGCAGCAGTTCTTGGGACATGGCCGTCTGCAAGGAATCCTTGCCCTGGGCATCCAACGCCTGGGAATAACGCTGATAGGCATCCCTTAAATCTTGTTTATCGGCCTCGGGCATATCGCTTTTATTTACCAGGTCAAGATAATTGTTGACCTCCCCATTGCCGCCAGTAAGCGAATCGCCAAAGATGTTGCCAAGGGTACTGGCCTGAAGATCCAAAAAGTTTTTGGTGACCGGGGTCGATGGCTTGGGGTCGGTCTGGGCTTGTACCAGGGCCATACTGCCCAGGCAGCCGATCAATAAAAGTATTTTGGGTGTTTTCATCGTTCTCGTTTTTTGATTTTCATATGTTGTTACCCTTTTATGGCATTCAATGAAAAAGGTTAACATTAGTTTTGTTCTGCCATCGATTTGGCCATCGCCTCATTCAGTTTTTTATTGAATACCAGTTTTAAGGAATCCTTTTTTTTGGGATCCAGGCCCATATCGATTAGTTCATACTGTTCCTGTAAGTGTTTTTTAATATCAGGTGGAAAATCGGCTTGATCAATCAAATCAAGAAAATTGTCAACTTTTTTCCATTTATCCCCTTCCTCAGAGTCTGACATTCCGAAAACTTTACCTAGCATTTTCGCCTGTTCGTCTAACAGGTTCATTTGTTTTACGGTATCTTTCTTGGCCTGTGTTTCTTCGGTTGTGGTCAAAGTCTCTTTTTCCAGCTTTTTTTCATTGTTATCCCCACAACTTATAAGGATAATAGAAAGGGCACAGACAACGAATATTGGTTTTAAATTGTACATAGTATATTTTTCTTTTGTTTGTATTTTTATGTTATTGCTAAAAAAAAATTAACATTATTTGATCGTTTTAATAGTGTCAGTGAAATCAATCCGCACAATCTTCCATATGCATCTTAGTGTACATTTCGCCTATTATTTGGGTTACATCATTTTTCAAATGATGTCAGGACACTCTTGCCCATTAGCCCCCCCTTTTTATTATAGGTTTCAGACTTTACCATACCAAAACCTTCTGAAAGCCAGAGCTTATTGCTATTGGTCATTTTAAAGCCCATTTTGGCCTCGCTGTCATAGGTGATCAAATAGCAATCAAAAGTACCGGCCGGAGTGGTAACAGATTCATTGCCTTCAACCTTCCGATTATAAAAATTCATATTCATTTTCATATTAAGGGGAGGCATTTTTACGGTCATCAATACATCGGCATTGGGTAATGACTGCCCGACACTAAGATTATTCGGGTATAAAAGATCTGTACCGCTCATTTCTACCTCCATATCCTCGTATTGCCCCAATATCTCTGGAGACATCATAGAGCTGAAATCAATGGTGACCCCATCATCGGTACATGTGACACCATATTCTGAGCTAGTCATCATTTTTCCTTTGTCGTCATGCATTTCGTAGAAAATGGTAGCGGTATTCCCACTAACTTCCTTAACAACGTAATCCATTACTGCGGATACCTTATCTTTTTTATCATAATTAGTAATTTGAAATTTGGTGCCCTCATCCATAGGAAAGTATTTACTGCAATCCTGGGAAATGACCATTGAGGTGATACAAAAAAAGGCGCAAATAAGAGTTAGTGTTCTCATAATTAAAATATTTAGTTGATGCTATAGTTAATATTAAATTTTTATAAATTCGACCCGCCTGTTCTGGGCCTTACCTGCTGTGGTGGCATTGTCGCCAACGGGTTCGGATTCCCCTTTGCCGTCAGTTTGTAATCGATTGCCAGAAACTCCAAATTCATCAGTCAAAGCGTTCATTACTGAAATAGCCCTACTTTTTGAGAGATTAAGATTGGCTGTATCGCTACCATCGGCATCGGTATGCCCAATAATATTTATTTTCATGCCAGATTCAGCATTCAGAGCATCCGCTATCTTTTTTAAGGTGCCATAGGATTCTGACTTAATTTTATCAGAACCGGAATCGAACAAAATACCGGTTGTGGAGAATTTGCCCTCTTTAAGTAGTTTTCCCCTTAGGTCCTCACCGCCTTCGGCCAGTTTAACATTAGTAATAAAGACAAACTGCTCTTTGGTTTCACTGGGCATACTACGCAGTTCAAACTTCATATATTTGGTATATCCAGGTGTAATAAAACGAGGAAGATCTACCAACTTTCGTTCATTCATCCACATTCTAAATCGCTGTCCATTCACAGCTACTAGCCACATGGGCCAACTGTAAAATATCATTTCTGATATCTTTTTTTACATAATTACGCACCGTATTTTGACGATCAAAATGATTATAAACATACACCCCCACATCGGCATATTGGCAAAGCGGAATACCCATTTGTGCATAGTTTTGGCCTAGTCGCAGGGTCTTGTTGTCATCCAGATGAAAGTACAAACGCGCATTGGAACTTATATTACGGTCCAGACCAGTTGTCATCATATCAAATTCAATGGTATAATCGTCGGGTAGCGTCTCGGGAAGGTCAGGGACATAGGTGGTCCTGTCCGATAATTTCAGCCATTGATCGGGACTGTCGCTTAAGGTAACCACTTCACCGGAACCATTGGTATTCCATTTTGCAGGAAAATCACCGATATTGTCTACCGAGAAATCGTCATACAAGATCAAGCGATCACCGGGTATAAAATCGTAGTTGGTATAGAACTTCAAGGTCTTTGGGCCACTGCTGTTAGAACCCGTGGATGTATTTCCTCCACTAGAAGTATTACCTGTTGGGTTTTCCCTGCCTCCACCATTAGTTGGGTTTGGGAGAGGTCCCGAGGATGGACCTTTGCTGCCCGGCTCCAAGATACTGTCCAAGGCTGCGTCGGTTTTCTTGGAGGCTTCCCTATCCACCCTATTTTCAATTGTGCGCTCAGCAGCCCTTTCTGCGCGCTTCCCTAGTTTTTTTAAAAGTTGGCCATTAACATTCGATACAAATCCTAACATTAAAAGGCAGGATACGATATATCTTAAACATACTGTTGAAGTTTTCATAATCAATTTTTCAAGTGTTAATTAAATGTATGGAATTTATCCAAATGTTTTTAGGCCAAAAGTTGGCACTTGTTTCCAATAATTACTACCATCTTAATGGCTATAAAATATATAGGTTAACATATTGCTTCAAATTTAGTGTCAACGCTATTATATTATTGTATACAAGATAATAATGCTGATCACCATTTCGAAATAGATTGCTGTATCTGACAGGGAGAAATGTATATATGGTAATTAATTGAGTATATGTGGTAAACCGACCAATTAATTCAATTGGTAAACAATAAGGGAATTTTTCTGATCTTGGGTCACGACCTCCAAATTTTGGTCATTTTCCATATCCGTTAAATCTATCAGCGAAGTGCCAAAAACAGGGAAATTCGAAATTGGCTGTGCTTGACTATCGAATAAGTATACTTTTTGATTTTGAATATCGGTTACACCAACATAAATCTTATCGTAGATATAGAAAATTTTAGGTTTTGAATAAACACCAAAATCAAGTTCCAATTTTTTGCCTTTAATACTTAACACATTATCGTTCATAAAAACAAAGGTATTGCTCGTGGCATCTATACCATGATCTTCGTTGAGAATTAGATTTGTTTTTATCGTTTTACCATTTGTACCTATCTGATATAACACACCTTTTTTATTGGTAAGTACAAACTTGTTTTTATAAAGGAAAACTTCATTTCTTGAAAAATCCAATTTTTCATTCACCTTGGTGCGCACATTACCCACGCGGTTGAGTATTTTTAAACTTCCATTGTCCAACGTAAAGACCAAATAATCTTTTTTGGCTACTCTAAAATGCTTAGGGGCATTCAATATGCCACCTTCCGCTTTGGTATATTTGAATCCACGAACAATGGCACCTTTGTTATTATACATAAAAACCTTATCGCCTTGGGTAACCACGAACCGGTAATCCTTATTATTATCGTAATCAAATACCGCTAAAGGGTTAAGATTACCACCTTCAAATGTTTTAATGAAAGGTTGCACTTCCTCCCCGTTTCTATCAAGTATAATAAACTGATTATTGGTCGTAAACGCAAGCTGTAATCGCTTGTTTTTATAAATATCGACTTGTGCTATTTTACCTTGGATTTGACCTTTCAACTGCTTTTTCCAAAGCACTTTTCCTTCATTTGAAATTAAGTAGAGGTTGTTTTCCTGATCTTGGACCACCACTTCTTTTTTATTGGTTCTATGGTTTGTGACAAACTGCGGTTTAATACCCAAGTCACTATCCAATTGCACGGTAAATAAAGGTGAAACAGTATTGATTTTTGATTTTCTTCCCGTTTGCTGTATCACCATATTGGTATGGAAAAAATCTTGGTCGGCCACCATTTGCGCAGCAAAAGTATTTTTGTCAAATCCAATTTTTTTAAAATCCCTATAAATCCCAATTGAAAAATTATCGTTCAAAATTTCTTCAATACCTTTTGAGTTTGCCACAAAAAGGATGGAGGATTCGTCTGCCAGCGCTTCCCTGGCAGAGACATAAATAGCCGTTTTATCAAAGGTAGCTCCGTTATTATGGTTATTGATTATTACCTGTAATAGGTCTTTGCTTGGAGAAAAAATAAAGGCATTTTCAACGATAGTGCAGAAGTTTGCGTTAAAGTCTTTAATAATGGGATCTAGCGAAATGTTTAGAAAATCGGTTTTGGTCAGTTCCAATATTTGATTGCCCTGATACTCGGATTCGTTCTTTTTTAGACCGTTAATGTATTCTGATATCTTTTCTGAACCAAAGGTATTCAGTAGAATGGCTTTTTTGCCATTTAGGTATATAAAACCAATTTCCTCGATGGTATTGAAGAGTGAATCTTTAGGTGAACTTAGCTTTAAATATTGCTGCTGATTTTTTGCAAATGTGCTATAATGATCAAAAGTAAAGGATAAAATAGCATCAGCATTTTGAGGCGCGAAAGAAGGAGTGCTATTCTCTAAAGGATTTGTACCCTTGAAAAGATCCAAATACGTTTTGACAGAATCTTTGGTTATGGCAATCCCATTTAATTTTAAGTGGTTTTGACTCGAATTGATATCAACCGAAACCCAATCTGCAAAATTGGAAATCTTTAATTCTGAATTTTCCTTTAAGGCGGTATTTAAAATTGGGTTGCTGTTTGTAAGATCAATGAATATGGATGCTGTTTTTGTTGGGTTGGATATTTCATATAACTTTTCTAAAGTACTTGTACTTTCCATCTTTCCGTTATACTTGATGAAATTTTCCAAAATTACTTGTGAAGAACATACAACGATCTTTCCGTTATATTCCCAACTATAAATCAAATCGTTCCCAATCTTGTATTTTTCGATTAATTGACTTCCAACAGAAATTGATTCTCTGCTTATGTTTTGAATACTATCCAAAACAAAGGTGTTCGTTGAGTCATTGGTAACGAATGTAAATTCAAAATTACCTTCACCCAATTCAGAGAATGCCAATAATGACTCTGAGTCTGACTTTACATAATCCAAATGTTTTACTTCTTGATATATGGATTTGTAAATTTCGAAAGATTCGAGTTTCGATATGAATTCATTGTTTTTCAATTCACTTTTAAAGCCGTTCAAGTCATTGATCTTTATTACAATAGCTGCATTTTGGGGAATGAAATCAAGTAATGATGCTGAGGTGCCAACCTCTTTTTCGCATCCAAAAAGAAAAAGGATTGTAACTAAGAGTAGTAATCTGTACTTCATGAAAATACTTTGAAACAAAGTTAGTTTTTTAAAGTTTGAGAGTCAACTGTTCTGGTAATTGTCTAAAGCTTTTTCTATGGTATTTTGTAATGCCATATTTACGAATGGCCGCTCTATGCTCTTTGGTAGGGTATCCTTTATTCCTTTTCCAATTATACATGGGGTATTCTTCATGAAGTTCTTCCATATATGCATCGCGATAGGTTTTTGCCAAAACCGATGCCGCCGCAATACTCATATATTTGCTGTCGCCCTTTATGATACATTCATAAGGAATATCATTGTATGTTTTAAACCTATTACCATCCACTATAATGAATTTAGGAATGTCATTTAATTCATCTATGGCCAAATGCATTGCCAAGATTGAAGCGTTCAGAATATTTATCTTATCGATTTCTTCAGGATAAACATGTGCTACCCCAAAACTCAATGCACTCTTTTCGATTATGGGTTTCAAATAGATCCGTTTATTTTCAGAAAGTAATTTCGAATCATTAAGAAGACTGTTTTTAAACCCTTTCGGTAAAATAAGGGCGGCAGCGGTAACAGGCCCTGCCAGACATCCTCTACCAGCTTCATCGGTACCTACTTCATTAAAAATTTTATAATAACGTTTTAACATTAATTTACTAAAGATGGGTTATGGCTAATATAATTTTTTTGTTTCAATCAGAATAGTCCTTCAAAGCTTTAACTAATTTATTAATGATTGATGTAATAACTTTCACATTATATTAGGAACAAAAAATTTAACTTTGCGCGGTAAGCTGTTTTATGAAATATATTTTTCTACTGCTATTTATATTAAGTTGCCCTTTACTGTATGCACAGGTAGATTCAATTCCACCTGGCAAAAAAACCGATTCCTTATTATTCCAAAAGAAATTAAAGCGAATGGAAAAGGCACCACAATCGGAAACCGTGGAAATTAGTATTAAGGATTATAAGATTATTTCTTTTGCTAGGGATACTACTTATCTCGATACTACACTCACCATTCAAAAAGAATACAAATATAATTATCTTAGAAAAGATGATTTTGAATTAATGCCTTTCGCCAACGTTGGGCAACCTTATAATAAGTTGGGTGTTGATTTTGAAAGGAAAAATCTTTATCCTTTACTTGGTGCTAAAGCAAAACATTATAATTATTTCGAAATAGAGGATATAGATTATTATAATGTGGCAACCCCCATGTCAGATCTTTTTTTTAAGACAACCTTTGAACAAGGTCAATTGTTGGATGCCTTGTTGACCTTTAATACTTCTCGACGATTTAATTTTTCGATTGCATTCAAAGGATTTCGATCCCTTGGTAAATATCAATTAAATCAATCCCAATCCGGGAATTTTAGATCTACCGCTAATTATATATCTAAAAATGGACGCTATAGTTTAAGATCCCATATTGCAGCGCAGGATATAGAAACTGAGGAAAATGGTGGATTAATAAGTAAAGAGGAGCAATTTGAATCTGGCGACACTGATTTTATAGATAGATCGCGAATAGATACTAGATTAACCACAACTGATATTGCCACTAATAAGGTATTGGGAAAAAGGTATTACTTAGAGCACCAATATAAATTACTCAGGACTAGAAAAGATTCAAGCAGGGTAGAGAAGACCTCTTTGGCGGTTGGCCATACTTTTAATTATGAAACTAAGTATTATCAATACTGGCAAACTACTTCGAACGACTATTTTGGCACAGTTTTCATTTCGCCCGTAAATGATAAGGCAAATTTAAAAACCATGTATAATGAATTCAATGCAGAATTCTATAATGCAACTTTAGGTAGGTTACAGGGTAATATAGGTCTTTATAGCTATAACTATTTTTTCAATAGTGTATTGGTTACACAAGACGGACAACAGATACAAAGTCAATTAAAAGGGGATGAAATAAGTCTAGGAGCTAACTATTCAAAAAAAATCGGCGGATTTTTGTTAAAGGGAAATGGCAAATATACTATAGCTGGGGATTTGACTGGAAGTTTCTTGGATGCATCAGCGGGTTATCGTTTCAATGATAAAAATAAAATTAATTTTTCATTGCACTCATCCGCAAGAATGCCAGACTTTAATTTTTTGTTGTACCAAAGTGAATACGAAAATTATAATTGGCAGAACACTGCAATTTTCAAGAATCAAAAAGTAAATAGTCTCCAATTTGAATTGGATTCAAAAACTTGGGGCAGCCTAACAGCAAAATATACCAATTTGGATAACTATACTTATTTTGGGGTGGATCCAAACCAACAATTATTGGAAGGGGAGGAACAGGCTACCATTAAACCTTTACAGGAAAGTAGCGGTATTAGTCATTTGAAGGTTAAATATAATAAGGAATTCAAATTGGGTGGTTTTGCATTGAACAATACCATAATGTATCAAAATGTGACCCAAACCAATGAAGTGCTAAATGTGCCACAATTGGTAACCAGGAACACCTTATATTTTTCTTCGGACGTTTTTAAAAAGGCGATGTTTTTACAAACAGGTGTTACCTTTAAGTATTTTACTTCTTATAATATGGATGCATATAATCCTGTCCTTGGTGAATTCTATATACAAAACAATGAAAAGTTGGGCGGTTTTCCGATGTTGGATTTTTTCATCAACGCGAGAATACAACAAACCCGGGTTTATTTAAAGGCAGAGCATTTTAATTCTTCGTTCACGGGATACAAATTTTATTCCGCACCCAACTATCCGTATCGTGATTTTGTAATTCGGTTTGGTTTGGTTTGGAATTTCTTTTCCTAGCGAAACTCTTTTTTGAAGTTTCTTTAATAGGGGCCCAGAACACTAAATTGAATTGATTGGTATACATATTAAGATTTCAGGAAATCGTCTTGGTATTTTCAGAAAGGAGTGTACTGCTCGCTTTTTAAATAGGTTAGAGGAATAGATTAGCATTTTAGAAGAGATTTTTCCGAAAGCTCTTGGTAGGTTGGATCCCTGCCCGGAAAAAATATTTTTGGGTATTGTTTCTTGCTATTCAGTCGTTTAGGGATTTTTTTAAAAAGGTTTCAAAAAAAAATGATCTAGGTATTGTGTAAGCAAAAAAACCATCTTATATTTGCACCCGCTTTGGGGCTAAGGTCTTGGGGTTTTTGTAACGGGGAAGGTTTTATTTCCCGTATTTTTTGGAGTTCATTGGAATATTGTAAAGACAGCGTATTCGGTGCATCGGACGGTGCATCGGATAAATAAGAATTTTGAATCGAGAGACGGGGCCGGGAGGACTTCTATCGGTCGTTGAGGCTTAACATAAATAAGAATCAACGATGAAGAGTTTGATCCTGGCTCAGGATGAACGCTAGCGGCAGGCCTAACACATGCAAGTCGAGGGGTAACAGGGAGCTTGCTCCGCTGACGACCGGCGCACGGGTGCGTAACACGTATGGAACCTACCTTTTGCAGGGGAATAGCCCAGGGAAACTTGGATTAATGCCCCGTAGTATCACGTTCCCGCATGGGGTACGTGATTAAAGCCTTCGGGCGGCAGGAGATGGCCATGCGTCCCATTAGTTTGATGGTAAGGTAACGGCTTACCATGGCTACGATGGGTAGGGGCCCTGAGAGGGGGATCCCCCACACTGGTACTGAGACACGGACCAGACTCCTACGGGAGGCAGCAGTGAGGAATATTGGACAATGGAGGGGACTCTGATCCAGCCATGCCGCGTGCAGGAAGACGGCCCTACGGGTTGTAAACTGCTTTTATACGGGAAGAAAAACAGCTACGTGTAGTTGACTGACGGTACCGTAAGAATAAGGACCGGCTAACTCCGTGCCAGCAGCCGCGGTAATACGGAGGGTCCGAGCGTTATCCGGAATTATTGGGTTTAAAGGGTCCGTAGGCGGGCCATTAAGTCAGTGGTGAAAGTCTGCAGCTCAACTGTAGAATTGCCTTTGATACTGGTGGTCTTGAGTTATGGTGAAGTGGCTGGAATATGTAGTGTAGCGGTGAAATGCATAGATATTACATAGAACACCGATTGCGAAGGCAGGTCACTAACCATATACTGACGCTGATGGACGAAAGCGTGGGGAGCGAACAGGATTAGATACCCTGGTAGTCCACGCCGTAAACGATGGATACTAGCTGTCCGGGACCTTGAGTCCTGGGCGGCCAAGCGAAAGTGATAAGTATCCCACCTGGGGAGTACGTTCGCAAGAATGAAACTCAAAGGAATTGACGGGGGCCCGCACAAGCGGTGGAGCATGTGGTTTAATTCGATGATACGCGAGGAACCTTACCAGGGCTTAAATGTAGACTGACAGCGGTAGAGATACCTTTTCCTTCGGGCAATTTACAAGGTGCTGCATGGTTGTCGTCAGCTCGTGCCGTGAGGTGTCAGGTTAAGTCCTATAACGAGCGCAACCCCTGCCGTTAGTTGCCAGCATGTAAAGATGGGGACTCTAACGGGACTGCCGGTGCAAACCGTGAGGAAGGTGGGGATGACGTCAAATCATCACGGCCCTTACGTCCTGGGCCACACACGTGCTACAATGGCCGGTACAGAGAGCAGCCACTTGGCGACAAGGAGCGAATCTACAAAACCGGTCACAGTTCGGATCGGGGTCTGCAACTCGACCCCGTGAAGCTGGAATCGCTAGTAATCGGATATCAGCCATGATCCGGTGAATACGTTCCCGGGCCTTGTACACACCGCCCGTCAAGCCATGGAAGCCGGGAGTGCCTGAAGTCCGTCACCGTAAGGAGCGGCCTAGGGCAAGATCGGTAACTAGGGCTAAGTCGTAACAAGGTAGCCGTACCGGAAGGTGCGGCTGGAACACCTCCTTTCTAGAGAACCGACGATCGATCGTGGTCGATTTTCCCGGTCCCGTTCTTTCGATTTAATTCAAAAAGCGAACTGTCTTTATAATACCATTATATAAGTAAATACCTTTTCGGGCCATGTGCCTGTTGGGGTAGGGACAGTCCCATAGCTCAGCTGGTTAGAGCGCTACACTGATAATGTAGAGGTCGGCAGTTCGAGTCTGCCTGGGACTACTGTGTCCGGGCATCTCGCAAGGGTTGTTGGGGCGACGTTCATTGATTGGAGTACTGGAAATTTTAGGAGTTGGGTATCCCAAGTTGGCGTTCGGTCATCGATTAACTGATAACTGTTAACTGATAGCCGACGACTAAAAAACGGGGGATTAGCTCAGCTGGCTAGAGCGCCTGCCTTGCACGCAGGAGGTCATCGGTTCGACTCCGATATTCTCCACGATGAATGCTTTAAAAAGCAGGATCGCAATGATAGAATCAATTTGAAAAGCTTGCTTTGACATGGTGTCTAAAATGAGATATCTTTTAAGGCTTTCTCAAAATTGAAGTTTGAGGAGCAGCGTAAGTTACTCCGAAAAGTTCATTTTGGAAAAAGTTCATTGACATATTGGGACAGGGCACGTATTTTTCCCGCAAGGGAAGTGGTATGTGCACTGAAGAGAAAACACGAATTTTTTAAGTAAAGAAGTACGAATTAGAATAAAGATTAAAAGGTCTGGCGACAAGCTAGATAAGGGCGTATGGGGAATGCCTAGGCTCTCAGAGGCGATGAAGGACGTGATAAGCTGCGAAAAGCTACGGGGATCGGCACACACGATATGATCCGTAGGTATCCGAATGGGGCAACCCACTATATTGAAGATATAGTATCCGCAAGGAGGCAAACCCGGTGAACTGAAACATCTAAGTAGCCGGAGGAGGAGAAAACAAAAGTGATTCCGAAAGTAGCGGCGAGCGAAATCGGATTAGCCCAAACCAATGTTGTTTCGGCAATATTGGGGTTGTAGGACCACGCTGTTCGACGTGCGATGAATCAGAACCCTTTGGAAAGAGGGGCCATAGACGGTGATAGTCCGGTATGAGCAAAGACCATTGTCGATAGTGGTATCCTGAGTAGTGCGGGGCACGTGAAACCCTGTATGAATCCGGCGGGACCATCCGCCAAGACTAAATACTCCTGAGAGACCGATAGTGAACCAGTACCGTGAGGGAAAGGTGAAAAGAACCGTGAACAACGGAGTGAAAAAGATCCTGAAACCATACGCCTACAAGCGGTCGGAGCCGCCCTTTGGCGCGGTGACGGCGTGCCTTTTGCATAATGAGCCTACGAGTTACTTTTACTGGCAAGGTTAAGTCCTTTAGGGACGGAGCCGTAGCGAAAGCGAGTCTTAATAGGGCGCCATAGTCAGTAGTAGTAGACGCGAAACCGTGCGATCTACCCATGGGCAGGTTGAAGCTGTGGTAACACATAGTGGAGGACCGAACCCGTTGACGTTGAAAAGTCT
>CAVXJE010000009.1:0-535000 GCA_963762065.1 uncultured Flavobacteriaceae bacterium | reverse complement strand
CTCACAGATAGTCGGTAATAGGCCGCCGCCTTGCCCCCAAGCTCTGCGTGGTCTTGAAAGCCTCACATCGAAAGATCGTCAGGGATTTTTTATTTTTATATCTGATTTAAAGCAAAAAAAACACTCCTTAATAGTAAGAGTGTTTTTAGTTTGATTAAAAGTGTATCTTAAATTCTAGGCAAATCCCCCTCACCTTTTAAAGGAAGCATTGATTCACCCATTAGGAATGAATCAACGTGATATGCGGCCTGTCTACCTTCAGAAATTGCCCAAACAATCAAGGATTGGCCCCTCCGTTGATCACCAGCAACAAATACCCCAGGCACATTGGTCATATAATCATTTTCTGATGCCTTAATATTGGTTCTCGGATCTGATTCCAATCCCAATTGCGCTGCAATGGTCATTTCAGAACCAGTGAATCCCATAGCCAAAAGAGCTAATTCACATTTCCATTCTTTTTCCGTATCCTCTACCTCTTTTAAAATTGGCCTCTTCCCAGGTTCATTTATCCAATCAACCTCAGTGGTTATCAATCCTTTCAGATTACCATCTTTATCCCCAATAAATTTCTTGGTAGAAATACTAAAGAAACGTTCGGCCCCTTCCTTATGCGACGAACTTGTACGTAGTCGCATAGGCCAAAATGGCCATGGTTGGTCTTCAGGCCTATCGGTGGTGGCCATGGGCATAATTTCAAAGTTGGAAACGGATTTGGCCCCATGTCTAAAAGAAGTCCCAATGCAGTCTGAACCTGTATCCCCGCCACCAATGACAACTACATTTTTATTGGTCGCTTTGATTTCTTCCCCTAAATCCTTTATTCCGTCAACACGTCTATTATTTTGACTAAGGAAATCCATGGCTTGTACGACCCCTTTTAAATCCGATCCTTCAATGGGTAAATTTCTTCTTACGGTCGCACCCCCACATAAAACTATAGCATCAAATTTATTTTTAAGTTCATTTGCCTTAATGTCGACCCCGACATGAATACCACATTCAAATTGAATACCCTCTTCCTTCAAAACTTTGAGTCTTCTATCAATGACATGCTTTTCCATTTTAAAATCTGGAATCCCGTAGCGCAACAAGCCACCTGGTTTTTCATCCCTTTCAAAAACTGTGACCAAATGTCCGGCTCGGTTCAATTGTTGTGCTGCTGCCAAGCCTGCAGGACCTGAACCAATAACAGCCACTTTTTTACCTGTTCTGATTTCTGGTGGTTGGGGTTTTATCCAACCTTTTTTGAAAGCTGTTTCAACGATATTTTTTTCAATGTTCTCAATAGTTACCGGATCTTCATTAATACCCAAGACACAGGCTTCTTCGCATGGTGCCGGACATAATCTCCCTGTAAATTCTGGAAAATTATTGGTTGCATGTAAAATTTCTGCAGCTTTTTCCCATTTACCACGATACACGGCATCATTGAAATCCGGTATTAGATTACCCAATGGACAACCACTATGGCAAAATGGGATACCACAATCCATACAACGTGCTCCCTGCTCCTTCAATTCCTTTTCCTTCATAGGAACCGTGAACTCATGGTAGTTTTTTACGCGTTTTTCAACAGGTTCGTATTGCTCTACTTTTCTATCGAATTCCAAAAATCCTGTAATCTTTCCCATTTTTCGATCTATATTGTTTCTAATTTTTCTTTTTCTAAACGAATCAATGCTTGTTTGTATTCTTCTGGGAATACTTTTACAAAGTCGGGTAGGCATTTCTCCCAATTTTCCAAAATACGTTGGGCAAGTGGACTCATGGTAGCATTATAATGACCTTCTATTAACCCTTTAAGTAGTTCAATATCCTGATCTTCCTTAACGGCTAAAAGATTCAAAGCTTCTTTATTGCATTTCTTTTCAAATGTTTTGTTCTTATCGTACACATAAGCAATACCACCACTCATGCCTGCGCCAAAATTTCTTCCCACTTCACCCAGGATTACGGCAACGCCGCCAGTCATATATTCGCAACCATGATCACCAATACCTTCTACAACTGTTTTAGCACCTGAATTTCGGACGCAAAAACGCTCTCCGGCTTTCCCATTGATATAGGCTCTACCTGCTGTAGCACCATATAAGGTAACATTTCCCGTAATTACATTATCCTCTGGGGTTATCGTAGATCCTTCAGGTACTTTTATTATCAATTTAGCCCCCGAAAGTCCTTTTCCAAGGTAATCATTTGTATTGCCATTTACTGTCATGGTCAAACCTCTTGTTGCAAAAGCACCGAAACTTTGTCCCGCTGAACCGGTAAAATTTAATTTTATGGTATTAATAGGTAATCCTACTGCACCATAAACTTTTGAAATTTCATTACTCATTATTGCACCGATTGCCCTATCTGTATTATGTATTGGAAAATCCAATGAGATTTTTTCTTTTCTGAACAATGCCGGATGCGCTTTTTCAAGAATTTCGAACTCAATGGATTTATCTACATTATGCTGTTGTTTTTGGGTGTTATAAAATTTAGTCCCTTTGGGTACATCAACCTGATGAAGAATCGGTGTAAGATCTATTCCCGCAGCCTTGTAATGGTCGATTGCTTTTTTACGATCCAGTTTTTGAACCTGACCAACCATTTCATTTACCGTCCTAAAACCCAATTGAGCCATAATCTCACGGAGTTCCTGTGCAACGAAATACATATAATTGACTACATGTTCTGGTTTGCCTTTAAATTTCTTGCGTAATTCCGGATTTTGGGTAGCAATACCAACGGGACAGGTATTTAAATGGCATACGCGCATCATAATACAACCTGAAGCTACCAATGGGGCTGTGGCGAAACCAAATTCCTCTGCACCAAGTAAACATGCAATAGCGACATCCCTTCCTGTTTTTAATTGTCCGTCACATTCCAAAACAATCCTGTTCCTAAGGTCGTTCATTACCAAGGTTTGTTGGGCCTCAGCAATACCCAATTCCCAAGGTAGACCTGCATGTTTCAACGATGTTAAAGGTGATGCTCCTGTACCACCATCAAAACCTGAGATAAGTACAACATCGGCTTTTGCCTTCGATACTCCCGCCGCAACGGTTCCTACACCAACTTCCGAAACCAATTTTACATTGATACGGGCTTTTCGATTTGCTGATTTTAAATCAAAAATCAACTGTGAGAGATCTTCAATAGAATAAATATCGTGATGTGGGGGAGGGGATATAAGACCTACATAAGGAGTTGAATTCCTGGTTTTGGCAATTGCAGGATTTACTTTTGGTCCTGGCAACTGTCCACCTTCACCAGGTTTGGCCCCTTGGGCCATTTTAATTTGAATTTCTTGGGCATTGGTCAAATAATTGGAGGTAACCCCAAACCTGCCGGATGCTACTTGTTTTATTGCGCTATTTCGCCAATCACCTGTAGAATTTTTATAAAAACGCTCTGCATCTTCCCCGCCTTCCCCGGAATTACTTTTGCCTCCGATACGATTCATGGCAATAGCCAAGTTTTCATGGGCTTCTTTACTAATGGAACCGTAAGACATTGCCCCGGTTTTGAAACGTTTTACAATTTGGGTCCAAGGTTCTACTTCTTCCAATGGAATTGGGTCGTAGTTGGAAAATTCGAACAGCCCACGAATGGTCATAAGGTTTTTTGATTGCTCATTTACCATGGCTGCAAATTCTTCATATGTATCCTGTTCATTGCCACGAACAGCTTTTTGGAGTTTCGCAATTGATAGCGGATTGAACATGTGTTTTTCCCCATCCCTACGCCAACGGTACTCACCGCCAATTTCCAAATCCAGATTGGCAGCTATTTCTTGTGTTGAAAATGCTCTTTGATGTCTTTTGGAAATTTCCTTTTCAATTTCATACAAGCCAATACCTTGGATTCTTGTTGGTGTATTTGGAAAATATTTATCAACTACTTTTGTGTTGATGCCGATACATTCAAACAACTGTGACCCTCGGTAAGAGTTCAACGTTGAAATACCTATTTTGTTCATTACTTTTAAGACCCCTTTACCTATGGCCTTGTTGTAATTATTAATTGCCTCTTCAAAAGAATACTCGGTAATATCATTTTCCTCTATTTGTTCCCCTATAATTTCATTGACCAAATAAGGATTAATTGCACTTGCGCCAAATCCGAACAACAAGGCAAAATGATGCACTTCACGGGGCTCTGCAGACTCAATGATTATACTCAGTTTAGAGCGTTTGCCCAATTTTTGCAAACCACTATTCACATAGGAACAGGCCAATAATGCCGGTATCGGTGCCTTTGCACTATTAGACTCCCTATCAGATAGGATAATGATATTCGCCTCTTCATCGATTGCTTTTGAAGCTTGATTTAAAATCGAGTCCAATGCTTCTTCCAGCCCATTGAGACCTCTATTTATATCATAAAGAATTGGTATTGAAATTACTTTATAATCAGGACTGGCATCATAGTTTTTAATCTTATCCAAATCCTCTTTTGAAATTACCGGGTTTTGGATTTTCAATTTTCTACAATGCTGTTCTGTTATGGTGAAAATATTATGATCACTACCTAATGTAAGGCTAATATCGGTAATCAGTTCTTCACGAATCCCATCTAAAGGCGGATTTGTTACCTGAGCGAACAGTTGTTTAAAATAATTGTAAATAAGTTGTGGTCGTTCGGAAAGGACAGCTATAGGGGTGTCAGAGCCCATGGACCCAATTGGCTCCTTGGCTGTCTTGCCCATAGGAAGGATGATTGTATTTATATCTTCCAATGTATAGCCAAAAACCGATTTTCTTTTTTCCAAAGAAGCCTCGTTTAAAAAAAGAGGGCAATCATTATAGGGTATATCCCTTAGGTGAACCAAATTCTTATCCAACCACTTTTTATATGGATGACGCTTGGCTATTTCTTCCTTGATTTCCTCATCATTGATGATACGACCTTCCTCCATATTAACCAAGAACATTTTACCTGGTTCTAACCTACCATGCAATTCAATGTTTTCTGGTTTAATTTCCAAGACGCCGGTCTCAGATGACATTATTACGTATCCATCTTTGGTTACAGAGTATCTAGAGGGTCGAAGTCCGTTCCTATCCAAAACAGCACCAATATAATTACCATCGGTAAAAGGGATTGAAGCGGGTCCGTCCCAAGGCTCCATACTACAGGAATTATACTCGTAAAAGGAACGCTTGGCTTCAGACATTTCGGTATTTTTCTCCCACGCTTCAGGAACCAACATCATCATCACTTCCGGTAAAGATCTACCGGTCATCAGAAGTAGTTCAACAATCATATCCATAGTGGCGGAATCTGATTTTCCCGGTAAAACTATGGGTAGTATGTTTTTTATTTCTTCCCCAAACCAATCACTTTCCATTAAATCTTCACGCGATTTCATTCTCGATACATTGCCGCGTAAAGTGTTGATCTCACCATTATGGCACATATATCTAAAAGGCTGTGCTAAATCCCAGGTTGGGAATGTATTGGTAGAAAAACGTTGATGCACTAAAGACAATCTTGTTACCACTCTTGGATCCATTAAATCCTTGTAGTATAAACTAATATCTTTAGGCATCAAAAGGCCCTTGAATATTATGATTTTGGTTGAGAGACTTGGTACGTAAAAGAACTTGCTTTCAGACAATTTTGAATTCAAAATCGCATGTTCGGTTATTTTTCTAGCGATGAACAGCTTTAAATTGAATTGAAAATAATCTTGTTCTTTATTTTCCTTGGCGATAAAAACCTGCTTGACAAAAGGTGCGGTCTCCATGGCTATTCTGCCCGGAATTGATTTATTTACGGGAACATTTCGCCAACCCAGTAACTGTAATCCTTGATTCTTTATGTTTTTTTCAAATTCTGATATGCAGAATTTCCTTTGGTTTTCCTTTTGTGGCAAAAAGACATTACCAACTGCATATTCCCCAGGTTCCGGAAGATCAAATTTGCAAACAGCCTTAAAGAAATCGTGGGGAATATCAATCAAGATTCCAGCACCATCCCCCGTTTTACCATCTGCACTAACTGCACCACGGTGTTCTAATTTGTCCAATATCTCCAAAGCCTTATGAATGATATCATTAGACTTTATTCCTTTAAGACTGCAAATAAAACCTGCGCCACAATTATCATGCTCAAATTCCGGTAGGTACAACCCCTGTTTTTCCAACTTCATATAATATCGTATTTATTCAAAAATATCATTTTATTTGAATTTTATTCACTGATTAAGTAAATAGGTATAAAAAATACAACGTTTTGAAATAAACCTTAAAAAATACTCAAATATGAATTTTTGTTATGGTTTAATTATCAAAATGACAAATTTATGTTATTTGAATTTAGTTATAAAGCGTTTTGAGGGGGTAAGTCACAATAAAATGGAATTTATAACAAACTACCCTTAAGTTTTGGGAGAAATAACAAAATAAATTCAGAATTATTGAAAAATTATCCAAAAAAACAGGGGTTGTTCAATATTGATTTTTTTTCTGTAACTAATCCTTAAGAATACTCCGTGATATCACAATTTTCTGAATTTCGGAAGTCCCTTCATATATCTGGGTGATCTTGGCATCACGCATTAATCGCTCTACATGATAATCCTTAACAAAACCATTACCTCCATGGATCTGTACAGCCTCTATGGTGGTATCCATGGCTACTTGGGAGGCATACAATTTTGCCATAGCACTGGATAGGTCGTAGTTATGGCCTTGGTCTTTTTCCCAAGCTGCTTTATATACCAAATGACGTGCTGCTTCTATTTGTGTATGCATATCCGCCAATTTAAAGGCGATTGCCTGATGGTTGCTAATTTCTGTTCCAAAGGCCTTACGTTCTTTAGAGTATTTTAATGCCAGTTCATAAGCTCCTGCGGCAATTCCCAAAGCCTGGGCCGCTATTCCGATTCTTCCACCGGCCAAGGTTTTCATGGCAAACTTAAAACCAAAGCCATCCTCACCGATTCGATTTTCCTTAGGCACTTTCACGTCATTGAAATTCAAGGAATGGGTATCACTTCCCCGGATTCCCAATTTGTTTTCTTTAGGGCCTATTTCAAAGCCGGTCATTCCTTTTTCAACAATCAAGACGTTGATACCTTTATGGCCTTTTTCCTTATTGGTTTGGGCTATCACAAGATATATTTCTGCGGTACCACCATTCGTTATCCAGTTTTTGGTGCCGTTTAGAATATAATGGTCACCTTTATCAATGGCCGTAGTTTTTTGGGAAGTGGCATCACTCCCGGCTTCTGGCTCCGATAGGCAAAAGGCACCTATTACCTCACCGGAAGCTAATCGGGTCAAGTATTTCTGCTTTTGATCTTCACTTCCAAAAGTTTCAAGCCCCCAACATACCAAAGAATTATTTACGGAGACAACTACAGAGGCAGAGGCATCGATTTTTGATAATTCTTCCATAACAATGGCGTAAGATAACGTGTCCAAGCCACTGCCACCATATTTTGGTTCCACCATCATGCCCAAAAATCCAAGTTCCCCCATTTTTCTGACCTGTTCCTTTGGGAATTTCTGTGCATCATCCCGTTCAATAACTCCAGGTAATAACTCATTTTTGGCGAAATCACGAGCTGCTTCCTGAATCATTAACTGTTCTTCGGATAAGGTAAAATCCATAATCTTTATTTTATATAATTGCTTACAAAGATACATTTATGTACTATATTCTTGAATGCTTTTACAGCTTGTTTTATGATTGTAAAAATTTTCAGTTTTGGCGTCGGAAAGGAGGTTAATTAAATTCTGTATTTTATCTTTGTTTTGAAAGATTTCTTCAATTTGATTTAAATAAAAAATTATGAGACAGCATTAACCCAAAAGGGAACATTTACAAAGCAATTAAGGGTAAATGCCAATTAAGAAATTTTATATAATTTTCAAGATCAATATAAATGAAGGAATTACTAAAGGAATACGAGAATAAACAACCTGAAATAGTCTTTAACTGGAAAGATCCAGAAACTGATGCCGAAGGCTGGGCCGTGATAAATTCACTAAGAGGAGGTGCTGCTGGTGGTGGCACAAGAATGCGTGAAGGTCTTGACTTAAATGAAGTACTTTCTTTAGCAAAGACCATGGAGGTAAAATTCACTGTTTCGGGACCTCCAATCGGAGGTGCGAAATCCGGTATAAATTTTAATCCGCATGACCCGCGAAAAAGGGGTGTGCTTACAAGATGGTACCATGCAGTTGCCCCACTTTTAAAGAGCTATTACGGAACGGGAGGTGATTTAAATGTCGATGAGACCCATGAGGTGATTCCTATTACCGAAGATGCGGGCGTTTGGCATCCACAAGAAGGAGTGTTCAACGGGCATTTTAAGCCAACTGAGGCAGATAAGATCAATAGGATCGGTCAACTAAGGCTTGGAGTGATAAAACCTATTGAAAGCGCAATTTATACGCCAGATGTAGCTAGAAAATATACGGTGGCAGATATGATAACTGGCTATGGCGTTGCCGAAGCTGTACGCCACTATTATGATATTTTCGGTGGGAATGTGATGGGGAAAAGGGCTGTAGTGCAGGGTTTTGGAAATGTTGGTGGTGCAGCGGCTTTTTATCTAGCGCAAATGGGGGCGAAAATCGTCGGAATACTTGATAGAACTGGCGGTGTAATAAAAGAAGAGGGATTTACTTTAGAGGAAATACGGACTTTTTACCTAAACAAAAAAGGGAACAACCTTATGGCCGATGCTGATCATATGATTCCTTTCGATGAGATCAATGAGCATATTTGGACATTGCAAACCGAAATATTCGCACCCTGTGCGGCATCAAGACTTATTGGTAAAGATCAAATCAAAAAAATGATAGATAACGGATTAGAGGTAATTTCATGCGGCGCCAATGTGCCTTTTGCAGATAATGAGATTTTCTTTGGCCCCATTATGGAATATATTGATGGTAAGATAAGCCTTATTCCAGATTTTGTTTCGAATTGTGGCATGGCGCGTGTTTTTGCTTATTTTATGGAAAAAAGAGTAGGAATTGATGATAATTTAATATTTAAAGACACTTCGAATACCATCAGAAAGGCAATTTTGAATATCTTTAAGCAAAATCCCTCAAAGTTGAATTTGAGCCAAACCGGATTTGAAATAGCGTTAAAACAATTAATTTAAACCAAACCAACTGAATATGGAGACCATTATTATCATTGTATTTTTAGCTGGATACCTAGCGATAACCTTAGAGCATAATCTAAAAATTGACAAACTCATCCCTGCACTGGCCATGATGGCCATCTTATGGGCCATAATTGCTTTGGCACATATGGATGTATTTGAAGTTAACGCTGAATTACGGGAGCTTGAACCTACCCATATTGATGAAATTCTCTTGCACCATTTGGGGAAGACGTCGGAAATTCTTTTCTTTTTACTAGGTGCAATGACCATTGTGGAAATCATTGATTATTTTGATGGTTTTGCCACCATAAAGGGCTTTATAAGAACTAGGAGCAAACGAAAACTTCTTTGGTTGTTCTCAATTTTGGCTTTTATACTTTCAGCTATTATAGATAATTTAACAGCTACCATAGTATTGATTACCATTTTACAAAAAGTAATCAATGTTCGTGAAACCAGACTCTGGTTTGCCGGTATGATTATTATTGCTGCCAATGCTGGGGGAGCATGGTCGCCGATCGGGGATGTTACCACGACCATGTTGTGGATAGCAAATAAAGTTTCCGCACTACAGTTGATAGAACATGTATTGCTTCCTTCTATTGTGTGTATGGTGGTACCCGTTTTGGTTGCTAGTAGATACAAGGCCTTTAAAGGCAACATTGAGAGCACTTTAAAAGAAGAAGTTCAGAAAAGCAAGTTTGGCCCAGTCATGTTGTATCTAGGTCTGGGAGCAATAGTTTTTGTGCCTTTTTTCAAAACAATTACCCATTTACCACCTTATGTCGGAATGATGCTTTCATTGGCAGTGGTAGCTACCTTTGCAGAAATTTATAGCAAAACAAAATTCAGCATTTCCAATGTTGAAGGTGATGATCATGATACTGTAGGTCATCATAGCCCCGTACATGCTTCATTATCAAAGATAGAATTGCCCAGCATATTGTTCTTCTTGGGAATATTATTGGCAGTTGCGGCACTTGAATCCCTAGGATATTTGTTTAATTATGCGGGAAGTTTGAATGCAGCCATCCCAAATACTGATATCGTGGTAATGCTTTTTGGTGTTGGATCGGCAGTTATAGATAATGTGCCATTAGTGGCAGCAAGTATGGGAATGTTCTCAGAAAGTATGGATAATCCTTTATGGCATTTTATTGCATATTCTGCAGGAACAGGTGGAAGTATGTTGATTATTGGTTCTGCAGCAGGTGTGGTGGCCATGGGAATGGAGAAGATAGATTTCTTCTGGTATTTGAAGAAAATAGCATGGCTGGCATTTATAGGATTTATAGCGGGAGCCATTGCTTTTGTTTTAATGCGTGATTTTGTTCTGAACGTATAATTTAATCGATAAAATACCGTTATAGAGGCAACTTAATAAGAGAAATTATATGTCAATGTTACAAGACCTAGCTCAGGATCCTGAAATAGGGGGTGTGTTATCCGAGGAAAAGACCCTTTCAGTGATGGATTTGATTCTTAGTGGCGGTACCGGGAGTATCGTTATTATTTCGGTATTGTTTTTAATGCTTTTCGTAGCTCTTTATATCTACTTCGAACGCATTTTTGCAATCAAAGCAGCTTCAAAAATAGATAGTAATTTCATGAATCAGATTCGTGATCATGTTACTAATGGTAAATTGGAAGCTGCAAAACTACTTTGTGCCCAGACTGATTCGCCTGTTGCCAGATTAACTGAAAAAGGAGTCTCCAGAATAGGGAAACCTTTGGATGATATTAATACTGCAATTGAAAATGCAGGTACCTTAGAGGTTTATAAATTGGAAAGGAATGTAAGTGTTTTAGCAACAGTTGCAGGTGCCGCACCAATGATAGGTTTCTTAGGAACGGTTATTGGTATGATTTTGGCATTCCATGAAATGGCCAGTAGTGGCGGACAAGCGGAAATGGGCTCGTTGGCTTCCGGTATTTATACTGCTATGACGACTACCGTTGCAGGACTTATCGTAGGTATTATTGCTTATATTGGTTACAACCATCTTGTAAATAGGACGGATAAAGTTGTACATAAAATGGAAGCTAATGCTGTTGAGTTCTTGGATCTCTTGAACGAACCGCTATAGTCCGCAATTATGAAACTGAAAGGTAGAAATAAAATTAGTCCAGATTTCAGTATGTCGTCTATGACGGATATTGTTTTCTTGCTTTTGATTTTCTTTATGCTAACAGCAAACTCACCCAATGCGCTGGATTTGTTGTTGCCTAAGGCAAAAGGAAAATCAACGAATACACAAAATGTATCTGTAAGTATCGATAAAGATTTACAGTACTTTGTGAACAATGAAAGAATCAACGGGGAATACATTGAAATTGAATTAAAAAAGGCACTAAAAGGACAAGAAAAACCCACGATTATCCTGCGGGCAGAAGAGAGCGTAGCCATTAGGGAAGCGGTCAACGTTATGGATATTGCCAACAGAAATAATTACAAGGTTATTTTGGCGGTGCGACCCAATTGATGCCACTTTTACATCAAAATATCGCATACAATTCGTTTCTTTTATGCCCAATTTTCTCCGAATAATAAAACCGTAGCTTTGGCTATGCTTGAATTTTTAGTATCATTTGAACAAAAAATAATTCAAATAATTGATACGACATTTTAAAATTAAATAGGCAGCATGTCGTTTTTAGATACGAGACACAAGAAAAAATCCTTTACACTTACAACAGCCTTGTTAAGTGCACTTCTACTATTGTTATTTTATATAGGCCTTACTTATTTGGATCCACCCATCGAAAATGGGATTTCGGTGAATTTTGGCACTATGGAATTTGGCATGGGCGATAAGCAACCTTTAGAGAAAATTAAATCCGAACCCTTGAATATTTCAGAACCTCCTAATGTACAGGAGGAAGTAGAGGAGGCCGAAGCTTTACCGGAAGAAGTGAAGGAAGAAGTTGTTGAAAAAGAACAACCTGCTGAAAAAATACTCACTCAGGAAAGTGAGGAATCCATTAAAATAAAACAACAGCAAGAAGCCAAGCGAAAAGCTGACGATGCAGCTAAAAAAGCCAAGGCAGAAGCTGATAGGGTCGCAAAGGAAAAACGCGATGCCGAAGAACAAAAAAGAAAAGAACAGGAAGTGCAAAGAGCTGATTTGGACAAGCTCATGGGCGGACTCAACAAATCGGATGGTACGGCATCAGGTAGTGAAGGTGATGATAACAAACCTGGCGACAAAGGACAACCCGATGGGGATCCTTATGCCACAAGTTATTATGGAGGACCAGGTTCTGGAAGTGGTACCGGTGGTTACGGTTTAAAGGGACGTTCCTTAGTCAGTAAGGGCAAAGTACAGCAAGAATGTAACCAGGAAGGTCGAGTGGTCGTGGAAATTAAGGTTGATAAAAATGGCAATGTAATAAGTGCTAAACCGGGGGTAAAAGGTACCACCAATAATGACCCATGTTTATTGGAACCTGCCAGAAAAACGGCTTTCATGCATAAATGGAACGCACCTTCCGATGCACCAAATCAGCAAACAGGTTTTGTAGTGGTCAACTTTAAATTAGGGGAGTAAGTGACCTATAAGGAAACCTTGGCTTGGATGTTCGCCCAACTTCCGATGTATCAAGAAAAAGGGAAAGTTGCTTTTAACGGGAAATTGGATAATATTTTAAATTTCTCATCTTATTTAAACCATCCTGATAAAAAATTCAAAAGTATCCATATTGGAGGTACCAACGGGAAAGGCTCAAGTAGTCATATGTTGGCTTCCATTCTCCAGGAGGCTGGTTACAAAGTAGGACTTTACACATCGCCCCACCTTAAAGATTTTCGGGAACGTATTAAAATCAATGGGAAGACCATTGAAAAAAAATGGGTCGTTGATTTCATAAAGAAGAACAGACCTTTTTTAGAAAGTAATAAGTTGTCGTTCTTTGAAATGACGGTAGGTATGGCATTCGATTTTTTTGCAAGAAAAGAAGTGGATATTGCTATTATCGAAGTAGGTCTCGGCGGTAGGTTCGATTCAACCAATATTATAACCCCAGAAGTATCCTTGATTACCAATATAGGGATGGATCATTTGGATATATTGGGTGATACCCTCGATAAAATAGCATTTGAAAAAGCAGGTATTATAAAAGAAAATGTACCTGTTGTGATTAGTGAGTTTCAAGAAGAGGTTGCTGAAACATTCAGGTCAATTACAAAATCAAGGAATTCAAAACTGATTTTTGCGGACAAAACAATCCATAAAGAATATAAGACAGCACTTTTAGGTAATTACCAATCTAAAAACATAAAAGGTGTTGTAGCTGTTTTGCAAGAATTGGAAAGTTTCAAAATTAGTAAAAAGCAACTCAAAAGTGGTTTAAGGAAAGTTGTTAAGAATACTGGCTTATTGGGGAGATGGCAGGTATTGAATATGAAACCAATGGTCGTTTGTGATACTGCCCATAATAAAGAGGGACTATTTTTGGTCATGCAACAATTAAAACAGCAGAAGTTTAAACAGTTGCATATTGTATTGGGTTTTGTGAAGGATAAAGACTTGGATGCAATATTACCAATTTTCCCTAAAAATGCCATTTACTATTATGTGAGACCCAATATAATACGTGGGTTGGATGTGAAAATATTAGAGTCAAAGGCAATTGAAAATGGTCTTTGGGGCACTTCATATGATTCTGTTAAAGAAGGTTTGAAAGCGGCATTTGAAGTTGCTTCAAAAAATGATTTTATCTTTGTTGGCGGGAGTACTTTTACGGTTGCCGAAGTAGTTTGATTTTTTTTAATCTTTTCTTTTGGGTAAAGGAAAACTATTCTATATTTGCACTCCTTTTGGGGCTCTTAGCTCAGTTGGTTCAGAGCACCTGCCTTACAAGCAGGGGGTCACTGGTTCGAATCCAGTAGGGCCCACATCAAGTAGAAAATCCGTATTGAAAAATGCGGATTTTTTTATTCCCGGACATAGTCAAACTTGTTTGTTCTATTGGAGGGAATAAAAAAAATATGCTGCACACAAGTGCAGTATGATTTTCTTTTTGCAGTAGCGGTTTCCCGATGGATATGCAATCCAGTTTTGAAGTTTAAGGGAATAAAAAAAATATGCTGCACGCAAGTGCAGTGTGATTTTCTTTTTGCAGTAGCGGTTTCCCGTAAAGAAATCACCTTTGGATGCTTATGACCCACTATTGTTTTCTACCTCCGCCACGGGTTTGGGTTTTTTAGCCATTTTAAATTCTGCTCCCAATACAACCATTAAAGTACCAGGGTTCTCTGACCTTTTGTTTGTAAAAACCAAATAAAGGTCTTGTAGTCGGCCATCAAAGTTAGTTGGTAAGGTTATAGGCGCAATCATGAGCCTGGGTGCATATCCCCCTTGATCTGAGGCTTCCAAAAACTCTGATTCCCCGATTAAAGTACCTTCGGGGTTTCCCAAATGTAATTCTATCTTTCCTCCAGCGGCATTCAATTGTGCCTTTGGGGCCGTAACCTGCAATTGTAAGGCCAACAAGCCTGATAAGTCGATTTGTTTAAGGACCAAATAAGCACCGGATTTGGCAGGGATGGCTAATTTATTCCCCCCGAATGACATTTTATTGACATCTACATATTCATCAAAATCATGTGGCCCCACATTTGTAGAACGCAGTATAAATGATTTTTCAGCCATAAGGGGCGGCATATTATTGGCCCCATGATCTTCATAAGCAGCCCGTACGATATAAACCCCTTTGCCCTGATCACTAGGTTTTACCTTGGCCGGATAAGATCCTTTTGTAGGTAAGGTAGCTATCTTTGATTTTTCATTCGCCAAACTCAAAATGTAATTTGAAATATCCGCTGCTTCTTCAGCCGATAATTTTGGATGTGCTGCCATAGGTACATCTCCCCAAACTCCTGCCCCACCAGAGATGATTTTTTGACTTAAATATTCCACAGCGGCATCATCACCTTTATACTTCATGGCGACCTCTATATAGGAGGGCCCTATAGATTTTTCATTTTGTTTGTGGCACGCCATACAGTCACTATTGTCCATTAAGCTTTTTCCACCTGCGAACTGTGCCGATACATCGGCTGCCCTATGGCCCTGTGCAATTTCAATTTTATCAAAACCTTCGGCCAAATAATCAAATGTAACCGATACTTCATCTGCCGTTATCCCATTGCCTAGGCTACCGTCTTCCTTGTCCGTTACTTTTATGTCATAATTCAAATAGGTATTGGGCAAAAAGAAGGTCTTATTGCTATTGGGCATTTCCAAACTTAGCAAAGGTGGTTCGTTACCGGCAACAATCTCCATCGATTGGCTGTTTACGCCGCCATTGCCATCATTTACCGTAAGTTTTACATTATAAACACCTATGTCTTCTAGCGTTATATTGGCTTCTGCTGTATTAATGGTTTCCTTAAAGCCATTTTCGGAGTTAATCTCCCAAGAATACTTCAAGTCGTCCAGGTCCGGGTCTTCAGTACCCTCAGCACTCAATTTTAAGTCGAACGGTACGGCACCACCCATTTTATTGGCCGCCATTTGTACTTGGGGTAAACGATTGCCACCATTGTATTCAATACGTATAAGTCTGGCATCATCATTGGCGGTAAACCACCCAGAGCCATATTCCAACATATACAGATCGCCATTGGTAGCAAATTGCATATCCATAGGATTGCTGAACCTATAACTTGGCATAAAGCGTTCCATAGATTTTAGATTACCTTCTTCATCCATAGTGATAACCATGATCCAGCCCCGCATCCAGTCATAAGCGAAGAATTTACCATTATAATATTTAGGGAAGGCCCGTTCTGCCTTCTTGAAATCCTCCGAGTAGAAAACCGGACCCGCCATGGCATTTCTACCACCACTTCCTACTAAGGGAAATTCCCATGATTCCGCATACGGATACCAAACGAAGGCATCTTGTGCAGGAGGTAGCTTCTCCAGTCCTGTATTGTTTGGAGAAGTATTGATAGGTGCAAGGGCATCCCATTTTTCATAGGATCTATCTTTGGCAAAGTCGTATTTTACATAGGCTTTATTATTCCCTACAAAATGTGGCCAACCGAAATTACCCGCTTTTCTTGCCTGTCCTATTTCATCGAGTCCGGCCGGTCCGCGTAACGAATCCGGTTCATTGGCATCAGGACCTACATCGCCCCAATACACAAAACCCGTATGTGGATCTACAGATATACGGAATGGGTTTCTATGTCCCATGGTATAAATCTCAGGTCTCGTTTTGGGTGTACCTTCAGGAAATAAATTCCCTTCGGGAATACTATAAGTACCATCCATATTTGGTTTTATACGGATGATTTTACCACGCAGGTCATAGGTGTTGGCCGATGATTTTTGGGCATCCCAAGGGCCTCTTCCGGGTCTTTCATCGGATGGACTATAAAGAGTGGCACGGGGACTGGTATTATCACCTGTTGAGAGATAAAGGTTTCCTTCTTTGTCCCAAGCAATAGAACCTCCTGTGTGGCAGCATTGTTCGCGCTGCACAGGGACTTTAAGGAGCACCTTCTCAGTATCCAAAAGTAGTTCGTCGCCCTTTAATTCAAATCTTGATAGGATGTTCGCAGATTCTTCCAGGGTGGAGTAATATAGATAGATCCAATGGTTCTCTGTGAAATTCGGGTCTATATTCAAACCCAATAATCCATCCTCGGCAATGGATTCCTCTCCTTCTTTATTCACATACTTCAAACTTACCGGTATTTTGGCAATGGTCTTCAATTCTTTTGTTTTGGTATTGAATATGCGTACCTCACCCTTGCGTTGAATAAATAAAACACGTTCATCATCCAAAAGGGCCAATTCCATAGGCTCGTCAAGTTTCTCTTCCAAAATCACTTTGGTAAATCGGTTCTCTTCGGGTCTGGCCATAGCATAATCCAATGCTTTTGGCGAATCGCCTCCCATTGCGTAGTGAAGGCCGGCCCAAAGATGGTTTAAGAAAAGGGATTCGCTATAGGTCTCATTCGTATGACCCATGGCAGTGTAGAAGGAACGCCCACCGTCATACTCCTGGTACCAACTCATGGGATGATAGTCTGGATTACTACCTCCAATAAAGCTTTTATCATCTATTTCCAGAACTACATTTATATAAGGGGAAATATTTTTAAAACTATAAAATTCGTCCTCACGCTCAAACTCGTCTGGCATGCCTTTGGTGGCCCAATGGTCTTTCTGGGTTACCGTAAATTTTCCTTTTTGCACGTTGCTTGGATCACTGGGGTGATCAAGAAAATAGGCGCCTGCAAGGCCACCGTACCATGGCCACTCATATTCGGTATCGGTAGCAGCGTGGACCCCAACATAGCCACCTCCGGCCTGAATGTAGCGTTCAAAGGAATTTTGCTGAGTCTCATTAAGAACGTCTCCAGTGGTGTTAAGGAATATGACCGTATTGTATTTTTTTAATTCTTTTTCATTGAATTGATCAGCATCCTCGGTAAAGGTTATATCAAAATCTTTCTCCTGAGACATTTTCGTTAGCGCATCTTTACCTGCAGCAATAGATTCGTGACGAAAACCTTCAGTTTTACTAAAAACAAGCACCTTCATTTTAGACTTGTCAGTACAGGCATTGAACGTGAGGATCAGGGTGAGACAGAAGGTGACCAGCGAATTTAGTTTCATATTACTTCTTTAGAAATTAGGCAAATATATAATTTATTTCTTATTGTCTTAAAAAAAGACAATATATTATACCTTTGTCACAGATTATGTAAATAACCATGACCAATATCAAAGACTACATTTACTCAATTTATTTGAATTTCCGGGATCAATAATGTTTTAGCCCATGAAAGTGTACATCAAAGAAAATTTTATTCAGCAACTTTCCATCGACTGTGTCATCTTTGGTTACGATGACAGGCAATTAAAAGTTTTGGTGGCCAAGCTTGCTTTTAAAGGAGACTTTTGGATATTACCCAGTGGTTTTGTGCTACAGGATGAAGGGATTGATCAGGCAGCGCATAGAATCCTGGAGGAAAGAACCGGCTTTAAAGATATTTTTCTAGAACAATACCGTGTTTTCGGGGATGTGCCGCGCACCAACATGGCTATAATAGAGAAAATTAGTGCGCTCAACCGTGAGAAATTAGACGCCGCGACAATCGGCGATATCGACCTGGAATGGCTTAAAAAACGCTTTATCGCTATCGGCTATTATGCCTTGGTCGACATCAACAAGGTGGTTCCGAAATTAATGGCAATAGATGAATCTATTGATTGGTATGAAATCACTCAATTACCTCAACTGATAAGTGACCACAATGAACAAGTCAATAGGGCATTGGAGGCGCTGCGCCTAAATTTGGATATCAAATTACTAGGGTTCAACTTACTCTCACAAAAATTTACCATGAAGGAACTGCAACATTTATATGAGGCGGTATATGATAGGCCATTCAGACGTAGTAACTTTCAAAAAAAAATGTTGGATCTTGAAGTGCTGGAAAGATTGGAGAAGAAATTTACCGGAACCGCTAACAAGGCTCCTTATTTGTATCGGTTTAAACCAGCATAGGATATATAGGCGGGTTTTTAATATGTTAATTTGTTTATACGAATAGGCATATTACTGTACTTGTCCAAAGTTGCACCAACTACAAAACTTTTAATACTTGCAATCTTGTTATCCTTTGCATCCAAAGTAATCTTGAACCAGAACATTGAAACGGCATAAAGGGTATATTTTATTTTTCAACAGCTAATGGCATTCACAAACTTACTTTTATTGAATACGGTATCGTATTAGTTATATTCGGATAGTAGATAAAAGTTGTAAATACCCGTATCAAATTGTTAAGGGGTAGTTCATACATGACTTTATTAAAATATCACATTTATTGAGTTCATTTTTTAGACTGTCTTCGTATTTCTGTAATCTTTGATTTTCCTTTTCCATGGTTTGAAACTCCGTAGTTATATTTATTTGAGATTAAAACATAAATGAAAAATAAGTTTAATTGAAAGCTAAATAACACAATATTAACAATTTAAAAGTTGAAAATGGTTGCGTCATTTTGTACCTTTTATGGGTATTAATATTAAAATTAACAGTCATGAAAATGTTAGTTAATGTAACCTGTCCTATTGAGCCTTTTAATTCAATGGTTAGAAATGGTACAGCTGGCGATATCATTGGTCGTGTGATTGATGATATTAAGCCCGAAAGTATTTATTTTACCGAAGTGAACGGTAATCGTGGAGCCATTATGGTAGTAGAAATTTCTGATCCTTCTGCCATTCCATCTATTTCTGAGCCTTGGTTTTTAAATTTTAAAGCCACTTGTGAGTTCAGAATTGCCATGACACCGGATGATTTAATGAGGTCTAACCTCTCTAAACTTGCTGAAAAGTGGAGTGAATTTCAAATGAATTAATGAAAAGTATAAATGAAGAAAACCGCTTCTAATAAATTGAGGCGGTTTTTTAATACGATATTTTTTTATGCGAATAGGAACATTACTGTAGTTATCCAAGATTTCACTACCTACAAAACTTTTTATACCTGTTATCCCGTTTTCCTTTGCATCCAAAGTAATCTAGACCCAGAATATTGAAACGGCATAAAGGGTATATTTTATTTTTAAACAGCTAATGGCATTCACAAACTGACCTTTAGTAAAAAAATAAGCTGCACATACTTGCAGCAAGATTTTCCACCATGCCTTTGGCAGGCAGGTTTGCAGCTGCGATTTCCCAATAGAACTATGTTGTTAGAAGAAAATTTAAAACAAGTGAAGTACTAAATACGCCAGTGCTCCAACCTGCTCAACAAATAAAAGATCTACATGACCTTTTATTTTTAAGTAGTCCAAGCCAAGTGTCATTGCGCAAGATAGTATTGTACAAATAGATATTCATGGAGACCTTTGGTAAACATCTTATAAATGACTCTGTAAAAACATTTTCAAATTCCCATAATAATGTATATTTGGCGGCGTTAGAACTCTAGATAAATCGGGTATGCGAATAGGTATTATAATTGGAAGAATTGGTGGTGTAGACGGAGTAGCTCTTGAAACAGAGAAATGGATAGAAGTATTAAAACGACTAGGACATGAAGTGTTTATTATCTCTGGTGAATTCGAATTCTGGAAAATGGACCGTCAATACCATACTCGTTTTCCAGGACTTTCATTTTTCTCAGCTGCAGTGAAATGGGAACAACGGAAGGCTTTTTATCAACCAGATAAAGACGTCGGTCCTTTACTTGATCATATTGAGAATACCTCTAATATGATAGGAAAGAAATTAAATCGTTGGGTACGTTCCAATAAAATTGAAGTCCTGCTTTCAGAAAATGCTTCCGCATTACCCAGTCACCTTTCTATGGGAGTAGCCATTAAAAAACTAGTTATAAACACTGGTTTACCAATTGTTACCCATGACCATGATTTTCATTGGGAAAGAGGTAATCGTTATGTTTCTATTCATCCTGAGCTCAATACCCTTGTTGATGAGACTTTCCCTTTACTGTTGCCTGATGTAAGACATGCCGTGATAAACACTTTTGGTGTAGAGACATTTGCGAATAGATTTAATCTCGATGCCACATTGGTTCCTAATGTTATGGATTTTGACCGTGCCTATGGCGTTCCTAATAAAGAAAACAGTTACTTTCTAAGAGATCTTGGGGTGGCAGAAGATGAGATTGCTTTGTTACAAGTAACACGCATAGTACGCAGAAAAGGGATAGAAACAGCCGTTTCATTAATTGAAAAATTGAACGACAAAAAGGTAAAGCTTATCATTACAGGAAATGCTAATGATGATCAGAATCAGGAATACTATAATGAAATTGTAGATCAAATTCATGATCTGAACTTAGCCAACCAGGTAATTTTCGCATCACATATGGTACGTGACCATAAAGATCTTTCAGATGTTTATGCGCACGGCAGAGCCTGTACGTATTTCAGTACTTATGAAGGTTTTGGAAATGCCTTTATAGAAGCTGTACTTGCTAAAAAACCCATCTTTGTAAATAACTACAAACCCGTATACATGCAAGATATTGGCAGTAAAGGTTTTGAAACAGTAATGTTGGAAGACAGTCAATTAACAGATGATAAAATTAAAAACATGACTGATATCATATATAATGTGGAGCTTTGTAACGAAATTGGGGAGTATAACTATAACCTGGGTAAAAAGTATTTTTCATTTGATGTACTCGAAGAGAAATTAAGTGAATTGTTTCATTATTAAATCTGAAAATCTGGGCCTAAAACTAAACTATTGGCCAAAATTGACAACATTTTACAGGAATTAAAAGAACAAAAGATCAATACATGGTTTGACCTCGGCTTGTTTATTGATCGATTTAAAGAACAACCGTCAAAAGCTGCTTTTAAAGGCGATGCAAAGGCCTTTGACAGTCATCTAGAAAAAAGAGGTGTTGCTTTTATTACTTTCTATTTTACTATTGACGGAATTACTGTTGAAGCTGAAAAGTATGCCAAAACCTTTAAAAGTATCTACCCGAACATTCCTATTCATTATATCGCTGGAGAGATCAGGCCCGAGGCCGATGAACTGATTTATGAAGATGCTTTTAAGAAAGAGATCAAAGAAATGGATGGTTTCGATAACTGGCCATTATATAATGACTTCTTTAAAATTAAAATGGAAAGGGGCAGCACCGAGTATAATGCGCTTATTTTAAAGTTCTGGGATGAGGTATTGGTATTGGTGGAAAAACTGGGCAGGTACATTGAAGAGAACAACATTACTTTACTTTATCTAATAAATGTTTGCTCTAATCCAGGTAACGTTTCTTTAGCATTAGCCACTGTTTTAATTTCTGAATACTTAGGCATCCAAGTGATTAATAACAATCATGATTTTTATTGGGAAGGAGGCAACAGAAAAGTTGTCAGAAAAAAGAAAGGCTTAAAAAAAGGCCCCAGGGATTTCTTTTTTCATAATGCCCATGTAGGCGAATTCTTTTCAGTGATCGATATGATCTATCCCTGGGAAAGCAGATCTTGGTTGAATGTTAATATCAATAAGTTACAACACACTCATCTGGTCAATATAAAGGGGTGCAATCCTGCAAATTCGGCATTAATAGGAACCGCTGTGGGCACTAAACCGCACAAAATAAGCCGAAGGGAAATCATCAAAGCATTTATGCAAATGGCCTCTATTTTTGCCAATAAAAAAGAGACCATTACAGTCCATACAGCAGCCCATCACATCGAGAGCAAACGATCATTAAAGCCTATATTACTGGGCTACAAAACCATTAAGAAATTTGATTTTGTCAATAACAACATCGTCTTTTTACAACCTACTAGGGTCATAAGTAGAAAGTCGATTGAACTTAATTTCCTATTGGTGAAACAGTTATTTGCCAATGCGGAATTTGCCAAGAAATTTCAAGACAATCCTCAACTCACTCTCTCCCTTTTGGTCTCTGGTCCTATCCCTCATGGCCAGCAAAACTATTACCAAAATCTGTTAGAAGATTTTAATGATTTTCTTAAAGAATTAGATAGTGAATTCAGGTCTAAAGTGCTGTTAGGATTCTTTTTCAGTGAATTTGATAAGCACGAGTTCAAAAAGAAATACAAAAAACCACTAGATATTGAACTATTGTACGAAGTTGCCTCGCTCATTTTGTTGCCAAGTCAGACCGAAGGCAGGGGACTTCCAATCATAGAAGCTGCAGCATGTGGAACACCAATATTTTGCAAACAATATGAGCCAAGAGCAGTTTATGAAGAGGTGATTGGATATCATCTGGATGAGCCACATAGATTGAAGGTCCTGGAATTTAAAGGTCAAAAAATTCCAAAAAAGTTGATTGTAGCCATAAGCGACCATGTGTTTTATCCTCAAAACAGTATGGAGGATCTGGTGCATAATCTAAATGTAATTCAACAGCGCTACAGTCTGGAGGCCTTGCAAAGGAATATGGAAAACCTTCTTAGAAGGTTACATTCCCAATTGAATGCCATTTCTAGTGAAGAGAATAGTCGCGTGGTTGATCTCCTTAAAGAATATAAAAAGATCGTCAACTTCGAAAACGATGATCTAAATGCGATTATGAACAAAAGAAATCGACATTTTTTACCAGGTTATGGCCGCTTAGCCTTTATGATCTATCTAAAATCTTTAATTGATCCCAGTTTCTTTAGGGTGGAAGAACAATTGATTAAGGGTAGGGTCATGAAATATGCGCGCATGATGGAAAACGATATGCCTGATCTGGTCAATACCGATCTGTCTCAGGTTCATGACTATTATAATGCGATCGATGATATTTTTAAGTGTGTGGAAGGCGAAAGCCCCATAAGACATGATCATTCATTAGCATACAGGCATCGAAGTAAGAAGTTATATAGCTATCAGGAATTTACGTATCAGGAACTTACCGGCTTGGTGAATATAATCTACAACGATGTTTTTAAACCTAAAAAGCGAACAGATCAAACATTGGCTCCCCAGTTTTTTTCGGATTGGGAACTGGCCTTGTTTCAACTCACCAATAGCAAATTCTTAGGAATCGACAATCGTAAAATACTTACCGAGAAGCTAAAAGCTAAGGTCCCTAAAGGATATTTTCCAGGAAGGTACATTAAGCATGAAATGGAATACTTTGTACTACAACCCATCAGATCTCAATTGAAGCTTTCTTTGGAAGAAGAACTTACGCTTGAAATATTGAAGACCAGGGGACAGAACCTAGAGAAAGTATATATATTAATTCACGAACCAATAATAACAAAGTGGTTTTCAAGCGCCGATATTAAAGACTATCTTGAAAGGGAAACTGAACCAGAACTAGGGTTACTTTATAAGACGGGCGTGATTGAAATCATAGAAACCGAACAATGGTGTGAGGGTGTACATTTTCCACAAATGGGTACCAAAGCAATTAAAATACTGAGGAAGATCAAAGAATCTGACGGCTTTTTGATTACCAATGGAGAACATGCTTCTATGATGACAGATATAATTGAGATCGATCATTTTCACATCGGAAAGGCTAGACATAAAATGACCGCTAAAATTATGGGAATTCCAAAAGACAGCGGTTTTATTCAATTCGTGCCTGCCGGTGTAAGAACAACGTTGGCCTATCCTACTCCAATTCAGACTTCAAAAGACTTTGACAATGCCCTGAAAAGCGAGCTGTACAGTGACCTTAAAGTCAAGCTTGGAGAGAAAAATTTACTGGATATTATCTCAAAAGATGCCGTAGAAAATGGAACTCCCATCAATACGCTGCTTTTAAAATTAAAGCAGGAAATGGCAGGGACTAAAGCTGTTGAAAGTGTAAAATCCTCTTTTGCCGGAGGTGTTTACGAAGATGGACAACCCTGGAGTGGTGTTTTAGCGGAAATCGACACTAAAAAACATGCCTGGAAATTTGCAGCGCATATTGCGAATAAAAAACCAAAGAATGTTCCCGGACTTATCAAAGAATATAAAAAGAAAAGTCTTAACAAGAACAAGATAGAACTAGCCTGGAATGGAGGTTATATCCTAAACCCTGAATTGGTAGGTAAACTAGGATTGCCCGAAACCTACATTGGCTCGCCCTTAGGTTTGCTAATTATGGATTATAAGGTATTTTGTCCTCCGCTGTTTAATAAACCTGCATTCATTATTTATAAGGATGGCACCGTAGACATAAGGAAAGTTAATTCTAGCTCCGGATTCAAAATAAAGGGAGCGAAAGAAGAAATGTTCTTTAAACCTGATAACTATAACAAACATAGTTCTTCTGAAACCTGTTATTATGATCTGTTGTACCCCCAAGACGAAATAAAAGGGAATGGTAATTTTATTATTAGAATAGCCGGAAATACGGTTAAGAAAATAATTCCCACAAGTTCAAATGAGAATGTTTCTGTTATCCCAGTGGGAATTACCCTATCCATTCCGGTAAAATTATTTTCGGATAAACTATTTAGGGAAGGCTATGCCTTGAAAATAGAGCTTCTAGAGCCTGAAAAAGACCCTTACCATTGGAAGGATATCTCGTATGCTATTGAGGCTGGCCCCTTGTTGATAGATAACGATACACTTGCAGTGAATATGGAAGAAGAAGGTTGGAAAACTACTAACTCTATTAAAACCCAGGCTGCAAGATTGGATTTTACCGATATGCGGGGACCTAAGATAGCCGTGGGCATTACTAAAAAGGGAAAACTCATGGTGCTCATGGTGAATGGCAGAATTAGGGAATCTGTGGGAGCAACTCATTTCGACATGGCCGACATTCTGTTAAAGTACGGAATGCACAAAGCAATGGGCTTCGATCCAGGTGGTAGTAGTACGCTTGTGGTAGATAGTAAAATCATGAACATTTCGCCCTATAATAAAAATTACGAAGAAGATATCTATTCACTTCCTCCCGAACCACGCTTTGTTGCCAATGCTGTTATGGGATGGATTGATAATGAGAATTGATTAAAAAATTAAAGGAATATTAGCGAACTATCTTAATGCTTTTCCAAAGCAAAATCCCACAAAGCAGCCGATTTACGGAACTGCAGAAATCGGCTAGTTGAAAAAGATCATCCAGTTCCATCTGTGGTTCTTTTTAGTAGTTTCGTTAATTCTTGACCAAATACCTAGGAAAATCAGCTACCTTTTCACAGCCTATTTGTTCCATTACCTGCTGTAATTGGGTTTTTAGCAATGAAATGGTATGGTCGCCTCCTTTAGGGCCAAGGGCAGCTACCCCATACATAAAAGAGCGCCCTAAAAAGCTAAACTCTGAGCCACTCGCTAATGAACGGGCAATATCGGGTCCTGAACGAAGGCCACTATCCATCATCACTTTAATTTGATGTCCGTATTTATCAGCTATTCGGGCGAGCGGTTTAATCGTAGATTCCCCAGCATCGAGCTGCCTTCCACCATGATTGGAAACTATGAGTCCGTCTAATCCCAATTGAATCGCTTTTTCAGCATCCGATTCTGTGGAAACCCCTTTAAGTACAATTTTACCTTTCCATATATCGCGAATTGGGGCGATTTTTTCCATGTTCATCCTTTTCGAAAAGGTTTGGTCCATGAAAATCCCTAATTGTTTTAAATCCAATCCTTTGGGCATGTAGGGTTTTAGTACTTCAAAATTTGGTTGCCCATGTATTAAGGTTTGTAGTGCCCAATTGGGTTTTCCGAAAATCTGGAGAATATTGTTCAAGCTCATTTTTGGGGGCATCGAAAGTCCGTTTCTGATTTCCTTGGCCCTAAAGCCAAAAGAGGGTGCATCACAAAGCAATACCAGTACAGGACATTGTGCGGCTTCAGCTCTTTTCAACATATCGTTCCTCATACTAATCTCAACTGGGTGATATAATTGAAACCAAGCCCGCCCTTCGGTTACTTCACTGATTCTTTCGATACTGCTGGTTGAAACCGTACTCAATACATATGGAATATTATGTTCAAATGCGGCTTTCGCCAATATTTCAGAGGCATTGGGCCACATTAACCCTTGGAGCCCTACCGGGGCTATTCCAAAAGGTGCATCATAGACATGACCGAACAATTCTGTTTTTAAATTGGCACTCTTGTAGTTGTCCAAATAATTAGGTCTAAGTTGAACTTCGCGAATTTCCCTAGTGTTCCGCTTAAGATTTACCTCCTCATTACATCCACCATCCAAGTACTCAAAAGCGAATTTTGGGATGCGTTTTTTCGCTTTGTTCCTTAGATCATCTATAGAAGGATATCGGGAATTGAATTGTTTGGCTATGCTATTTCTTGACATGTATTAAAGTGTTGAACTCTCTGTATTTTATGTTCTACGATAACAATTTATTTTGAAAATGTTAATCTAAAAATACACCAAATTATTTTAAGCAAATAACTGCCATAATACAATATGTCTTTTGACGCATGCAGATTAAATAATGAAAATTAAGTGGTGAACTAAATCGACTATTTATTTTAGTATTTCTTGAAAATGAAAGTTTTTTGAAATCAAAAATAGCTTTACCTTAGCGCTCTGTATTTTGCAATATGGAGTGTTAGCTCAGTTGGTTTAGAGCACCGCCTTGACAGGGCGGGGGTCGTTGGTTCGAATCCAATACACTCCACAAGCAAAAAGCCACACCAAAAGTGTGGTTTTGTCTTTGAGGGAAATTACGCCAAACTTGTTTGGCGGAAAATAACCGAAAATAGAAAACAGATTTAAAAATGCTTTTTGCTTGGGTACAGGAACACCCATCCTGGTTCATCTTTTTTTGGATAATCCAATACACTCCACCAAATAGACAGGTTTAAGTGAACCTCCTTTAAAAATTGTGAGGTCACTGGTTCCACCTACGCTTCGGGGCAGTATATCCCACTCTTTATTGAGGTCACTGGTTCCCCCGACATTTCGGGGCAATACACTCCACAATAATTTACTTAAAGACAAATATTTGACTAACATCCTATAGCTATAAAACTTCCAAAAGACGTTCTAAAGCCATGCCCCGGGAACCTTTTATAAGGATATTACAATCTTTTGGGAATGACTTATCTTTTAGGTACTTCTCTAAGTCATTATAGGTGTTGAATTTTTGAAGTATTGTATTGGTTTTATTGAAGTTCTCCCCAATGAGAAATACTTTTTCGAGCTGTAATCCAGCAGCTAAATCCGCAATATTCTGGTGTTCAATTTTTGCTGTTTCACCCAGTTCGAACATATCTCCCAAGAAAGCAATTTTATGGTTGCCTGATAATCCATTGAAATTTTCAAGGGCCAATTTCATGCTGGTAGGGTTGGCATTATAAGCATCCAATAGTATTCGATTTCCATTTTTTTCGATTATCTGAGATCTATTGTTTTGAGGAACATATTCCTCAATAGCACTTTTTATATCACCTAATGGAATATTGAAATATTTACCCATGAGAATTGCAGCACAACAATTCGTGAAATTATAGCCGCCAATTAATTTGGAATGGATTAAGGTGTCCTCGACCTTGGTCCTAACAAAGGGATCTGCCTCAATAAATACTATCTTATAATATTCTTTTTTATTTTCCGAAAAACCATATTTTTTAATATAGGCACCCAATTTAGCTATTTGTACCGGGTCATCCGCATTCAGGAAAATCGATTTATCATTTGCAATTAAATAATCATATAGCTCGCTTTTTGCTTTAATAACCCCTTCCAAACTTCCAAAACCTTCTAAATGGGCTTTGCCAAAGTTTGTGATATAACCAAAATCCGGTTGGGCAATGGTACACAGGAACTCAATTTCCTTCAAATGATTCGCACCCATTTCAACAATGGCCAATTCGGTATTTTCCTTAATTGTAAGAAGTGTCAGGGGTACTCCAATATGATTGTTTAGGTTTCCTTTGGTCGCGATGGTAGTATACTTTTTTGAAAGTACGGCATTAATGAGTTCTTTCGTGGTTGTTTTTCCGTTACTACCTGTTAAGCCAATAACTTTTATATTGAAATGATTTCTGTGAAATGTTGCTAGATCTTGTAGTGTCTGCAAAACATCTTCCACCAATATGGTTTTGTCGGAATCTGCATATTGCCCCTCATCGACTATAGCGTATGAAGCCCCTTTTTTTATAGCTTCTGAAGCATATTCATTTCCATTGAAATTATCCCCTTTTAAAGCAAAGAAAATGCAATTTTCAACAATTTTTCGGGTATCTGTGCAGGCATTCGGGAATTGCAAAAATATTTGGTGGAGCTTTTCTATTGTCATAAAACAAAGATAAAAAAAAGCCCCGATGGAAAACATCAGGGCTCTTAACTTAATATCTTTAAAAACTATTTGGCTTTTTTACCTCTAACAGTCTTGTTTTTCGTTTTTGCCTTTGAACCTACCCTCGACATTGCACATCTAAAACCAATGTAATCGGTTGCCATGTATTGCGGTAAATACCTTCTCTGTGCTGGATCTAACCAATAAGCCCTATCTCTCCATGAACCTCCTTTGAATACGCGAACTTCATCATTGATCAATGTTGTTCTGTTATTTGATTCATCATATTGACGGTTAAGTTTCCCTAAGGAATCGCGCTCCACCTTATGTTTTGGTGAATCGTACATTTTTCTTGCATCTTTTTGGTCTTCTTCATCACTGAATCTATCAAAAAATCTTGACGAACTTGGGTCACCATCCCTGTAGCCTCTATTATCACTTGAAGAAAAATTTGTCCTAAGATAAGTCTCTTCCTCATCTACAGGTACCATTTTGATCTCTCCTGGAAGATTCATGGCAATAACTTTACCATTTGGCAATGTATCAAACACTATAGAGTCTTTAAGAATATTTACTTTTCCGTCTTCGCCAATAGCAGTCTTCATATAAATGTTTCCTCTGTAGTAGTTGAAATCACTTACCTCATCATCTACAATTGGTCTATAAACATCTGCAACCCATTCGGCAACGTTACCTGCCATATCATATAGTCCAAGATCATTGGGTTTGTACGACATTACTTCTGCAGTAATATCGGCGCCATCATCAGACCATCCTGCGATTCCGCCATAATCACCTTTACCTTGCTTAAAATTGGCCAATTGATCACCTCTACCAACTCGTTGTCCGCTTCTGGTGTAATCACCTTCCCAAGGATATTTTTTTCTACCTCTATAGTTATTGTATTCCCTAGACCCTACTTGTGCAGCCGCAGCATACTCCCACTCGGTTTCTGTGGGTAATCTATATTCAGGCATAATAATTCCACTACTTCTTTTGGCAAAAGTACTAACACTGTCCTTTTTCTTTTTTCCTTGTAATGAATCTATTTGTCCGTTATAAACAGATTCAGGTCTATTTAGGTATGCTTCCGTACTGAAAGTACCAGCAACTTCACCGGATGCTGCTTGGTATTTAGCATCTTTTGAAAGATAGCCTTCCCTTTCCAACATTACTTCATTAACACGGTCTGTCCGCCATTCCGCAAATTGTGTAGCCTGTATCCAGTTTACACCAACAACAGGATATTCTGCATATGCAGGATGCCTTAAGTAGTTATTGGTCATTGTTTCATTAAAACCTAAACGGTTTCTCCAAACCAAAGTATCAGGCAAAGCACCTTTATATATGTTTGCATATTTTGGATTTTCAGGAGGATAAACACTTTTTAAATAGTCCAAATATTCCAAATACATGACATTTGTTACTTCCGTTTCATCCATATAAAACGACATTACATGTTGGGAAGTAGGGGTATTGTTCCAATCGTGCATTACATCATCTTGAACTTTACCTTTGGTAAAAGTTCCTCCTTCAACAAAAACAAGACCCGGAGCGGTTTCTTGCTCTTTAAAGTCTGTATTGAATTGGAATCCACCTTCCTTGGCATTTATTTTCCAACCTGTAGCTCTTGATACATTTTTAGAGGATGAAGATTTTTTACTACAGCTAGTTACTGTAAAACCTCCCGCTAGTACTGCACAAGAAAGTACAATTTTGATAAAATGTTTTTTCATAATTAGGACTTGAGTTCAAATATTTAAACTACCATAAAAGTAGTTTGGAATTCGTGTTTTGATTTAATTTGGTGTCACTTTCGGCATATAAAACGACGATTTGGGCATAATATTTTATTCCAAAATAAATAATTGCAAATCGACCATGTTTCAAGCTGTAATATGACCTTTATCCAAAAAACATAACGCGATATTTACCATTATAGTATTAATGGCCGTTAATCTTTATTTATAAGCCAAATAAAATTATTCAAGCATTTACCAAAGTGTTTTTTTCCTAATTATTAAATGTAAGACCATAGGAATTGACGTTTGAAAATTGACATTTATTAAATCATATGTTAAAAAAAATTATTCTTAGAAATATAAGATATCATTAAAAAGCTCGTTTACATGTAGTATAATCATAGTTTATCTTAGTATTTGAACACTTTTCTTAACACTTGATTCAATGAAAATTAGTCCCAAGCAAATGAAAAAATTACCAATATTTATTCTATTGGCTTTTGTTGTAAAATTGACTGCCCAGGAAGATAGGGTAATTACAACAGCCGTCCCTTTTTTAACAATAGCCGCGGATGCTAGGTCGGCAGGTATGGGAGACATGGGTGTCGCAACCTCAACTGATGCATTTTCCCAACAATGGAATCCGGCAAAATTTGCATTCGCAGAACAAAAAATGGGTATAGGGGTAAGTTATACACCCTATTTGGAAAGTATAATCACTGATATTTCGTTATTGAATGCCAGTTTTTATAATAAAATAGATGATCAGAGTGCTTTCGCCCTTAGTTTGCGATATTTTACTTTAGGTGAAATTGAATTACGGCAATTTGCAAATGACCCTGGTACGTTGGCAAAACCCAATGAATTGGCATTTGATGGGTCTTATTCATTGAAATTGAGTCCGACATTTTCTATGGCTGTTGCAGGTAGGTATGTTAGGTCTAACTTGAAATTACCTCAAAATGGGACGGAAGATTCACAGGCAGCTAGCACATTTGCTGTTGATGTTGCAGGATATTACCGTTCTAAGGAAATTGCCTATAACAGTTTTGACGGTAGATGGCGAGGAGGTTTTAACCTTTCTAATTTAGGCGGCAAAATCAAATACGATGAAGGTGGACAAGAAAACTTTTTACCAACGAACATGAAATTTGGAGCTGGATTCGATTTTATCCTAGATCAGGATAACGTTATTGGATTAACAGCGGAGTTTAACAAGTTGTTGGTGCCAACACCAAAAGATTTTAATGAAGACGGGGTAATCGATTCTGCGGATAATGATGAATATCAACAAATAGGATTCTTTAAAGGTATTTTTGATTCATTTGGGGATGCCCCGGATGGATTTAGTGAAGAACTTAAGGAATTTACATGGGCTTTGGGAGCGGAATATACCTATCAAGATGCATTCATGATCCGTACAGGTTATTTTAATGAAAGCGAATTAAAGGGGTCTAGAAAATTCTTTACCATGGGTGCAGGATTTAAATTCAAGGCTGCCCAAATAGATCTTTCATATTTGTTTTCTACTTCCCAGGTTAAGAATCCATTGGAAAATACTTTGCGTTTTTCCCTAACATTCAATTTAGGGGAGGAATATATAAATGACTAATGATATAAATTATGCAATAACAAAACCTGCCATTGAGCAGGTTTTGTTATTTTTAGGCCACCACTAAGTATGTTCATACTATGAAAAAACGAAATATCACTTTTGAACTTTTAGTATTCGAATCCTTAGGGGAACTGAATCAACAAGACCATGAATTGCTACTTAAAGCAATTGAAGCCAGAAAAGATGCGTATGCCCCTTACTCTAGCTTTCAAGTAGGTGCCGCTGTTCTTTTAGGGAACGGTGAAATGGTTATAGGAAACAATCAGGAAAATGCTTCTTACCCCTCCGGTCTCTGTGCGGAGCGGGTGGCCATATTTTATGCTGGCGCAAGATATCCAGGAGTTAAGATTATATCAATAGCAATAAGTGCTATGGCGAATAGTCATTTGGTTGATAAGCCAGCCGCTCCATGCGGTAACTGTAGGCAGGCAATATCAGAATATGAGTTTAAGCAGAAAAGCCCCATAGAATTAATTTTAATGGGCGAGACAGGGGAAATATTAAAATGCAAGTCGGTCGCTGACATTCTACCATTGGGTTTTAACAAATCTTATTTGTAAGAACTTTTTCTTTCCGTTTTTTGGTTACATATTTCATTAGAAAGCACGGTTTTGTTATTATGCATAACGGTACCTTCATTTTATTATAAGCTTTTTCCTTTATTTTTTTACCGATTGATTAATATGTGTATTTTTGTTTTTCTGTATTCACCATATTCCAAGGAGTGTTGAATTATAGTGAAAACCTGAATTTTCAATTAAAAATCGATTAATGGAAAAAATCACCAAAGAAACTTATCTGAAGTGGTATGAAGATATGCTGTTCTGGAGAAAGTTTGAAGACAAGCTTGCAGCGGTATATATACAGCAGAAAGTTAGAGGATTCCTTCATTTGTATAATGGTCAAGAGGCTGTTTTAGCAGGTGCTTTACATGCAATGGACCTTACGAAGGACAGAATGATAACTGCCTACAGAAACCATGTGCAGCCTATAGGAATGGGTGTTGATCCCAAAAGGGTGATGGCTGAACTTTTTGGTAAAGTAACAGGAACCTCCAAAGGAATGGGCGGGTCTATGCATATTTTTTCAAAAGAGCATCGATTTTATGGCGGTCACGGAATTGTCGGTGGTCAAATCCCCCTAGGGGCCGGTTTGGCCTTTGCGGACAAATATTTTAAAAGGGATTCTGTTACCCTATGTTATATGGGTGATGGTGCCGTTAGACAAGGTTCACTTCATGAAAGCTTCAACCTCGCAATGCTTTGGCAATTACCTGTTGTTTTTATTTGTGAGAACAATGGTTATGCGATGGGTACATCTGTAGCCCGTACCTCACATTCCACAGAAATATGGAAGTTGGGACTTGGATATGAAATGCCTTGTGGACCGGTTGATGGTATGGACCCAGTAACCGTTGCCAAAGAAATGAGTAAGGCGATCGAGCGCGCTAGAAGTGGTGGCGGACCTACTTTCCTGGAAATGAAAACCTATCGTTATAGAGGTCATTCGATGTCAGATGCACAGCATTATAGAACTAAGGATGAGGTTGAGGAGTATAAAAAAATAGATCCAATTTCCCAGGTTTTAGAGGTTATTAGAGATAAAAAATATGCCACTGAAGATGAAATTAAAGCGTTTAATGCTGGTGTGAAAGCAAAAGTAGCTGAATGTGAAAAATTTGCTGAGGAGTCTGATTATCCTCCAATAAGCCAATTATATGACGTGGTCTATGATCAGAAAGACTATCCATTTGTACAACATAAATTATAGATAAATGGCAGAAGTGATAAATATGCCCCGTCTTAGTGACACCATGGAAGAAGGTACTGTGGCCAAATGGCTTAAAAAAGTTGGGGACAAAATTGAAGAAGGGGATATTCTAGCTGAAATAGAAACGGATAAAGCCACAATGGAATTTGAATCGTTCCATGAAGGTACTTTACTTCATATAGGGATTGCAGAAGGTGACGGAGCTCCTGTAGATTCGCTTTTGGCAATAATCGGTGAAGAAGGTGAGGATATTTCAGGCTTGTTGAAAAGTACTTCCGTTGAAAATATTCAAGAGCCTACAAAAGAGGTTGTAGCGGATGTTGCGGCAGCTACACCAGTTGCTGCCGAGGTAGCCAATTCAGGTTCAAGTGATATTCCTGAAGGAGTAGAGATAATAAAAATGCCTCGACTTAGCGATACTATGGAAGAAGGTACGGTTGCCACTTGGTTAAAGAAAGTTGGTGATACCGTTGAAGAGGGCGATATTTTAGCTGAGATCGAAACAGACAAGGCTACGATGGAATTTGAATCCTTTTATTCTGGCATATTATTATATATAGGAATACAAGAAGGGGAATCATCCCCAGTTGATGCGGTTCTTGCTGTAATAGGACCAGCCGGTACCGATGTGAACGCAGTTTTGAATGCAAAGCCTTCGTCAGGAAAAAGTGAAGTGGTTTCTACGGTTGAGGTAAAAGAAGATAAAACACCAGAGCCTAGTCAAGACACAATTACCGCTGTTGTAAATGACGGACAACGTATTTTTGCCTCTCCTTTGGCAAAGAAGATTGCAAAGGAAAAGGGCATAAACATCAATGAAGTAAAAGGTTCCGGAGATCATGGTAGAATCGTAAAGAAAGATGTTGAAAGTTTTGTGCCATCACAAAAAACTACACAAGTTGCTGCAACTACCACTCAAGATTCAACTGCACCCATTAGTAGTGCAATAGCTCCTCCGATTTTACCTGTTGGGGAGGAAGGATCTGAAGAAGTGAAGAATTCGCAAATGCGAAAAATAATTGCCAAAAGATTGGCCGAATCAAAATTTACGGCGCCACATTATTATCTGATCATTGAGGTTGATATGGATAATGCAATGGCTTCTAGGGTACAAATCAACAATTTACCGGATACGAAGGTGTCTTTTAATGATATGGTCGTAAAAGCTTGTGCCATGGCTTTGAAAAAACACCCTCAGGTGAATACCAGCTGGAATGGGGATACTACAAGATATAACCACCATGTGCATGTAGGTGTTGCGGTTGCGGTTGAAGATGGTTTGCTTGTACCTGTACTAAAGTTCACAGATCAAATGAGTTTGACCCAAATTGGAACTACAGTAAAGGATATGGCAGGAAGGGCAAGGAACAAAAAACTGACTCCGGCCGAAATGGAAGGAAGTACTTTTACGGTTTCCAATTTAGGAATGTTTGGTATTTTGGAATTTACTTCGATAATAAATCAGCCAAATTCAGCTATTTTATCGGTTGGGGCCATCGTTGAAAAACCAGTGGTGAAAAACGGACAGATTGTGGTTGGGAATACTATGAAGCTTTCATTGGCTTGTGACCATAGAACAGTTGATGGTGCAACAGGAGCACAATTTTTGCAAACCTTACGATTATTTTTAGAGAATCCTGTGACTATGCTAGCATAGTTAACACAAAAAAATATTAACTTATAATGCATCCGCCAATGGCGGATGTTTTATTTATCTTTAAAACCTATTTTACATCGAATGAAAAGAATTATTCATTTTTTGGTATTTCTGTTATTGATTAGTTGTGGAACATCTAAATTTAAAATGTCTAAGGCTGCAAAAGTGGAAGATATAATGAATTTTTTATCCTCCGATGAATTACAGGGTCGCGATACAGGGAGCGAAGGCATTGAAAAAGCTGCTTTATTTATCGAAAAAGAATTTAAGGAGAATGGGGTAAAACCGTATTTTATCTCATACAAGGATACGCTTTCCAATTATGAAAAGCCAGCTTACAATATTGTGGGTTTTGTTGAAGGAACCGATCCTGTTTTGAAAAATGAGTTCATCATTATTGGTGCCCATTATGATCATATAGGAATAAGAAGCCCTGTAAATGGAGATGACATTGCCAATGGTGCCAACGATAATGCTGCAGGGACAACGACGGTTTTGGAATTGGCTCGTTATTTTGGAGACACAAAGATGAACAAACGCAGCCTTATATTTATACTTTTTAGTGCAGAGGAAAAGGGACTATTGGGATCTAAACATCTTGCAAAAAAATTGAAGGGGCAAAATTTTAATTTATATACCATGCTGAATTTTGAAATGGTAGGGGTTCCATTGGTGGATAAGGATTATTTAGTTTATGCATCGGGTTATGAACGATCTAACCTTGCCGAGGTTTGCAATAACCATGCTAAAGAAGAACTTGTGGGCTTTCTTCCCACGGCCAAAGAATTCAATTTATTTATGCGTTCGGATAATTATCCATTCCATGTGGAGTTCGAAGTACCATCACAGACATTTTCTACCTTTGATTTCACAAATTTCGACCATTACCACAAAGTAAGCGATGAGGCTTCTTTGATGGATTATGAACATATGGCCTCTTTAGTGAATAAATTTATTCGGGTCGTTGAAGGAATTGCAAATGCAGCCCAGCAAGAAATACGATATAACTAATGGCGAATGTAATTATCACAGGGACGAGTAGGGGCATTGGTTTTGAATTGGCGAGGCTATTTGCGGATGAGGGCCATCAGGTTTTGGCATTGTCGCGAAACAATAAACCAATATCCGATTTGGACCATGACAAAATAGCCTCTTTTTCTTTTGATATTTCCAATCCATTGGACTTAAAAAAACTGAAAACGTTTCTTGAAAACTGGGAAACCGTAGATATCCTTATCAATAATGCAGGTAAATTATTGAACAAACCATTTTTAGAAACCGAAAATGAGGAATTCGAGGAGGTCTATAAAGTGAATGTTTTCGGGGTTGCGAATATCACCAAAATGGTATTGCCTAAGATGCGGAAAAGCGGACATGTGGTAACTATAAGTTCTATGGGAGGTGTACAGGGAAGCATGAAATTCCCGGGACTTTCGGCATATAGTTCAAGTAAAGGTGCGATTATAACTTTAACCGAACTTTGGGCAGAAGAGTTCAAAGAAACGGGTCCGTCTTTTAATGTATTGGCCTTAGGGGCCGTACAGACTGAAATGTTGGAGGAAGCATTCCCCGGTTATAACGCACCAACGACTGCTTTGGAAATGGCAACCTATATTAAAGACTTTTCACTTACAGGGCATAAAATGTTCAATGGTAAATTGCTACAAGTATCAAGCAGTACACCATAAATTGTTGTCGAAAAAAAGGAGTGTTTTATAATATTTTAAAACGCTCCTAATTTAGTTAGTTCTAAACTAGTAAAAAACAATTCATTTCTTTTCCTGCATTTTACAAGTACTAAGGCCAAAAGGAGCATAAAGGGGACAAAAACTAATAAAGCTGGTAATTAAGAATATTGCAGCTAAAACCAAAAGTACTATTCCCAATGTTCCGGAAATTACATTCGTAAAATAAAGTACGCCTACTATTGCAGCTACCATAAATCTAATTATACGGTCTGCGGATCCCATGTTCTTTTTCATTTGTTTTGTTTTTAGTTATGTTAAAGTTATAAATTTTTAAGACACCACAGCATTGATTCGCTGGGATATAGGAATCTTAATTCTTCCTTGAATGGTTGCTTTCTTATGTGAAATGATATAATGATTATGGCCTTTTTTAATCAGCATTTTTATTACCCACAAAGTCACCTAACCTATCGAAAGTTGATCCCCACCCATTGTAAAACCCCATTTGCTCTTGTTGTTTGCAATATTCTTCGGTCTTGTGAACAACAATAAAGGTAAAATTGGTCTTTTCGCCATTTTGTTCAAAAAGTGCCTGAATTTCAACATCTACGGTCATTGGTTTGAAATCTGCGGATGAAACTATTTTTTTAAACTCAACGATTCCCGAATATACACCTTCGGTTATGAATTTATTTCCGTCGGGCATTAACATGGCATACTTCCATTTGCCACCAACTTGAAAGTCATGTTCAATTACCGTGGTCTCCATTCCTTTTGGTCCCCACCATTGCGCAATATGTTCCGGTCGTGTCCAAGCTTCCCAAACTACTTTTATGGGAGCTTTGAATGTTCTTTTTAATGTTAAAGTGCGATTTTTTACTTCGTTAATTTTACTCATCTTTTTTATTTTTTGTTTGAATTTCGATTAAGAAATCTTCGAAAGAGTCCAATTTTTCTTCCCACAGATTGCGATATTGGCCTATCCATAAGAAAGCAGGGATAAGGTTTTTGGATTGGATTTGACAAAATCGTTCTCTCCCCTGTTTATTGATAACTATAATTTCGCACTCTTTTAAGATTTTCAAATGTTTTGAAATTGCAGGTCGGCTAATATCGAATTTTTTGGCAACAGAATTTATCGTAAGGGATTGTTCCGCTAAAAGCCTGATTATATCCCGTCTGACTGGATCTGCGATTGCTTGAAATACATCTCTCCTCATATTATTAAATAGCTAATTGGTTATGAATATAAACGTAATCATTCGGTTACGCAAATATATAATGGAAATAATTGGAAATTTTGTTCCTAAACGTAGGTTAAATCACTGTTTTACATTTTTGGCTTTTATTGGATCTTCCATTTTTCAAGAAACCTAAAAGTCCTATTTTTGTTTTAATGAACGAGATCCTTATAAAATACCTTCCGGAAAGAGCAGTAGACCCATGTTTGCACCTTATCAAGGAGTCTGGTGTTAACCTAAAGATTGTGAACAAAAGGATTACCCGACATGGTGATTATAGGCTTTTGCCCAATGGTTTACACCAAATTACCATAAATGCAACCCTTAACAAGTATCGGTTTTTGATTACCCTTGTTCATGAAATTGCCCATTTGGCAGCTTTTGAGAAATATGGTAGGCGAATAAAACCACATGGGTTGGAATGGAAGCGTACATTTCAATATTTAATGCTACCCTTTATTCGTCCGGACGTGTTTCCTACCCAATTGTTGCCACTTTTGGCACGACATTTTAAAAGTCCAAAAGCCAGTAGTGATACAGATGCATTGTTATCGCTTGCTTTAAAAAAATTTGATAAACAATATACCGATAAGACTTTCGTTTTTGAGCTACCTTTGGGGAGTGTTTTCAGAATTTACAACGGGAAACTTTATAAAAAAGGGAATAAGCGTGTTAAACGTTATGAATGCATTGAGATTGCTTCTGGAAAGCTATATTTATTTCAACCTAATGCCGAAGTTGAATTATTGAATTAGAGGATCGTTAGCGGAAATGGCAGAATAATAAACTTAGGGAATTAATGTGACGGCTTGCCTTATCACAAAACTTCTCGCAAAGACAAAGAAATGAACAAAAATTATTATGCAGTTTTAATGGCAGGTGGTGTGGGATCTAGATTTTGGCCCATAAGTACTTCCTCATATCCAAAACAATTCCATGATATGCTGGGAACCGGTGATACCTTGATCCAGAGAACATTTCAACGACTTAATAAATTTGTGCCTACCGAGAATATATTGATCCTTACCAACGAAAGATATAATGACCTGGTATTGGAGCAATTGCCAATGGTTAAGCAGGAACAGGTAGTTTTGGAGCCGGCCATGCGCAATACAGCACCTTGTATTTTATATGCAGCCTTGAAAATCCAAAAAAGGAATCCAAATGCTGTTATGATAGTGGCACCAAGCGACCATTGGATAGAGGATGAGGATACCTTTGCAAAAGAGGTTACCACTTGTTTTGATAAGTGTGAAAAAGAAGAAGTGCTCTGTACTTTAGGTATAAAACCCACTTTTCCCAATACAGGATTCGGTTATATTGAATTTGAAAAAGGTAGTAATACAGACTTGAAAAAAGTACATCAATTTCGTGAAAAACCTGATTATGAAACTGCAAAGGAATTTTTAGCACAGGGTAATTTTCTTTGGAATGCCGGTATTTTTATGTGGGGTGTGAAAACGATTGTAAACGCTTTTAAAAATTACCAACCTGGGCAATATCAGCTTTTCCATTCTGGCATTGACAAATACAATACAAGTGAAGAGCGGGCCTTTATTCAGGAGAAATACCCAATGGCAGAAAATATTTCCATTGATTATGCAATATTGGAAAGGTCCAAGGCCATTTATGTACTTCCTGCTACCTTCGATTGGAACGATTTGGGAACATGGGGCTCTTTGTATGATAAGTTGGATAAGGATAAAGACAATAATGCAATAGTTAATAGTAAGGTTGTAAGCCAAGATTCACAAGGAAATATGATTCGTTCACCAAAAGGTAAAATCGTGGTTGTTGATGGCATTAACGACTATATAATTGTCGATAAAAAAGAAGTTTTATTAATTTATCCCAAATCAAAAGAACAGGACATAAAAAAAGTGCTTGAAAAGGTAAAAGATGAATTTGGTGACCAGTATTCATAAATATGAGTGAAAATATAAACGAGGACAATAACGAACCACTAGTTGAAAGTGGGGAAGAGGTAAAAAAGGATATCCAAGGATTGTTTGGTAGTACCAAAAAATTTCTTTCCGAGCTATTGGATATTCGTAAAAACACGGACCAAGAAGCGACCAAAGACGCCATCATAGCGGATATCCCATTTAAGGGACATACCGCATGGATTCTAGTCTGTTCTATATTCATCGCATCGGTAGGGTTAAATGCGAATTCAACAGCTGTGGTTATAGGTGCCATGTTAATATCCCCTTTAATGGGCCCTATTTTGGGAATTGGTTTGTCTTTGGCAATCAATGATATAGACTCCCTGAGAAGATCTTTGAAGAATTTTGCAGTCATGGTGGTTCTAAGTGTATTGACCGCTTTTTTGTTCTTTTATTTGTTTCCGCTTCGAAATGAATCCTCTGAACTTCTAGCTCGTACTTCGCCGGATATACGCGATGTTTTAATTGCCTTCTTTGGTGGTTTGGCCCTTGTGATAGCGCGTGCCAAAAAAGGGACAATTGCTTCGGTTATTTTTGGTGTAGCCATCGCAACGGCATTGATGCCTCCTCTATGTACTGTTGGTTTTGGCATTGCAATTGGTAATTACGAATATGCCACTGGAGCTATGTATTTATTCAGTATTAATACTATTTTCATAGCCCTGGCGACTTTTTTGGTCTTGAAATTGTTGCGATTTCCCATGGTACGCTATGTGAATTCAAAAAGGCGAAGACTCATAGGAAGGGTTGCATCATTAGTTGCAATTTTGGTAATGATACCGGCAGGAATAACCTTTTGGGGTGCACTACAGGAATCTTTATTTAGAAAGCAAGCACAGAATTTTATCCAGGAAAAAGTAGCCCCATACCAGTTTGAAGGTGCTGGTAGGTTTATGGAGGATTTTACGGATATTGAATACAATGACGGAAAAAATCCGGTCATTGAATTGGTGTTTATGGGTAACGAAACCATACCGGATAATGTCATTGCCACATGGAACAAACAGAAGAATGACGATGCTAGTTTTAGCAGGTTGAAGGAAACCGAATTACACATTATCCAAGGTGCAAAAAATGAGCAATTAGATCAACTTAAATATGTAGATCAACTATATGAAACGCAGAAATCCGAGTTGATCGACAAGGATGAAAAAATAAGATTTTTAGAAGGGGAATTGGGTAAACTGGTCAGGTTATCAATTCCGTTTGCAGATATAAGTGCCGAAGCAAAGACCAATTATGAAAACCTTGAATCCCTAGGATTTTCACCATCGATTCAAACTGATTTTAAAAAAACCGATACAATTCCCATATTTGAGGTAAAATGGAAAAGGGATGCAAAAAGATTCCAGACCGAGGTAGATACCAAAAAGCTTCATGATTGGTTAAAATTAAGATTGAAGGATAGTACTATTCAAATAAAAGAGGTGATTCAGGATTAATCACGTTCCTCAATATACATCTGCCTTACTTTCTTGAAAAGTTCTGAGGAATAAACAAAATCGGTAATCGCCTTATTATCGGTTTTGAATATCTCATCTTTGGTGCCTTCCCATTCTTTTATGCCATCTTTCAAGAATATTATTTTTTCACCAATCTCCATAACAGAATTCATGTCATGGGTATTTACCACGGTAGTAATGTCGTATTCCTTTGTTATTTCCTGAATAAGATTATCTATAATAATGGCGGTGTTTGGGTCAAGTCCCGAGTTGGGTTCATCACAGAATAGGTATTTTGGATTCATAACAATGGCTCTGGCAATAGCCACCCTTTTTTGCATTCCACCTGAAATCTCTGATGGGAATTTTTTATGGGCGTCAGGAAGATTCACTCTTTTTAACACAAAATCTGCACGATCCTGCATTTCAGATTGCGACTGTTTGGTGAACATTTCCAATGGGAACATCACATTGCCTTCTACGGTCATTGAATCAAAAAGAGCACTCCCTTGGAAAACCATGCCCATTTCTTGCCTAAGATTTCGCTGTTCTTTGCCAGAAAGTTGGGAGTATATTTTCCCATCATGACTAATGGTTCCCTCATCTGGACTAAAAAGACCTAATAAACATTTTAAAAAAACGGTTTTACCCGAGCCACTTTGCCCAATGATCAAATTGGTTTTTCCCTTATCAAAACAGGTGGTTATGCCTTTTAAAACATTTGCATCACCAAAAGATTTATATATGTTGTTAACTTCTATCATTAGCCCAATAAAAGTTGCGTTAGAATATAATTAAGGATAATAATGACCACACTTGTCCAAACAAAAGAAGTCGTTGCTGCCTTACCAACTTCCAAGGCGCCACCTTTCATATAAAAACCATGAAAAGAAGGGATTGTTGCAAGGATAAAAGCGAATACCAAAGTTTTGATAAATGAATAAGTTATGTGGAATGGAATAAAATCCAATTGAACACCTTCAACAAAATCCGCACTTGTACTAAACCCGCCGAACACGCCTGCAAACCATCCGCCAAAAATGCCAACATACATGGCAATGGCAATAATAAATGGATAAAGCAACAGTGCGATTATCTTTGGAAACACCAAATAATTAAGGGCATTTACTCCCATAACCTCAAGAGCATCAATTTGTTCGGTAACCCTCATGGTTCCAATACTGGAGGTAATGTACGAACCTACTTTACCTGCCATGATAATTGAACAAAAAGTAGGGGCAAATTCCAGTATAATTGACTGTCGAGTAGCAAAGCCTACCAAGTTTTTGGGGATAAGCTCACTGGTGATATTCAATGCAGTCTGTATAGCTACCACCCCACCAATAAAAAAGGATATAAAAATAAGAATACCCAACGAACCATATATTAGTTCATCTATCTCTTTAAGGATCAATGACTTCATTATGCTCCATTTGGTGGGTTTCTTAAAAACCTCTATTATCATAATAGCATAGCTGCCAATTGATGCTATGTAATTCATAGAATGAAAATATACTTATAGCTGTAAAAATAGCAATAATGAACGTCTTTTAACCTTGAATTAAACTTTAAAGGGTTTATTTCTATATTTTTGCATAATGAATAAAATACCCATGCGTTCGAATAAATTTCCCCTCTTTTTTATAGCGATTCTCCTAACATGTAATTCTTTCGAAATAATTGGTCAAAAAAAGGCCAAAAACAGCATTATCGTTGAAAATTCGAAGGAACTTAGAACAACTCCCAAATTGGTTGTTGGGATAGTAGTAGACCAAATGCGTTATGATTATTTAACCCGTTTTTGGGAACATTATGGGGAAGATGGCTTTAAGCGATTGGTTAACGGAGGCTTTAATTGCAAAAACAACCATTTTAATTATACGCCAACAAGTACGGGTCCCGGTCATACTTCGGTGTATACGGGAACCACTCCTGCCACACATGGTATAATAGGTAATTTTTGGTATGATAAAGAAACTGATTCTGAGGTTTATTGTACGGCAGATGCTAGCTATAATTCTGTGGGAACCAACTCTGAAGCAGGTAAAATGTCGCCTCATCATATGATCGTAACTACATTGACTGATCAATTGAGGTTACATACCCAAATGAGGGGCAAGACTATCGCAGTTGCCATTAAAGACAGGGGTTCTATTTTACCTGGGGGGCATACAGCAAATGCTGCCTATTGGTTTCATGGCGAGAATGAAGGCAATTGGATTACAAGTTCATTTTATATGAAAAATTTGCCAAAATGGGTAATCAATTTCAATAGTTCTAGCATTGCTGAAAATTATCGGAAGTCCTGGACCACCCTAAAAGATATCAATACTTATTTGGAAAGTGGATTTGACAATAATAAGTATGAAGGCCTATTCAGTGGGGAAATCGCTCCAATATTTCCCCATGATTTACCTAAATTTTGGGATACCAATGGAAAATTTGATTTGATAAAAGCCACGCCTTATGGTAACAGCATAACTGCCGATTTTGCAATTGCGGCATTGGAGGGAGAGGATTTGGGTGCCGATACTATAACCGATTTTCTGGCAATCAGTTTTTCCAGTACTGATTATGTTGGACATAAATATGGGGTAAATTCCAAAGAAATACAGGACACTTATATTCGATTGGATAGGGATTTAGCAAGACTTTTAAAAGCATTGGATAAAAAAGTAGGGGAAAATGAATATACTGTTTTCCTTACCTCCGATCATGGTGCCATTAATGTACCAGCCTATCTTAAAGATCAAAAAATACCCGCTGGATACATGGATGGTGGAGACATTGCAACGAAACTTAAGGAATTTTTAAAATATAAGTATGGCACATCGGATATCGTTAAGAATAATTCCAATTACCAGTTGTTTCTTGATCATGATGTAATTGTAAATCTGGATTTGGAAGTTAGCGATGTACAGGAAGATTTGGCAAGGGAGTTGTTGACTTATAACGATATTGATCGGGTATACACAGCACAACAAATGTGGCAAAATGAGTATATAAAAGGGATACCTTACATATTGCAGAATGGTTATAACCTAAAACGTTCAGGGGATATTCTAATGGTATTGAAACCAGGAACAATCAGCTATTCCGTTACGGGTTCAACACATGGATCACCTCAAATATATGACACACATGTGCCTCTCTTGTTTTATGGTAAGGGAATAAGAAAGGGGAGTACCGCTGAGCGGACCGAAATTCCTGATATTGCACCTACGGTTTCGGTATTATTGGGAATAGCATTCCCCAATGGAACAACCGGAACCCCGATAAATAAGGTTTTGGAGTAAGCCTATAATATTATGAACAATCAACCAATAGGTATTTTTGATTCTGGTGTTGGTGGTACCTCCATTTGGAAAGAGATCAATGAACTGCTTCCAAATGAGGACACCATTTATTTGGCAGATAGTAAGAATGCGCCCTATGGGGAAAAATCCAAAGAGCAGATTGTTAAGTTAAGTGTTAAAAACACTGAAATTTTATTGAATCATGGCTGTAAACTAATCGTGGTGGCATGCAATACGGCTACTACCAATGCAATCGACTTTCTTAGAAAAAACTATGATGTACCTTTTATAGGTATTGAACCAGCTATAAAACCGGCTGCATTGAATTCAATATCAAAAAGGGTTGGCATTTTAGCAACCAAAGGAACATTGTCGAGCAGTCTTTTTCATAGTACATCTGGGAATCATGCCAGGGGAATCAAGATTATTGAACAAGTGGGAACTGGATTGGTGCCATTAATTGAAAATGATAAAATCAATACTCCTGAAACCAGGATATTACTGAAAAAATACTTGAAACCAATGTTGGAATCCAGGATTGATTACTTGGTACTTGGGTGTACCCATTATCCGTATTTGATTCCAGTTTTACGGGAATTGCTTCCAGAGCATGTAAAAATCATTGATTCCGGTGAAGCGGTAGCTAGACAAACAAAGGTTGTATTGGTAGAAAATGACCTATTGGCTTCTTCAAAAAATAATGGAAAGCACCAATTCTTCACCAATTCGGATGTTGTAATACTCGGAAATTTTTTAAAGGATGTAAAAAAACCTTACCAAGCCCAATATCTTGATTTTTAAAAGATATAAAATTTTGATTTGACATTAATCTACCGTTTTATATAGGTCAAATAGGTAAAATCATAGTTGTGCCTTTCATCTTTTGGGTGGTATTCCGAAGCAATAAGTTTCCAAATATGTTCATCGATTTCTGGAAAAAACGTGTCCGCCTCAAAATTTTCATGTACCCTGGTAATTTCCAATTTATCGGCAAACTTTTCCCCTTGTTTATAAATTTCCCCTCCTCCTATAATAAACGGACTTTCATCTTCTTTCGCTAACTGTAATGCTTCTTCGAAGGAATTAACCACAATACAACCGGAATGCTTAGCGGTATAATTCTTATCCCTTGTAATAATAATATGTGTTCTATTCGGTAGGGGTTTAGGGAAACTTTCAAAAGTCTTTCTTCCCATGATTATAGTATGCCCGGTGGTTAATTGTTTAAAGCGTTTAAAATCATCCGGTAAGTGCCATAGCAAGTCATTGTCTTTACCCAAAGTATGGTTTTCACCAACTGCCGCTATCATGGTTATCGTTTGCACTAATCTTTTTTTTTATTGATTTTGGATAGTGGGAAATCAGTTTCTATCTCTTTCTGAATTTCAGCGATTTTCTCCTTTTGTTTATGCACTAATTTTTCGCGCTGTGCTCGCTCCCATTCCTTCCCCATGAACTTTTGGGTCACAAATACATTGACCAAATGTATTACAAACAGAAATGCCCACAAAGTAATTGCCCAAATAAACCAGTCATAGCTTTCGCCGTACTTTAGGATTTTATTTATTAAAATCAAAAAAACGCTGCCAATTAAAAATATCACAAAATGTGTATACAGTCTTTTCTTTTGATTAATACGGGTTTGGGCTGTTTCCAACAAGTCGTGTTGTTCCAAATTCAATTCGGGTTTGTTTTTATTTTTGGGAAACATGTTAATGGCTATCTTTAAATACAAAGATACAGGAATTGCCAAATATTAAAATTTAGAATATGAAGAATTATAGGGACGGATTTCCAATATTGGAGAAATGCGTTTATGCCAATACCGCATCTTCGGGATTGATCAATGAGCGTACGATTGAATGGCGGAAGCAGCATGATAAGGAATTCTTCGAAGGTGCCAGTATTATGAGAATGGAAAGCTCAAAAATAATATCGGAAACAAGAAGTGCAGTGGGAGGCTTTTTTGGGTGTTCTTATGAAAATGTGGCGCTGGTTCAAAATTTCTCTTTAGGGATGAATATTTTATTGGAAGGTATTGATAAACGAAAGAAGGTTTTACTGTTGGAAAATGATTATCCATTGGTAAACTGGTCTTTTGAAAACCGGGGATTCCCCATTTCGTATTGTAAGATCAATGAAAATCTTGAGGAAAATATTAGAGTGAAGATGGCATCGGAGGATATTGATATTCTGTCCCTTAGTTTAACCCAATGGGTAAACGGAATCAAGATCGATTTGGATTTTTTGAAAGAATTAAAAGAAGAACATCCTGAAGTATTGATCATTGCTGATGGCACCCAATTCTGTGGAACCACTAAATTCAATTTTGAGGAATCGGGTTTGGATGTTCTTGGAGCAAGTTCCTACAAATGGCTTTTGGCTGGCTATGGCAATGGGTTCATGTTATTTAAGGATATTGTAAAGAACATTTCCTCTGTAAAAACTATAGGTTTCAACGCAGCCAATGTAGACCAAAACAAAAAGGATGATATTAGGTTTGCTAAGCATTTTGAACCAGGACATCTTGATACCTTAAATTTCGGCACACTAAAAAAATCACTTGAATTATTAAGTGAAATAGGACAGGATATTATAACCCAACAATTGAAAAATTTATCTAAAAAAGCAAAAGAGGGGTTTTCGGCAATGGGGTTATTGGAAGATGCCGTCTTATTAAGAAGGGATCATAGTACCATTTATAATATTAAAGGTAATGATGCTTTGTTTGAGCATTTAACCAACAATAATATTATATGCTCACAAAGAGGAAGAGGTATCAGATTTAGCTTTCATTTTTATAATACCAAGGAAGATATTGACTTTATTATAAAAATCATTAAAGGATGGGTTTAGATTTTACTTAGATGGAAAATAACACCCCGTAATATTGTGAAGCTAATCTAAATGGCATCAATATATTACGAAATTGATAAAAATGATTTATATCATTGTCAATGAACCATTTAATACCTTAATTTTGCACTTTAATTAATTTAAAATTTGATGTTATGGGAATTGCAAAACAATATTTGAAATCAAAGCCGGTATGTAAAGTTACTTTCACCGTACCTGCTGAAGATGCTAAAAAGGTAGCCGTTGTTGGTGATTTTAACAATTGGAACCCTAAAGGGAGCACATTAAAAAAATTGAAAAATGGTACTTTTAAAGGAACGTTTGATCTTCCTAAAGAGAAGGCATATGAGTTTAAATATATCATTGATGGAAATTTTGTAAATGAAGCGGAAGCAGATCGTTACCAATGGAACGAATATGCTGGAGCTGAAAATGCGGTTTTGGAATTGTAACGAGCCGTAGTTAATTACAAAAGGGTCAGAAAGTAAAGTACTTTCTGACCCTTTTATTTTTTGCTGAAATCATTTGAATTTCACGATATACTATTTTGCTTATACCGCCACAGCACCTTTTATATGAGGATGTGGATTATAATCGATCAATTCGAAATCCTCAAATTTAAAATCAAAGATATCTTTAACTTTAGGATTCAAGATAATTTTGGGAAGGGGTCTTAGGTCCCGGCTTAATTGCAGTTCTACCTGTTCCAGGTGGTTGTTGTAGATATGTGCATCGCCAAAAGTATGTATGAATTCCCCAGGCTCATATCCACAAACTTGGGCCATCATCAAGGTAAATAATGCATAGGAGGCGATGTTAAAAGGTACCCCAAGAAAAATATCGGCACTTCGCTGATATAATTGGCAAGAAAGTTTTCCGTCGGCCACATAAAACTGAAAAAAGGCGTGGCAAGGAGGCAACGCTGCTTTTCCATTTGCAACATTCTCTGAGAATGATTTGGAAGTATCTGGTAGTACACTAGGGTTCCAAGCCGTGACTAGCATCCTACGGCTATTTGGATTATTCTTCAAAGTTTGTACTACTTCTTTAATTTGGTCTATTTCCTCATTGTTCCAATTTCGCCATTGATGTCCGTATACAGGTCCTAAATCACCATTTTCATCGGCCCATTCGTTCCAAATACGCACTCCATTTTCCTGTAGATAGGCAACGTTGGTATCCCCTTTTAAGAACCACAATAACTCATGTACAATGGATTTTAAATGTAGTTTTTTGGTGGTCACCATAGGAAAACCATCGCTAAGGTCGAAACGCATTTGATGGCCAAAAACACTGATAGTACCTGTACCGGTCCTATCGCCTTTCTGACAACCTTTCTCAAGAACCTCTTTTAATAAATCGTGGTATTGTTTCATTGTACACCAATTTGTAAAATGCTAAAGTAGAAAAAGGCTTATTTAAAAGCTTAAAATAGAATCTTATTTTATTAAAAGGTTATTAACGAGAATTACCCTAAGATCATACCAGCAATAGTTGCCGAAAGTAATGAGGCAATAGATCCACCTAGTACGGCTCTCATTCCAAATTCTGATAGTGTTTTACGCTGTCCTGGGGCAAGAGATCCTATACCGCCAATCTGAATTCCGATGGAAGCAAAATTCGCGAATCCACATAGCATGTAAGTCGCCATAATAATAGATTTGTTAAAAGTGAAGTGGGTTGCATTGGCAATATCCTTTAAATCTGCCAATTGTATATACCCAACAAATTCACTCGCTGCCAATTTTATACCCAAGAGCTGTCCCATTTGCATAATATCTGCCGTGTTAACCCCAATAAGCCACATTAGGGGAGCGAAAATAGTTCCGAGAATGGCTTCCAATGAAAATTTATCATAAGTAGAGTTGGCGGCAATCCATTCGTTTAATGAAGTCACTTCCCCGGCCCAACCCAATATGCCATTGATCATGGCAATAAATGCTACGAATACCAATAACATTGCACCTACATTCACTGCAAGTCTTAGTCCTTCAGTGGTGCCATTGGCAATGGCATCCAAGATATTTGCACCAATTTTTTCATTTGAAACGGCTACATCGGTATTTACAGCTTCCGTTTGAGGGTATAATATTTTTGAAACCACGATGGCGCCTGGTGCCGCCATGACAGAGGCGGCCAATAAGTGTTTCGCAAATTGTAATCTTAGCAATGGATCATCACCTCCAAGAAAACCTATATAAGCGGCTAAAACAGCACCTGCAACTGTGGCCATTCCACCAATCATTACCAAGAGCATTTCAGATTTGTTCATTTTTTCCAAATAGGCCTTTATCAATAAAGGAGCCTCTGTTTGTCCTAGAAAAATGTTACCTGCAACGCTTAGGCTTTCAGCACCGGAAATTCCCAATGATTTTGATAAAAGCCATGCAAAAGCTTTTACCACTTTTTGAATTACTCCTAAATAGAATAAAACCGATGTTAATGCGGAGAAGAAAATTATAGTTGGTAGTACCTGAAAAGCGAATATGAATCCAAAAGTATCCATGTCAACTACCAATCCCTCAAATAGAAATTGGCTGCCCGCCCTCGTATAGTCCAAAATGCTTACAAAAACCTTACCAACACTTTCAAATCCGCTTTGGATAATAGGTACTTTAAGAACACCAATAGCGATCATTAATTGAATACTAAGGCCAATCCCAACCGTTTTCCAATTAATGGCTTTTCGGTTGGCACTAAATAGAAAGGAAATGAATATAAGAACACTCATTCCCAATATTCCCCGCCACAAACTATTTGTTGAAAATCCTTGATTTGGGATTATTTCACTAATGGCACTTGGAGTAATGTCATTTATGATTGTAGTCTCAGCAACCGCGGTTAAACTGTCTTGAATATTTAAATTTTGGGAAATTGAAGGAAAAGTAATTGATAGAAACAAAAAAAGCATCCAAAATTTTGTTCTCATAGAATGCTAATTAGCTTAATTGCGTTTGGATATTTCGTCTCTTAATTTTGCGGCCTTTTCATAATCTTCATTAGCAACGGCCTTTTCCAATTCTTTATTCAGTTCATCAATACTCAATTCTTTATAGGCCTCTGAAACTCCCTGATCTATTTCTACAGTTTCACTTTCTTGTAGAATTTCATCTACCATGATACTATCATCCTTCTCTTTTTTTTCACTTTCTTTCGAGGAGAATTTAAGGAATATCCCTGCTTTATCAAGTATGGTCTTATATGTAAATATTGGAGCATTGAATCGCAAGGCCAAAGCAATTGCATCGCTGGTTCTTGCGTCAATAATTTCTTCAATTTTATCCCTTTCGCAAATAATACTTGAATAAAAAACACCATCGACCAATTTATGGATTATGACCTGTTTTACCACGATATCAAATCGGTCAGCAAAATTTTTGAAAAGATCATGGGTTAAGGGCCTGGGAGGTTTTATTTCTTTCTCAAGAGCTATGGCAATTGACTGTGCTTCGAAGGCGCCAATAACAATTGGAAGTTTACGGTCACCATCAACCTCATTCAATATAAGGGCATACGCGCCATTTTGAGTTTGGCTATACGAAATTCCTTTAATTTTTAATCTTACTAAACTCATACCTTATTATAAACCACAAAGGGCTGTTCAAATGTAAAGGGATGACCAATTATTTGAACAGCCCTTTAAGGGCACAAATTAACAAAAATTAAGCGTTTTGGGCTTTAAATTCCTTTAATTTTTCGATGAGTTTAGGCACAACTTCAAATGCGTCGCCTACAATACCATAATCAGCAGCTTTAAAAAATGGCGCTTCTGGGTCGATATTTATCACCACTTTTGTTTTAGAGGCGCTTACTCCAGCTAAATGTTGAATGGCACCAGAAATTCCGATTGCAATATAAAGATTACTGGCAACAGGTTTCCCTGTTTGTCCTACGTGTTCGCTATGCGGTCTCCAGCCCATATCCGATACTGGTTTAGAACATGCTGTTGCAGCGCCAAGCACAGTTGCTAATTCTTCAATCATTCCCCAATTTTCAGGACCTTTTAAACCTCTTCCTCCAGACACCACAATATCGGCATCCGCAATGGTGGCCTTACCTACAACTTTATCAATTTCAACAGATTTTGTAGAAAAATCTGAATCACTTAAGGATGGACTAAAATCCTCTATACTTGAATTAATTTTATTTTCAAATAGGCCAAATGCATTATTTGAAACACCAATTACTTTGATCTCTGTATTTATTTGGGTATGGGCAAAGCCCTTATTGCTAAATACTGTGCGTTTTACGGTAAAAGGATTGATGTTTTCTGGTGCTGCTACCACGTTGGGCGCATAACCCGCGCCTAATTTCGCAGCTAATATTGGTGCTAAAAATTTAGTATCCGAACTTGAACTTACGATAATAACCTTGGCGCCTTCTTTTTTTGAAGCTTCAGCAATTACATTGGCAAATGCTTTTGCGTTAAAGGTCTTTAACTGGCTATTGTTAACATTCAATACTTTTGAAATCCCATAATCACCTAAGCCTTCATTTTCTGTGGCATTAAATGATATAGCCGTTGCTGTTGTACCCAATTGTTTGGCTACTTCACTGGCATAGGAGGCAACTTCCAAAGCATTTTTCTTGAATTTCCCGTTATCTGATTCTGTATATACTAGTACTGACATAATTTTCTAAAATTTCAAATTTAGTATTTCCTTTTGATGTTTTTTTGTGAGTTATATGACTTTCGCCTCATTGTGCAAAAGATCGATCAATTCCTCAACATTGGTCGCATCAACCAATTTTATAGTTCCTTTTAGTTCAGGTTTATCGAACTTGACATCGTTAGTTGCTACAGTTGCCTCAATAGGCTCAACAACATTCAAGGCCTTTTTTCTCGCCATCATAATTCCACGCATATTAGGGATACGCAGTTCACTTTCATCTACCAATCCTTTTTGCCCACCAATTACCAAAGGTAAGGTTGTTGCTATTTTTTCCTTACCACCGTCAATCTCACGAGTTGCTGTAACATTAGCACCATCAACCTGCAAAGCAATACAGGTATTTACAAAATTAATATCCAGTAAGGTTGCCAACATACCGGGTACCATACCACCATTATAATCAATTGATTCCCTTCCGGCAATTACTAGATCATAACTTCCATTTTTGACAACTTCCGCTAATTGTTGTGCAACAAAAAAACCATCAGTAGGTTCAGCATTTACACGTATGGCTTCATCTGCTCCAATGGCCAACGCTTTGCGCATGGTAGTTTCAACATTGGGTCCGCCTACGGTGGCCACATGTACTGAAGCTCCCTGCTTTTCTTTGAACCACATAGCCCTTGTAAGTCCGTATTCATCATTTGGGTTAATGACAAATTGAACACCGTTGGTGTCAAACTTGGTGTTACCATCGGTGAAATTAATCTTAGAGGTGGTATCAGGGACATTGCTAATGCAAACTAATATCTTCATAATCGTAGTATTTTCAGGTCTTTAAAAGAATGTCGCTAAGATAGGTATTCTTTTTAAAAAAAGCTATGCATGCATAATAAAATTTGTAACTTTTTTTAGTTCAAACGACCCAGTTTTTGACATATATTTTGCTATTTTTGCTTTCGTTTTTATCCTAATGGAATTATAAAAAACACTATTAATGAAGACACTACAATTTAGGCAGGCAATAGCAGAGGCAATGTCAGAGGAAATGAGAAGGGACGAATCCATTTATTTAATGGGTGAAGAGGTTGCTGAGTATAATGGTGCTTATAAGGCTTCAAAAGGAATGTTGGATGAGTTTGGTCCTGAACGGGTGATTGATACTCCGATTTCTGAATTAGGTTTTGCAGGGATTGGGATTGGATCTACCCTTACAGGTAATAGACCCATAATTGAATTCATGACCTTCAACTTTGCGCTGGTAGGTATAGATCAAATAATAAATAATGCTGCGAAAATAAGGCAAATGTCTGGCGGTCAGTTTAATTGTCCCATTGTTTTTCGTGGACCAACAGGGTCGGCAGGTCAACTAGGTGCGACACATTCGCAGGCTTTTGAAAGCTGGTTTGCCAACTGTCCCGGTCTAAAGGTAGTGGTTCCCTCAAACCCGGCGGATGCTAAGGGGCTTTTGAAATCTTCGATACGGGATAATGATCCGGTAATTTTTATGGAGTCTGAACAAATGTACGGTGACAAAGGGGAAGTGCCAGAAGGTGAATTTACAATACCTTTAGGGGTGGCCGATATTAGAAGGGAAGGTTCGGATGTGACCATAGTTTCTTTTGGTAAAATAATCAAAGAGGCAGATAAAGCTGCAGATGAATTGGCCAAAGAGGGCATTAGCTGTGAAATCATTGATTTACGCACCGTGAAACCAATGGATTATGATGCCATTTTAAAATCGGTGAAGAAAACCAATAGATTGGTTGTTTTGGAAGAAGCATGGCCTTTCGGCAATGTTGCTACCGAAATAACTTATTATGTGCAATCCAATGCATTCGATTATTTGGATGCCCCAATAGTGAAAATCAATACGGCTGATACTCCAGCACCATATTCCCCGGTTTTATTGGCTGAATGGTTACCAAACCATGAAGATGTAATTAAAGCAGTTAAAAAAGTGTTATATAAATAAGTAGTAACAAATTGTAAAGTAATTTAGCTTCGCCGACAAAATGTTGACGAAGCTTTTATTTTAACGGTATATTAATTGATATTGGTTCTACCGAGCACATTCAGTTTTAAATGAAGAAATTTCTCTTTCCTCTATTTTTGCTTTTATCATTAATGGTAATGTCACAAACAAAAGTTGGTGGTATCGTTTTGGACGAGGCTGGTGAGCCAATAGCTTTTGCGAATGTAATTCTTAAAAATTCCACAGAAGGTGCCATTACCGATGAAAATGGTAATTTTTACATGGAAGCTCAGGAGACCTATGATTTCTTGGTGGTTTCCTTTGTCGGATTTGAAACCCGAGAAATTCAGCTTACCTCCAAAGTTAATTATAATATGGAGATCAAACTTCAGGAGTCTAGCGAGCAGCTGAATGAAGTCATAATTTATGGGGGTAAACAATCTAAGAAAAACAACCCTGCAATCGATATCTTACGCAAGATCTGGTCCAAAAAGAGAGAGAACGGCCTTCGAAAATTCAAGCAATATCAATATGATAAATATGAAAAGGTAGAATTTGATCTAAATACCATTGATAGTGCTTTAATGAAACGCAAAATATTCAAAGGTCTTGAATTCGTTTTCCAAGACCTTGATACTTCCAATATTACCGGTAAAACATATCTGCCTATTTTTCTAAACGAGACGTTCACAAAAGTATACGGGGATAATGTTTCAAATGTCGAGAAGGAAGATGTTCTTGGCAACAAAAATTCCGGTTTTGAGAGCAATCAGGCCATTATCGCCTTTGTTGAAGATTTGTATCAGGATTACGACATCTATAATAATTATTTAAAATTCTTTGATAAGAGTTTTACCAGTCCACTGTCAAGAACAGGCATAGACACCTATAATTACGTATTGCGCGACAGTGCATTTATCGATAACAAATGGTGCTACAATATTACTTATTACCCCAGGCGAAAGAATGAGTTGACATTTAAGGGTGATTTTTGGGTGAATGACTCTACTTACGCGATTAAGAATATTAATCTAGAAGTGTCTAAAAGTGCAAATATCAACTGGGTAAAGGAAGTTTATATTGAACAGGATTTTGAAGTAGTGAATGACTCTGTATTTCTATTGAAAAGGGACTATATGCTGACCGATTTCAGTTTTAAGAAAAAAGAGGAGTCCAAAGGGGTGTATGGTAAGCGAACCACTGTTTATGGGGATTACCAATTTGATGTTGAAAAACCCAAGGAATTTTATAAAACTAAAAGCAATGCATTTGATCCATTGGTATTGAATAGGGATAGCACATTTTGGGATAATAATAGGTTGGAAGTCCTGAATAAGGATGAAATGGGTATTTATAAACTGTTGGATACGCTTAAAACCGTCCCCAAGTTTAAATCGTACTATAACATCATTAGTATTTTAGGTTCTGGTTATATTGAAATTGATAAATGGAATATTGATATTGGGGACATTTACAGTGTATTCGGATATAATGATGCTGAGGGAATACGATTTCGTGGTGGAGCAAGAACCTATTTTGGGCAAAATGATCCATGGCGCTTAGAAGGCTATATGGCCTACGGTTTTATGGATAAAAAGGTGAAGCACGGATTTTCAGCAAAATTTTTATTGGACAAAAAAAGTAGATTGATCGTTTCTGGCGGTAATCGTCGAGATGTAGAACAATTAGGGTTAAGTTTAACTTCAACCAATGATGTAATGGGACGAAGTATTGCCTCATCCTCGGTCTTTACTGTAGGTTCCAACGACCGACTTACCAACATTAATCTAAGTACTATCAATATCGAAATAGAACCACTTACAAATTTTAGGGTCCGGGTAGGAGGTTCGATCAGGTCGCTTAGTTCTGCACTTCCAGATGCGTTTAGCCTTGAATATGTAGATCCTGGTTCACCGACTGGTGTTTCTTCCGAAATAAAGCAGTTCGATGTGAATACCCTTATTGTATATACTCCTGGAAAAAGAACTATCGGTTATGGTGTAGAACGAAGGAATATAAATGATACCTACAGTACCATTTTATTGAACTATACCAAAGGTATTGATGGTTTTTTGGAAAGCGATTTTAATTATAGTAAGCTTCAGTTTTCGTATAGCCAACCATGGCAAGTAGGGGGTTATGGCCGCCTTTATAGTACAATAGAGGTCGGAAAGACTTTTGGTGAAGTACCTTTGGGCTTGTTGAATGTGGTTCCCGGGAACCAGACTTTGTTTACAATTTATAATACATTTCCAAATCTGGATTTTTACGAATTTGTGACTGACACCTATGCCTCCCTTCATTTGGAACATAATTTTAACGGAAGGCTATTTTCTAGAATTCCACTTATTCGTAAGTGGAACTTGAGGGAATTTGTTGGCCTACGTGGCGTTTGGGGTGAGCTTTCGCCTGAAAACATTGCACTTAGCAGTCCGACCAATATTCCATTGCAAGCGCCAAATGAACAAATATATTGGGAATATTCTGTTGGTGTAGGCAATATTTTTAAATTCTTTAGAGTGGATCTTAATTTTAGGGGCAATTATTTAGACAATCCCAATGCAAGACCTTTCAGCATAACGGGCTCTTTCGGATTCCATTTTTAAGTCTTTTTGTCTGGTCATGGGAGATTGAATCCAATCTTTTCAAGTATCTTAGCAATCCATAAAAATAGCAATATGAGTGCACAAGAAACCATCACATTCGATGTATTGATTGAAATACCAAAAGGAAGTAGAAATAAATACGAATACGATTTCACCTTGCACAAAATACGATTCGACAGAACCTTGTTTTCTTCGATGATGTACCCAGGGGATTATGGCTTTATTCCTGAAACATTGGCTTTGGATAAGGATCCCTTGGATGTTTTGGTACTGTGTACCGAACCAACTTTCCCAATGGTAGTTGTTGAGGTAAAGCCCATAGGCGTTTTTCATATGACCGATGAAAAAGGGCCGGATGAGAAAATCATATGTGTGCCGATTTCAGATCCGATTTGGAGTGAGAGAAATGATATTAGTGATATAAATCCACATAGATTAAAGGAAATAGAACATTTCTTTCAGGTTTATAAAGACTTGGAGAAGAAAAAAGTTGATGTAGGTGGCTGGGGAGATGCCAAGGAGGCGGTTGAGATTTACCATAAAAGTATTGCTCGTTATGAGAATAGTGAGCATAAGAAAAAACGTACTTTTACTATATAAATTATATTCCAGCAATATAAAAAAAGCGGCTTTTCAATTTTGAAAAGCCGCTTTTTTTATCTATTTGATTTTATTACTTTAGCAGCCGTTAAAAAAAACTTAAATAACTAAACAACATGGAATTAATCGTAAAGTTCTTACCCGCATTTGGGGTCTTGGCTCTTTTATTTGTGCTTATCAAAAACATTTGGGTCTCAAAACAAGAAGTTGGGGATGCTAAAATGGCTAGAATCGCCAAGAATATTTCCGATGGGGCAATGTCATTTTTGAAAGCCGAATACAAAATTCTTTCAATTTTTGTAGTAGCCGTAGCTATTCTTCTTTATTTCAAAGGAAGTAATGAAGTAGGTTCAAACGGCATGGTGGCAGTATCTTTCATTGTAGGCGCACTTTGTTCTGCTTTGGCTGGTTTTATAGGAATGAGAGTGGCCACAAAAGCAAATGTAAGAACAACCCAAGCTGCAAGAACTTCGCTGGGAAAAGCTTTGGAAGTTGCCTTTGCTGGGGGTTCTGTAATGGGTCTGGGGGTTGTAGGTCTTGGTGTTTTAGGATTGAGTAGTTTATTCATGATCTATCAAAATATTTGGCCAGGTGCTGATAATTTGGCAATGGTACTTAACGTGTTATCCGGATTCTCATTAGGTGCTTCATCCATAGCGCTATTTGCGCGTGTCGGCGGTGGTATTTATACCAAGGCAGCCGACGTTGGTGCCGATCTTGTGGGTAAGGTTGAGGCTGGTATTCCAGAAGATCACCCTTTGAATCCTGCTACAATTGCAGATAATGTTGGTGATAATGTAGGTGATGTTGCCGGTATGGGAGCCGATTTATTCGAATCTTATGTAGGTTCAATAATAGGTACCATGGTTTTGGGAGCGTTTATTATTACTCCGGATTTCGAAGGTTTAGGGGCTGTTTATTTACCATTGGTTTTGGCCGCAGTAGGTATTGTTATGTCTATCATAGGTACTTTTTTTGTTAGGGTAAAAGATGGCGGTTCGCCTCATAAGGCTTTGAACTTAGGGGAGTTCGGGTCAGGATTTTTAATGATCGTAGCTTCGTATTTTATAACGATACAAATGATTCCAAAAGACTGGGTATATAGTGGAGTTGATTATACAGCTAATGGGGTATTTTTTGCAATTCTTGCTGGTTTAATTGCAGGATTTGGAGTTGGGAAAATCACAGAGTATTATACGGGAACAGGTACAAAACCTGTGAACTCAATTGTACGTCAATCCGAGACAGGAGCAGCGACTAATATAATCGCTGGTTTAGGAGTAGGAATGATGTCTACCATGATTCCTATTTTATTGATTGCAGCGGCTATATTGGTTTCCCATCATTTCGCAGGGCTATATGGAATTGCAATTGCCGCGGTTGGTATGTTGGCAAATACAGGAATTCAGTTAGCTGTTGATGCTTACGGACCAATTTCCGATAACGCCGGTGGTATTGCTGAAATGGCTGAATTACCTAGTGAAGTAAGGGAAAGAACTGATAAGTTGGATGCCGTTGGTAACACAACTGCAGCTATCGGAAAAGGTTTTGCAATCGCTTCGGCAGCTTTGACTGCCTTAGCTTTATTCGCAGCGTTTATGAAGGTTGCCAATGTAACATCAATTGATGTTTCTCAGCCGAAAATAATGGCAGGTTTATTAGTAGGTGGCATGCTTCCATTTGTATTCTCAGCATTATCAATGAATGCTGTAGGTCGTGCTGCTATGGCAATGATCGAGGAAGTTCGTCGTCAATTCAGGGATATTCCCCAATTGAAAGCTGCTTTGGAAGTAATGAGAGCTGTTGACTCTGATATGTCTAAAGCTACTCCTGAGCAACGTGCGATTTTTGATGCTGCAGATGGATATGCTGAATATGATAAATGTGTTGATATTTCCACAAAAGCATCAATTAAAGAAATGGTATTGCCTGGTCTTTTGGCTATTGCCGTTCCTGTTGCTGTTGGTTTTATAGGTGGTGCTGAAATGTTAGGCGGTCTATTAGCTGGAGTTACAACAGCTGGGGTATTAATGGCCATCTTCCAATCCAATGCAGGTGGTGCGTGGGATAATGCCAAAAAAATGATTGAAGCTGATGGCCGTAAAGGTACCGATGCACACAAAGCAGCCGTTGTTGGCGATACTGTTGGTGATCCTTTTAAGGATACTTCAGGTCCATCTTTGAACATTCTTTTGAAGTTAATGTCTGTTGTTGCCTTGGTAATTGCACCAAGTATTGCTTTGTCTTCTGATACATTAACAACGTATAACGAAGAAAAAGCAGCTACAGAAATGGTAGCAAAAGAAATGCATAAAGAAGTTAGGATTGAGATGGTGAAGAATGATGACGGTACTACTAAAGCTACGGTAACCACAACAACAACCGAAAACGGGAAAGAAATTGTGAAGGAAGAAATTTTTGAGGGGACAGAAGATGAGGTAAAAGCTAAGATTGAAGTTTACAATGATAAAAGTTCTGGTGTTAACATCAAGGTAAAAAAAGTGATTGAAAAAGTTGTTGAAGAAAAGGAAAACTAAAGCAATCATTCATAATAATACAAACAACCCACCTTGTCGATTCAGTCAGGGTGGGTTGTTTCATTTTAAAAAATTCAATGAACTTCCTTGTTTCAGTTCATAGGGTATTTTACCTTTTTCAAAAATGCGTGCCGTAAGATTCCCACCATCCAATAAAATTTCATCATTTTGAATCCTAATCCAACTTCCTTCTCTTAGCCCTACTACAGGAATTGAATTGATTGCGTGAAATTCCTTAATTCTAGTTTCCCTTGTTTCCCCTTTATGGGTAGACGATGGATCTGGATCTAGATAATGTGGGTTAATATTGAAAGGTAAAACCCCTAATGCTTCAAAACTGGGAGGATATACAATTGGCATATCGTTAGTGGTTTTAATATTAAGACCTATAATATTGCTGCCAGCGCTTGTTCCCAAATAAGGTGTGCCCATTAAAATGGCTTCTTTTAGTACAGGTATAAGGTTTTGTTTGTAAAGTTCAGAAACAAGAACAAAAGTATTTCCACCCCCTGTAAATATTGCTTTTGCCTTTTTAATTGCCTCAATAGGGTCTTTGAATGAATGGATTCCAACTACTCTTTTACCAATGGTTTTAAGGACATCTTGAACTATATCGCAATATGTGCTATGGGTTATTCCACTAGGCCTTGCGTATGGGATAAATAAAATTTCATCTATGTCGTTGAACAGTCCGCCCAATGGTTCCATTAGATACTCTAAATAAGAACCTCCATGAATTGTCGAAGTACTTGCTATTAGGCAATTGGTCATTACACAAAGTTCCTAAAAAAGTCCATGTATTTCGGCATCTATTCTATTTACTATTTCACCTAAATCCTCAGGTTTATCAACAAAATCCAATTTATCAACATCAATAACCAATAGATTTCCCTTTTCATAACCATGTATCCACGCTTCATAACGTTCGTTCAGACGACTTAAATAATCAATGGAAATTGAATTTTCATAATCGCGTCCCCGCTTATGGATTTGATTGACTAAATTAGGGATAGAACTCCTTAGATAAATCAAAAGGTCTGGTGGTTGCACCAAACTTTCCATTAATTCGAAAAGGCTGGAATAGTTGGTAAAATCCCTATTGGTCATCAAGCCCATGGCATGTAGGTTAGGGGCGAAAATATAAGCATCTTCGTAAATGGTTCTATCTTGGATGATGTTTTTACCACTTTCCCTGAATTTAAGAACTTGGCGATACCTATGGTTCAAAAAATAAATCTGAAGATTAAAACTCCATCGTTCCATTTGATTATAAAAATCATCTAGGTAGGGGTTGTCTACAACATCCTCAAAATGGGCTTCCCACTTATAGTGTTTAGCAAGTAATCTAGTTAGAGTGGTCTTTCCGGCGCCAATGTTTCCTGCAACGGCAATATGCATTCTGAATATTGATTTATGGTTAGGTTATATTAAAAAAGTAATGCTTCACAATATACAAAGTATCTTGGGTTAGAGAAAAAATATAAGCCTAAATACATATTAACAATATGATTGCAAATTTTTTATTTCATATCTAAATATGTATTTTTGCCTTTAATCTAATGAGGAAAGATTTGTCTGATTGCAACCTCTAGACCTTGAACTTGTTTCTAGGGAAAAAATGCTAAAGCAGTACCTACTGAATACTTCAGTGAATTCGCTTCGTTTGCAATCAAATAGATTACCTCTTATTTAACAAATAGCAAATGGCGTATTTATTTACCTCTGAATCTGTAAGTGAAGGACATCCGGACAAAGTGGCCGATCAGATAAGTGACGCACTTCTAGATAATTTTTTGGCATTTGACCCTGAGAGTAAGGTAGCATGCGAAACCATGGTGACCACAGGGCAAGTGATATTGGCAGGTGAGGTTAAGAGTCATACCTATTTAGATCTGCAGAGTATTGCTAGAGAGGTCATCAATGATATTGGTTATACGAAAGGTGAATATCAGTTTAGTGGCGATTCATGTGGGGTAATTTCATTGATTCATGAACAATCCCAGGATATTAATCAAGGAGTCGATAGGGGCGCTAAAGAAGAACAAGGAGCAGGGGATCAGGGTATGATGTTCGGCTATGCCACCAAAGAAACCGAAAATTATATGCCTTTGGCTTTGGATATTTCCCATAGAATATTAAAAACCTTGGCAGATTTACGAAAGGAAGCTAAGGAGATATCTTATTTAAGGCCTGACGCCAAAGCCCAAGTAACTATTGAATACTCTGATGATAACATACCACAACGTATAGATACCATTGTTGTCTCGACGCAACACGATTCCTTCGATGAAAATGATGAAATAATGCTATCCAAAATAAAAGAAGACATTATTTCAATATTAATTCCGAAAGTAATTGATCAATTGCCAGAGAATGACCAAAAACTATTTGATGATCAATTAAAATACCACATCAATCCAACAGGAAAATTTGTGATTGGCGGTCCACATGGCGATACAGGATTAACGGGAAGAAAAATAATTGTTGATACCTATGGCGGAAAAGGGGCCCATGGTGGTGGAGCCTTTAGCGGTAAGGACCCAAGTAAGGTAGATAGAAGTGCTGCATATGCAGCACGCCATGCAGCGAAAAATTTGGTAGCAGCAGGTGTTTCCGATGAAGTTTTGGTTCAAGTAAGCTATGCCATAGGAGTGGTTAAGCCAACCTCGATTTTTGTGAATACCTACGGTACTTCAAAGGTCGATTATTCAGATGGTGAAATTGCTGAAAAAGTATCCCAATTGTTTGATATGCGTCCTTTTGCCATTGAACAGCGTTTGAAATTGCGGAACCCAATTTATTTGGAAACTGCTGCTTATGGCCATATGGGGAGAGAACCACAGGTTATAACAAAAGTATTCGAATCCCCCTATAATGGTAGAATAGAGAAAGAAGTAGAATTATTTACTTGGGAAAAATTAGACATGGTTGAGGCTGTCAAGTCAGCCTTCAAAATGTGATTTTTTTAAATAGATTAGGAAAATCAATTTTTCCATTGTTATATTTGTCATTCAAAAGTTCAAACACATATTGAATAGTTATCAAGAAAGGTGGAGGGAATAGACCCTTTGAAGCCTTGGCAACCCTTTGTTTCAATATGAAGAAGGTGCTAAATTCTATCCGAGGTTCGCAGGAATCAAAGAATAGATAACACAGACAATTACTTCTGTAATAAATTTTCTTATAACTTTTTGATTATACCTGGTTGCAACATTTGCAACAAAGGCATTGGTGTTTTGATTTATTTAATTAACAACTAAAAAAAATTAAAATCATGGGTAATCAAAAATTTTCCACGAATGCGTTGCATGCTGGGCACGACACAACAGTTAACGGGGGCACGCGTGCAGTGCCTATTTACCAAAGTACAGCATTTGTTTTCAATAATTCCGATCATGCCGCAAACCTTTTTGCTTTGGCTGAACCAGGAAACATTTATACGAGGATAAATAATCCCACAAATGACATTTTGGAACAGAGACTCGCTGTTTTGGAAGGGGGGATAGCTGCTGTAGTAACTGCATCCGGTACAGCGGCAATATCTACGGCATTGCTTGTTTTGTTAAAATCAGGCGATCATATTGTTGCTTCAAATAGCTTATATGGGGGAACTTATAATTTGCTAAGTGTAACACTTCCGAGATTGGGAATTACAACCACTTTTGTTGATCCTTCCAATCCGAATAATTTTGGAAAAGCGGTTCGGGATAATACAAGGGCCATATTTGTTGAATCATTGGGTAACCCAAAATTGGATGTTTTGGACCTTAAGGCTATTTCGGCAAAAGCCAAAGCCGTTAAAATTCCCTTTATTGTTGACAATACTGTAGCTACACCTGCTTTATTAAACCCAATTGAACATGGTGCCAATATTGTAATTCATTCTTTGACCAAATATATAAATGGAAATGGCACTGCTTTAGGTGGGGCCATTATTGATGCGGGAACCTTCGATTATGGCAATGGAAATTTTCCGGAATTCACAGAGCCTTCAGCCGGTTATCACGGATTGGTATATCATGAGGCATTAGGGCCAGCCGCTTTCATAGCAAAAGTCCGTATTGAAGGACTTCGTGACCATGGGGCTTGCTTGAGTCCGTTTAATGCGTTTCAGATCATACAAGGATTGGAAACACTCGAAATTCGAATTAAAAAACATAGTGAAAATGCTTTGGCCTTGGCACAATGGTTGCAAAATAGAAATGAGGTCGAATGGGTCAACTATCCTGGGCTTAAAACAAGTAAATATTATGCTCAAGCTGAAGCATATTTACCAAAGGGACAGAGTGGAATAGTTACTTTTGGGGTCAAAGGTGGTTTTGAATCCGCGAAAAAGATTGCAGATGAAACGAAAATATTCTCTTTGTTGGCAAATATCGGCGATACCAAATCACTGATAATTCACCCTGCGAGTACCACCCACCAACAATTGGACGATGCAGCACAAGAATCTACCGGTGTAACAAAAGACTTGATTCGTCTTTCTGTTGGATTGGAGGATTTAGAGGATTTAAAATTTGATTTGGAACAGGCTTTCGCTACAATTGATAAATCAGTTTTAGCATAGATTTATATTTCCCTTTGCAGTATTTGTAGAGGGAAAAAGTAAACTTAATACATTACATGTAAAATGTTGCATCAATTGGAAATAAAAAATTTTACAACCCTAAGTGGAGTTTCTCAGGATATTTCCCTTTCCTACGAACTATTTGGAAAACCACTTCATGAAGCACCAATAGTATTGGTAAACCATGCGTTAACAGGAAATTCAAATGTTACTGGCAAGGAAGGTTGGTGGTCTGCTTTGATTGGTGAAGGAAAGTGTATAGATAACAATAAATATACCATTATGGCATTTAATATTCCTGGGAATGGCTATGATGGATTCGTGATTGAAAACTATAAGGATTTTGTGGCTGGGGATATAGCCAAGATTTTTTTATTGGGTCTTAAGAAATTGAAAATCGAGAAGCTTTTTGCTTTAATTGGCGGGTCTTTAGGCGGAGGTATTGCTTGGGAAATGGCAGCATTAGATCCTAAATTAACAACACATTTAATCCCGGTCGCCTCAGATTGGAAATCTACGGATTGGTTAATTGCAAATTGCCAAATTCAAGAGCAATTTTTAATCAATTCCAAGCATCCCGTTCATGATGCACGTATGCACGCCATGCTGTGTTATCGTACACCGGAATCTTTCAAGGAACGTTTTAAAAGAAGTACCAATGAGGAACTTCAGGTTTTCAATGTTGAGAGTTGGCTAACGCACCATGGGGAAAAATTAAAAGACCGTTTTCAATTATCGGCTTATAAATTAATGAACCAATTGTTGAAGACAATTGACATAAATAGAAATGGTGAAGCTCCTTTTATTGATCTTCAGAATAGCGATACCAATATTCATATTATTGGTGTTGATTCAGACCTTTTTTTTACAGCAAAGGAAAACAAGGAAACCTTTAGGCAATTGGCACAGGCCAAAAGCAATGTTACTTATGGGGAGGTACAGTCTTTACATGGCCATGATGCCTTTTTAATAGAATTTGAGCAAATGCAAAAATTGCTCAATGGTATTTTTAATCCTAATGGCAAGTCCCAAAAATTGAAAATTTTGAAATTTGGCGGTAAGTCACTTAGTAATGGTGAAGGACTAGGGAGAGTATTGGATATTATTACGGATAAGGTCAATGGTGGGGAAAATATCGCAATAGTTCTTTCGGCTCGAGAAAAGGCAACTGACCAATTGGACGCTATATTGGAAAAGGCCGCCCATGGTGAAGATTACACCAAGGATTTCACCGCATTTGAGAAGTACCAAACTCATACTTATAAGAATGTAAATCTATCGAAAGAGTATGAAGCTTTGTTCAAATTGTTCGAGGGGGTATCACTATTAGAGGACTATAGTCCAAAAATACGTGATCAGGTTTTAGCCTATGGCGAAATTATTTCTGCAAAATTAATAACCAAACTTTTAATAGGAAAAGGGATAAATGCCAAATGGATAGATTCCAGAAAATTGATTAAAACAGATAATACTTTTGGGGATGCACATGTGATTGAAGCTGTTTCTAAAGAAAATGTATTGCGTGAATTTGCCCTTTTGAGCCATGATACAGTTCCCGTTATTACTGGATTTATTGCTTCTACTTTGGACAATGAGACCACCACTTTGGGAAGAAATGGCAGCAATTACTCTGCAGCAATGTTAGCCAATTACTTGGATGCCGAAGAACTTCAAAACTATACCCATGTTGATGGAATATTTACTGCAAATCCTGATTATGTGTCGGAAGCGAAGCGTATTTCAGAGTTATCCTATAGCGAAGCCAACGAATTGGCAAATTTTGGCGCTACAATTTTACATGCCAAAACTATAATCCCGTTAATTGAAAAGAATATTCCTTTACGAATTCTCAATACTTTTAATCATGATAATGAAGGGACACTTATTAGTGCTAAGACCAATAAAGAAGGTATAAAATCGCTTTCGGTAATTGAGCATGTTTCCTTGATTAACTTAGAAGGCAGGGGACTTTTAGGAAAGGTTGGCGTTGATGCCCGTATTTTTAAGTCACTTGGTGAGAATAACATAAGTGTAAGCATAATTTCTCAGGGGTCATCTGAAAGGGGAATTGGTTTGGTTGTAAATGCCGATAAGGCCCTAAGAGCCAAAATTGCATTAGAGCGAGAGTTTACCAGTGACTTTCAGTCAAAGGATATTAATAGAATTACAGTAGTAAATGATGTTTCTGTAATTTCTATTATTGGTCAGGATTTGAGCACATTCCATAAACCTTATAATGCACTTATTAAAAACCAGGTTATTCCTATATTGTTCAACAATACGGTTACTGGGAAAAATGTGAGTTTAGTCGTTAAAAAATCGGACTTACATAAAGCTTTGAACGTAATACACGGGCAAATATTCGGTATTAGTAAAAAAGTGAACGTGGCCATTTTTGGTCATGGAAATGTGGGCGGTACACTTATTGACCAAATATTAAAATCCACAAAAACTATTGAAAAACGTAAGGGAATTGATTTGAATGTGTTTGCCGTGGCCAACTCGAGGAAAATCTTATTGAAAAAAGGAGGGATATCCAAAAATTGGAAAACTGCGATCGAGGAACAAGGTGTGCCCTATACTATGGCCGATGTGTTTGCTTATGCAAAAGTAAATCATCTAGAGAACTTAATCGCTGTTGATAACACGGCAAGTGAGGATTTCGTGGCTAATTATTTCGATTTCGTCGATAATGGTTTTGATTTGGTTTCCTCTAACAAAATTGCAAATACGCTCGGTTTTGACTATTACCAATTACTTCGTGGGGAATTGGCTAAAAATCAAAAACAGTATTTATATGAAACCAACGTGGGTGCAGGATTACCATTGATTGACACCATTAAACTATTACATCTTTCAGGTGAAAACATAACTAGGATCAAAGGGGTGTTCTCAGGCTCCCTTAGTTATATATTCAACACCTTTTCTGAAGTGAATACTTCATTTTCATCTATCTTAAAAGATGCGATGGGCAAAGGGTTTACCGAACCAGACCCGCGTGAGGATTTATCTGGGAATGATGTGGGTAGAAAATTATTGATATTGGCAAGGGAATTGGATTTACGAAATGAATTTTCGGATATCAAAATCCAAAATCTAATTCCAGAATTACTCCGAAAAGGTTCAGTGAATGATTTCATGGGTAATTTGGATATTCTTAATGATAAGTTCAACGAATTAAAGAAGAACCAAAAACCGAATCATGTATTGCGTTATGTAGGGGATTTACATGGCAATTTGAGAAAAGAAAAGGGTATATTGGATGTGAAATTAATATCGGTCCCTAAAGAAAGTTCACTCGGACAGGTACAAGGTTCAGATTCAATTATCGAAATATACACAGAATCCTATGGTGAGCATCCTTTAGTGATCCAAGGAGCCGGTGCTGGTGCGGCAGTAACTGCGAGGGGTGTATTTGGGGATATTCTACGAATTGCTGAAAAAGGATAAAATGGACAAGAAAAATAAATTCGAGACGGATGCGATTCGCACTCAACTTGAACGTTCCCAATTTTTGGAACACTCGAGCCCTATATATTTGACTTCAAGTTTTGTGTTTGAAGATGCGGAAGATATGCGTGCGTCTTTTGCTGAGGAAAAAGACAGAAATATATATTCACGATATTCCAATCCCAATTCTTCGGAATTTATTGAAAAGGTTTGTAAAATGGAAGGTGCCGAAGACGGTTTCGCATTCGCTTCGGGTATGGCGGCTGTTTTCTCAACTTTCGCAGCATTATTGGAAAGTGGTGACCATATTCTTTCGGCAAGAAGCATTTTTGGTTCGACCCACAGTCTTTTCAATAATTTTTTCCCAAAATGGAATATTATACATAGCTATTTCAAGATTGATGAATTAGAGGAAATTGATGACATGATTACTCCAAAAACAAAAATCATTTATGCGGAATCCCCTACCAATCCCGGGGTCGATATTTTGGATTTGGAGGCTTTGGGTAAAATAGCCAAAAAACACAATTTGATATTGATCATTGATAATTGTTTCGCATCGCCTTACTTACAGCAACCTATAAAATTCGGGGCTGATTTGGTTATCCATTCTGGAACCAAACTAATGGATGGTCAAGGTAGGGTATTGGCTGGAATCACTGTTGGGAGCAAGGAACTAATAGAAAAAGTATATCGATTTTCGCGGATTACTGGTCCGGCATTATCACCCTTCAATGCGTGGATCTTATCCAAAAGTTTGGAAACTTTAGCGGTACGGGTTGATAGGCATTGCGAAAATGCGATGGAGCTTGCTGAATTTTTGGAAACACAACCAAAAGTAAATTGGGTCAAATATCCATTTTTAAAGTCCCATCCAAAGTATGAAATTGCCAAAAAACAAATGAAAGCAGGAGGCTGTGTGGTGGCATTTGAAATTAAAGGGGGATTGGAAGGAGGTCGTAAATTCTTTGATTCGATAAAACTTTTATCATTGTCGGCTAACTTAGGTGATTCCAGAACCATTGTCACCCATCCTGCATCTACTACCCACAGCAAATTGTCTGTGGAAGAAAGAGCCGAAACAGGGATTACTGACGGAATGGTACGCGTGTCGGTTGGCTTGGAGCATATTGACGATATTATTGGGGATATCAAACAAGCCTTAGGTCGTTAGATCTACCTGTAGAATCGAAAAGATCTTGTAGGCTTTTTGGGCTTACACCTTACAGATTTATTTGAAAATGTTAATTTTCCCTATCTTCGCTAAATGCTTTCCAAAAAGACAAAATACGGTTTAAAGGCACTTACTTATTTGGCATCCCAAAAAGACAGGCAGCCCGTGCAGATAGCTGAAATAGCTAAGCACGAGAACATTTCCCAAAAATTTTTGGAAAGTATATTATTGACCATGCGTAAAACCGGATTCCTAGGTTCAAAAAAAGGAAAGGGCGGGGGTTACTATCTTATAAAAAACCCAAACGAAGTATTAATGACCGATGTAATGCGGATACTCGAAGGCCCTATAGCCATGGTGCCTTGTGTAAGCTTGAATTTCTATGAAAAGTGTGATGATTGTCCTGACCAGGATTCCTGCTCGGTTTACAAATTGATGCTTCAGGTACGGGATAGTGCTTTAAATGTATATAGAAACAACACTTTGGCAGATTTAATTAAATAGCCCTGGATTTATACAAATCTGAGGTTTAGCTCCTTTTAAAGTAAAAGAAATTCTACTATACCATCCGTTATTTTCAATAGATTCAAGTTCTAGCTGAATTATTCTTAATTATTGAGAGTAATTTTATTAATCTACTAAATCTATGGGAATAATTCAATCTTTATGGATTTTTAACATCACCGTTTTGAAAATAGTTCTATTTTTGCTTACTCTATTAAATCAATAGACTAATAGAATAAACTTAATAAAGATGATTGCAGACCAATTGATTTTAAATAAAAAAGCCACTAAAAGTGATTTTGAAACCGATAGAAATTCTGAAAAACCAATTCGAAGTATTGCAAAAGCGTTTAGCTGGCGTGTGGTTGGCACCCTGGATACCTTGGTGATCTCGTACTTACTTACTGGTAAAATTACATTGGCCGCATCTATCGCCTCAATAGATTTTTTGACCAAAATGATATTGTATTTTTTTCATGAAAGACTTTGGAACTTGGTCAATTGGGGTAAATAATCAATCTTGGTGAAAACAATTTAAAGATTCGAAAAATGAATTTTACAACGCAACAAATCAATGATCTTAATATACAGCTAAAGGGAATTCCACCAACTGAAATAATCTCATGGGCTATAAAATATGGTCAATCACCCGTGGTCACAACCAACTTTAGACCCTATGAAGTAGCCATTCTTTTTGCGGTTACCGATGTGAATAAAGATATTCCGGTAATTTGGTGCGATACTGGCTACAATACCCCAAACACCTATAGACATGCTGAAGAGTTGATTAATGATTTGGATCTTAACGTAAAATTATTTGTGCCAAAACAAACAACGTCGCATCGCGATACGATTATGGGCATACCTGGAATTGATGACCCAAGACATGCGGAATTTACAGAACAAGTTAAGTTAGAACCCTTTAGAAGGGCCATGAATGAATACAAGCCTGATGTTTGGTTCACCAATCTTAGAAAGGGTCAAACTGCATTAAGGGATTCTTTGAATATCTTAAGTATTAGCAAAGACGGAGTTTTGAAAGTTAGTCCGTTTTACCATTGGAGCGATGCCCAATTGGATATGTACCTGGAAGAAAGAAACCTGCCCAACGAACATATATATTTTGACCCCACCAAGGTTCTTGAGAACCGGGAATGTGGTTTACATACTTAAAATTAATTAGATGCAAAATACATCCCATATAAATCCATTGGAGAATGAGGCCATTTACATAATAAGGGAAGTGGCGGCCCAGTTTGAGAAACCTGTTTTGTTATTTTCAGGCGGAAAGGATTCAATAACCTTGGTAAGATTAGCTCAAAAAGCTTTTTATCCTGCCAAGATTCCGTTCCCTTTAATGCACATAGATACCGGCCATAACTTTCCAGAAACGATAGAGTTTAGAGATCGGTTGGTAGAGGAATTGGGGTTGGAACTGATAGTCAGAAATGTTCAGGAGTCTATTGATAAAGGAAGAGTTAAGGAGGAGTCGGGTAGGTATTCCAGTAGAAACGCATTGCAAACCACCACACTTTTAGATGCCATAGAAGAATTTAAGTTCGATGCGTGTATCGGGGGTGCAAGGCGCGATGAGGAAAAAGCAAGGGCAAAGGAACGTATTTTTTCAGTTAGGGATGATTTTGGGCAGTGGGATGAAAAAAACCAAAGACCGGAATTATTCGATATGCTTAATGGTCAAATTGAATTAGGTCAAAATGTCCGTGTATTTCCAATTTCAAATTGGACAGAATTGGATGTTTGGTCTTATATAGAAAAAGAGAATATCGAAATTCCCTCTATCTATTTTGCACATAGAAGAAAGATTTTCTTGCGTGATGGATTGATTTGGTCACATTCAGATTTTGTATTTCAAGAAGACCATGAAGAAGTTTTGGAAGAAATAGTTAGATTCAGGACGGTTGGTGATATGAGTTGTACGGCCGCTGTGCTTTCCGAAGCTTCTGACATTGCAAGTGTAGTTCAGGAAATAAGGGAATCCTCCATATCAGAAAGAGGTGCACGAATAGATGATAAGCGTTCCGAAGCAGCTATGGAAAAAAGAAAACAACAAGGATATTTCTAATCGGTTTTATCGTTCCCGCGAATTCGGGAATCCGTTAAAGAATTTAATATAAAAGCCTCATTACGGGGAAGATAGAAAAGCATGGAAGTACTAAAAATAGCAACAGCTGGTAGTGTTGATGATGGAAAAAGCACCTTAATTGGTAGAATTCTATATGATACCAAATCATTGACCACCGATAAGCTGGAAGCCATAGAAAAAACCAGTAAACAAAAGGGATATGACTATCTTGATTTTTCATTGGCAACAGATGGGTTGGTGGCAGAACGTGAACAAGGGATAACCATTGACGTAGCCCATATCTACTTTTCCACGCCCAATAAAAGCTACATCATTGCAGATACACCAGGTCATGTGGAGTATACTAGAAACATGGTAACCGGTGCATCAACATCACAGGCAGCAATAATATTGATCGATGCTAGGAAAGGGGTAATAGAACAAACAAACCGTCATTTTTTCATTAATAATCTTTTGAGGATAAAAGATGTGATTGTGGCCATCAACAAAATGGATTTGGTTGATTTTTCGGAAGAAAAATACAATGCTATTAAAGCTGATTTTGAAGTATTAATGAGTAAAAGGGATTATCAAGATCAAAACATCACTTTTATTCCGGTTAGTGCTTTAAAAGGTGACAATGTCGTAAATAAATCAAACAATACGCCATGGTATCATGGGCAAACATTATTAGAGCATTTAGAACTTTTAGACAGAAAGGATATTTTTAATTCAGGAACACCTAGATTTCCAGTACAGTACGTTATTAGACCTAAAACTGATGAGTTTCATGATTTTAGGGGATTTGCTGGAAAAGTGTATGGCGGTGAGTTAAGTGTTGGTGATGAGGTTGTTGCACTGCCATCACAAACGAAATCAAGAATCAAGGATATCTATTTTTATGATAAAAAATACAAAACCGCTTCGAGACGCTCTTCGGTTACCATTACCTTGGAAGACGAAATAAATGTGAGCAGGGGAGACATGCTAGTAAAAGTTGGCGATTTACCAACCATTGATAAACAGTTTACAGCGACAATTTCTTGGATGGATTCACAAAAACTAACCACTGGGAATAAATATGTTTTACAACATGGAGTAAATAAGGTTTTGGCAAAAGTAGATAATATACACCATAAAATCCATCCAGATTATTCAGGTATTGACTGAAGAGGCAAACTCATTGGGAATAAACGATATTGCAAAGGTTTCGTTTAAATTGAACAAACCCATATTCTTTGATCCCTTTAAAAATCACAGAACAAACGGCTCTTTTATATTAATTGATACCCAATCTAATAATACCGTAGGAGCAGGATTCATTAGTTAACAATGTTGTCATTCCCTCGAAGGAGGAAATCCATTGGTAGAATATTCCATGTATTGAATTTAATGTCTATTAACCCGGTAGGTAATATAGAATAATAAAGTCTTGTTTCCAGAAATCCAGATTCTTGACTCAAAAAGAAAAATATGCAAAGTTTTAGAACAGAAATTGAGGATCCGATAGTAGAAAAGGATATTTTGGAATTGGAAGCGAAAATCCGTGAGTTCAATGAAGGGAAGTTAGATGAAGAGAAATTCAGAAGCCTGAGACTCGCCCGTGGTGTTTATGGGCAACGACAGCAAGGTGTTCAAATGATACGCATTAAACTTCCTTATGGGAAGGTAACTAGCCATCAGCTAAGGCGAATTTGCGAAGTTTCTGATGAGTATTCCACCGGTCGTTTACATATCACTACGCGTCAAGATATTCAAATACATTATGTTGATTTAGATCGTACACCAGAACTTTGGGCCCAATTGGAAAAAGATGAGGTAACACTCCGTGAAGCCTGTGGTAATACGGTGCGTAACGTAACTGCAAGTGAAACAGCAGGTATAGATATTGAAGAACCTTTTGATGTTTCGCCATACGCACATGCGCTATTCGAATATTTTTTGCGCAACCCCATAAGTCAGGAAATGGGACGAAAGTTCAAGGTGTCTTTCTCTTCAAGTGATGCGGATACGGGATTGTCGTATATGCACGACATTGGCTTTATTGCTAAAATCAAAAATGGAGTTAAAGGGTTTAAAGTAATGCTAGGTGGAGGCCTGGGTTCTCAACCTCGGCATGCGGATGTTCTTTACGAATTTTTATCAGCTGATAGGATTATTCCTTTAATGGACGTTGTTGTTAGGGTTTTTGATAGGTTCGGTGAAAGAAAGAGTAGAGCTAAAGCTAGATTGAAATATTTATTGAAGGATGTAGGCTTGGAAGGATTTAAAACGTTATTGCAAGAAGAACAGAAGGCAGTACCTCACAAACATTATCCAATTGATGCAGAGTCGTATCAGTACCCAAAAATTGTAAATATACCTGTGCCGAATAGCATCATTAAAGATGAAAAGGTGTTCGAACAATGGAAAACTACCAATCTGGTTCCTCAAAAGCAAGCAGGTTATGTTGCCATAGGCGTCAAAGTACTATTGGGCGATTTTTATACTGATAAAGCACGCCTTTTGGCAGATTTAGTTGAAAAGTATGCTGCAGGGGAAATTCGATTATCGCTCCGCCAAAATATTTTAATCCCATATGTGAAAGAAGAATTGGTTCCTTTTTTTTATACTGAACTTCAAAAATTAGGATTTACTGAGCTTGGTTACAACAAGGCTTTAGACATTACCGCATGCCCAGGCACAGATACTTGCAATTTGGGAATTGCCAGTAGTACAGGAATCGCCAGGGAATTGGAGCGGGTTATTAAAGCTGAATACCCGCAGTATGTAAGTAATCCGGATGTGATTATCAAGATCAGTGGATGTATGAATGCCTGTGGACAGCACAATATGGCTAATATTGGTTTTCAAGGTATGTCTATAAGAACAAAAAACAAGTTGGTAGCACCGGCACTTCAGGTTTTATTGGGAGGCGGAAATTTAGGAAACGGCAATGGCAAGTTTGCTGATAAGGTTATTAAGGTACCTAGTAAAAGAGGACCTGAGGCTTTACGATTGATCTTGAATGATTTTGATGCTAACGGAAATGGTAGATCTTTTACTTTGTATTACGAACAACAAGGAGAACCTTATTTTTACGAATTTTTGAAACCTTTGGGAACCCTTGATAACCTTACACAAGATGATTTTATAGATTGGGGTAATGAGAAAAAATATCAAAAAGCTATTGGGGTAGGCGAATGTGCTGGTGTGGTCATTGATTTAATAGCCACCTTATTATACGAAAGTGAAGAGAAAATAGAAAATGCCAGTTCTACTTTTATCGAAGGTAAATGGGCCGCAAGTATCTATCATTCGTACTCGTCGATGGTCAATTCTGCTAAGGCACTCTTGACTGCTGAAAAAACAAAAACCAATACGCATTCTAGTATCATTAAAGATTTTGATAAAATATTCATCACTTCAGGTAGAATTAAATTAGAAAAGGGGTTTGAGGAACTCGTACTTCAATTAAATAAGAACGAACCTTCCAAAGAATTTGCCTTAAGCTATTTGAAAGATGCAAAAGAATTTCTTGCAAGGGTGGAATCATTCAGAAAACTGGAGCTGGAACATGTATAGCAGAGAAAAACTTACCGTTGTAGGTGCCGGACCAGGGGATGTTGAATTGATAACCCTAAAAGGCATCAAGGCCATTGCGAATGCAAATGTTATACTTTATGATGCCTTGGTAGATGCTGAGCTATTAAACTATGCTCCAAAAGCAGAGCATATTTTTGTAGGTAAAAGACGTGGATGCTATTCATATCAGCAAGAACAGATCAACGAACTTATTGTAAGTAGGGCTAAATCGCACGGACATGTAGTTCGCTTAAAAGGTGGTGACCCTTTTGTTTTTGGAAGAGGCGCGGAAGAAATGGAATATGCTGCAGCACATGGATTGGAAGTGGCTTTGGTGCCTGGAATCTCATCAGCGGTTTCGGTACCAGCGGCACAACATATACCAGTGACCAAGAGGGGTTCGGCTGAAAGCTTTTGGGTGATTACCGGGACCACTAAAGACCATAAGTTGTCCAAGGATGTTCACTTAGCAGCCAAATCAAGTGCAACAGTAGTAATTCTTATGGGGATGGGTAAACTTGAAGCTATCATCGACCTTTTTAAAAAAGAGGGTAAATGCAATACACCTATTGCCATAATTCAGAACGGCACCTGTGAAAATGAAAAAGTAGGAGTAGGAACTATTGATTCAATTCTAGTGGAAGTAAAACAGCAAGAATTGACAAATCCCGCTATAATTATTATCGGGGAAGTAGTAAGACATAGGGAACGAATTCTTGAAATTCAAAATGCCTATCTTGAAGAAGCAATAATCTGAATTATGGAAAGAAATAATCTTTATCCAATATTTTTAAAGACATCACATCTTTCGATTTTAATTGTTGGAGGGGGTAATGTCGCTGAGGAAAAACTCACCTTTTTGACCAAATCCAGTCCAGATGCCAACGTAACCATAGTATCTCCCATGTTTAAGGAAGAAACTCTTGAACTGTCAAAAAAATATAATGTAAAATTGATTACTGATGTATACAATGAGAAGTATCTTCGAGGAAAACATATGGTAATTGCCACAACAGATATTCGAGAAGTAAATATTCAAGTTTATAATGATTGTAGAAGAATGGACAAATTGGTCAATGTGGCGGATAATCCGCCCTATTGTGATTTTTATATGGGTGGAATTGTTACCAAAGGAAATGTAAAAATAGCCATATCGACAAATGGAAAATCACCAACTACCGCAAAACGTTTACGTCAATTTTTTGAAGACGTAATCCCCGAGGATATAAATATGATGGTTCAAAACTTAAATGAATACAGAAAAAGGATCAAAGGGGGTTTTGAAGATAAAGTTGAGAAAATGAATGAGTTAACAAAACGCTTGATTGAATAATTAACACACAAATAGGAGATATTCAATTCGCAAATAAAAAACTTTCCTTGCTTTTAAGGGAACTCTGCTGTTTCTTTGCAATCTGTTCATTACCAAATTGAAACTGTTATCAAGAAAGGTGGAGGGAATAGACCCTGTGAAACCTTGGCAACCCTTTACTTTAAAGAAGGTGCTACATTCTATCTTGCTCTATGGCTAGACAGATAACAAGAAGTAAGACCAATGTCTTCATCTTTTTCATTCTTGATAAACACGTACATGGATTTTAATGGTGTTATTTTGCCAAGGTGATTGTATATTTGGAAAAAGGTGATGTAGAATAGTTAAAATGGAAGATATTAGGGAAGTATTAAAGGCAAGGGTTTTGATATTGGATGGGGCCATGGGCACCATGCTACAACGTTATCATTTTACCGAAGAGGATTTTCGCGGGGAACGTTTCAAAGATTGGTCTTATCCACTACAAGGTAATAACGACCTTTTGTCGCTAACCCAACCTGAAGCTATTGCATCCATACATGCAAAATATCTAGAAGCAGGAGCGGATATTGTTGAAACAAATACTTTCTCAGGTACGACAGTTGCCATGGCAGATTACCATATGGAGGATTTTGTATATGAACTAAATTATGAATCTGCGAAAATTGCCAAAAAAGTTGCCAATGAGTTTACTGCCAAGGACCCTGACAAACCTCGATTTGTTGTTGGAAGTATTGGTCCTACCAATAAAACGGCCAGTATGTCACCCGATGTGAATGACCCGGGGTTTAGGGCTATTTCTTTTGATGAATTACGAATAGCATATAAACAGCAAGTAGAGGCGTTAATAGACGGTGGAGTAGACATGCTTTTGGTAGAGACAATTTTTGATACCTTAAATGCTAAGGCTGCTTTATTTGCTATTGAAGAGGTTAAGGAAGAAAGGAAAATTGATATACCGATAATGGTCAGCGGCACAATTACCGATGCTTCTGGCAGAACGTTATCCGGGCAAACGGCAGAGGCTTTTTTGATCTCGATTTCGCATATACCAATTTTATCAGTCGGATTCAATTGTGCCTTAGGTGCAAGTCAACTGGTTCCACATTTAGAAGTATTGTCCGCTAAAACGCAGCATGCAGTTTCTGCACATCCAAATGCGGGGTTACCCAATGCATTTGGCGAATATGATGAAACACCAGAGCAAATGGCAGCTCAAATTCAGGAGTATTTGGAAAAGGGATTGGTCAATATCGTCGGCGGTTGTTGTGGAACTACTCCAGAGCATATTAAGGCAATGGCCAATTTAGTAAAGAATTATAAGCCACGCCCCCTAGCCCCAAAAAGCGGTACATTAACTGAATCGGTTAATGAGTAACGATTCTTAATGAAATCGAGGTTATGAAAGAGAGAGGAAAAATTGTACCTGTTGAAAATCAAATTACACCTTTAGGGGCTAAAAGGTTTTTGCATTTAAGTGGACTAGAACCTCTTGTGGTCACTCCTGAAAGCAATTTCATAAATGTGGGTGAACGCACCAATGTGGCAGGTTCAAAAAAATTCCTCCGACTTATTAAAGAAGAAAAATTTGAAGAAGCACTTGATGTTGCTCGACATCAAGTAGAGGGTGGTGCGCAGATTATCGATATAAATATGGATGACGGACTTATCGATGGTAAAGAGGCCATGGTAAAGTTCCTAAACCTTGTCATGGCTGAACCCGATATTGCTAGAGTCCCAATAATGATCGATAGCTCTAAATGGGAGATTATAGAGGCGGGACTTCAAGTTGTTCAAGGCAAATGTGTGGTTAACTCCATAAGTTTAAAAGAAGGGGAAGAACAATTCATACATCAGGCCAAGTTGATAAAAAGATATGGTGCTGCAGTCATTGTCATGGCTTTTGATGAGGTTGGGCAGGCTGATAATTATGAACGTAGACTTGAAATATCCAAACGCTCATATGATATTTTAGTGAAAAAAGTTGGATTTCCTCCCGAGGATATCATTTTCGATCTGAATGTTTTCCCGGTTGCAACAGGAATGGAAGAACACAAACGCAATGCCCTTGATTTTATAGAAGCAACAGCATGGGTAAGGGAGAACTTACCATACTGTAATGTAAGTGGGGGCATAAGTAATGTATCTTTTAGTTTCAGGGGTAATAATCCAGTTAGGGAAGCAATGCATTCTGTTTTTCTTTACCATGCCATACAAGCTGGGATGAATATGGGTATCGTTAACCCTGCCATGTTGGAAGTTTATGATGATATTCCAAAGGATTTATTAGAGCGTGTTGAGGATGTTATATTTAATCGCCGGGATGATGCCACGGAACGTTTGCTTGATTTTGCTGAATCGGTAGTGGGAAAAGCCAGAGAAAGTAAAATTGATTTATCATGGCGGAACGACCCAATTCAAAATAGAATTACCCGTGCTCTGGTTAAAGGAATAGACCAATATATAGTTGACGATGTCGAGGAGGCACGTAAAAGTGTAGATAAGCCAATCGAGGTAATAGAAGGGCATTTAATGACAGGAATGAATGTCGTTGGAGACCTTTTCGGGAGTGGGAAAATGTTCTTGCCACAAGTAGTAAAATCGGCCAGGGTAATGAAAAAAGCCGTTGCTTATCTTTTGCCATATATTGAAGAGGAGAAATTGAAAAACCCTCAAGAGGGTGATGCAAAAGGAGCTGGAAAAATTCTTATGGCCACTGTAAAGGGTGATGTGCACGATATAGGTAAAAATATCGTTAGTGTTGTTTTAGCCTGCAACAATTATGTAATAGTTGATTTAGGCGTAATGGTGCCACCTGAAAAAATCATTAGCAAAGCAAAAGAGGAGAATGTAGATGTAATAGGTCTAAGTGGGTTGATAACCCCGTCATTGGATGAAATGGTTTTTTTAGCCAAGGAAATGGAACGCCAAAATTTTGAAGTACCCTTGTTAATTGGAGGTGCAACCACAAGTAAGGCTCATACAGCAGTAAAAATTGACACCCAATATAGTAAAGCTGTTGTGCATGTAAACGATGCATCGAGAGCGGTAACCGTGGTTGGCAATCTGTTGCAAAAAGATAATTCGGATAGCTATAAAAAATCGATTAAAGAAGATTACGGAGTTTTTCGGGAAAAGTTCATGAATCGTTTGCAACATAAAGAATACAAATCGATTGATGCGGCGAGAAAAAATAAGTTCCAGATTGATTGGAACACCACAAATATTATTAAACCCAAAAAAATAGGTATTCAAATTATTGAGGATATGGACCTTGATAAATTAGTACCCTATATTGACTGGTCACCATTTTTCAGAAGTTGGGAATTACATGGTAAATATCCTGATATTTTGACTGATAAAGTGGTTGGTGAACATGCAGCTGAATTGTTTGGTGATGCACGAACAATGTTGAATGAAGTGATTTCTGAAAAGCAATTAAAAGCCAAAGCGGTTTTCGGACTTTTTCCTGCAAACAGTGTTAAAGATGATGATATTGAAATTGTCGCTGAAAATAAAAAATATATTTTCAGAACTTTACGTCAACAATTAAAGAAACGTGATGGTGTTTCAGACATCGCATTGGCAGATTTCATCGCTCCCAAGGAAAGCGAAAAACAGGATTATATCGGCTGTTTTTGTGTAAGTACAGGATTTGGAACCGCAAAATTGGCAGCAGATTATGAGAAAAATCATGATGACTACAACTCAATTATGATTAAAGCGATTTCTGACCGTTTGGCTGAGGCTTTTGCTGAATATTTGCATAAGGAAGTACGAACCAAACATTGGGGTTATGCGATGAATGAGAATTTGAGTAACGAACAATTGATTAAGGAATCATATAAAGGTATTCGACCGGCACCAGGATATCCCGCATGTCCTGATCATTTGGAAAAACTGACCATATGGGAGGTTTTAGGGGTTAAGGAAAAGATTGGTGTAGAACTTACTGAAAGTCTGGCCATGTGGCCAGCCGCAAGTGTAAGCGGTTACTATTTTGCGAATCCGGAGGCACGTTATTTTGGGTTGGGAAAAATTAAGAAAGATCAGGTACAAGATTATGCAAACCGTAAAGGGATGCCATTTGACAAAGCTTATAAATGGTTAGCTCCCAATATTGCAGATTAAAAGTATGCCTAGAACTATATTCAACGAACTAAATAAACACCCTCTCTTTTGGATAGGGCGAGGTGAGAAGTTATGAAGGTTACAGATCATATTAAAAAAGCCAAAGGTGAAACTTTGTTTTCCTTTGAGTTGATTCCCCCGGTTAAGGGCCGGAACATCCAAGAATTGTATAATAATATTGATCCTTTAATGGAATTTAAACCTCCTTTTATTGATGTTACCACATCCCGGGAAGAATATATTTATTTGGATAGGGACGGACTTTTGGATAAAAAACTGACTCGAATGAGACCTGGTACGGTAGGTATTTGCGCATCCATAAAACATAAATACCAAGTAGATACGGTTCCGCATGTATTGTGTGGCGGATTTACCAAAGAAGAAACTGAATACCTTTTGATTGATTGTCATTATTTGGGAATTCATAATGTAATGGCGCTACGGGGGGATGCCATGCGCGAGGAAAAATATTTTGAGCCAACAAAGGGAGGCCATTCTTATGCCATTGAATTGGTCAAACAAATTAAAAATCTTAATTGTGGTAGGTACCTTCACCAAGTTATTGAAACCGATGATTGCGCTAATTTTTGCATTGGTGTTGCAGGGTATCCTGAAAAGCATTTGGAAGCCCCATCCTTAAAATCAGATTTAAAAAGATTAAAACAAAAAGTTGATGCAGGTGCTGATTATGTGGTTACCCAAATGTTTTTTGACAATCAGAAATACTTTGAGTTTGTTGATGCTGCCAGGGATTTCGGAATAGATGTGCCTATTATTCCCGGGATAAAACCAATTGCAGTAAAACGACATTTACAGCTCTTGCCACAAGTGTTTAAAATAGATATACCCCAAGACCTGATTGATGCTGTTGATGACTGTAAAAACAATAAAGCCGTTCGTCAAGTAGGTATAGAATGGGCCATTCAACAATGCAAAGAACTTAAATCAGCTGGGGTGCCTGTTCTCCATTATTATTCTATGGGAAAATCTGATAATATTTATGCAATTGCAAAAGGTGTTTTCTAGTTTCTGTTTAAGGTGTCAATGATATTCACCATGAAACAGGAAGTTTAAAAAACTGTGCACGTCATAATTTTTCTAATTTTACACCCGATGAACCTAAGGTTATTTCCCATATTTCTTTTTTTGGTTTCTTTTTGTTTTTCCCAGATCCCTGAGGAAACAAAAAGGTTCACTTTGGATGCAAATCAATTTTATGGTTCTGTAATACTACACAACCCAGATATTTCGCATTTGATTTCAGATCATCCAGGTGGATTGATACTTGGTTTTAATCGCAAGACCTACGGTGAAAAGGAATGGGAACAAGAGTATAATTATCCTGATTTAGGGTTTTCATTCGTTTACCAAAATATGAACACAAGTACCTTGGGTGATAATTTTGGATTGTATGCACATTACAATTTCTATTTTTTTAAAAGATATATGCAATTTCGTATAGGCCAGGGAATAGCGTACAATACGAATCCTTATGACAAGTACGAAAATTTCAGGAATAATGCATTTGGGTCATATTTTCTTAGCTCTACCTATTTGATGTTTAATTATCATAAGGAGAATATTTTTGAAGGATTGGGATTTAAAGCAGGTATTTCTATAATCCATTATTCAAATGCTAATTTTAAGGCACCGAATACATCAACAAATACTTTTGCACTCAACGCCGGACTTATTTATGATTTGGATGGAGGTGACTCACCTGAATACATAAAAAGAGGTTCAATGGAAAGAATAAAAGAACCGATAAAATATAATTTTGCATTTAGGACTGGCTTGAATGAAAGTGATGTTATCGATTCCGGACAGTTTCCTTTTTATATTGTTTCAGGGTATGCCGATAAACGCTTGGGAGGAAAAAGTGCAATTCAGATAGGGGCTGATGTATTTTTTTCAAACTTTCTAAAGGAATTGATAGAATTTCAGTCGATTTCATTTCCCGAAAATGGCGTGTCTGCTAATGATGATTATAAGCGTGTGGGTATTTTTATAGGTCACGAGTTGTTTATTAATAGAATGTCTATAATTGCCCAACTAGGGTATTATGTTTATTATCCTTTTGATTTTGAGGGCAAAATGTATAATAGGGTGGGGCTAAAACGTTATTTTGGCAATAAGGTATTTGGTGCCATAACTTTAAAATCACATGGTGCTAAAGCTGAGGCTGTTGAATTTGGTATAGGAGTGCGATTATGAAAAAAATTCTAACCACTATTTATATTTTTTTATTGCTGTCCTGTAACAGCGAAAATGCCCCCGATTGTTTTCAAGATGAGGGAGAACTAATAAAGACTGAGGTGAACCTTGCCAATTTCTCTAAAATCACGGTCTTTGAAAAGGTTGCTTTGGTTTTGAAGCAAGGGGATGTACAAAAAGTTGAGGTTGAAACAGGTGAATTTTTAATTAAGGAAGTTACGGCAATTGTAGATGGTGACCGTTTGATCTTACGTAACGAAAATGGATGTAATTTCTTTAGGGAATATGGACTGACCACCGTTTATGTGACTTCACCAAACATATCCGAGATTAGAAGTAGCACAGGTTTGCCTATTAAAAGTGATGGTATTCTTGGCTTTCCAAGTTTGCAATTGTATTCAGAGAGCTTTACTGAACCTGAAGCGGAAACCACAGATGGGGAATTTGATTTGGAAGTTAATACTAAAAACTTAAGCATTGTTGTAAATGGAATAGCCTATTTTAAATTAAGGGGAAATACGGAAAGTCTTATTGTAAACGTAGCTGCTGGAGATTCAAGAATTGAAGCTGAAAGACTTATTTCAAATAATGTGGACTTAAATCACAGAGGAACAAATGATATTCTGATAAATCCACAAGTATCAATCTCTGGTGTTATTCGGGGTACCGGTGATGTTGTGAGCTTCAATCGACCAGCAAATATTGATGTTGAGGAGCTTTATACTGGGAGACTTATTTTTAAGAATTAGAATTTTGTGATTCCTTCGAACCCTCCTAGCGATTTTTCGGCCACAGATATGGCAGGTATGGACGGGAATCTATTATATAAATTTATTGAAATATCCTTTGAGTGATTTATATTTATAACTATTGAAATCCATCCTTACATATCTAAAAGACCTTTTCACCTATAAGAAGGATGGACGGGGGAAAGCACATTTAAACGGATTGGCAAAAGCGGATAATCTGTTACAATCCCTAATAAAAGAAAAGAAGATTCCCGGATTGGCCATCACAGTTCTAAAAGAGGGGGAAACCATTTTTCAAAAAGGTTACGGATATGCCAATTTGGAAAGTAAAATCGAAATCGACCCGGAGTCAACTATTTTTAGGATTGCGAGTATATCTAAAAATATTGCTGCAACAGCACTTGCCATTATGGTAAAAGAAGAAGTTATTGACTTAAATACTTCATTCTATAATTATGTTCCTTATTTCCCTAAGAAAAAACATGATTTTACAATCAGGCAACTTGCGGGCCATACCGCTGGGATAAGAGGTTATCGGGGTAAGGAATACGCCTTGAATAAGCCTTACTCAATTAAGGATAGCCTCGAAATATTTAAAAATGATGATCTATTGTTTGAGCCAGGAACTAACTATCACTATAATAGTTATGATTGGGTTCTGATTTCATTGGCCATGCAAGAGGCAAGTGGTATTCCTTTTGAGGAATATGTTAAGCAAAAGGTATTGAATCCTTTGGGGATGCATAATACTATTTCTGAACGTGAACCTTTGCGGACTGTCCCCTTCGGAAGGCAGGGTCGAATGGATTTTGCATTGTTTTATTCCAAAAACAATTTAGGCTTTCGAAAAGCAATTCCTGTAAACAATTTTTTTAAGTTGGCAGGGGGCGGTTATTTATCAACTTCAAGTGATATTGCAAAATTTGGCCAAGCTATTTTAAACAAGGAAATTTTAGATGAAGAATTGCTGTCCCAATTTATTACTTCAGAAATTATTGAGGGTGAACGCACCTATTATGGTCTGGGTTGGCAGGTGAGTGAGGATAAAAAAGAAAGAACCTTTTATGGTCATATTGGAAATGGCGTCGGGGGTTACTCCAACTTTTTTATTTACCCTGAAAAAGAAATGGTTTTCACGATTTTAGTGAATTGTACCAACCCTGAAATACAAGACGAATTGGATCTTGTAATAGACTCCGTTCTTAACTTTTCTTAATAAAATCCAAGGATTGAAAATAATTCAGCAATGAAATACTTCATTTTCAATTATTTCGAAAAAAGATATCCCTAAAAGTTGATTTTTAAATTTAATTAGTACATTAGCTAAAGATTTAAGTTAAAAATGACAAAGCAATATTTCTTCAACGGTTTTTATTTTTTCTTCTTTTTTAAGAGAGGTACGGGACTGTTGTAGTGTATTGTAAACAAATTATAACATTGAGTCCCGTGAAAAACGGGACTTTTTTTGTTAAAAAAATAGAGATTAGTTTCTAATATTATGGAAAGGAGTTTAAAAATAGCCATACAGGGAATTAAGGGTTCAAACCACCATCAGGTAGCATTGGAATATTTTGATGATGCTATTCTTCTAGAGGAATGTCTTTCATTTCATGGCTTGGTAGATCAACTTTTAAATAATAATGCAGACAAAGGGATAATGGCCATTGAAAATTCTATAGCTGGTTCAATTATTCCCAATTATGCACTTATCTATGATAATAATTTACATATAATAGGTGAACATTATTTGAACATCCATCATAATTTAATGGGATTAAAGGGTCAAAGCATAGATGATATAATGGAAGTGCGCTCACATCCTATGGCACTTTTGCAGTGTAGGGAATTTTTAAAGACAAAGCCGAATATTAAAGTGGTTGAAGATGTTGATACCGCTGAAACTGCAAAACAAATACATGATAATCAATTATTCGGTATTGCAGCTATCGCACCAAAAGTAGCGGCTGAACTATATGAATTGGAAATTATTGCTCCTGAGATACAGACTATAAAGTACAATTCTACCCGATTCATAATTGTAAAAACCACCAACAAAGAGTGGCCAAAAGAAGTGATAAACAAAGCGTCTGTTCGGTTTGTAACAGATCATAAAAGAGGGAGTTTGGCAACGGTTTTGAATGTTATGAGCGATTGTAATCTGAACCTGACTAAAATACAGTCCTTGCCAATAATTGAAACCCCTTGGAAATATGCCTTTTTTGTCGATGTTACCTTTGATAAATATGATAGTTTTGCCAAGGCAAAATCGCTTTTGGAAATTATGTTGGAAGATTTTAGGATATTAGGGGAATATAAAAATGCTAGAGTATGATTCAGACTGCTGAAAGATTGAATACGGTTGAAGAATATTACTTCTCCAGGAAATTAAGGGAAGTGCGTGGTCTTATTGCTGAGGGTAGGCCCATAATAAATATAGGTATTGGTAGTCCGGATTTGGCGCCATCTGAAGATGTTATCAAATCAATTAAACAATCAATGACCGATCCCGGTGCCCACCAGTATCAGAGCTACCAGGGCTTACCTGAATTACGGGAGGCAATAGCTAATTTCTATGAAGAGAAATTCAATGTTGTGGTCAATCCGGTATGCGAGATATTACCGCTAATGGGTTCCAAAGAAGGAATTATGCATATAAGTATGGCCTTTTTAAATGAAGGGGATGAGGTTTTGATTCCAAATCCAGGATATCCTACCTATACGTCAGTAACCAGATTGGTAGGTGGTGTTCCAAAACAATATGATCTGTTGGCTGAAAATGGTTGGTTTCCAGATTTGGATGTCTTGCAGCAACAGAATCTCTCAAAAGTGAAACTGATGTGGGTAAGTTATCCCCATATGCCAACAGGCGCCACTGCAACAAAGGTGCAATTGGAAAAATTGTTGAAGTTTGCAAAGAAGAACCAAATATTATTGGTCAATGATAATCCATATAGCTTTGTTTTGAGTAATAATCCGCTAAGTATTTTAAGCATCAATGGTGCAAAAGAGGTTGCTTTGGAACTCAATTCATTGAGTAAGACCTTTAACATGGCAGGTTGGCGTGTTGGAATGGTATTAGGTGCTACTGAGCATATTAATGCAATTTTAAAAGTTAAGAGTAATATGGATTCAGGTATGTTTTACGGCATACAAAAAGGAGCTATAACGGCTTTGAAAAGTGGACAGGATTGGTTCAAGGGGCTTGATAAGATTTATAGTGGAAGAAGGGATTTAATTTTTGCTTTGGCAGAAAAGTTGAATTGTACTTTCGATAAAAATGCGGTGGGAATGTTCGTTTGGGCAAAACTCCCCGAGGAAGCACCTAATGCAGAAGAATTTATTGATAAAGTGCTTTACAACAAAAATATATTCATTACACCCGGAACAATTTTCGGAAGTAATGGAAAGGGTTATATTCGATTTTCTTTATGTGTAAAAGAGGAAAAAATAAAGGAAGCACTAGATAGATTTTAAAAAATGAACGTATTCATTATCGGAATAGGATTAATTGGGGGTTCAATGGCCAAGGACATTAAAAGGTTGATCCTGGATGCCAAAATATATGGTATAGACACTAATGCAACACATTTGGATGAGGCATTGGCTCTGGATCTTATCGATAACAAATCCAGTTATGAAGATTTGCATTTGGCTGATTTGGTCATCGTAAGTATTCCAGTTGATGTAATGCTCAATGAGCTTCCGTTGATCTTGGATGCTGTGAATGATGATTGTGCGGTCTTTGATGCCGGTTCTACGAAGTCTGCATTATGTAAGAGCTTGGAAAGCCATCCAAAAAGGAGAAATTTTTTGGCGTGTCACCCAATTGCCGGTACTGAATTTTCGGGTCCATCGGCAGCAATTGAAAGTTTGTATGAAGGAAAAACGAATATCATCTGCGAGGTTGAAAAAACAGCTTTCAAACTTCAGGAAAAAGCATTGGATCTTTTCCAAAAAATGGGCATGCGAATCAGGTATATGAATCCAGAAGCACATGATAAGCATATTGCCTACGTATCGCATTTGTCACACATAAGTTCATTTATGTTAGGTAAGACGGTAATTGAGAAGGAAAAAAATGAACGTGATATCTTTGATATGGCGGGTAGTGGTTTCGAGAGTACTGTGCGTTTGGCTAAAAGCTCACCAGCAATGTGGACACCTATTTTTAAGCAGAATAAAGAGAATGTAATAGAGACCTTGGAAGAGTATATTCACAACCTGAAAGATTTTAAGGAAATGTTGCTTAATGACGATTACAAGGGAATTTATAGTGAAATGAACAATACTAATAAAATAAAGGAAATATTAAAAGGCATTACACTTAACAAATAAGTATACAAAATGGAAAATTCAAAAGAAATGAGAACATGGCTAGATGATTTAGGTTTAAATCATCCATTAGTGATAGCGGGTCCATGTAGTGCGGAAACTGAAGAGCAAGTATTGACAATTGCACACGAATTAAAAGATACGGATGTAAACTATTATCGTGCCGGTATATGGAAACCAAGAACCCGTCCAGGTAATTTCGAGGGTGTAGGGGCATTAGGTCTTAAATGGTTACAGAAGGTTAAGGAGGAAACAGGTTTGAAAACAGCTACCGAGGTAGCCAATAGGGCCCATGTAGAATTGGCATTGGAACATGACATAGATTTACTTTGGATCGGAGCAAGATCTACTGTTAGTCCGTTTATTGTGCAAGAAATTGCCGATGCATTGAAAGGTACTGATAAGATTGTACTTGTTAAGAATCCTGTAAATCCAGATTTATCCTTGTGGTTAGGGGCTGTTGAAAGATTGCATACAGCCAATATCAACAAACTTGGAGTAATACACAGAGGATTCTCAACCTATGAGAAGTCGAAGTATAGGAATATTCCAGAATGGCAGTTAGCTATTGAATTACAGACTAAGTTTCCCGATTTGCCCATTATCAATGACCCTTCACATATTACAGGTAATAGAAATATGATATTTGACGTTTCACAAACTGCCTTGGACCTTAATTTTGATGGATTGATTATCGAAACACATCATGATCCGGACAATGCCTGGAGTGATGCTGCCCAACAGGTAACACCTAAAACCCTGATTCGCATAATGAACGATTTGAAAATAAGAAAAGAAACTGATGAAGAGGCTGAATATATAGGTCAGCTTAGCAATCTAAGAGCGCAAATCGACATCATCGATAACCAATTAATAGAAACCCTAGGAAAACGAATGAAAATTTCAGATGGTATAGGGGTACTTAAAAAGCAAAAAAACGTTGCAGTACTCCAAAGTAATAGATGGAATTCTATTTTAGGAGCGATGATACTAGAAGGGGAATCCAAGGGATTAAGTGAAGAATTTGTCCTTAAAATGTTTAAGGCCATTCACCAAGAATCTATTAATCATCAAGAGAAAATCATTAATGGTTAATAAAAAAATCCCGATTTAAAATCGGGATTTTTTATATAAAACTGTAACGATCTTAATTTGAAGTTATCTTTAAAAAAAATCAAATAAGAACACAAAATGAAAAATTTACTGCTATTACTTTTTGCTATTGTCTCTTTAAGCGTTTCTGGACAAAGAATTGTTGATAAAGAAGTTGGTGACTTCAATAAAATAAAGGTTTTTGACCTTATTGAAGTAAATCTTATAAAATCTGATGTAAATAAGGTTATGATCAAAGGAAGGAATGTTGATGATATTAAAATCGTGAATGCCGATGGCACTTTAAAATTGAGAATGCACTTGGAAAAAAAGTTCCAAGGGGAGGATACTTTTATTGAAGTTTACTACAAGCAAATCGATGTTATTGATGGGAATGAAGGTGCCAAAATTGTTTGTAACGAATTGATAAAGCAAGACCATTTGGAAATTAGAGCTCAAGAAGGCGCTAAAATCAAGGCTGGCTTGGATGTGGTTGATCTAGAAGTTAGGGCTGTAACAGGAGGTATTGTTGAAACCTCTGGATTAGCAAAAAATCAATGGGTAGTTTTAAATACTGGCGGAATATTTGAAGGTCGCGGGCTTAAAACACTCAATACCGATATAAAAATAACCGCTGCAGGTGAAGCAGAAGTCTTTGCTTCTGACAAAGTGGATATAAATGTGAAAGCCGGAGGTGATGTCTATGTGTATGGGAATCCAAAGGAAATAAATAAAAATACTTTAGCTGGCGGAAGAATATACATTAAGGATTAAATAAAAAATCCGGCCTAGACCGGATTTTTTATTTTTTGGTTCTTATCTCTTGAAGATATATCTGGTAATAAAAATGCCTTGACCATCACCTTTACCACCTTCACTTTCCACGGCACTGGTCACAAAGGCCAGTTCCCACCCTTCGGCTATCATTGTATTGATCTTAGAGGTGATTATGGCATCATTTGCAGCTATGTTCTGAAAACGTATCCCTCCAATATTATAGAAATTCAATAATTTAGTTTCCTCAAAATTCTTAACACGAATTTCACCTCTGTCAGACTTATTCCGGGTGTTATCCTCATCAGACTGTACACTTGTGAATTCTTTATAATCTTTGTCTTCCATAGCACTTATAATCCTGGATCTGCCTAGACCATTAGGAACGATGGATTCCACACTGGTAATTACTTTAAATTCCTGTGCATTAAGATCTAATGATAAAATGCCCAAAAGGCAAACGATTAATACTAGTTTTTTCATGTAATTTAATTTTAATTGATTAATAATAGCATAAAGATAAAACAAATGTTAAAAAGAAATATCGTTATTTTGTGTGAATCCCACAGTTATATTTTATAGGAAATAAATGAAAGGAATCGTATATAAATCTACCGGAAGCTGGTACACGGTCAAGGCCAATGAGGGTGATTTTTACGAATGCCGTATTAAAGGCAAATTCAGAATCAAAGGAATAAAGAGCACAAATCCCGTTGCTGTTGGCGATAGGGTGCAATTTGAAATTGAAAAAATAGGGGATGAGACCATTGGTATTATTCACCATATTGAAGATAGAAAAAACTATATCATCCGAAAGTCTGTAAAACTTTCAAAACAGACACATATAATTGCTTCGAATCTGGATCAGGTGTTTTTGATGATTACTTTGAATAATCCAAAAACCTATACTATTTTCATTGATCGTTTTTTAGCTACCGCAGAAGCATATGATATACCGGCCGTATTGCTTTTTAATAAGATCGATACTTATGAGGATGATGAATTGGACGAGGTAAAATATTTGGCCGCCATTTATCGTAAAATTGGATACACATGTATCGGAATTTCTGCTAAATCAGGTAAGAATGTTGATAAGGTAAAAGAATTGATGATAGGTAAAACAAGTATGTTTTCAGGAAATTCAGGAGTGGGTAAATCAACTTTGATAAATGCTTTGGAACCTTCATTGAATATTAAGACAACGGAAATTTCAGAACAACATCTTCAAGGACAACATACGACCACTTTTGCAGAAATGTTCGATCTTAGTTTCGATGCCAAAATCATTGACACCCCTGGCATTAAGGGTTTCGGAATTTTTGATATGGAAAAAGATGAAATGAGCGATTATTTCCCAGAGTTTTTTAAATTAAAATCGGGGTGTAAATATAATAATTGCCTTCATCTTGATGAACCTAGTTGTGCGGTTAAACAAGCTTTGGAAAATGGGGAAGTAGCTTGGAGCAGGTACAATAGTTACGTACAAATGGTGACGGGGGAAGGGGAAAGTAGTCATAGGGAAAGGTAAATGAGAGCTGTAATACAAAGAGTTACCAAAGCGAGTGTTGCTGTAGACAACCAAGTTATTTCAAAAATCAAAAAGGGACTTTTGATTTTACTAGGAATTGAAAATGAGGATTCTCGGGAAGACCTGCAATGGCTTTCTAGAAAAATTGTAAATCTTCGCATTTTTAATGACGATAATGGAGTTATGAACCAATCACTCTTGGAGATTGAAGGCGATGCTATTGTTGTTAGTCAATTCACTTTACAAGCTTCCACGAAAAAAGGGAACAGACCTTCCTATATAAAAGCGGCAAAACCTGAAATAGCCATACCCATATATGAAAAATTTGTTCTGCAATTGGAAAATGATCTCGGCAAAAAAGTAGGCACAGGTAATTTTGGAGCTGACATGAAGGTTGAATTATTGAATAATGGTCCAGTAACGATAATTATTGACACAAAAAGCAAGGAATAATGAGTTTAAAGGAATCACAACAAGAGGTAGATAATTGGATAAAAGAACACGGTGTTCGATATTTCAATGAATTAACGAATATGGCCCAGCTAACTGAGGAGGTGGGTGAGGTTGCACGGATAATTGCACGTAGATACGGTGAGCAAAGTGAAAAAGAATCAGATAAGGGTAAGGATTTAGGCGAGGAGCTTGCCGATGTTCTTTTTGTGGTACTTTGCTTGGCCAACCAAACGGGAGTGGATTTACAAGATGCATTTGACAAAAGAATGGATGTAAAATCCAAAAGAGATCACGATAGGCACCAAAACAACAAAAAGCTCAAATAGTATTATATTTGGGCTTTGTTTTTAAATCTATCCAGCTTGAAAGTAAAATTAACGGGTCCCTCCAATCCGCTTTTAAAATCCAGTATCCAAATAACCGGCTCAAAGAGCGAGTCTAACCGATTGCTCTTGTTGAAGGCATTATTCCCGAACATCAAGATCAGTAATCTTTCCAACTCTGATGATGCTAGGGTAATGCAGAAGGGGTTAAAGATTGCGATAGGTGAGGTTGATATACATCATGCTGGTACGGCAATGCGTTTTTTAACCGGATATTTTTCTTCACAAGAAGGTAAGGAAGTAATACTGACCGGTTCCCAACGAATGACGGAACGTCCTATAAAAATTTTGGTCGAGGCCTTAAGAGGGTTAGGGGCGGATATTGAATATGTGAAAAATGAAGGCTATCCACCAATAAAAATAAAAGGCAAAACTCTTAGTAATAATAAAGTCAGCCTTCCGGCAGATATCAGTAGTCAGTATATCTCTTCATTATTGTTGATTGCGCCAAGTTTGGTAAATGGTCTTGAACTTAACTTAATTGGTAAAATCACATCAGTGCCTTACATAAAAATGACCTTAGGGTTATTGAACCAAATTGGGGTCGAGACTTCTTTCGAGGGTAATACAATTCGTGTATCACCGAAAACATCAGTTGATCAGATTGAATTGGTTGTTGAATCTGATTGGAGCTCCGCCTCTTATTTTTATAGTATTGTAGCTCTTAGTGCTAAAGGGGCCGAAATAAAATTGAGCGCTTACAAAGAAACAAGCCTGCAGGGAGATAGTATACTTTCAGGAATTTACAATGACTTTGGCGTTGAAACTTCATTTTTGGATGGTAAAATAATAATAAGGAAAATCCAGGATTGCATATTGGAATCGTTCAATTATGATTTGGCCAATGCTCCCGATATTGCACAAACCATTGCGGTAACTTGCTTGGGATTGGGTATAGGTTGCGAATTAACTGGTTTGCATACCCTTAAAATCAAAGAGACCGATAGGTTAAAGGCTATGCATACTGAATTTTCCAAATTAGGTGCGAAAGTTATAATTACAGATAAATCCTTAATCCTGGAACGTTCTAAAGAAATTATTACAGATGTTTCCATAGACACCTATAATGACCATAGAATGGCAATGGCGTTCGCTCCATTGGCCTTAAAGACCACATTAAAAATCAATGATGCGGAAGTGGTTTCCAAATCGTATCCTGATTTTTGGGAGGACCTTAGAAAACTAAAGATTCGGGTTCAAGAATTATAATTATCATTTAATCATCGATTTACTTGACATCCCCTATCTTGGGGTCGTATATTTGCAGCCGCAAAAATTGCTAATAAAAACTACTATATGAAATTATCACACTTCAGTTTTGAATTACCTAATGATTTATTGGCCGAGTATCCTTCAGAACACAGGGACGAATCCAAATTGATGGTTGTTCACCGTGAAACTGGTAAAATAGAGCATAAAATGTTCAAGGACCTAATTAATTATTTCGATGAAGGTGATGTTATGGTTTTGAACAATACCAAAGTATTTCCTGCTAGATTATTTGGTAACAAAGAGAAAACCGGTGCTAGAATTGAAGTGTTCTTACTTCGGGAGTTAAATGAGGAGCAACGACTTTGGGACGTTTTAGTAGACCCAGCACGTAAAATCCGTATTGGTAACAAACTTTATTTTGGAGAGGATGAAAGTTTGGTTGCCGAGGTAATTGATAATACTACCTCAAGAGGTAGAACGCTTCGTTTTTTATATGATGGTTCCTATACTGATTTTAGAAGAAAACTTCGTGAATTAGGTCAAACACCATTGCCAAAATATATTAAAAGGGATGTTGAGCCGGAAGATGAGCATCGTTACCAAACTATTTATGCAAAACATGAAGGTGCAGTTGCCGCTCCTACAGCCGGCCTACATTTTTCAAAACATTTATTAAAGCGGTTGGAGATAAAGGGTATTGATTTTGCTGAGGTGACCTTACATGTTGGATTGGGAACATTCAATCCTGTGGAGGTAGAGGATCTGTCCAAGCATAAAATGGATAGCGAAGAATTGATTATTGATGAGAAAGCCACGGAAATTGTAAATAACGCTAAACTCAAAAAACGTAGAATTTGTGCTGTTGGAACAACTGCAATGCGTGGATTGGAAAGCGCAGTTTCTTCACAACAAACTTTGAATACTTTTAATGGATGGACGAACAAATTTGTTTTTCCTCCGTACGAGTTCAGTATTGCCAATTGTATGGTTACCAACTTTCATTTACCAAAATCGACCTTATTGATGATGGTATCCGCTTTTATAGGACATGATTTAATGAAAAGAGCTTACAAAGAAGCTATTATGGAAGGCTATAAGTTTTATTCTTATGGTGATGCCATGTTGATTATATAAATTTATTTTTCATTCCCTTGAAGTAGGGAATCAAATAAACAATAAAAAGAAATCCCACTTTATCGATGTAAATTGAAAGTGGGATTTTTTATTCTCTTTTTAATTTGAATGGAAGAAATAACGAACAGGAAAGATATTAGGGCCTTGACCTTGGAGCAACTCAGGGAATTCTTCGTCAATAATAATGACAAGGCATTCAGGGGTAATCAAGTGTATGAATGGCTTTGGAGAAAAGGTGCCCATTCTTTTGATGTAATGACGAATATTACCAAAGAGACAAGGGAGTTACTTTCGTCAAATTTTGTGATCAATCATATAAAAGTTGATCAATTGCAACGAAGTAAGGATGGCACCATAAAAAATGCGGTTCGTTTGCATGACGATTTGGTGGTTGAGTCAGTTTTGATTCCCACAAAAACAAGGACCACAGCTTGTGTTTCAAGTCAGGTTGGTTGTAGTTTGGATTGTAAATTCTGTGCCACGGCAAGATTAAAACGAATGCGAAATCTGAATCCTGATGAAATCTATGATCAGGTAGTCGCTATTGATAACGAAAGCCGATTATATTTTAATAGACCATTAAGTAATATAGTTTTTATGGGCATGGGAGAACCCCTAATGAACTATAATAATGTTCTAAAGGCAATTGATAAGATCACTTCACCAAACGGTTTTGGGATGTCTCCAAAACGTATAACCGTTTCAACATCGGGAGTGCCAAAAATGATTCGGAAAATGGCGGATGATCAAGTCAAATTCAAGTTAGCAGTTTCGTTGCATTCGGCAATAGATGAAATAAGGACTTCCATTATGCCATTTAATGCCAATTTTACTTTAACCGACTTAAGGGAGGCACTGCAATATTGGTACGGCAAGACCAAAAGTAGGATAACCTATGAATATATTGTCTGGAAAGGTATAAACGACACCCAGAACGATGTAGATGCATTGGTGGAATTTTGCAGATTTGCCCCTTCAAAAGTAAACTTAATAGAATACAACCCAATTGATGATGGAGCATTTCAACAAGCAAATGACAAAGCTATAGCGATGTATGTAAATACGTTGGAGCATAAAGGTATTGTTGTTACAGTACGTAGGTCTCGAGGAAAGGATATTGACGCTGCTTGTGGCCAATTGGCCAATAAATCCTGATAATTCTGAATTCTGAAATCCATATTATGAATTCTACTCTTTATTTTCCCTAAATTTATCGCCCAAACGGTGTAAGATAGAAAACCAAATTACTTGAAAGTTGTATCACAAATAAGAGAGCCTATTAATCAGGAAATGGAACTTTTTGAAACAAAGTTCCGGGAATCCATGTCTTCTAAAGTGGCACTTTTAAACCGTATTACATACTACATTGTTAATCGAAAGGGCAAGCAAATGCGACCCATGTTCGTTTTTTTAACGGCAAAGTTATTGAACAATGGCCAGGTCAATGAACGTACTTATCGAGGGGCCTCTGTTATTGAATTGATCCATACCGCAACCTTGGTACATGATGATGTGGTAGATGAAAGTAATAAACGCCGTGGATTTTTCTCTATAAATGCATTATGGAAAAATAAAATCGCCGTCTTAGTAGGCGATTACCTGTTATCAAAAGGATTACTATTGTCAATAGACAATGGCGATTTTGATCTTCTTCGAATTATTTCTGTTGCAGTCCGTGAAATGAGCGAGGGCGAACTTTTACAGATTGAAAAAGCTAGACGATTGGATATCACTGAAGATGTCTATTATGATATAATCCGTCAAAAAACAGCAACCTTGATAGCTGCTTGCTGTAGTTTGGGCGCATGTTCGGTACAACCTGAAACAGATGATGTTGAAACTTTTAGAAAGTTCGGGGAATATTGCGGAATGGCCTTTCAGATTAAGGACGATCTTTTTGATTATGGCGAAAAGAAAATAGGCAAACCCACGGGAATAGATATCAAGGAGCAAAAAATGACCTTACCTTTGATTTATGTTCTTAACAACTGCACAAAATCCGAAAAAAATTGGTTAATCAATTCGGTAAAAAATCACAATAGGGATAAAAAGAGGGTTAAAGAGGTCATTGATTTTGTTATAAAACAAGGTGGCTTAACCTATGCGGAATCTAAAATGCACAATTTTAAAAAGTTAGCGCTCGATTTATTACTTACTTATCCAAAATCACCCTATAGGGATTCATTGGAACTTATGGTAAACTATGTAGTAGACAGGAAAAAGTAAATTTTTAATTACCTGTCATTCATCTTCTTATAAAACCGTTCAATTATTTTTTCAAAGCTAGGCAACTATCTTCCATAATATTGCGTCTATCTTTATAGAAGGCAATTTCAAAGATTTGAAAATCATTACCATTTATAATAACGAAAAGCAAATCATAAAAAAAGCGGCTGCGGGTAACCAAGAGGCCCAAAAGCGTATTTATGATAAATATGCCTCAAAAATGCTCAGTGTTTGTAGACAGTATATTAAAGATTTGCAGTTTGCCGAAGATGTAATGATCATTGGGTTTTTAAAAGTATTTACGCATTTGGGTTCGTTTGGATTCAATGGAAGTTTTGAAGGATGGATTCGGAAAATCATGATTCGTGAAAGTATCTCCTATGTGAGAAAACAGCAATTTGTGGTCTATGATGACGAGTTATATGAGCAAAATACAACTGAATACAATTCAATTTCTTCCAAGTTGGATGTAGAACACATACAATTGTTGATCGATGCTTTGCCAGAAGGGTATAAAATGGTCTTTGTGTTATTTGTTGTTGAAGGATATAAGCACCATGAAATAGGGGAATTATTACAGATTTCCGAGAACACATCAAAATCGCAACTATTCAAAGCGCGAAAAATGTTACAGGAAAAATTAAAGAAACAAAATATTATAGGGTATGGAACCAGATAAATTTGAAAAACATATAAAACAAAGTTTGGATGAAAGGAAAATAAAACCTTCTTCCAACGCTTGGGACAGGATTACCGTTCAGCTGGTCGAGCCTGAAACCTCCAAATCCAAAAAACTTTTTTGGTTTAGTATCGCTGCCGGGTTTATGGGTATTTTGATCATATCCTCGATTTATTTTAATGTGCGAAACACACCAATAGTAACTGATGTGGATCTTGTTGAAACACCTAAGGAAACCTTTAAAACCCAAGATTCTACAATTGAAATAAAACAAAATGATGTGGTTAATGAAAAGAGGGTGGTTTCAGATGAAGTTATTAAAAAGGAAAGAGGGAAACATGGGATGAGTACTACCCCTAATATAGACAATCAAATTGTTTTGCGCGAAAAAGAGGTAGAAGAATTAGTAAAACCAGGCCTTGTATTAAATGGGGAAGAAAAACTCATCAACGCAAAAATTGCCGAAATAGTAGAACAAGTGGATTTATTGGAAAAAAGCAATCAAACGGTTTCCAGTGTTGAGGTAGACTCCTTATTGCGAAAAGCTCAGAAGGAGATTTTAACAGATAATATTTTCAATGGAGAAGGTAAAGTCGATGCCATGGCATTATTGAATGAAGTTGAAGGAGAATTGGACCAAACCTTCCGAGAACAGATTTTCGAAACCTTAAAAAAAGGATTCCTGAAAGTAAGAACAGCGGTCGTCGATCGCAACAACTAGTGGATATTAGAAACTTTTTTCTTCTCACACGATGGGGAAATTAAAAGAGGCATTCATCAATCAATAATCAATCTTCTTTTTACCTCCTCTTTCAAAAAGGGAGGAGGTTTAAAGAGGACATAAAATCAAAATCATTATGAGAATTATTGCCATTTACCTTGTAGTATTGTTCCTTTCATTCGCGTTGCAAAATGTATCGGCTCAAGAAGTTGAAAATTATAAACGGAAAGTGGAAATACTTAAAGATCGAAAAGATCGAATAAGTGAACAGGAAAAACAAGCCTTGAAATTTGAAGTCGAGGAAATAAACAAGCGGTACGAGAAGAATCAGATAAGCTATGAAGAGTCAAAGGTTCTAAAGGAGTCCGCAGCTAAAAAAAGAGCCTTGAATATTGAGAACCGAATCGCTATTATCGAAAATGATATTCTTCTTCTAGAGCGTAATAACGGAGATGTTCTGAATGTCGAATCCATGGATAGTACAGGGATTTCTTCTTTGGAAATCAATATAGATCTTAAAAGGGCAGACGGTTCATCAATACTTTGGGAAAAAAGTAGAAGATTGAATAAAGAATTAAAATATGACCGAAGAACCTATTCTGATTTTGTTTTGGCCATAGGCTTGAACAATGCGTTGATAGATGGTCAGTCAATCAATGATTCTCCGTACAAAATCGGGGGAAGTCGATTTTTTGAAATGGGCTGGTCTTGGCGAACTAGGGTTTTTGAGAACACTAATTTTGTTCGTTTAAACTATGGGTTTTCATTTCAGTTCAATGGCCTAAAACCCAAAGACAATCAATATTTCGTAGTTGAAAATGGACAAGTTGAATTACAGGATTTTGAATACGATTTAAAGAAATCGAAGCTGAGAATGGATAACTTGGTATTCCCGGTCCATTTGGAATTTGGGCCGTCTAAGTTGCACAAAACCGAGAAGAACATGCGATATTCCTTGACCAACCAATTCCGTGTAGGCATTGGGGCCTATGGAGGTTTCAATTTGGGTACCCGTCAAAAATTGAAGTATGACCGTAATGGTGAAAATGTAAAGGATAAATTAAAAAGACGATACAATACAAATGATTTGGTATACGGGCTTAGTGCTTATGTAGGTTTCGATGGAGTGTTGCTTTATGCAAAATATGATTTGAATCCCATCTTTAAAGATGCCCAAATAGAGCAGCATAACATCTCTTTGGGCCTTCGGTTTGATTTGTAAATTACTATGAACCGTAAATTCATGGGGTTGGATTGTCCCCTTGAGGGGACTTTAGGGGTGTTTTCCTATTCCCTATTTAAGGTAAATTTTGGTGCAATGCCTGTTGCATCCCTTCGCTGAATTCATTTTTAAAATAAACTTTTTTACAATGCGAACATTCCAAAATCACATGCGTTGAAATCTTGAAAAGTTTGATCCAAAACAAATGAAAGTAACTAGCACTTGTCGACGCATTCAAGGTGTTTTTTTGATTGCAGTGGGGACATGTTACTCCTGACAGTTTTTTAATTTCGGTCTTTCCAGGACGTGTACCAAAAAATAAGATCATTTTTACAGGATATTAAAATATAAACTTACTTATTTTAGTATTGAAAATGAAATAGGCATAACTAAGGTTTTTCTTTGCTAGAACACTTCTATTTTTGCTATTTTAGCAATCCAAAAAATTTTTATTTTGATTTCGAAATCGACCATAGATCAAGTTTACGAAACCGCCCGTTTAGAGGAGGTTATTGGCGATTTTGTACAATTAAAAAAATCAGGTTCAAACTTCAAGGGATTGAGTCCGTTTACCGATGAACGTACTCCAAGTTTCATGGTTTCGCCGGTAAAACAGATTTGGAAGGATTTCAGCAGTGGAAAAGGAGGTAATGTGGTTGCTTTTTTGATGGAACATGAACATTTTACCTATCCTGAAGCCATAAAATATTTGGCTAAAAAGTACAATATTGAAATAGAGGAGACAGAGCGTACTGATGAACAAAAAGAGGAGGCGAACGAACGGGAAAGTATGTACTTGGTTTCTGAATTTGCCCAAGATTATTTTTCAGAAATATTATGGAATACCGAACTAGGGAAAGCAATAGGATTGTCCTATTTTAAGGAAAGGGGATTTACTGATGAAACCATTAAAAAATTTGGTTTGGGATATTGTTTGGATCAATGGGATGGTTTTACCATTGCTGCCTTGGACAAAGGATATAAACTAAATTACCTGCAAAAAACTGGCCTCACCATTGTAAAAGAGGATGCCAACAACCCGAATGAATCTAAAAAGTTCGATAGGTTCAAAGGTAGGGTGATGTTCCCGATCCATTCCATGAGCGGCCGTGTTTTGGGATTTGGAGGCCGAATTTTGGCCAATGACAAAAAGGCGGCAAAATACCTGAATTCCCCAGAAAGTGATATTTACCATAAGAGCAAGGTGCTTTACGGGATTTATTATGCCAAGCAGACCATTGCCAAAGAGGATAATTGTTATTTGGTCGAGGGCTATACAGACGTAATACAGTTTTATCAAAGGGGAATACATAATGTGGTGGCTTCAAGTGGTACGGCATTGACCCCAGAACAGATTCGACTTATTAACCGACTTACAAAAAATATAACTGTTTTATTTGATGGCGATGCTGCAGGACTTCGTGCATCGCTCCGTGGTATCGATTTGATTTTGGAGCAGGGAATGAATGTAAAAGTTTGTAGTTTTCCAGAAGGGGAAGATCCCGATAGTTTTGCCAAAAGCAACGAGCTTGAAGATGTAATTGAATATTTACGTAAAAATTCGAAAGACTTTATCCAATTTAAAGCTTCGCTTTTAGTTGAAGAAGCAGCAAATGACCCAATAAAAAGGGCAGATACGGTTCGTGATATAGTACATAGTATTTCCAAAATCCCTGATCGAATACAAAAAGAAATCTATATTCAGGAGTGTGCCCAGATTATGAATATTTCCGAGGCCGTGCTGTTCAATACTTTGGCACAAATAGGTAAAAAGGATTTGTCTGATGCATCAAAAAAGGCAAAACAAGAGCATAAGGCTTTTGATATTGTCAAGAATGAGCCATTACCAGAAAAGATTGATGTACAATATGAATTGGAACGTAAAATCATAGAACTGCTATTATTATATGGTAATGAACAACAAAAATTTGAAGATTTGGTTTTAAAGGAAAATGAAGAAGGGGATTTAATATTGGAGCCTGAGTCATTGGATGCCAAAGTGTATGAAAAAATTTACCTGGATCTTCAAGATGATGAAATCGAATTAACCAACCAACATTTCAAAATCATTTATTATAAGTTGATCGAAGAATTGAATCAAAAAGAGGATTTCACCATAAATACATTCATTGCCGATCTTGATCAAGAAATGGCTTCTGAGATTTCATCAATTTTAATGGAAGAGGAAAAATACATGCTTCACAATTGGGAAAGCAAGGATATTTACCCAAAGGATAAAAAAATTGGTGTGGCACAATTGGTTAGTGAAACTATATTAACACTCCGCTGTTACTTGATCAAGAAAAGAATGGAAACACTTCAAAACAGTACCCAGGAAAATACTGACGATCATAGTGAGACCCTTGAGGAAATTATGAACTATTTGCAGTTGAACAATCTATTGAACAAAAAATTGAATAGGGTACTCTCTTAAGACATTTTAAAGAGATAACCATTTTATTAACGGTTGTATTAAATAAAAAACCCCGGCATTGCCAGGGTTTTCAAATTAAAAACATTTTAATCTTAATACAGTTCCAAAGCCTTTGCTTGTTGCAGCAAATCGACCATATTATCAACATTCAATTTTTTCATTAAACGCGCTTTATATGTACTAACCGTTTTTTCATTAAGGTTAAGACCTATGGCAACATCTTTGTTTCTCTTTCCGCTGGCCAATAATTTTAGGACCTCAACTTCCCTTGTAGATAATTTTCTAAAGAATCTACGAGGTTTCTGGGTTCCTTCATCAAAAGCCAATCGTTGTGCAAGTTCATTTGTAATGAACATGCTTCCTTCGTTCACTTTCCTTACAGCAGAAATTATGTAATCAATATCCGATGCTTTAGAAAGATAACCAAATGCCCCGGCCCTAATGCAACTTAACGCGTAAACATCCTCAGATTGCCCGCTATACATTAACACCTTCACATCAGGATATTCTTTCTTTATCCTCCGTAAAGTTGCTATTCCATTTATTTCGGGAATATCCATTTCTAACATCACTACATCAGGAGAAGAAGTTTCCAGTTTGTTAAAAAGCTCGGAAGTAGTTGATACATCCCCTACAACATCAAATCCGCTGGCATTGTTCAATACTTGAATGACCCCCATTCTCACAATAGGATGGTTGTCTGCAATTAACACTTTAATCATTTTTTAGGTTTTTCTAGATAATATTTAAGAACGTTACCGTCTAAAAATACTGACGTACAATGTAAGTTAAAAATATCTAAATTGGTCGGTAAAGTTGAATTAATTTTATAGGAATCCACATTAAATTCGACTTATCTACTTGATTATTAGCCAAGAGGTTATTTTAAGGACTTTGGTATCCCACAAATAGGTATGGGTAACATCTTATGTTGATTAGCAGAATTTAATTTTTTGAAGATAGTGAAAACTTGTTTTTCCCTGCCGCTAAAGTCTTCAATTGTTTTTCCTTCATCATTCATTTTCATAGCCCACTCCAGTTCGGGGTATGAAGCACCAATTTGGTCTTCATCGGTTCTGTCATCTCCCCAAAGCCCATCGGTAGGGGCAGCGTCAATAATTCCCTTATTAATTCCAAGAGATCTGGCAATTTCATAAACTTCGGTTTTCAACAGGTCGGCAATAGGACTTAAATCTACGCCGCCATCCCCATACTTGGTATAAAATCCTACACCAAAATCTTCAACTTTATTTCCTGTGCCCGCAACTAAATATCCATTTAACGCTGCAAAGTAGTATAAGGTGGTCATTCTTAGACGGGCTCTTGTATTTGCTAGCGACATAAATCGTTCTTCTTCACTTTTGACTGTTGGAAGTGAAGCGATCAAACTATCAAAAACTGGTGTTAGATATACTGTCTGCCTTTTTACATTTTTAAAATTGTTTTGCAACCAATCAATATGTTGTGATGCCCTCGTCATTTGGTTTTCAGATTGGTGTATGGGCATTTCCAAACAAAGAAGATCCAAACCGGTTTTAGCACAAAGGGTAGAGGTTACCGCAGAGTCTATTCCTCCGGATATTCCAATTACAAAACCTTTCATCCCAGCATTATTCGCATAGTCTTTTAGCCAATTTACAATATGTTCAATTATTTTTTCGGTTTGCATGGCAGACATTATTAGGTTAAAACAATTAACTTTGCGCGATAAAAATAAAGCCTAGTTACTTAAGATTAAAATTAAAAGGAAATTACTTTAATGAAGAAGCCATTTTATTTAGTTGTATTTTTTGCTTTGGTGATGATGGGGTGTGGTGATGATGATAAAATCGCCAAAGAAATAAATAGGATTCCGGTTAATTTGAAAATATCAAGATTTGACAACGAGTTTGCTAATGCTTCGGCAAGTGATATTCCCAAATTAAGGGAAGAATACCCTTATTTGTTTCCGGCTCCAGATAGTGTCTGGATATCTAAACTTGAAGATTCCCTTCAAATTGAGTTACGTGGGGAAGTGAAGAGGGAATTCTCGCAATTTGATTCAGAAACTGCGGAAATTGAACTTCTTTTTAAGCATATTAAATACTATTTCCCAAAATACGAACTCCCTAAGATCATTACCGTAACGAATAATGTGGACTATAATAACCGTATTATTTTGGCCGATAGTTTACTTTTAATCGGGTTGGATAATTATTTAGGGCCTGACCATAAATATTATAGCGGTATGCAAAATTACATAGCTCAAGATATGAACAGGGACTTCATGGTAAGTAATATTGCCAATGCTTTTGCCAATAAAGTAGTGCCTAGGGCAAAAGAAAGGACTTTTCTAGCGCAGATTATATACTATGGTAAAGTGTTATATCTCAAAGATAAATTAATACCCTTTCAAACAGATGCCCAAAAAATCACCTATTCAGAGGATGAATTGGCTTGGGCACAAGCAAATGAAGAACCTATTTGGAGATACTTTATTGAACGTGAGTTGTTGTATAGCACCGATAATAATTTAGCATTAAGGTTTTTAGACCCTGCGCCTTTTTCAAAATTTGGTTTGGAGTTAGACAATGAATCACCGGGACGTATAGGCCGGTATATGGGTTGGCGGATTGTACGTTCCTTTATGGAAAAAAATGAAGTATCATTACAACAATTATTAGCAATACCTGCTGAGGAAATCTTTAAAAAATCTAACTACAAACCAAATTGAGAAATGACAAAACTGCATACATCGGAGATTACATTAAAAGTTAAGTTAGATGAGAATCGTGTGCCGGAAGCCCTCACATGGTCCGCAGAAGATGGGGGTATAATTAACGAAGAGGCAAAAGCCATGTTATTATCTGTTTGGGACAGCAAGAACCAAGAATCTTTAAAGATCGATTTGTGGACCAAGGATATGCCGGTAGACGAAATGAAAATATTCTTCCACCAAACCTTGGTATCCTTATCGGATACGTTCATGAAAGCTACCCAAGAGGAAAAAATGACCGCAGCAATGAAAGATTTCTGTGACTATTTCGCCGAAATGTTAGATTTGAAAGGGTAACGGTAAATTCGTTTTTTGGCATTGGGATTTACTGTATATATATTCGTTAATATTGGGATATTTTCATTGCGGTATGCCCACAAATTCACCTTTTTTTATTAATATATTATATTTATTCAACTTTAGGGTTGTCTAGCACCTATTTTTCTAGCATATGTAGTAATTTTGGGGCTTGTTTTTAAGTGCACGATAAATGACCAAACAAATGGCAAACGAAGAAAAATTCGATATCGAAGTGTTAGGTAAAGCTTCATATGATTCTCCTTTAAGATTAAGTGAAAAGAAAGGGGATAATATTTTCAACTTTGTGAAAGAGGATGATAGAATATTGCAAAATATCTCACTAAATGAATTTAAAAAGTGTTTGGCAGACAATAAGGAGCCTTATGCTTTTGAAAAAGCAGGTCCTCGGGAGAATATATACTTTAACGTAAAAAAAACCAAAGCCGCCATAGTAACTTGTGGAGGATTGTGCCCTGGCATTAACAATGTGATCCGAAGTTTGGTAATGGGGCTCACTTATTTTTATGGGGTTAAGGAAATTCTTGGGGTTCGGTATGGTTTCGAAGGACTGAATCCTTCATACGGCCATGGTTTTGAGGATTTGACTCCTGCTTTTGTGAAAGACATCCATCAATTTGGCGGTACAATATTGGGTTCCTCAAGAGGTGGTCAAGATGTTGGTGTCATGGTTGATACCTTATATGAGAATGGGGTTGATTTATTGTTCACCATCGGAGGGGATGGAACTTTAAAAGGAGCAGATGCCATTGGTGAAGAAATTAAGAAACGCGGGGTGGACATTTCGGTAATAGGAATTCCTAAAACTATAGATAATGATATTAACCTTATCGACAAAACTTTTGGTTTTGAAACGGCTTACCATGTAGCAAATCCAATTATTAGAGATGCCCACAATGAGGCCACTGGTGCCTATAATGGCATTGCCATTGTAAAACTTATGGGTCGCGATAGTGGATTCATTGCCGCCTCTGCAGCAATATCCATGTCAGTGGTGAACTTTGTTTTGGTTCCAGAAATGCATTTTGAGCTCGAAGGTGAGAATGGATTCCTGGAGGTGCTGAAAAAACGAATGGATGCAAAAAAACATTGCGTAATAGTTGTTGCCGAAGGAGCTGGTCAGAATCTTTTCGATAAAGATAAAAAAGCACAGATAACCGATGCTTCAGGGAACATTAAACATGGCGATATTGGATTGTTGCTTAAAAAAGAGATTGCTGAATTCTTTAAAAAGAATGATCGTAGGGTGACCATAAAATATATAGATCCTAGCTATATTATTAGAAGTGCACCTGCTAACCCTGGGGATAGTATATTCTGTAATGGATTGGCTTATCATGCAGTGCATGGAGCAATGACCGGTAGAACAAGATTTGTTGTAGGCAGGGTTAACAATCGATATGTTTATCTACCAATTTCCGCGGTAACGAATAAAAGAAAGAAAATCAATATGGAAGGTGGTTTTTGGTATACTGTTCTAGAAAGCACTGGGCAGCCCTTCACCATGCGATAACTTTCTATTTAATATTAATGGTCATGGGCCATCCTTCAAATTGCTGGGCATCCGGTTGTGTAACATCAACATATCTAGGCCAGCATTCGAAAGTTGCTTCATTTGATTTGATGTTGAAACGAATCAAACCATAACCCCCGCCCCTGGAATTGCTTTCTGGATTTACATAGGCATACATGCTTATTTTGTTATTGAATCCGTCTAAATAATCACCTGTCCAAGGTAGCGAAGTATTGGGATTGGGATTATTGCCTGCTTTTTCATTCTCTGGCCACCACCATCTACTATAATAATCATTTACGATGGCAGGCACTACGAATGACCAGGGTCCATCACCGAATTCATTGATTCCTTGTTTAATTACCGTTGCCAAATGTTGATCACCTGCTATATGTACTGCATTGGCTTTTTTGATGACTTCCAGGGCTTTGTTACGACCTGTTTGTGGCCAACCATTCGAGTCAAGATCTGCATGCAGCCGGTTTTCTAGATTACCATGAATATGGGCGCCGCCACAAAATCCAGTTTGGGATAGGACAACCTTAATAAACCCAGTATTTTTTGTTCCCCAATCATTCAAAAAGTTCAATTGCCGTTCCCCTAAAAGTTCAAGACCTGGTAAATCTATTGAAGCAGGGTCATAATCAGGATTGCGAATATGATCGGGTCTAGGCCCTTGTTGAGGAATTTTTCCTTTTGGACCGGATTTAAATTTTCGGTCTTCCAAAATCGCAAAATCAATTCCTCCTAAAAGTAAGTTTGTATAATAAACGCCAATACCTTGCCCAATAGGCGTCGGGTCATAGGGGTCAGGTAAATGTGATGTTTGGCAACGCTCCACCATTTTCACGTATTCGGGATGGTAACGATAGCCACCATCAGGACTACCCTCAGCAGTGGAAATTTTACCATTCTCACCCCAAAGATTGCCTTGCCCTATGTCATGGTCATCAGGAATGGTTATACAAGGCCGATTACGAAATGTCTCTTTGAATTGAAGCCCAAATTTTAACCAAGCAGCTGTATGTTCCGTATGATCGTATGATTGATCACCGGCAAAAAACATTAAATCAGGGTCTTGGTGATTTATATTGCGAACGTAATTCTCCCGTAACCCACGATCCTTATTGGAATTACAGGATAGTGCCGCCAATACTATTTCGCTCTTATCTATTGGATCTTTACGAATCAGCCCTGTGAAAGAGGCTTTCCCACCATGAAGTATGCGATATTTTGTATCCTTGGTTGCATCCCAATCATTTATTCGGAACAAGGCGGACCATCCCAAATCACTCACCAATTGATTTTGCAATTCTTTCCATTGACCATTTTCCTCAATTTCGAGACGCACTTCCCTAGTCTCATCTGGATATAAAGGGTATAATTGCGCGCTTAGTTTTAAAGTATTGTTTGATACGGTATAGATCCCAAAGGCGATAACACTATCCCTACCCACCTTTAAATTAATTATGGGATTGGCATCGCGATTCCACCAGTCATTGATTGCCAAGGTATCAACGTCTGAAAAAGGAGCAATTACAGGGGGGATTTGTTCTTTTTTTTGCTCGGAACAACCCCAGAACAAAATTGAAACTAGCAAAAGGAGGAATAATTTCTGCATAGGATTTTTTATTTGATCAAATTGCTGTAAGTAGATACAGGATTAGAAGACCAATACCATAATAAATATAATACTTTAATGCCCAAAAATGGAAACCAAAAAGATACAAAAGCTAATTTTTATTTATAATGCGGATTCTGGTACGCGTAATATGCTCATTGATAGTGCCCATAAAATATTTAGCCCTAGCACTTACACATGTAGTCTTTGTGATATTACTTATGGGGCATTCACTGAAAACAAGATTTGGAAAAAATTCAGGAAAGATAGCGATTTGGAGATGGAGTTTTTACATAAAGATGAATTTCAAAAGCAATATGCATCCAAATTCGGCCATAAATTCACTTTTCCCATAATACTGGCTCCTATCAACGAAAATATGGAGGTTTTTGTGAACACAAATGAATTGAATGCCTTGGAAAATGCTGAAAACTTAATTGATTTGATTTCGAAAAGGATATAAGCGGAATTAGGTGTTTTCGAGAAAAAAAGCGGTATTAATATTATCAATATAATTAAGTAATTCATCCCTGCCGATATTTTTTGTAGAGGAAGTAATAAAGTAATTAGGGGCTTCTTCCCAAACACCACTAAGTAACTCTTTTATATAGGAATCCACATTTTTTTCTATGGCCTTGGGTTTCAATTTATCGGCCTTAGTAAAAATTATACTAAACGGAATAATATTTTCTCCCAAGTATTCTATAAACTCCATATCAATTTTTTGGGGTTCATGACGAATATCAATCAAAACAAAGGCGCTAACCAATTGCTTTCGTTTGATAAAGTAATCTGTAATATACTTTTGAAATGTCTTTTTATTGCTTTTCGAAACACGGGCATAACCATATCCCGGTAAATCGACCAAAAACCAATTTCCATTTATTCTAAAATGGTTTATGAGCTGTGTTTTGCCCGGTCGACCTGAAGTTTTAGCAAGGTTTTTACGCTCTGTCAGCATGTTGATCAATGACGATTTCCCCACATTAGATCGTCCAATAAAAGCGTATTCCGGCAAAGGTTCATTCGGACATTTAGCAACATCCGTATTACTTATTACAAAGTCGGCCGACTTTATTTTCATAAGTTGATTAACTTAAAATTTTCTTTTCTCTAACCAAGAGTCAAGAATATCGTTAAATTCATTCGGATGTTCCATCATTGGGGCATGACCACATTTTTTAATCCAAAATAAATCAGAATCAGGAAGTAACTCATGAAATTCCTTGGCAACATTGGGGGGTGTAACAGAATCGTTCTCTCCCCAGATTATGCATGTTGGTGTGTTCATATTGGGAAGGTCTTTTGACATGTTATGTCGTATGGCACTTTTGGCAATTGACAAGGTCTTAACGAGTTTGATCCTATCATTGACCGTTGCGAATACTTCGTCAACTATTTCTTTGGTCGCTACCTCGGGGTCATAAAATACATCTTGGGCTTTTTTCTTGATGAATTCATAATCCCCCCGTTTGGGATACCCATCGCCCATAGCACTTTCGTAAAGACCGGAACTGCCCGTAATTACCAAAGCTTTGACCATTTTGGGATACATTTTTGTATGTAACAATCCAATATGGCCACCCAAGGAATTGCCTAAAAGAATTACATTTTTTAAGCTCTTGAATTCAATGAAACTTTCCAAATATTTGGCGAAGTTCTTTACGTTGGTCTTTAACAAGGGCATGGTATAGATCGGTAGTTCTGGGATCAAAACTTTGTACCCTTTTTTCGGGAAGTGTTCCAATACACTTTTGAAGTTACTTAAACCTCCCATAAGACCATGTAATATAATAATAGGAGTTCCTTCCCCTTTTTCAATATATCGATATTTACCTTCTGTGATAATCTTTTCTTCCATTCAGAATACTTCTGGTCTCAATTGGCAAATATAGGCATTTCCTTAAAATACAAGTCTAATGCAGCGAATTGTAAAAAGTTTTTATTCTCATTTGAAAAATATTTTTATATACCCCTTTTAGGCCCATTAGGTTCAAAAAGGGGAGTTTTAACAAACAAAGTGGTAAATTGTGGTAAATTGTGGTAATAATTTATATATATTTGAGTTATAAATAAAAAACCAACCGTTTACAGGTGATTAATTTCATAGGAACATACGATTGTAAGGCCGATGCCAAAGGTAGGGTAATGCTACCTGTTGCCCTAAAAAATCAAATGTCACCCGTACTTAACAACGGTTTTGTTATTAAGAGATCTGTATTTCAGCCTTGTTTGGAGTTATACCCCATGGAGGAATGGAATTTACTGATGCAGAAAATGAACAAGAAGAATCGTTTTAAGAAAAAGAACAATGATTTTATAAGAAGGTTTTCAGCTGGTGTGAAGATTGTTGAGATAGATGGTACAGGAAGGTTACTGATCCCAAAAAATCTGGTTTCCATTGCGGGTATTACCAAGGAAGTGGTATTGAGTTCGGCTATTAATATTGTTGAAATATGGGATAAAGACAACTATGAGAAAGTAATTGACGAAACAGCGGAAGACTTTGCGAATTTGGCAGAAGAGGTAATGGGAGATGATGGAGACGAACTATCATAATCCAGTACTGCTTAAGGAGTCGGTTGATGGGCTCAAGATTAAGGAAAATGGAATATATGTGGATGTAACTTTTGGTGGTGGTGGACATTCAAGTGAAATATTGAAAAGATTAGGTCCCAATGGAAGATTATTCGCCTTTGATCAAGATGAAGATGCATTAGAGAATATAATAGATGATGATAGATTCACATTGATCAATGAAAATTTTAGGTATATAAAGCAGTTTTTAAAGTTCTATGGCATTCGGAAAGTAGATGGGATCCTAGCTGATTTCGGAGTTTCATCGCATCAATTTGATAAGGCAGAGCGTGGATTTTCAACCCGTTTCGATGCTGATTTGGATATGCGCATGAGTAAGAAGAACAGTATTTCGGCCTTTGATGTTGTAAACTATTATAAATATGACGATTTGCGAAAAGTGTTGTTTCAATACGGTGATTTACGAAATGCAAATGCTTTAGCCAAAAAGATCATTGAAAGTAGGGAAGAAGCTCCTATTAAAACATCGGCACAATTGAAAACGGTGTTAAAACAATTTTTACCAAAGCATAAAGAGCATAAAATTTTAGCGCAGATTTATCAAGCTATTCGCATTGAGGTTAACCAAGAAATTCAGGTTATTAAGGAGTTGCTTGAGCAGGTGCCGGAGTTGTTGAAAACAAAAGGAAGGTTGAGTGTAATCAGTTATCATTCCCTTGAAGACCGTTTGGTGAAACGATTTATAAGAGCGGGATTATTTGAAGGGGAGCCAGAAAAGGATTTTTATGGGAATATAGATGTCCCATTAAAAAAAGTAGGGGGATTAATAGTGCCATCGAAAGAAGAAACAGCCATAAATAACAGAGCGCGTAGCGCCAAATTACGAATAGCGGAACGCATTTAATTTTGAAATGAGAAAAGGGATTTTAGATGTACTCAAAGGTAAATTTTTAGTGAGCGGAGATGCTCCCAAGAATTGGCTGTTTATAATTTTTATTTCCTTTTTGGCAACGGTAATGATTGGTAGTTCACATAGTGCGGATAAAAAAGTGCACAAAATTGCCGCCTTGAATGAAGAGGTAAGGCAATTACGAAGTGAGTTTGTAGATCTACGATCAGATGTTCAGCGACTAAAATTAGAGTCGACAATAACCAAAACAGTAGAGCAAAAAGGCTTGTTTCCTTCTGAAACACCGCCAAAAAAAATAAAGGTTAAATCAATTAAAGAATAATGCCAGTTACAGAAAAGCGCATATTGACCAGGTTGTACGTTGTGGCGGTTTGCCTTATGCTATTCGCAGGCGTTGTGCTTTTTAAGTTGGTAAGTATTCAGATGGTGGATGGTGAAAAGTATAAAAAACTTGCCATGAAGCGTACTGAAAGAATGTTCACTATTGCCCCTAATCGAGGTAATTTGTATTCAGATGACGGTAGTTTATTGGCTACCTCAGTATCAAAATATTCCATTCGCTTTGATGCTGTTACGGTAAGCGATAGTGATTTTAAGGAGAATGTGAAGCCACTTTCCAATGCTTTGGCCAAACTAACAGGTAAAACTTCCTCGTATTATCAGCAGTTGTTACGAAAGGCAAAAGCCAACAAAAACAGATATACTTTATTGGTTAGGAATCTGGACTATTCAGATTATAAAAACGTTAAGAATTTCCCTCTTTTGAATAAGGGACCCAATAAAGGTGGATTAATAGTTGAGCAAAAAACCGTAAGGGAACATCCACTCGGTAAAATAGCTGAACGTAGTGTGGGTTATGAAAGAATCAATGATCATGGGAATTATGCAGGTGTTGGTTTAGAAAGGGCATACGGGGAATATTTAAGGGGAAAAGAGGGGAAAAGACTAAAACAGAAAATCGCTAAAGGTCAATGGAAACCTATTGGCATGGATAATATCATTGAACCCAAAGATGGTTACGACGTTATTTCCACTATAAATATGAATATACAGGATATTGCCCATCACGCTTTATTGGGGCAATTGGAAAAATACAAAGCTGATCACGGTACCGTAATAGTGATGGAAACAAAAACCGGGGAGGTAAAAGCTATTTCCAACCTTGGGATGACTAAAGAAGGAAAATATTATGAACGCCTAAATTATGCAATTGGGGAATCGCATGAGCCTGGATCTACATTTAAGTTAATGAATTTGGTTGCGGCCATTGAGGATAAAGTCATTGATACCAGTTCTGTTGTTGATACGGAAAAAGGATATTGGCGAATCTATAAGCATAGGGTAAAAGACACCAAACCCGGTGGCTACGGTAAAATTTCGATTTCAAGGGCATTTGAGGTTTCTTCGAATGTTGCCTTTGCCAAAACCATTCATAATGGCTACAAAGAAAATCCTGAAAAATATGTAGACCGCTTGCGTAAAATGAATTTACACCAAGAATTGGGGCTGCCTATTAAGGGAGAAGGTGTGCCGGTAATAAGATATCCAGGTGATAAAGGTTGGTCTGGTCTTTCATTGGCACAAATGGCTTATGGTTATGAGGTTTCTATGACTCCATTACAAATCTTGACCTTTTACAATGCAATTGCAAATGATGGCGAGATGGTAAAACCTAGAATGATAAAAGAAGTGAAGGAGTGGAATAGGACAATTCGCAAGTTTGAAAAGGAGGTTATAAATCCATCCATTTGTTCAAAGGAGACCGCATTGAAAGTTCAACAACTTCTAAAGAATGTAGTAGAGAAAAAACATGGCACAGGGCATAGGTTGTATTCGCCGAATTTTTCAATGGCTGGCAAAACGGGTACGGCACAGAAAAATTATGTATCAAAAGATCCGGATAAGTTGAGGTATATATCAACTTTTGCCGGTTACTTTCCAGCGGATAATCCTAAATATTCCTGCATTGTGGTCATTCATGAACCAGACAGAAGTGTCGGCTATTATGGTGCTGATGTAGCAGGTCCCGTTTTTAAATCCGTAGCGCAAAAGGTATATGCAAATAATCCTTTGATTGATGAGGTTGATATGCAGAATGCCGATAATCACAAAGAAGATTATTCGTATCAGAAATACTATGCCGAGGCACAAAAAAAATACAGTAAGGTTCCTAATGTAAAAGGAATGAGCGGTATGGATGCTATTTCAATACTTGAAAATCTAGGTATTAAGGTAGAGATAAAAGGGAATGGGAAGGTTAAAAAGCAGTCCATTTCCCATGGGACTGATATTAATGAGGTAGATATAATTGTTTTGGAACTTTCATGAAGCTACTAAAAGATATATTATTTGGTGTTAGTCTTACAGCGGTTAGTGGATCTACCAATGTTATGATAAATAACTTGTGTTTTGATTCTAGAAAGGTAGGTCTTGATGATGTATTTATTGCTATTAAAGGCACCTTGACAGATGGTCATAAGTATATTGAAAATTCGATTAATTCAGGCGCTAAATGTATCGTATGCGAGGAACTTCCAGAGCAATTGGTAGATGGCATCACCTATGTTGAGGTAGATAATGGCAACAAAGCCTTGGCCATTATGGCTTCTAATTTCTATGATAATCCATCGAAAAATCTAAAACTAATTGGTATTACGGGCACCAATGGCAAAACTACTGTCAGCAGCCTTTTATACCAATTATTTAAAAAAGCGGGATTCAAGGTGGGGCTGATATCAACCATAAAAATAATGGTAGATAATATCAAGTATGCCACTGGCCATACCACTCCTGATGCTTTGACCATTAATAAGTACTTGGGATTAATGAATGAAGAAGGGGTTGAATATTGTTTTATGGAAGTCAGCTCACATGGTATCCATCAGAAAAGAACAGAAGGACTGGTTTTTGAAGGGGCTATTTTCACTAACCTGTCCCACGACCATTTAGACTATCATAAAACTTTTGCCGAGTATAGGGATACGAAAAAAATCCTGTTCGATAATCTAACAAAAAAGGCATTTGCACTTACCAATATTGATGATAAAAATGGCTTGGTAATGTTACAGAATACCAAAGCCAGAAAATATACTTATGCTTTAAGATCATATGCGGATTATAGGGCCCAAATTTTGGAAAACCAATTTGATGGGCAGTTGTTGAAAATTGAGGATGATGAAGTATGGACCAAACTGATTGGTGATTTCAACGCATATAATGTCTTGGCAATATATGCCACTGCGGATCTTTTAGGGTTGGGGAAATTGGAAACACTTCGTTTGTTGAGTGAGTTGGAAAATGTAGACGGAAGGTTTCAATATTATATATCAAAGGAGAAAATTACGGCAATAGTTGATTATGCCCATACGCCGGACGCCTTGAAAAATGTGCTTGATACAATCAACACATTGAGGACTGGAAATGAAAACGTCATCACCGTTGTGGGGTGTGGTGGCGACAGAGACAAGTCTAAGCGTCCGGTAATGGGCAATATCGCATCGCAATTGAGTAATAAGGCAATTTTCACATCCGATAATCCACGTTCAGAATCACCAGAACAGATAATCAAGGAAATGGAGGCTGGGGTAGAGCCACAAAATATAAAAAAGATATTGTCGATTGAAAACCGAAAGCAAGCCATTAAAACTGCCTGCCAATTGGCTTCTGCCCATGATATTATCCTTGTGGCCGGTAAAGGGCATGAATCATATCAGGAAACAAATGGTAAACGGGTTGATTTTGATGATTTTAAAATAGTAAAGGATTTATTAAAGAGTCTTGAAAAATAAGGATTAAGGATTGATTTGGCACCCAAAGCGAACCTGTCTACCAACAGGCAGATTCTAAGGGATGTTTGAAATAATTAGAACAAACAAGAATGCTATACTACTTATTTGAATACTTAGAGAAAGAATACCAACTCCCAGGTGCAGGGCTTTTTCAGTTCATCACTTTCCGCGCTGCCATGGCTATTCTTTTCTCATTGATTATAGCAACCGTTTATGGTAAAAAGATCATTGTTATTCTTAAGAATAAACAAATTGGTGAGAGTATTCGTGATTTAGGTTTAAAAGGGCAAGAACAAAAGGAAGGTACCCCCACTATGGGTGGTTTAATAATAATAATGTCCACTTTGATCCCTGTTTTACTATTAGCCAGATGGCTGGATAACATTTATGTGATCCTATTGATAATTACGACCATTTGGATGGGTATCATCGGTTTTATAGATGATTACATCAAGATTTTCAAAAAAGACAAAAAAGGACTAAAAGGAAGATTTAAAATACTGGGTCAGGTGGTTTTAGGATTGATCGTGGGATCCACCTTATACTTTCATCCAGAAGTTACAATGCGGGAGCGGAACAAAACCATTATTACTGAACAATATAGAGTAGAAGAAGTAAAAGGGCGGGATATTAAATCTACTATGACAACGATTCCATTGATTAAAAATAATGAGTTCGATTATGGGAACCTTATTGAATGGGCAGGTGACGAAGCCAAGGAATATACATGGCTAATTTTCATCCCTATTATCATTCTTATTGTTACAGCAGTTTCCAACGGTGCCAATCTAACTGACGGTATAGATGGTTTGGCAACGGGTACATCGGCGATAATCGTATTCACTTTGGGTGTTTTCGCATGGGTTTCCGGTAATATCATTTTTTCTAATTATTTGGATATCATGTATATCGATGGTGTTGGGGAACTCTTGGTATTCATTACGGCATTTGTAGGGGCCTTGGTTGGGTTTTTATGGTATAACGCTTTTCCTGCAACAGTATTTATGGGGGATACGGGTAGTTTGACCATAGGTGGGGTAATCGCTGTAATTGCCATTATTATAAGAAAGGAATTGTTGATTCCCATTTTGTGCGGAATATTCTTCGCCGAATCAATCTCTGTAATGTTACAAGTTGGGTATTTCAAATACACCAAGAAAAGATTCGGGGAAGGAAAAAGAATATTCTTGATGGCACCCTTACATCATCATTATCAAAAAAGAGGGTATCATGAAAGCAAAATAGTGACCCGTTTTTGGATTGTAGGAATCATATTGGCAGTTATTACAATTGTGACGTTAAAAGTTCGATAAATGACAAGGTTGGTTATCCTTGGTGGAGGGGAAAGCGGTGTTGGTACGGCAATCCTGGGATTGAAAAAAGGATATAGTGTTTTTGTGTCGGATATTGGAAAAATAAAGAAAAAGTATAAAGACGTTCTTGAACATTTTGGGATTAATTGGGAAGAAGAAAATCATTCTGAAGAAAAGATTCTGGATGCCAATTTAGTTATGAAAAGTCCTGGTATTCCTGATACTGTACCATTGGTAATTAAGTTAAAGGAAAAAGGTATTCCGGTAATTTCCGAGATTGAATTCGTTTCAAAATTTACTGATGCAAAGATCATTGGAATTACTGGGAGTAATGGCAAAACCACAACTACAATGCTTACATATCATATTCTTAAAAAAGATGGATATAACGCGGGTATGGCCGGTAACATAGGCGATAGTTTTGCCAAAATGGTGGCGGAAAATGATTTTGATTTCTACGTTTTGGAAATAAGTAGTTTTCAGTTGGATGGCATAGTTGATTTTAAACCAAATATTGCCATAATCACCAACATTACACCAGACCATTTAGATCGGTATGGGTATAAGTTTGAAAATTATGTGGCTTCAAAATTTAGAATCGCCATGAATCAAACTGAAGAGGATTATCTCATATATGATGCAGATGATGAAGTAATAATGGAATGGTTGGAAAAACACCCTGTTAAATCCAAATTAATGCCTTTTTCAATTAAGAACCAATTGAATCATGGGGCTTTTGCAAAGAACGATAAAATAATAATCAAGATAAATAACGAGACTATAGAAATGATGACAAGCACATTAGCACTTGAAGGCAAGCACAATTTAAAGAATACCATGGCCGCAGCTACAGTTGCCAAATTAGTTGGAATACGAAATGATACAATTCGGGAAAGTATCGCCAATTTTCAAGGTGCTGAACATAGACTTGAAAAAGTATTGAAAATACAACATGTTCAATATATAAATGATTCAAAAGCAACAAATGTAAATGCAACCTATTATGCTTTGGATAGTATGAGCACACCTACTGTGTGGATTGTTGGTGGTATTGATAAGGGAAATGATTATAAAGAATTAATGCCTCTGGTACGTGAAAAAGTAAAAGCTATCATCTGTATAGGAATGGATAATTCAAAAATTTTCGATGCTTTTGGCAATGTTGTCGATTTGATGGTTGAAACCTTTGCGATGGATGAAGCAGTGAAAGTTGCCTACAAAATTGCAGAACGGGGCGATACGGTATTATTGTCACCTGCATGCTCGAGTTTTGATCTTTTCAAAAATTATGAGGATAGGGGTAATCAATTTAAAGAAGCAATAAAAAACCTTTAGTGGTGGTAAGAATATTCAAAAATATTAAAGGGGATAAGGCACTTTGGGCTGTGGTGGCCCTATTGGCCTTATTTTCATTTTTACCGGTTTATAGTGCTAGTAGTAATTTGGTTTATGTTGTAGGCAATGGTTCGGGCAATACCATGGGTTTCTTGTTCAAGCATATGCTGTTCTTGGTTTTGGGATTCGGAATTATCTATGGTGTACATCGAATACCCACACATTTTTTCAAAGGATTGTCATTGATTGCAATGCCCATCATAATAGTATTACTCATTTTTACCTTGGCCCAAGGAAATTCTGTTGATGGCACCAATGTCAGCAGATGGATTCGTCTGCCTTTTGTAAAATTCCAAACATCAACATTGGCATCGGTCGTTTTAATGATTTATGTTGCGCGCTACTTGACAAAAATAAAAGATTCGGTCATTACATTTAAGGAAAGCATTTTACCTTTGTGGATTCCGGTATTTTTGGTGGTCTTACTAATATTACCGGCCAATTTTTCAACAGCTGCCATAATATTTTCGATGGTATTGGTACTTTGCTTCATCGGGGGATATCCAATTAAATATTTACTGGGGATCGTTGGTACAGGAATTCTGTGTTTAACGCTTTTTGTTTTAACTGCGAAAGCGGCCCCGGATTTGTTTCCCGATAGGGTTGATACATGGATGAGTAGGATTGACAGTTTCTCCAATCCTGAAGATACCGAGGCCGATTATCAAATTGAAAAAGCCAAAATTGCCATTGCCACCGGAGGGCTGGTAGGTAAGGGAGCAGGAAAAAGTGTACAAAAGCACTTTTTGCCGCAAAGCTCATCTGATTTTATATACGCTATAATTGTTGAGGAATACGGACTGGTAGGCGGATTTGTATTGGTGTTCTTCTTTCTCCTTTTATTATTTCGAATTGTGGTCGTTGCGAATGGAAGTCAAACCATTTTCGGAAAATTATTGGCACTCGGGGTTGGGTTACCAATAATTTTTCAGGCTTTTATAAATATGGCTGTTGCTGTCGAGCTATTTCCTGTAACGGGCCAGAATTTGCCATTGATCAGTAGTGGGGGAACATCGGCTTGGATGACATGTTTGGCTATAGGAATAATATTGGGAGCGAGTATAAAAAGTGATGTAACTGATGAAGATCCAGTTGATTTGGATAGTACAAACCCTTTAGAAGTTTTGAGTGGACAATTATAGGTTTATACTATCTGGTGGAGGTACAGGCGGGCATATATATCCCGCGATTGCGATTGCCAATGAATTGAAAAGAAGGTATCCTAATGCAGAATTTCTGTTTGTTGGTGCCAAGGATAGAATGGAGATGGAAAAAGTGCCACGGGCAGGGTATAAAATTGAAGGACTATGGATTTCAGGGTTGCAAAGGAAACTGACCCTTAAAAATTTAATGTTTCCATTTAAATTGATCAGCAGTTTGTTCAAAGCAGGTAAAATAGTATCTAGATTCAAACCACATTTGGTGGTTGGTACAGGCGGATTTGCAAGTGGTCCTTTGTTAAAGATCGCATCCGGCAGGGGAATACCTTGTGTTTTACAAGAGCAGAATTCATATGCCGGTATAACCAATAAATTATTGAAAGACAAAGTGGCGAAAATCTGTGTTGCTTACGATGGCATGGAAGCTTTCTTTCCTAGCGATAAGATCATAAAAACAGGCAATCCCGTTCGTATGGATTTGGTTGCATTAGAGAGTACTAAAGAGGAGGCAATGGGCTTTTTTGGTTTGGAAACTTCCAAACCTACTTTATTGATTTTAGGGGGGAGTTTAGGAGCTAGGCGTATAAACCAACTGCTTGAACAAAAATTGGAATATTTCAAGGCAATGGGGATTCAACTTATTTGGCAATGTGGTAAACTATACTTTGAGGATTATAAAAAATATAATACTGCTTCGGTTAAAGTTATCGATTTTATGAACAGAATGGACTTTGCCTATACAGCTGCGGATTTTATTATATCCAGAGCTGGTGCAGGTTCGGTTTCCGAATTGTGTATTGTAGGTAAACCAGTATTATTTATACCCTCGCCCAATGTTGCAGAGGATCATCAAACCAAGAATGCCGAGGCTTTGGTTTCTGAAAATGCGGCATTGATGATCAAGGAAAAAAATTTGGAGACAGAATTTGAGGATGTTTTCACAGGTTTATTCCAATCCAAGTTAAAACAAGAACAATTGGCAGTTAACATTAAGAGACTGGCCTTGCCAAATGCCACAAAACACATTGTTGACGAAATAGAAAAATTATTAACAAAATAGAATGGATTTAAAGGAAATAAATAACGTCTACTTTATAGGAATAGGAGGTATAGGTATGTCTGCTTTGGCACGTTATTTTAAATTCATTAATAAGAATGTTGCCGGTTATGATAAAACTAAAACACCGCTTACCGAGGAGCTGGGCAAAGTGGGTATTGAGATTCACTATGATGATGATTTAAGTTTAATTGATAAAAAATACTTCGATCCACAACAAACATTAGTCGTATACACACCTGCCGTTCCTTCCAACAATTTAGAATACCAGCATTTTTTGGCAAAAGGTTTTGAAGTAAAAAAACGTTCGGAAGTTTTGGGTTTAATTACTAAAGATACTTTTTGTTTTGCGGTGGCAGGAACCCATGGAAAAACAACGACCTCTTGCATATTGGCGCATCTACTCAAAGAGACCGGAACTCCACTCACTGCATTTTTAGGAGGAATATCGGAGAATTTTAATAGTAATTTTTTATTTGAAGGAACAGAATATTCAGTTGTGGAAGCAGATGAGTTTGACCGTTCCTTTCTGCGATTGTTTCCGAATGTGGCTTGTATAACTTCAATGGATGCAGACCATTTGGATATTTATGGTAACAGCGATGAACTAACAAAGTCATTCAATGATTTTGTAGGTAAAATCAAGCCTGGCGGAAAATTATTTATCCGCAATGGGTTACCGTTGAAAGGAATAACCTATGGCATTGATGACAACTCGGATTTTTGCATAACAAATTTGAAAATTGAACATGGAACCTACATATTTGATTTGGGAACCCCTGAAACTATATTAAAAGGGGTAAAATTCAACAAACCTGGGAAACACAATTTGCTCAACGGACTAGTAGCTTTTGCAATGGCAATAGAAGCAGGTTCCCCACCCTATCGCCTTGCAGAAGCACTGGAAACATTTAAGGGGGTACAAAGAAGATTTTCATATAAGATAAAAGAGGATGATTTTATTTTTATAGACGACTATGCCCATCATCCGACTGAGATAAATGCAGTTTATGATGCCATTTCAGAAATGCATCCGAACAAAAAGGTACTTGCGGTTTTTCAACCTCATTTGTTTTCAAGAACGAAGGACTTTGCCAACGCTTTTGCCCAAAGCCTTTCTCAATTTGATAGTATTCTGTTGTTGGATATATATCCGGCAAGGGAAAAACCAATTGAGGGAATTACTTCTTCCTGGTTAATGGAAAAAATAAAAAATCCGAATATAAAATTAATTGGGAAATCAAACTTAATTAGCGAAATAAAAGCCCAGAAAACAGATGTTTTGGTTACTATGGGTGCTGGCGACATAGGATTGGAAGTATCAAAAATCAAAAAAGAATTTGAATATGCGAATTAATTGGAACTACATTAAAATGATTGCCTTATTGCTTTTGGTAACAGGGCTTTATGCATTTTCTAACCGCCGGAGTGAGCGCAAAATCGTTGAAGGATTGAATATAGAATTCGTTGGAGATCATAATCTTTACATTACTCAAGGGATGGTTAATAAATTGTTAATACAAAATTACGGGCAACTCACAAATGTCCCCAAAGAAAAATTAGTTTTGAATACTATAGAGAAGGTCATAGAGGCCAATGAAATGGTGAAAAGTGCCCAAGTTTATCTTACTGTAAATGGTGAGCTTACGTCAAAAATCGTACAACGTAGGCCAATCGGACGTTTTGAGGGGAATTCTAAGTTTTATCTTGATGATGAAGGAAAACGTATGCCTTTATCCCTGAGTCATTCTGCCAGAGTTCCAATTATCACTGGTAAGGTAACAGGCAAAGGTCTTGAGGATGTATATAAGATTTTAAAATACATAAATCAGGATGATTTCTTAAGGAAAAATGTAATTGGTATTCATATAGAGGATGATGAGAAATACCAATTGAAATTTAGAATGGAGCAGTTTGTTGTGAATTTGGGAGGTGTAGATAATCTGGAAGAGAAATTCAACAATTTCAAAGCGTTTTATACCAAAGCGAATAGCGATGAAACCTTGGAGGAATTTAATGTAGTAAGCTTAGAATTTAACAATCAAGTAGTATGCACCAAAATATAATATAGAAAATGGAACAAGGTAAATATTCAGTTGGTTTAGATATCGGAACTACTAAAATCGTTGCGATTATTGGTAAGGAAAACGAATACGGGAAGATTGAAGTGCTTGGAATAGGTAGATCAAAAAGTTTGGGAGTGCATAGGGGAGTTGTTAATAACATTACCCAAACCATTCAGTCTATTCAGCAAGCTGTTGAAGAAGCCGAAGTTAATTCTGGATTGAAAATAGGTTCCGTTGTTGTGGGTATTGCTGGGCAACATATTAGAAGCTTGCAACACAGTGATTATATTACAAGAGCGGATTCCGAGGAAGTAATTAATGAAGATGATTTGGATAAACTCTGTAATCAAGTATATAAATTGGTGATGCTACCTGGTGAGGAAATAATCCATGTTTTGCCACAAGAATATAAAGTTGATGGACAAGCGGAAATAAAACAACCGATAGGAATGTATGGTGGGCGATTGGAAGCCAATTTTCATGTGGTTGTAGGTCAGGTTTCTTCAATTAAGAACGTTGGGAGATGTATTAAGAGTGCGGGTCTTGATTTAGGCATGATTACCCTAGAACCTTTAGCATCCTCGGATGCGGTTTTAAGTACCGAAGAAAAAGAAGCTGGTGTGGCCTTGATTGATATAGGGGGTGGTACTACTGATTTAGCCATTTTCAAAGACGGCATTATTAGACATACAGCTGTTATTCCGTTTGGAGGTGGTGTAATTACCGAAGATATCAAAGAGGGTTGCTCAATCATTGAGAAGCAAGCCGAATTATTAAAAATAAAATTTGGATCGGCATGGCCAGGGGAGAATAAAGACAATGAGATCGTTTCAATCCCTGGATTGCGAGGTCGTGAACCAAAAGAAATCACTCTGAAAAATCTTTCCAAGATAATTCATGCCAGAGTAGTTGAGATTATTGAACAGGTATATGTTGAGATCAAGAACTACGGCCACGAGGAGCAGAAAAAGAAATTAATTGCAGGAATTGTATTAACAGGTGGTGGTAGCCAATTAAAACACTTAAAGCAATTGGTGGAGTACATTACCGGAATGGATACCAGAATAGGATATCCTAATGAGCATTTGGCTGGTGATACCGATGAAGCCGTGGCCAGCCCATTGTATGCCACAGCGGTAGGTCTTCTTATGAATGCAGTTAAGAATGCCGAAAAGGAGATAAAAATACAAGAGGAGCTTGAAACTATGGATGAAATGGTATATGCAGAACATGACGAGGTTAGGAGCAAGGATAAGAATTCGGGAGGTGAACGTAAATCGGTATTTGATAAATGGTCCGAAAAATTAAAGGATTTTTTGGATAACGCTGAATAACGCAGAAAAATAAACACTTATAAAACCAGAAATATAAACAGTATGAGCAAGAACACTGAATTTGAAAGTATCGCTTTTGATTTACCTAAGAATCAAAGTAATGTCATAAAAGTCATTGGGGTTGGTGGTGGCGGTAGTAACGCTATTAACCACATGTTCCAGGCCGGTATTAACGGAGTGGATTTTGTAATCTGTAATACAGATTCGCAGGCTTTACAGAATAGTTCCGTTCCCAATAAAATACAACTTGGGGTTACATTAACAGAGGGGCTGGGAGCAGGTGCGAATCCTGAAGTTGGTGAGCAAGCCGCCATTGAGAGTATTGAGGAAATTAAGACTATGTTGGATACCACCACAAAAATGATATTCATAACTGCAGGTATGGGCGGGGGAACAGGTACTGGTGCTGCTCCCGTTATAGCCAAGCTAGCAAAGGAAATGGATGTTCTTACGGTAGGTATTGTTACCATGCCTTTCCAATTCGAAGGTAAAATGCGTTGTCAACAAGCACAATTAGGAATAGAAAAACTTCGTTCCAATGTTGATTCACTCATAGTCATTAATAATAATAAGCTAAGGGAAGTATATGGCAACTTAGGTTTTAAAGCTGGTTTCTCTAAAGCAGATGAGGTATTGGCAACCGCTGCTCGTGGTATTGCCGAGGTAATTACACATCATTATACCCAAAACATTGACTTACGGGATGCTAAAACAGTGCTTTCTGAAAGCGGAACTGCAATAATGGGTTCTGCTATGGCATCTGGTTCTGCTAGGGCAAATGAGGCTATTATGAAAGCTCTGGATTCCCCATTATTGAATGACAACAAAATAACAGGTGCCAAAAATGTTTTATTGTTGATAGTTTCCGGTTCTCAGGAAATCACTATTGATGAAATTGGTGAAATTAATGATCATATACAATTGGAAGCCGGTCATGGTGCCAATATTATTATGGGGGTTGGTGAAGATGAAACTCTTGGCGAAGCAATAGCGGTTACCGTCATAGCAACAGGATTCAATATTGATCAGCAAGACGATATTGTAAATACCGAGTCCAAAAAAATAATACATACGCTAGAAGAGGAGCAGAAAGCAGTACAAGACCTAACACCCCAGAATATTGTGCACCAATTAATAGAGGAGGAAGAAGTAGTTGAAGAGCCTCAATTGAATAATGAAATTGAAGAATTGGATAGCTTGGATCTAATCCCAACTACCAATTACATTAAAAATTTCAATGTTTTTTATGAGGAAGTAATCGCTGAAAATGTTTCAGAAGATGATTTCGTGATTTTTGAGGCTAAGGAAACTTTAAATGATATTGAGGTGGTTGATCCCGAAGTAGTTTCATCCAAGAACAAAGAGGAAGACCAATTTGCCATAAGTTTTGATATGCCTTTTTCCAATGCCCAAGAAGAAGAAGAGGAAGAAAATGCCAATATTATTACATTTAATTTGGATGATGAAGTAAAGGATATCGATGTGAATGAGCATGTTGAGGTTATTCCGGTTCTTGAATATAATAAGGAAGGTGAAACCCGCTATAGTTTGGATGACTATATGGAGTTGGAAAACCAATTGACAGGAGCCAAATCAAAAGCGGAGGAGTTTGAACCTAAGATTATAGAGGATGAATTGATTTTCGAAAAGAAAACCTTAGACGCAAACGAATTGGAAGCAGATCCAGTTACAGCGAAAGAAGTTGACCCAATGGATAGTCCTATTGAGGAATTGTTGAAAGAAAGGGCAGATGAGCGAAGAAGAAAACTAAAGGATTTTAATTATAAGTTTCAAAACAGCCTTAGTAATATTGATGAAATCGAAAAGGAACCTGCATATAAAAGACAAGGAATAGATTTGGATGAAGATACAAGGGAAAATAAGGTTTCCAGGACCACATTGAGTGAGGATAGTAATGACGAAATTCAGTTGCGTTCCAATAACTCATTCTTGCATGATAACGTGGATTGACCACTAGTTGAACAACCTGCTTTAAACCCGAAAATAGCCACTATTTTCGGGTTTATTTTTTATCTTCGTGGTCCTAATAAATAGTATTATGAGCTTACAAAATCAGGTAATGGATCAATTGAAAACCGCAATGAAAGCTAAAGACACAGTAGCATTGGAATCGTTGCGTGCCATTAAATCAGCACTATTATTGGCACAGACCAGTGGAACTGGGAGAGAATTAACCGAGGCTGATGAAACCAAATTGATTCAGAAGTTGGTAAAACAACGAAAAGACAGCGCGGCCATTTTCACAGAGCAAGGAAGGGAAGACCTTGCAGCTCCTGAACTGGCACAAGCTGCAATCATTGAACAATTCTTACCTGAACAATTGACCGAAAAAGAAATTGAGAAAGTGGTTGTACAGACTATTGATGCATTAGGAGCCGAAGGCATGAAAGATATGGGAAGAGTTATGGGTATGGTATCCAAGGAATTAGCTGGACAAGCAGATGGCAAGACTATATCCACTATTGTAAAAAATAAGCTGTCCTAAAGTTGTTAGAAAGTGCTGATGGCTTTTTGAAATAGATTTTTTTATAGATTATGGATAAAGGGAAAGTTCGGGAATTATTGAATTCTGAAATCGTTAAGACAGAAGAACAAGTAGTTAGATATGAGGATTTAAACCAACCCATATCACCTGACAATGCCATTGGTAGAGTTTCTAGAATGGATGCCATCAATAATAAAAGCATAGTTGATGCCGCATTGCGGAAAACCAGAGAACGCTTAAAAGGCTTGAAATCAAGTTTGGATAAATTGGATACTAGCGATTTTGGAGTATGTGTCAAGTGTAAAAATAATATTCCTATAGAACGCATTTTATTAGCGCCACAAAGTTCTTTTTGTGTAAATTGCGCTCAATAATTTAGGCCCCGTGGCGCAACTGAATAGCGCATCAGATTTCGGCTCTGAGGGTTGGGGGTTTGAATCCCTCCGGGGTCACTAATAAGTCAAAAAGCAGGCAAAATCATAAAGCTTGCTTTTTTGATTTTGGGTCTTTATGACTTTCAAGGCGGAGCCTTGTAGGGAAGGGCGATAGCCAATCCCGATTTTTGATCTTTTCGACTTTCAAGGCGCGAGTGCACCGGAACCTTGTGCAATGGTGCGGAGCCTTGTAGGGAAAGGCGTTTGCCAATCCCTCCGGGGTCTCTTATATACAGGTCTTGTAAAATAAGGCCTTATTTGTTTTGTAAATGCTTTGCATAGATGTTTTGAAAAGTAGTAAAGAGGTAAGGTTGTACAAAGGCTTGACTAACAATCTGGATATTCGCTTGGAAGAGCACAATTCAGGACAAAACTTATCTACTATTTGTAATCTTAAGAAGGCCGTGAACACTTGTTTTATTGAACATTATACTTGGCAATTGTTAAATCAAATTTTTAAACTTGTATATTACACCAATGAAATGTTTTTATAAGCATTTCTTAACAAAACCATATGAGGTTGCAATTTGATTAATATCAACCCCGCTGGTTTACGAAAATTTTAGTAAATAAATTAAGATTTACGTGAATGAAAAAAATATTGATTTGGTCTATTACCGCTGCGCTTGCAGGATTTCTTTTTGGTTTCGATACTGTAGTGATCTCTGGGGCCGATAAAAAACTACAACTTTTATGGGGCTCATCAGATGTATTTCACGGAGTCGTGGTAATTGGTATGGCCTTATGGGGTACCGTGATCGGTGCATTATTAGGGGGTATACCAACTGATAAGATCGGACGGAAAAATACCTTGGTTTGGATTGGTATTTTATATACAGTATCCGCCTTGGGTTCTGCTTTTGCCAACGATCCAATAACCTTTGCGGCTTTTAGATTTATCGGAGGCCTAGGTGTAGGTGCATCCACCATTGCGGCACCCGCTTATATCTCTGAAATCGCACCTGCCAAGGATAGGGGTAAGCTAGTGGGATTATACCAATTCAACATTGTTTTCGGTATTTTGATCGCCTTTTTTTCCAACTACTTATTAAATGGTATAGGAGAAAATGCTTGGCGTTGGATGGTGGGTGTAGAGGCAATTCCCGCTGTTTTATATACTGTATTTGCATTTACCATACCTAAAAGTCCACGATGGTTGCTTACGAAATTCAGAAATAGCGAAGCTAAAACTGTTCTCCAGTTAATCAATCCTGATCAGGATCCAGAAAAATTGATGCTGGAGATTAAGGATGAAATGGAAAACACCGTGCCCCATGAGACTATTTTTATTAAAAAATACCGATTTCCCTTAATACTGGCATTTTGCATTGCGTTCTTTAATCAACTATCAGGCATAAATGCATTCTTATACTATGCACCTAGAATATTGACTGAGGCCGGTCTTGCTGAAAGTTCAGCACTTCTTAGTAGTATTGGTATTGGGGTAACCAATATGCTTTTTACCCTTTTGGGCATATACCTGATAGATAGAGTTGGGAGAAAGCAATTAATGTATGCGGGTTCTATTGGATACATATTGTCACTTTCTTTGGTGGCTTGTGCCTTTTTCTTTAATTGGACTGGTATGGCCATGCCCATATTTTTATTCATGTTCATTGCTGCACATGCTATTGGTCAGGGTACCGTGATATGGGTGTTCATATCCGAAATATTCCCGAACCATCTAAGGGGTTCTGGACAGTCATTCGGTAGTTCTGTACATTGGATTTTAGCTGCCGTAGTTCCCTCATTGATACCGGTGCTATTTGCAACAATTGGAGCGGGGGTGGTTTTTGCCTTCTTCGCCTTTATGATGGTACTACAGTTACTTTTCGTGGCATTTGTGATGCCAGAAACCAAGGGAATATCTTTGGAAGAACTTAGTAAAATCTTGATAAAAGAAAAGAAGTGAGATTTTATCGGAAATAAGCATATGGTAAAAACTAGACTTATTGTATTTATAATTAGTGTTTTGATTTTTTAGTTAGGTCACGTATGAAAAAAGAAAAAGCAAAATGCAATATAGTTTGGGGTTTTTTTGACTTTCGCGAAGATGCTTTAAGATATTAGATTGATTTTTTATCTTGATGCTTATGGCTACTATAACCAACGCTAGACCCAATTTATTATTTATTTTATAATTACCATGTGCAGGAATGCCATCATTAACTATCATCATTTGTACTAAATACAGCATTCTGCATTTACATTTTGTATATGTCCCATTGCAGTTTTTTACCTTATTAAAAATTCATTATCTTAATCCCGAGTAGAATCATGATTTTAAAGCTTAAAATTGGTTAGGAGTACGTCATTAAGGGACAAAATACAAAAACTGCCAAAAGGTGATGTTCATAATCATTTGCATTTGGGAGGAAGTATTCGTTTGCTTAAAAAAAAGTATTCAAACACATCTATTTCAATTCCACAATATTATGCAGGATTCGATGGCATGATGGACTATATTATAAATAATGTCAATACAATTATGCTGACATCGGATGATGTGATTTATTTTATGGAAATGGCCATAAAAAAAGGCATTGATGATAATGTCGAATATTTAGAAGCCAGCGTTGATATTGGTCTGATAAGGTATTTTGATAATTCAATAAATAAACTCATCGATGTCGTTGAAGCCCTAAAAATTAAATACAAATCACAGATAAATTTTCAACCCGATATTGGGATTAATAAAGATTACCAACTGGATAAGGTATATTCAGATGGTCTTGAATGTATAAATAGTGGTGTATTTAATGGGATAGATCTATACGGTAAAGAATCGGATAGGACACTAAACGATTTTAAGGAAATATTTGACCACGCTAGGCTTAGGAATATAAAGCCTAAAGTCCATATTGGGGAATTTTCAAATTGCCAAACAATAGAAGATGCCATTACAATACTTAAGCCTGTTGAAATTCAGCATGGTATTAAAGCGGCAGATTCTGAAATTACCATGAACATGATACTAGACAATAATATTCAATTGAATATATGTCCTCAGAGTAATATAGCCTTGGGATCGGTGAAGAATATTTTAGAGCATCCTATTAGGAAGCTATATGATCACGGTATTAAAATAACGATAAACACGGATGATCATTTGTTGTTCAACGCTACAATAACTGATCAGTATTTGGATTTATTGGAACATCAAATATTTTCCTTGGAAGAAATTGAAAGTATCCGAAAAAATGCGTTGGATTAAGTGCCTGAGTAGTCGCTATTTTTCCACAAGAATTTTAATGCCATTAAGGAAATACATGGTGATTTCGCCTAGACCTTTCACTGAAATATTGCCCCGAAGGGTACAATCGTATTTGTCTTTGATTATTTCGTAAAGTGATGAAGAAATGTTGATTTTGTTGGGCTCACTGTTTTTTTCTAAACGGGCTGCAGTATTAACAGTACTACCCCAAATATCATACGCGAATTTATTAACACCAACTATTCCCGCAACGACAGGACCCGTATGGATCCCAATTCTGACATCAAAGCCTATTTCCCCTTTAGCCTGCTTTTCTTTTTTATAAGCTAGCATACACTCCCTAATTTCCAATGCCGCATTTACCGCATCAATGGGATGTGTTTTATTTTTTACCGGTAAACCGCCGACACACATATAGGCATCCCCAATGGTCTTAATTTTCTCGATATTATATTTCCTGATGATTTTATCAAAATTACTAAAACAATGATGCAACTCGGTTACTAATTTATTGGCACTCATTTTTTCGGAAATTGATGTAAAATCCTTAAAATCTGTAAAAAGAACTGTAACGGAGTCATAGTTTTTGGCCTTGGCTTCTCCGGTACTTTTAAGTTCATTAGCAGTTTCAGAAGGGAGAATATTAAGAAGTAATTTATCTGATTTACGTTTTTCATTCATCAGTTCCTTCCTGCGTTGGTCTATTTCTTTACGTGCAGAACTAAGATCTCTAACCATTTTATTAAAGGCAACGCCCAATTCACCAATTTCATCCCTGGAATTATTTTTTACTGATTGCGTTAGATCCCCTTCACCAACCTTATTGGCAGCATCGCGTAAGGCCAATACCGGTACCGATATTCTTCTTGCGAGTAAATACCCGATAAAAAGCCCAATAACGAACACAACAAAACTCGCTACTGCAGAAGCTATTCTGATCTGGTTCCTACCCTCCTTTATTTCAGATGTAGAAAAACTAAGCAATATTTCCCCATTCATCATAGGAGTTAAAAACGGGGTGCTTTTATTGATGAAAAGATCATTGGATTTTGCATAAGGGTCAACTTCAATACTTTCGGGATAGGTTTTAAATACTGTTTTTTCAATAGTGTAATTGGTATGGTCGGCGTTCCAAACACTATCTGTTGAAATAATACTAACAAATTGTAATCTGCTATCATCCCTTACAAAATTCAGGGCCATTTCTACACCTTCGTAATTTTCTTCTGTTAAGGCGATTTTAACCCCTAACGCTACCGTATTAGCATAATTTTCAATTTCCGTATTATAATTTTCTAGAAGATAACGCTCTTGTCTAGCAGGGTAATAAAAAAGAATGAATAGGGCAAACATCAGCACAATAGATAGGACCGTCAATAATATTTTACTCTGTACCGATAATACCATTTATGTGATTCGTGTTATAAATTGTGAATTGTAATACTGACACTGGGCTGTATCAATATATTAAAGTCTAAATTTGCTTTTTCCCATCCACAACGATTATTTTCAATAATGTATCGTTTGCTTTTTGTAAAACACCTATAGCGCCAGGGGTTTGGGCTACATAGGCTTCCAATTCATTGACTGAGTTGAAAAAAGTTGGTGCTTTCACCTTTCCCTGAAATACCAATGCCAAAAAATACTTATTCAACTCATTTCCTGTCATATTATAAATCTTGGTGCACGTATTGCTTCCAATTGGTGTGTTTGTTTTCATTAAAGCAATACTAACTATTGAACCATCATTCCATCTTAATTTCTCCCCTTTGAAAACAGATCTAAGCTGATTCATATCTATTTCTGAAGGGACAGATACTGCATTTCCTATAACCACAAGCTGATCGTCTTGGGCATTTATTGACCAAGGCAATAAGAATCCTATAAATAAGGATAGTATGAAAATGTATAGTATGCGTTTCATAGCTTATCTATTTAAAAACCTATAGCAATTTGTGCTGTTAACTTATTCATGTGTCCCAATAAATCCGTATCTGTATGTTGGTATTCGAGTTTAACTACCGCGAGGTAATTTATTTCATATCTCAAACCAGTAACATAAGAAGTCGTATTATTATTGTGGAAATAAAATTCATCATCCGCATAGTTGAGATTATCAATTCTTAAATATGGAACCCATTTTTCTTTTATTTTTATTCCTGCATACAGGTAAGAGACAAAGGCATTTGCCCTACCCAATGTTTCAGCTTTACTAGTTGCAAATGTTCCTTCAGCCAGCACTTCATATTTACTTCCAAAATAAGCAACTGTTCCCGTAACTAATTGTTGCGTGATATTTTCTTCGGCTACAAAATGATTCGCATGTACTTCACTTCCCTCAGAAATAACATCATTATAATAAGCCAGGCCCAATTGTAATTTATCCAATGGCTTAATATGTAAGGCTGCGGTAACAGACTTGTATTTATCATTATCCTTAATATCACCAGAAGTTAATCCATTCCCAATCATTAGATTATAACCAAATTTCAGTTTGCCTAGATTTTGTCCCTGTAAGGCAATACCGGTGGTATGTATTGGTATAATATGGGCCTCAAATAGAATTGGACGATCAATGGTTGGAAAAAAAACCCTTCCATGGTGGTAGGAGTCGTTCCAATAGTTGATGGGAGTATGATGCTTGCCGAATAAAACACTGTGATTGCCTTTGTAATTGTACTTAATAACAACCCTTTCAATACTAACATTAAATTTATTTATAGAATCGCCTTCATATTTGAAAACCGTTTCCCCCAAAAAAGAAATGTTATCATTGATTTCAGATGTAATAAAAAGATCTTGTTCGCCAAACCCAAAACTGAGTCCTTCTTCTTGAAGCGAAGTATTGACTTCTATAAACCCTCTGATTTTGGTGTTTTGGGCGAATATTTGATTGTTGAAACTAAGCCAAACTACAAATGAAACAAGCAACACCAAATTTTTGCAATTGTTTACCATATATGCTCTTTAGTTCCTAATTACATTCCAAACAATAGTAGAATGGAACAATTATTCTAATAATAAATATATACGGGGGGACAATTTCTAACCTTGAAAATAATATAACATCAAGAAATATCACTTTTCCAACATTAGACACTAATTTACGTATTATTAATTTAATACTTTTTTACAAGCTTAAAATCCAATTTAAGTGCAACCTCATTGATATTCTAACTTCCCAACCAATTCTTTTAGTTCGGCGATTCTAGTTTCTTTGTTTGGCTGCCTGTTTTTCAGTGCGAATTTGGTATGGTAGTTATGGGCTTCCATAAACTTAATTTGAAATTTATTCCAAGCAAGTTCTGTTTTAGTCATCGGACTAAATTCAAGTTCCCTGAATAGCTGATTACTGATTATATAAAAATCTGACCTACCCAAATAATCCAGATCACAATCACAAATGATTTTTTCCAATTCGTTTTTTGGAAATTGTGGTATTCTCGTAGCTAAAATAAGTCCTTTGACTATGTCTATATCTTTTTTGGGAAAGCCATGGGTTTTCATCAAATCCACGGCCATATCCTTACTTGTTTCTTCATGGTCTTTATTCGATATGGTGAAACCAATATCGTGCATTAATGCAGCCAACCGTAATAGTTTGGCACTATGGCTTGCTATTTTTTCCCTTTTGATATAATCATTGCATGCCTTTAATACATTTAATGTGTGATCTATGCTATGATAAGATAAATCTTTTGGCAATTTCGAATGTAAAATCTCTAGTGCTTTCTTCCGAAGTTTGTTATATCCTTTCATCCAATAAGATTAAAACCAAGCATACAATTTTCTTTGTAATTAAGGATTCCTATTAAATATACAAAGCGTGGTTTTATGATATTGTGTCTTTTTGATGCCCGAAGCAAGATAATAATAGAAAAGCTTCGATGAAAAGGCATTGCTTAGTATTCAGTTTTCTAATGGTAATATGAAATAAAAGGAATTATAGGTTTTACTTAAATTAAATCAACATCGATCATAATTTCTAATAGGCCAGGGCCTGAATGTTCAAATAATTTTTTCATCGCTTTTGCCAAATTTACGGATTTTTAAAAAATGTGGGCATTGGTATGTTGTATTTTTCGTAAACCTCATGAGGAATACCAAGATCGGCAATGAAGATATGCGTTTCTGGAGGTAAAACATTAAGAATGTCTTTTGGTGCCGCCAGTGTTAAAACCTGTTGGGCTTGAAACATTGGTTCTTTTAATTCTTTTGAAATACCAATAGGAATATCCAATGAAATTCGAAAGGCAAATGATTCATTAGCTGCGTTAATTCTATGCAAAAAAACTGCACCAAGGGGTAATCTTTGTGAAAATCCCAAGTAGGCATCCACCCAAATATTGGGCTCTGTTATCGCTTCTTTTTTTGCCCCGAATAAAAGTGCCCTTTCCAACTGGGCTTTTGGTAGTGCTTTGGTAATATCAACAGGTATGTCTAAAAAAACATCAAAGCCCCAAGATGCCAATCTTCGGGCAGCTACCAAACCGCCACCACCATTATTACCGTTTCCTATACCTATAACTATTTTGGATTTTTTAGTAGCGGATAATGCGATTAACCGTGCCAATTGTAAACCAGCGTTTTCCATCATTAACTCAATGGGCAGGTGATACTGTTCAACGGCTAGATAATCCATTTCCTTGAAAGATTCCAAGGATAAAGTTTCACTGCTCTTAAAATGTAACTGCATTTGATATTAGTTTCAGCAACTGGATAATTTTCAGAAAAATAGTTAGTTTTTATCGTTGATGCTCTGGGCTACTAAAACCGGCTCTGCAACCTGCTTGCCATTCATCAGGTTGGTTCCCGTGTGCAGGAACCCCGCCATTATCCTTTAACATGCGCGCTAAATGCAAGCAATTCCATACAAGGAATGTGGTATTCCTGTTGGTAAAATCATTTTCCGGTCCTCCTGAACCTTCATCCCTATACGAGGGTCCGGGACCAGCTTCCCCCATCCATCCCGCATCGGCTTGGGGAGGTACGGTATAACCAATATGTGATAATGAGAAAAGAATATTCATGGCACAATGTTTTACCCCGTCTTCGTTGCCAGTAATTAAGGTAGCTCCAACTTTACCATAATCCCTGTATTGTCCTTTAGTATTTAATTGGTGTGTATACCCATACATACGTTCCAAAGTTCTATTACAAACAGAGGATTTTTCACCCAACCAAACTGAGGTACATACTATCAAAATATCGCATGCATCGATTTCTTTTTGGATCATTGGCCAATCATCTTTATCCCATTCTGGTGTTTGGGACATGTCCAACCCCAATCCCGCAGGAATTTCATAGTCCACAGGACGTATTATTTTGGTTGATACCCCGTTAGCCTCAAAAATTCTTTGGGCAACATGAATAAGAGCTTCGGTATGTGATAATACAGGCGTTCTATTTAAGGTGCAATTGAGAAAAAGCACTTTTAGGTCATTATATTTTGCGGGAGCATTTGAACATAGGTGTTCGGTCATATTGTTTAGTTGTTCTGACATAATTTTTGGTTTAGATGTGAAATGTAAGATAGTGAATACAAATTGTAAACAAGCTTACGTTTTGGTCGCAGTAAATATTCCAAACTTTCATTAGGACTTTATAGTTGATCTACAGTCGCGAATTAAAAAGGTGTTTGCAATTAGCCAAAAGTCGATGTAAGATAAAATTAATGTTCGCTTAAACAAACGGCTTAGCAGCCCTCCTTGGAACGAAAAGATAAACTATACCATGAAATTACCACACTCCCTCAACCTAAGTACTAAGCCCGTGTTTTATTTACTTTTGTTTCAAGAATTGCCTTTACAATAATAGGAGCATGAATTCTTGAATTCTCGATAAACCATTTATGGGTTTCCATACCCCCACAAATTACACCGGCTAAAAATAATCCTGGAATATTGGTTTCCATAGTCTCAGGGTTATATCTCGGAAGTCTTTTCTCATCTTGGGACAAGTCTATCCCTATCTTTTCCAAAAATTCAAAATTGGGCATATAACCTGTTAGGGCAAGGACAAAGTCGTTTTCCAAACGAATAGTGCCATCAGGGGTGTCGACCACTATTTCGTTTTTAAGGATTTCCTTTACCGAAGAGTTGTAATATGCTTTTATACTACCTTCTTCTATTCGATTTATGATATCTGGTCGCACCCAATATTTTACCCTTTGGCCAACTTCTGGTTCACGGATAATCAGCGTAACATCGGCACCTTTTCGATAGCATTCCAATGCAGCATCTATGGCAGAATTGCTTGCCCCGATAACAACTAATTTTTGACTGGCATAAAAATGGGGGTCTTTGTAATAGTGCGAAACTTTTTCCAGATCCTCACCGGGAATATTCAGTAAATTTGGCAGATCATAAAACCCTGTAGCGATAATCACATTGGAAGAAATGTAGGTGGTTTTATCAGTAATTACCTTAAATATATCATCTATATCATCGATTTTCTGAACCTCAATAACTATTTCGAAGAGTTTGATGTTCAAATCATTGTTGGTTACGATTCTTCGATAATATTCCAGTGCTTCATTTCTTTTTGGTTTGGCCTCGTTACTTATGAAAGGTATATTATCAATCTCCAATCGCTCGGATGAGGAGAAGAATTGCATATTTACAGGATAGTTGAAGAGTGAGTTTACTATGGGGCCTTTTTCAAGGATGACATAGCTAAGTCCATTTTTTTTCGCTTCCAAACCACATGCTATTCCAATGGGTCCTCCCCCCACAATAACGACATCCAATTGCTCCATTATCCTGCTATTTCCTTTAATTCCTGAATTGTTTTGGTAGGATTTTCACTTTTGAAAACAAAACTACCTGCTACCAATACATCAGCACCTACCGCTACAAGGGCTTTGGCATTTTTTGAAGTTACCCCGCCGTCAATCTCAATAAGTGTTTTTGCTTTTTTTCTATGGATGAGCTCTTTAAGCGATTTTACTTTATCGTAAGTATTCTCAATAAAAGATTGGCCACCATAGCCAGGGTTTACACTCATCATACAAACCAAATCGATATCATTGATGGTGTCTTCCAAAACATTAATATTTGTATGTGGATTTAATGCAACGCCAGCCATCATCCCTTCGGCCTTAATGGCTTGTAGCGTGCGATGTAAATGTGTGCAGGCCTCATAATGAACACTAAGCAAATATGCTCCCAAAGCTGCGAATGTTTTTATATAGCGGTCGGGATCTACAATCATTAAATGCACATCCAAAGGTTTTGTCGCGTGTTTTTGAATCACTTTTAAAACTGGCATTCCGTACGAAATATTCGGGACAAAAACACCATCCATTATATCAATATGGTGCCAATCAGCATCACTTTTGTTTACCATTTCTACATCCCGTTGCAGATTCCCAAAATCAGCGGCAAGGAGCGAAGGTGCTATTTTTGTTTTACCCATTTTTATATTCTAAAAAAATCCTTTACAAAAGTAGTGAATTGGGGTGGTTCTTACCGAAGGATAAGCCAGCTTATTAATTCATTAAAATATAGGAACGAATTACGAACTTGTACAACAATATGATTAAAATAAGTTCTTCTTATTAGCTTCAAGCTTATTTTACTAAATAGTTTATTAAAATTTATGGAAAATATTAGCGAATTTTTTTCAAGCCTTCGTAAACTACAATACTTACAGCATTGGCAAGATTTAAGCTTCTTATATGGGGACTGTATAAAGGTATTTTATATAGCTCATTGATGTTGGCAGCAATAATATTTTTGGAGAGGCCTACTGATTCTTTTCCAAAAACCAGGAACATGTCATCGGTATAGTCAATCGACCAATGGTCTTTCTCTCCATGACTTGAAAAGAAGACCATTTGCTTATCCCCATGCATTGAAAAAAATTCATCAACGTCTTCGTAAATATTAAGTGATATATGTTTCCAATAATCAAGTCCGGCTCGTTTTACCCTTTTATCATCCAATTCAAAACCAAAAGGTTTTACCAAATGCAGATTGGAATTGGATGCTAATGCAAGACGACCAATATTACCCGTATTGTTGGGTATTTCGGGTTCAAAAAGAACAATATTGAAGGGCATTTTTATTTTTTGAATGATTTAAGGTATAATTGTTCCACCTTATCCCTGGCCCAAGGAGTCTTGCGCAAGAATTTGAGACTTGATTTTATAGAGGGATTACTTTTAAAACAATTGATGTTGATTTTTTCAGCCAATTCTTCCCAACTGTAAATTGCCGCCAAATGGTTAAGTATATCCAAGAGTTTAATTCCGTGTAATGGGTTGTTGGGCTGTTCATTGTCCATAGTAAGCAAATGGTTATGCCATAAGTAATCGTTTGGGATTTAATAAAACCACTGGGTTTATTCTAACTTTAAGGAAATATAGGGAATTTGAACTTACAATAAAAACAAAAAGGCAATAGGGATTTTCACCTTTTGCCTTTTTGTTTTTAATATATCAGGATTGACCTTTGCAATGCTATTTTCCCAACACTTTGTCCAAAACGGTATCTCTGTCCAGTTTCTTTGTACAGAAGAACCAGTCTTTACAATCAATATCACTATCTTCCATTCTGTCCTTGGCCGTTCCACAAGAACCCGCTGGTCCAATAATTACGTCATCACCCGGATTCCAGTCTGCTGGGGTAGCCACTCCGAATTCATCGGCGGTCTGAAGTGCGATGATTACCCTATAGAGTTCGTCAAAATTTCTTCCCAGACTCAAAGGATAGTAAATGATTGCTCGGATTATTCCTTTGGGGTCAATGAAAAATACTGCCCTAACGGCTTTGGTGGAGTCTTCGTTAGGTTGGATCATTCCGTATTTTTTTGCAACATTCATGGTAATGTCCTCAATCAACGGAAAGTTGACCTCGACATCCTTCATTCCTTTATATTCGATTTTTTCCTTGATGGTACGTAACCATGCGATATGGCTATAAAGACCATCGATCGAAAGGCCTACAAGTTTGCAATTGGCTTTATTGAATTTCTCTTCCATGGTAGCGAAAGTCATAAATTCTGATGTGCAAACGGGAGTAAAGTCTGCGGGATGGCTGAAAAGTATCACCCAATTTCCTTTGTAATCTGATGGGAAATTAATATCACCTTGAGTGGTAACTGCTTTAAACTCTGGCGCGGCATCACCAATTCTTGGCATACTTATTACCTGTTCCATTTGTTCTTCCATTGTATTTATTTTATAATTAGAAAACCTATTAGTGATCTAAAGATAATTTACCAAGTAGATTGGATAAAGCTACTATTGTTACATATAAACCTTTTTGTGAATTCATTAACAATAGGAGGAGTTGCCAAAAAGGCTGATAGATCAACATGGCCTTGGGGCATGGGGGTAGAACAGTGGTGATGGATTTCTGAAATGGTACTAAATGAAAAACTCCGGTAATCAGCCGGAGTTTATTCATCAATCAAAAAACGAACAGTCATGATAAACTGTTGTTATGTTTCACAAATTACAATATATATGCCAATTTTCCAATATCAAGAAATTTTAACATTCCATTTGTGTCTTGTCACTAAACCATCTCGATTAGCCAAGATAGGTTTTCAATATTTTACTTCTTGAGGTATGCTTTAACCTGCGAATTGCCTTTTCCTTAATTTGACGAACCCTTTCCCTTGTTAGGTCAAAAGTTTCACCAATTTCCTCTAAGGTCATTGAATGTTGACCGGCCAATCCAAAATACAAACGAATTACATCTGCTTCCCTTGGTGTCAATGTTTCCAAAGCACGCTCAATCTCAGTACGTAATGATTCGTGCAATAATTCCCTATCCGGATTTGGGGATTCACCACTACGAAGTACATCGTAAAGGTTTGAATCCTCGCCAGCTATTAAAGGTGCATCCATGGATACGTGACGACCAGAGTTTTTCAAGGATTGTTTCACATCCTCTACGGTCATATCCAATTCTTTTGCTATTTCCTCGGCAGACGGCATTCTTTCATGTGCCTGCTCCAAAAAGGCAAAAGTTTTGTTTATTTTATTGATAGAACCAATTTTGTTCAATGGCAAACGAACAATTCTTGATTGTTCGGCCAATGCTTGTAGTATAGATTGACGAATCCACCATACGGCATAAGAGATAAATTTGAATCCCCTAGTTTCATCAAAACGTTGTGCCGCTTTAATCAATCCCAAGTTTCCTTCATTGATCAAATCGGGCAAAGTAAGTCCTTGGTTTTGGTACTGTTTGGCGACTGATACCACGAATCGAAGATTGGCTTTTGTGAGTTTTTCAAGAGCGAGTTGGTCGCCTGCCTTGATGCGTTGTGCCAATTCTACTTCTTCATCTGCAGTAATCAAGTCTACTTTGCCAATTTCTTGTAAGTACTTGTCCAAAGATGCGGTTTCCCTATTGGTAACCTGTTTTGTAATCTTAAGCTGTCTCATCTATTGTGTTTAAGTTCAATTTGCATAGACTGCATATACTTATACGTAAAAAAGACAGGAATGTTACAATCTGGAGGGTTTATTTGGGTTTTCGACAAGAAAAAAGCCCTGATAGTAACGTCAGGGCTTTAATTATAGAGTATTTTGAGATTAACCTAATCCCTTCTTGGTTTGCGTTCACGGCTATCCCTACCACGACGATCATCCCTACCACGGCTATTATCCCTATCCCTTGGCGGTCTTTCTACAAAACCTTCCGGTTTTGGTAAAAGTGCCTTACGGGATACTTTTTCCTTACGGGTCCTAGGATCAGTTCCAAAATATTTCACATCGAAAACATCGCCCATATTAACAACATCGCTCACATTTTCAGTACGTTCCCATGCCAACTCGGATACATGAAGTAATACTTCATTTCCTGGAGCATCTATGTACTCAACAACAGCGCCAAAATCAAGCATTTTGATAACCTTCACTTCATATACACTACCCACTTTAGGTTTAAATAGAATGGAGTCTATCTTAGCCAATACAGCATCGATACCTTCTGGGCTAGTACCTAGAATTTCTACAATGCCTTCTTCTGTAACAGGGTCTTCATTAATTACTATAGTACAACCGGTTTCTTTCTGCAATTCTTGAATTACCTTTCCACCGGGTCCGATCAATGCACCAATGAACTCATTTGGTATTGTACGTGTCACCATCTTAGGAGCATGTGCTTTTACATCTGCATTAGGAGCAGCAATGGTATCTGTAAGCTTTCCAAGGATATGGATACGGCCTGCCTGTGCTTGCTTTAAAGCTTTCACAAGAATTTCGTACGACAATCCTTTAACTTTAATATCCATCTGGCAAGCGGTAATTCCGTCTGCGGTACCAGTAACTTTAAAATCCATATCGCCCAAGTGATCTTCATCACCCAAAATATCGGATAATACAGCATATTTACCTGAATCACTATCAGAAATCAGTCCCATGGCAATACCAGAGACGGGTTTCTTTAGTTGAACACCAGCATCCATTAAGGCCATAGTGCCCGAACAGACAGTTGCCATTGAAGAAGAACCGTTAGATTCCAATACTTCAGCAACCACACGAACTGTATATGGACAATCTTCAGGGATCATTCCTTTTAAGGCTCGTTGTGCCAAGTTACCGTGACCAACCTCTCTTCTTGAAGTTCCGCGTATAGGTCTTGCCTCGCCAGTACAGAATGGAGGGAAGTTATAATGCAGGTAGAAAGTCTCTTCGCCTTCATAAGATGGCATATCTATTTTATTCGCTTCCCTAGAAGTCCCTAAAGTTACCGTTGCCAAGGCTTGGGTTTCCCCTCTTGTAAAAATTGCAGAACCATGGGTTGAAGGAAGATAATCTACCTCACACCATATAGGTCTAATCTCATCGGTTTTTCTGCCATCCAATCGTAAACCTTCATTTAAGGTTAAATCACGTACGGCAGCTTTTTCAGCTTTGGAATAGTATTTTGAAACCAAATCGCCATAATCCTCGAGTTCCTCTTCGGAAAAAGTCGCCTTTATTTCCTCTTTGATTTCTTGAAATGAAGCACTACGTTCTTGCTTGGCAGATCCCGCTTTAGCGACTGCATACACTTTATCGTAGGCCAATTTGTGAATTTTTTTGGCTAAATCCTCATCTTCCCTTTCAGTTTCGTACTCACGTACTTCTTTTCGACCAACGGCTTCAGCAAGTCTAAGTTGGGCAGCACATTGTATTTTTATGTGATCGTGCGCAAATTTTATGGCTTCCACCATTTCCTCTTCGCTGATTTCTTTCATCTCACCTTCTACCATCATCACCGAATCGGCAGAAGCCCCGATCATCATTTCGATGTCGCTTTCCGCTAATTGTGATCTAGTCGGGTTGATAACGAATTCTCCATTAACACGACCTACTCTGGCTTCAGAAATGGCACATTCGAACGGAAAGTCAGAAAGTTGAATGGCGGCAGACGCTGCCAATCCGGCCATAGCTTCTGGCATCACATCATCATCATGCGACATTAATTGAATCATTACCTGAGTTTCTGAATGGTAATCTTTTGGGAACAATGGACGTAATACCCTATCAACCAAACGCATGGTCAAAACTTCGCCATCACTTGGTCTTGCCTCTCTTTTGAAGAATCCGCCTGGGTAACGCCCAGATGCTGCGAATTTTTCTCTGTAATCTACTGTAAGTGGTAGAAAATCTAAATCACTTTGTTTGTAATTGGAAACTACTGTACATAACAACATACATTTTCCTGATTGAACAACAACAGAACCATGGGCCTGTTTTGCCAATTTTCCGGTTTCGATGGAAATTTCCCTACCGTCACCAAGGTCTATGACCTCTCTAAATACTTTTGGAATCATAAATTCGATTTAAAACCTGATTCGTTCAGGTTTATTAAACAATGGTCTATCCGCCATTCTTTATGGTCGGATTGTGTTGTGTTGTTGTGTGTTGACCAATGAAAAACTGTGTGTAGCTTTTTGAATTTGTCCTTTTTTTGAATCCTGGACTTAGGAGTATATTAAAAAAGGGGAAGCCCAGCTTCCCCTTTTTTTCTTATTTTCTAATACTTAGTTCTACGATAAGCTCACGATATTTTACAATATCCTTCTTTTTCAAGTAATCTAAAAGACTTCTTCTTTTACCTACCAGTCTTACTAACGAACGTTCGGTGTTATAATCTTTGTGGTTTCTTTTTAGGTGCCCTGTCAAGTGGTTTATTCGATGTGTGAATAAAGCAATTTGCCCTTCTGTAGAACCTGTGTTCTCTTCTTTTCCGCCGTGTTTCTTAAAAATGTCGGCCTTAATCTCCTTGGTTAAATACATTCCAATATTTGTTTAATGATTTTTATGTATTTGATTGATTTTCAATCAGGCCGCAAAGATAGGAATATTTTTTATTTCAGGGCAAAAGGTGTTCTTTTTTTAAATGAAAATTAAACCTTTTCCAATTCGGCATGTCAAAACTGTAAATGTTAAAAAAATGTTATTATGAAAAAGTATCTCAAAAAAGTGAACATTACAGGGTCAGTATTAATGGTGATTTTATTTATCGCATCCTGTAACAAAGATGATTCCCAGGATTTTTCCGAGGAAGGAGCTATTACTATTGCTGAACTAAAAGTAAGTGATGAAACGGATTTGATTTTGGAAGATGTAATCAATATTGGTGAAGAAGTATATGCTACCGATGAAATTACAATGACCTCAAAAGCAAATTACATTTCAGATTTCTTACCTGATTGTGTGACCATTACAACTGTTATTACCAGTACAAGTAAAGAAAAGACCATTGATTTTGGTGAGGGATGTGAATTACCAAACGGCAATGTGTTGAGTGGAATCATTTTCCTTAGTTATTTAAAGGATATGGATTTGGCCACCAGAACATTGAGTTTATCCCTTGAAAATTTTACATTTAATGGTGTTTCGGTCGAGGGTAGTGCCACAATTGTAAGAATCCGCTCTAATGAAAGCGAAAACCCACAGTCTGATGCTGAGGCTAGTTTCAGTGGTATTTGGCCCGATGGAACTTCTGCCAATTTTACTGCAAACCGCACCCGTGAATGGATAGAAGGTTACGGTTCCGGTTTTTGGGGAGATAATGTATTCTTGATTTCCGGGAAAGGAACCTATACCGGAAAATTAGGTAATGTTTTTATAAAGGAGACCATAGTGCCTTTGAGACGAGAACTGTCATGTAGATTTATTGTTAGCGGTATAATGGAAATTTCCAGAAACGATGCTACCGCAAGTCTTGATTTCGGTGACGGCACTTGCGACGCCAAAGGGATACTCACATACCCAAATGGGGATTCCAAGGAAATATTCTTAAGAAGATTCATCAAATAAGAGTTTAGCATAAAAAAGCCCTGACGATTAGGTCAGGGCTTTTTTCATTTTCTTATAGGTTTGTTCTGTATCAGATCCAAGTATAGGTTGATTTTCTTTTTTAAGTCCCGGCGATGGGTAATGAAATCTAAAAAACCATGTTCCTGAAGAAATTCCGCGGTTTGAAAATTATCTGGTAAATCCTTTCCAGTAGCTTCTTTAACAACACGAGGCCCTGCAAAACCTATTAATGCACCAGGTTCCGAAATATTTATATCCCCTAGCATGGCATATGATGCTGTAGTGCCACCAGTGGTTGGATCCGTACAAAGTGATATATAAGGAAGTTTTGCCTCAGCAAGCTGTGCTAACTTAGCTGAGGTTTTTGCCAACTGCATAAGTGATAAAGCAGCCTCCATCATTCTGGCGCCCCCAGATTTGGAAATCATTAAAAAAGGTACTTTCTTTTTGATGGCATGGTCAATGGCTCTTGCGATTTTTTCACCTACAACACTTCCCATTGAACCTCCAATAAAACTGAAATCCATACAAGCGATAACCAAATCCTGCCCCATAGATTTTCCTATGGCTGTTCTTACGGCATCTTTAAGTCCTGTTTTCTTTTGCGCTGCTTTTAAACGATCGGCGTAGTTCTTAGTATCGGTGAATTTTAAAGGATCCTTTGATGACAACTTTGCATCCAATTCAATAAACTTATTATCGTCAAAAAGAATCTCAAAATACTCTTTACTACCAACACGAACATGATAGTCGTCTTCTGGGCTTACATAAAAGTTTTTAGCCAACACATCCGATTCAACAATCTTACCTGTTGGGGATTTGTACCAAAGACCTTTTGGGGTGTCTTTTTTTTGATCGGTAGCTGTCTGTATTCCCTTCTCTTTTCTTTTAAACCACAACGACATATCTTCCATATTGAGTTAGAACAACTTATCTTATTTATAAAGTATTAACGTTGTTAAGATCATCAAATGCTTTTTTCAAACGTTCAATAAAAGTTTTTTCACCTTCACGTAACCAAACTCTTGGGTCGTAATATTTTTTATTAGGCTCATCAGCTCCGTTTGGATTACCGATCTGACTTTGAAGATAATCTTTTTTATCTTGAATATAATCCCTAATCCCAGAAAGAAAGGCATATTGCAAATCGGTATCAATATTCATTTTAATTACACCATATCCTATTGCTTCCCTTATTTCCTCAACCGTAGATCCAGAACCACCGTGAAAAACAAAATCTATATGATTATGTTCAACGCCATATTTCTTGGTAACATACTCTTGGGAATTCCTTAATATTTTTGGTGTCAATTTTACGTTTCCTGGCTTGTATACCCCGTGAACATTACCAAAAGCAGCAGCAATGGTAAACCTTGGACTTACTTTCGAAAGCTCTTCATAGGCATAGGCAACTTCTTCTGGTTGGGTATATAATTTAGAATCGTCAACATCCGAATTATCAACCCCATCCTCTTCACCACCTGTGATTCCCAATTCTATCTCAAGGGTCATATCCATTTTACTCATTCTTGCAAGATATCCTTTGCAAATTTCAATATTTTCTTCAAGAGGTTCTTCGGAAAGATCTATCATGTGGGAGCTAAACAATGATTTACCGGTTTCGGCATAATACTTTTCACTCGCATCCAGAAGGCCATCGATCCAAGGCAATAATTTTTTTGCACAATGGTCTGTATGAAGTATAACGGTCGCACCATAAGCTTCCGCTAATTCATGAACATGCTTTGCACCTGCAATGGCACCATGTATAGCAGCTTTCTGTCCTTCATTTGATAACCCTTTACCAGCGTTGAATTGGGCACCTCCGTTTGAGAATTGAAGGATAACCGGCGAATTTAAGCTCGCAGCCGTCTCTAGTACACCATTTATGGTATCAGAACCTATAACATTTACCGCAGGTAATGCGAATCCTTTCTTTTTTGCGTAATTGAAAATCTCCTGAACTTGATTGCCAGTGGCAACACCGGGTCTAATATTATGGGCCATAGTTTTAAGTCTTTTTGGTTATTTGAAAAGTGAAGCACAAAAGTAATAAAATTATTAGGTCTAAAAAGGATAGTTAATGCCAATTTGTAAAACGGAATTAGCAAAATTATAGTCCCTGAACCATCTTTTTGAAGATTCTTCCGCTGGGTTGTAAGTTTTGAACCCAAGATCAACCCTGATTAGGAAATAGGTAAAATCATATCTGATACCGAATCCTGACCCTAATGCAATATCTTCCAAGGAGCTTAGTCCATTAAAAGTCTTGTCAGGATCATCCTCAATGTCAAATACATTCCAAATATTGCCGGCATCGGCAAAAAGTGCCCCTTTGATGTCACCAACAACAGAAAAGCGATACTCTAAATTCAGGGCAATTTTCAGGTTTGCTTCATTAAAGTCATTTATCTCATTGGTTCTTCCTGGACCTAAGGAATAAGGGTACCATGCTCTGTTGTCGTTGGACCCACCTGCAAAATAGCTACGAACGAACGGAATATTATCCGAATTTCCATAAGGTATTGCTATACCAAAGAAACTTCTGAAAGCCAATACGTTAGAATGCCTTAGATCCCAATATTTTATATAATCAAACTCCGTTTTTATATATTGTGAGTAGGGTACATCAAATACCAAAAGATCACCGTCTTTCTCATTGAACGGTATTACGTTGGAAAGCGCAGAAAGCAGGTTGCCGGCACTTTCCAACTTAAATCTAAACCGATGAAAACTGTTATCTGTAATTCCATTCTTATTGTTTTTGTTAAAAGTGTAATTGGTGGCGAAGATGAGATTGTTCTCGGTAAGTCGTACCCTTCTTTCCTCTATGCTACGAACTAGATTATAATCATCACTGGTAGAGGATACAGTGCCATCTATAATGGCTTGGGTGAATCCAGTTGTACCTGAGGGTATTATCAATTCCGGGCTATCGGTATCATCACTGGACTGAAAATAATTGGCCAGTACGGGGTATTGCTCGACATCATCATAAGTGTCCGCTATATCATCTAAACGACTGTAGGTGTTTTTGTAGACATTAAAAAACCTGGTAGGGTTTTTAGTATTCACAAATTGAACATTCAATAATTCAACTGAATGCCTTTTAAAATCCGAAGGTGTCCAATTATAACCCAAAATGGTATTGAAGGTCTGTTTGTCCAATCCAATATTTTTTTGAAAACTCGTACCTAATGAGAGCCTGGTTTTAGGTAATGTGTAACTGGGTATGAGCTTGTTTGTATTAATGAATGGGAACCAAATTCTTGGGAAAGTCAAATTGATATCCGCACCAAATTCCAATAAATTAAAAAATCGATTATCTGTAGCGGTAATACTTTGATCGTTCGAGGATCCAACATTCAATCGTCCCGTTAAACTAAGGTTTTCAGCTCCTTTGAATAGATTTCTGGCCTGTAATGATGGGCTGAAGGCAAGTCCAACTTGTTGAATGCTTGAATGCGAGACATCCAAGTCCATCCCCAACGAGTATTTAGGCCTTTCCGTTAAATAAATATTTGCGATTAATCCATTTTGAAGACTGTCTGAAGTAAAGGCAATGGAAGGGTATTTAAAAACATTTAGGTTGGTTATTTGCCTATAGGTCCTAGATCTGTTTAATTCCCTATAAATGCTATCTTTTTCAAAGAAAATTGCATCGGCAAGTGTTTTAGGTTTGTACTTTAGTTTATCCCGATAGTAAATATTGTAGTCTCCATATTTAACTACATTATGTTGTTCTTCATCATTACTGAAAATAAAGTCGGTATAAATGTTTATTTCCTTGAACTTTTCAATTTTATATTGCAAGGTGTCAATGGCATTATCATTTCTTGTGCGAAGATTTTGGATATTGAGTTCAATGTCCATTTTTTGGTTATCCGCAGCCTTCGTGGAATCCCGTGTTATTGCATAGTTTATTGAACTCTCTTGGAAATTCCGAATTCCTGTATTTCGGAAAATAGAGGTTAATCTTTTTCTTTCGTTATCAAAATCGACTAAATCAAACTGTTTTCCTTTTTTTACCAGCGATCTTTTCTTGTGTATTTGATATATGGAGTCAACGACCTTTGAAGATATTTTATCCGAAATCGAGTCTACCTTGTAAGGCTTGCCTAAGGTAATTTTATAATCAATTCCAGCACGTTGCTTTCTACCCGCAGTATCTATATTAAAAGTGGTATTGTTGTTAAAATAACCCTTACTATTATAGTAACCCTTTAAACGTTCCAAAGTTCTACGGGTCTCCGAAGTGTCTATAATAGTAGGTGGTTCGCCTATGTTTTTTAACCATTCGCTCAACCCTTTTACCATAAACGATTCACCAAGTCGTTCCACTTGTTTTTTTGATAATAGTTTGATCAGTCTCTGTTCCCTTTTTTCATTTTTATAAAGCCAATTCTGATATGAGGAATCCGGATTTTGCTTGGCAATATTATAAAGATTCAATCTTAAGGGGTATCCCAATAAGGTGCTGTTGGGTTTTTGAACAATTAGGCTTTGTATATCCTCATTGGTTACCTTATCATCATTTGCAAAAATGGTATTTTTAGTGAGCAATAGTTCATCTTCATCAACCCTTTTTAGTGTATTGCACGAAGTGAATGCTATAGCAAAAAATAATAAGCTTATTTTAGCGCAGGGGTTCTTAAAACAAAACACTATCCTCATAGAAATCAAAAATACATTATTTGTATGGTTGGTAAAAGCCAATTAAAGTTTATAAAAAGCTTACAGCAAAAAAAGTACCGAAATCAACTCGGTATGTTTGTGGTTGAAGGAATAAAGAGTGTTCGGGAGCTTCTGGATTCAAGTTTTGAAATGGTCAAAATCTATAGCACCAATGCTGATTTGATTGTTCTTGATAAGGTAATGATCGAATTGATAACAGAGTCTGATCTAAGGAAGGTCAGTAGTCTTAAAAATCCGAATAAGGTTTTGGGTATTTTCAAGATTCCCCAACCAAAAGTCGTCGATTTCAATAATTGGATCTTGGCGTTGGATGATATTCGCGATCCGGGTAATTTAGGAACCATTATCAGACTTTGTGATTGGTTTGGTATTCAACATTTAATTTGTTCTGAAAATACGGTTGATTGTTATAATCCGAAAGTTTTGCAAGCCACAATGGGTTCAATAACGCGTGTGAATATTGTTTATACCGACCTGAAATTATTTTTGAAAAATTACAACCTAACTATTTTTGGCACTTTTATGGAAGGCAATTCTGTTTATGAAACTAAACTACCTGAAAGGGGGATTTTGGTTATGGGAAATGAGGCTAACGGAATTTCCAATGCAGTTGAATCTTTGGTAGGTTCAAAAATAAGTATTCCACGATTTGGTAGTAAAGTCACTGATAGTTTGAATGTAGCTGCAGCCACCGCGATTTTTTTAAACGAGATAAGAAGATCCTGATTGTGGTTTTTATTCAAAAGTAAAATTAACAAACAGGCCACGGGTACGCATTGCATCAATATTACCAGTCCAAGGACTATTTGGGTCGTTATCAGGAACCAATTCATCACTTAGTGCGAAAACACCTCGTATAGAAGGGGTGAATTTAAAATACTCCAAATAAAAATCTATCCCAAAGCCCAACTCATAATTGTAAACCCATTTTTTCATTCTAAAAGTACCGCCAGCGTTATCATCCAGACTGGCCTCATTACTTCCTAGATTTAATGAGGTTGACCCACCACCAATTAAAAATGGTTTCCAATTACCGAACCTTCTTGCACTTACTTTTAATAATACAGGGAAATTAATATAGGTTGATTTCACTTCCCTTATAGCATCCTTTTCCTCATCAAAACCGGGAAAACCAAGGGTTCTGGAATTGTAAAGAAGACCGGGCTCAAATCGTAAGTCCAAAAATTCATTGATTCTCATTTCACCGATTAGACCTACATTGAAGCCAATTGATTTATTTACGAGGATATCCCTAGTATCATTCTTATAATCGAATTTGAAATCATACTGGTTAAAACCAAGAAAATAGCCCCAATTAAGTAGCGCCTTATCTTCATTTTCCTTATTCAATATAGGCTTTTCGTTAAATTGGGCCACAATTGATTGACTAAATAAAACCAGTCCTATCAATAATAAACGATAATGCTTCATAGATTTATTTTGTAGCAATGTAAATAGAAGCAACCCCAAAGGTTTGCGGTTTATTCACTACATCTATAAACCCAATTTTGCGTAAAATATTGTTGAGTTTCCCACCATGTGGAAAAACCGACGCGGATTCGCTTAAATATGCATAAGCGGAATCATCTTTAGAGAATATTTTACCTATTCTGGGTAGTATGTGTTTGGTATAAAACCTATAACCTTGTTTAAAAGGTGTTTTTGTGGGAACAGATGTTTCCAAAATCACAAAAGTCCCTGTTGGTTTAAGTACTCTATGTATTTCTGCCAAGCCTTTTTCCAAGGTTTCGAAATTTCGAACACCAAAAGCCACGGTAACGGCATCAAAAGTATTATCCCCAAAAGGCAGGTTTTCGCTATCACCCTGAATCATTTCTATGGTATGGCCTAATTTTTTTTCCGATACCTTTTTTTTTCCTACCTCAAGCATACCTGATGAAAGATCTAATCCGATTATTTTCCGCGCACCGGTCTGTACCAGATTAATTGCCAAATCCCCAGTCCCTGTAGCAATGTCCAGAATGTTTTCAGGTTTTTTCTTTTTTAAAATGGCCACAACCCGTTTCCTCCATTTTATATCAATACCAAAGGATATGACTCGATTTAATCCATCATAATTTTCTGAGATTGTATCGAACATTTTTGTAATCTGTTCTTTTTTCCCAAGTTCAGAATCCTGATATGGAGTTACTTTTTTGGTCATATAGAAAAATTTCGGCAAAGATACAATTTAGCTATTAGCTATTACTTTTTATTCGGATATTAAAGAAAACCACGCATTTTCTTTTAGATATTTAATTAAAGATGAACCGAAATATATTATGTAATTTTGCACTGCATTAGTTGCAAATATTCCATGAAGATGAGCTGTAAAAAAGCAGTATCGCTTATAGGGTTACTTCCCTCTGTATATCAATTAAGACATCTATGTTTTAACTGTAAAATCAACATAAGTATTAAATGAAAATTATAATAGCTGGCGCCGGTGAAGTAGGGTTTCACTTGGCAAAACTACTCTCTTACGAATCCCAGGATATTACTTTAATAGATACCGACAAGGAGAGTCTTGTATATGCGGATAACCATTTGGATATTAGGGTGCTAAGAGGTAATGCTACATCTATCTCAGTTTTAAAAGACGCCCAAGTCCAAAACTCCGAACTTGTTATCGGGGTAACATCCTCGGAAACCACCAATATCACACTATGTATGCTTGCTAAACAATTAGGTTGCAAACGTACTATTGCCAGAATATCGAATACTGAATTCATGGAAAATAAAGATGCCATAAGATTTTCGGAATTGGGAATAGATGAACTTATTTCACCTGAGGAGTTAGCTGCTGAAGAGATTCAATTGCTATTGAACAAATCGGCCTTTAACGATACTTATGAATTTGAGGATGGTAAATTAATAATGGTAGGAGTGTCATTGCAGAAAACAGCACCTTTTGTGGGCAAAATGGTAAAAGAAGCTGCACTGATATTTTCTGAACTCCATTTTATACCAATAGCTGTACAAAGGGCCGGAACCCATAGTACCATAATTCCACGTGGAGACACTATATTCAAAGAAGGTGACCAGGTTTACTTTATTACCACTATGGAAGGGGTCGATGAGCTTTATAAGTTAACCGATAAAAAGAAAGAGGAAATTAGGAACGTAATGATTCTTGGGGGCAGTAAGGTAGGATTCAAAGCTGCACGTGACCTTTGTGCCAAGAAATTCAACGTTAAGTTAATTGAAAAAAATAAGGAAAAAGCTTTTGATTTGGCCGATGACCTACCTAATGCCCTTGTTATTAATGGCGATGGTAGGAATGTGGAACTGTTGGAGGAGGAAAGTCTGGATTCCATGGATGCTTTTATTGCCGTAACTGGTAATTCCGAAACAAATATTATGTCTTGTTTGGTCGCTAAATCAAAACATATTAAAAAGACTATAGCCCTTGTTGAGAATATGGATTATTTTCAACTTTCACACTCTATAGGGATAGACTCCCTTATCAATAAAAAACTCTTAGCGGCCAATAATATTTTCAGGTATATTAGAAAAGGAGAGGTTGTGGCATTAATGAGACTTAATAATATCAATGCCGAAATTCTTGAATTTGTCGTGAAACCAACTTCAAAGGTAAATGGCAAAACAATCAGGGAGTTAGACTTTCCCAGATCCGCAACTATTGGAGGTATAGTCCGGGATGACGAAGGAATAATTGCATTGGGAGGATTTGAAATCCAAGCCGGGGATAGGGTAGTTGTTTGCTGTTTGCCCGAAGCAATCAAAAAAATAGAAAGATTATTCTTATAGTATGGCCTTAAATTCCAAAATCATCTTCCATTTAATGGGGCTTTTGTTGCTCTTTAATGGTCTGTTCATGCTTATTGCAGCCGTGGTTAGTGGAATATACGATGATGGTGCCACTCTTGATATTGCCTTGGCCTCTATTGTTTCGATGTTCATTGGAATTACCTCAATGTATTTTACTCGGGAGCATAAAAAGGAGGTAAAGAGGAAAGAAGGTTATATAATTGTAGCTTTTGGATGGATAGTTATGACAATTTCCGGCATGCTTCCTTATCTATTTTCTGGTTCTATACCCAGTATAACCAATGCCTTTTTTGAAACCATGTCGGGATATACCACAACAGGAGCTTCAATTTTGGATGATATAGAAGCCCTGCCAGAAGGTATTCTACTCTGGCGAAGTTTAACCCATTGGATTGGAGGTATGGGAATAATTGTTTTGGCCATTGCCATTCTGCCATTACTTGGAATAGGGGGCATGCAGCTATTTTCCGCCGAAGCTCCTGGTCCTAGTGCCGATAAATTGCATCCTCGGATTACCGATACTGCTAAACGACTTTGGTATATTTATTTTGGTTATACGGTTGCAGAAACTTTGTTGTTGAAATTAGCCGGAATGTCATTCTTTGATGCGGTAAACCATTCTCTGGCTACTTTATCCACAGGTGGTTTTTCTACGAAAAATGCTAGTTTGGCCTATTGGAATGATCAACCGTTGATTCAGTATATTGTTATATTGTTCATGTTTTTGGCCGGGACCAATTTTGTGCTGAGCTATTTTGCATTTAAGGGAAAAATTCAACGGGTAATAAAGGATGAGGAATTTAAATTCTATTCTATTTTTATTGCTGTTTTTACAGTGATTGTGGCTTTGGTGATTTATTTTGAAGCCAATATCCCAGTTTCCGATTACCATCCAATGGTAAAGGGAATTGGCGAAAGTTCATTTAGGCATGGGCTTTTCCAAGTAGTTTCCGTAATCACCACAACAGGTTTTGTAACCGCCGATTTTACTGATTGGACACCTTTTTTAACCGTATTCTTTTTTGGGTTGATGTTTCTTGGCGGTTCAGCTGGTTCTACCGCTGGTGGAATAAAGGTTATGAGGCATCTACTTATTATAAAAAACGGGATTCTCGAATTCAAAAGAACCTTACATACGAATGCCGTGATACCGGTTAGATATAATAATAAAACCGTTCGCGAGCATATTATCTATAATATCATCGCCTTTTTTGTTCTTTATATGTTATCATTTATTATTGGTTCAATGGTGTTGGGATTTTTAGGTTTGGATTTTGAATCGGCAATTGGCGGTGCGGCTTCTTCCTTAGGGAATGTAGGTCCTGCTTTAGGAAGTCTTAGTCCGTTAAACAACTTTAATGATCTTCCTGTCTTGGGCAAATGGTGGTGTGCTTTTTTAATGCTACTCGGAAGGTTGGAATTGTTCACAGTATTAATAATATTGACCCCATACTTTTGGAAGTCAACATAAAAAAAACCCACTATTGTGGGTTTTTGTTTTTATAAAACTGATTTTATCCTCGATATGGCTTCCCTTAATTCATCTTCTGAAGCTGCATACGAAATTCGAATACAGTTAGGACTACCAAAGGCTTCCCCGGTCACGGTCGCAATATTCGCTTTTTCCAATAAATACAAAGCAAACTCGGAGGCATTGTTAATGGATGTACCATTCAACGTTTTACCAAAGAAACTTGAGATATCCGGAAAAACATAGAATGCCCCTTCGGGAACATTAAGTTTAAATCCTTCTATTTGACCCAAAAGTTCCAAGACAAGGTCCCTTCTTTTATGGAATTCATCGATCATGAATTTTATTTTGCTTACAGGCGCTTCCAAAGCTGTAATTGTAGCTCTTTGGGCAATAGCATTGGCTCCACTGGTAATTTGACCCTGGAACTTCGTACAGGCCTTCGCAATCCAATCAGGGGCACCGATGTACCCAATACGCCATCCGGTCATGGCAAATGCCTTTGAAACACCATTTACAGTTATGGTTCTATTGTACATGCCTTCTATGCCCGCAATACTTACATGGCCTCCAGTAAAATTTATATGTTCATATATCTCGTCGGATACCACGAAAATATTGGGATGTTTTTTTAAAACCGCTGCAAGACCTTTTAATTCATCCTCACTGTAGACCGAACCGCTAGGATTGCAAGGAGAGCTATACCAAATCATTTTGGTTTTGGGGGTAATTGCTGCTTCAAGCTGCTCTGGGGTCATTTTAAAATCGGTGTCAATACTGGTCGGTACTTCCACAGGAACTCCTTCAGCAAGCTTAACAATATCACTATAACTAACCCAGTAGGGTGCAGGTAATATTACTTCATCACCTTTATTCAACATTATCATAGCAACATTTGCCAAAGACTGTTTGGCACCTGTTGAAACAACGATTTGGTTTAAGCCATAGTCAAGATTGTTGTCCCTTTTAAATTTATTCGATATAGCCTGTTTTAAATCTACATAACCGTCAACAGGGGAGTAACTACTGTAGTTATCATCCACAGCTTTTTTGGCAGATTCTTTGATGAAATCTGGGATATTAAAATCGGGTTCCCCCAAACTTAAACCTATAATGTCTTTACCTTGACTTCTTAATTCCCTTGCCTTTGCGGCCATAGCCAATGTTGCCGAAGTAGACATTGCATTGATTCTTTCGGATAGATGGTTGTTCATGAAATAAATAAATTTACTGGTACTGTAACAAGGGTTTTTTACCCAGTTCCCTTAAATGTTTGAAATGCGAAATTATAGCTTTTCTTGTAGTTTTATATTCGTTGTAAGGTAAATTAAACTCTTTTGCTGTTTGTTTAACAATTTTTGAGATTTTTGTGTAATGTACGTGACTTATGTTTGGGAAAATATGATGTTCAACCTGATGGTTCAACCCTCCAGTAAACCAATTTACAACACGATTTTTAGTTCCAAAATTAACAGTAGTGAATAATTGATGAATAGCCCATGTGTTTTTCATTGTACCATCTTTTTCCGGTAATGGTGTTTCGGCCTCATCGACAACATGTGCCAATTGGAATACAACACTTAGTATTACTCCAGCAACATAATGCATAATAAAAAAGCCCAATAAAATTTTCCACCAAGCAATATCCAAAATAAGCATTGGCAAAACAATCCAAATAGTGATATAAAGCGTTTTGGTTATTACCAAGGTACTCCAATTAATAACGGGATTGGGAAATTTCCCGAATGACAATTTACGTTTCATATAACGGTACATTTGCTGAAAATCAGTGGTAATGGCCCAATTGAAAGTTAAAAGTCCATAAAGAAAAACTGAATAGAAATGTTGGAATTTATGGTATTTGTGCCATTTGGCGTGTTTGGAAAAGCGCAAGATACGACCAGCTTCTAAATCTTCATCATGATTATGGATGTTGGTATAAGTGTGATGCAATACATTATGCTGCACTTGCCAGTTGTACACATTCCCCGCAAGGATGTAAATACTTCCCCCCATGATTTTATTGATCCATTTTTTAGATGAATAAGAACCGTGATTGCCATCGTGCATTACATTCATTCCGACTCCGGCCATTCCAACACCCATTACAATGGTCAACAAGAGGTTGGCCCAATTGGGAAGGTTCAAGGTTAGGATTAAAAAATAAGGCGTAAGGAAAAGAGCGAACATTACGATTGTTTTTATATGTAATCGCCAATCCCCAGTCTTTTGCTTATGTGTTTCCTTAAAATAATCGTTTACCCTTTTATTAAGTATTTTGAAAAATTGTGTGGAATCCTTTCTAGAAAATCGTATGGTTTTTGTTTCCATTTATTGTAACGTTTTTGTAAATATAACGCAAAATAGGCTTAGTTTATTCGAACTCCCTTTTAATAAAAGTCTTTATAGTTTTCGAATATGCTATTTTTGCCGAATGCAAAGATAATGATGAAAGCCGAGATAGTATTTAAATATTTTCCCAATTTATCTGAAATTCAAAAATTTCAGTTTATCCAATTGGAAAACTTGTACAAGGATTGGAACCTAAAAATAAACGTGGTATCCCGTAAAGACATCGATGAACTTTATCTACGCCATGTGTTGCATTCCTTGGGAATCGCTAAGGTTCAGGAGTTTAAACCCAATAGCAGTATTCTGGATGTTGGCACAGGTGGTGGATTTCCTGGAATACCCTTGGCCATTCTTTTTCCGGAATCCCAATTTACATTGGTAGATTCCATTGGAAAAAAAATAAAGGTGGTCCAAGAGGTTATTGATGGACTGCAATTAAAAAATGTAATCGCCCTAAATAGTAGGGTTGAAGACCTGAATTCCCAATTCGATTTTATTGTAAGTAGAGCCGTAGCCGCAATGCCGACTTTCGTTCATTGGGTAAATGGAAGAATAAAAAAAGAATCGGTTCATGAAAGAAAAAACGGAATTCTCTATTTAAAAGGAGGGAATCTGTCGGAGGAGCTTGAAAATTACAAAACTGCACAAACTTTTGACTTAACCGATTATTTCACTGAAGACTTTTTTGAAACCAAGAAAGTCGTGTATTTACCTTTAAAGTATAAGGGCTAATCTTTTATAAACTCAACATTGAATTAAAAGAATGCCTGCATTTTTCCGCATAGTTCTTCATATAATTCAATACTTTATTCAGATAACTGAACATACCGTTCATTGATAAGTTTTCATTGTTCTTTTTGTCGCTCATATTAGTCTTATTATTGGGATATAGTAACAAAAAATTACTATTAGTTTACATTTAATTAACGTTAAATTTACATATATATTTTGTCAAAAGCAAATATCGTCCATTTAATATTTTGATAATGAGTTATTTATAAAATAAATATGGCTTGTGAAGTGGAAATTACAAAAAGGATAATTTATCAAAAAAAAACGTGGTTGAGGCCAATATTTTGGAAGGGTGAAATACCTTGGATAATTATTGTGATTTATAATTGCAAATCTTTTTTCAATGCTTTTATCGTAAATTTGCCACCTGCATAATAAAAAGTATCAATTCATTTCGCATGCAAAATTATCTGGTCTATAGATCATTTTAGAATTCATGATTTGGTCCCTAGCTATATCGGCGTGTACTTGCCCCAGAACTTCCCCCTTACAGTCATAAACAAGAATTGCAGTATTGCATATAGGACAGCAATCTTCAAAAACGAATACGGTTTGCGCCCTGTAGGTGGCCTGCGCTATATAAAAGTATTTTGAAATATCGGTCGTATTCGACTCCCTAATTTCTATTTCGGCTTTCAACCATGGCAATTTTTCAATTGGGTTGCCTACCCCACAGGCGAATTCAAACTTGTCGTCATTATCCGAACAGGAAAAAACCAATACCATAATTGCGAATAGTAGAGTTATCTTCTTCATTGAAAACAATGTTTATTTGATACATTGGATGTTTAAAAATGATACGGTTGCGTTCAAAAAGGCCTGTATCTTTAATTTAAAATACAGGCCTTTTTTTATAAGAGATCGGGAATTTTATCCTAGAAACGGATATCTATAGTCTTCAGGAGTCACAAATGTCTCTTTGATCAATCTTGGGGAAACCCAACGCAACAGATTCTGGGCCGAGCCTGCTTTATCGTTAGTTCCAGAGGCTCTAGCGCCTCCGAATGGTTGTTGGCCAACAACTGCACCAGTGGGTTTATCATTTATGTAAAAGTTACCCGCACAATTTTGAAGTGCTTTGGTAGCCTCATCAATAGCATAACGATCTTTAGATAAAACAGCTCCTGTTAAGGCGTATTCCGAAGTAGTATCTACCAACTTCAGCGTTTTGGACCAATCCTTATCATCATAAACGAATACCGTAACAACAGGACCAAAAAGCTCTGTCTCCATGGTCGTGTAATGGGGGTTGGTTGTTACAATTACTGTAGGTTCTATAAAATAACCTTTTGATTTATCATGATTACCACCAGCAACGATTTTGGCATCCTTGTCTTTTTTAGCTTGATCAATATATTTTGCAAGTTTATCAAAAGAACCTTCATGTATTACCGCTGTGATATAATTGCCCATATTCTCAGGGGTACCGGGTTTATTGAAAGAGGCCACATCTTGTTTAACAAATTCCAATATTTCCTTTGAAGTTGATTTTGGCAGATATACCCTCGATGCGGCACTACATTTTTGCCCTTGGAATTCAAAAGCCCCTCTTGTAATCGCAGTCGCAACCTGCTTTGGTTTGGCCGTTGGATGTGCCAGTATAAAATCTTTACCTCCGGTTTCACCTACGATTCTCGGATAGGTATTGTAGGTATGTATGTTGTTGCCAATTTGTTTCCATAATTCTTTGAAAACATGTGTAGAACCTGTAAAATGTATTCCAGCAAAATCAGGGCTGTCCAATACTGTTTTAGTAATCATTACAGGGTCTCCATAAATTACATTGATTACTCCATCAGGCAGGCCAGCTTCCTTTAAAACATCAACAATTACCTTGGCGGAAAAAATTTGACTATCACTTGGTTTCCATACAACCACATTACCCATCATCGCTGCACTTGTAGGAAGATTGCCTGCGATTGCTGTAAAATTGAACGGGGTTATTGCATATACAAATCCTTCTAATGGCCTATATTCCACTCTGTTCCAAACGCCCTCAGAGGAATCGGGTTGTTCTTCATAAATCTGGGACATATATTCTACATTAAAACGCAGAAAATCTATGAACTCACATGCGGCATCAATTTCAGCTTGATGTATTGTTTTAGACTGGGCAATCATTGTTGCCGCATTTATTTTGGCCCTATAAGGTCCTGCCAACAAATCGGCCGCCTTTAGGAAAATTGCCGCTCTTTGTTCCCAAGTTAAATTAGCCCATGCATGCCTTGATTCCAAAGCATTTTTTATTGCTTTGTCAACATGTTTTTTTTCTGCCATATGATATTTGCCCACAACATGCTTATGATCATGCGGAGGTGACATAGGTTTGGTATTTCCAGTCCTTATTTCCTCACTACCTACGTAAAATGGAATGTCTACTTGATTGTTGAAATATGATTTGTATTGTTCTAATACTTCCTTTCTTTCCGGACTTCCCGGAGCATAACTTTTTATTGGTTCATTAAATGCAGTTGGTACCTGAAAAAAGCCTTTACCCATGATTATATCATTTAAATTATAAAACTGCCCAAAGGTACTTAATTGGGAATGGATAAAAAACTAAATAAAAAGGAAAAGAATAATCAATTCAATGCAAATGGAGCACTGAATTTAAAGGTAGGAATATAAACCCTGAATTTCTCGGTTGAACTAAAATTCACCATATTATAATGTCCTTTCATGGCACCAACTGGTGAAGCCAATAAGCAACCGGAATTATAGGTATGCGATTCCCCTGGCTCAATAATAGGTCTTTTGCCTATGACACCGTCACCATCAACAAATTCCGTCTCGTTCAATGAATCATAAATCTGCCAGTGACGGGAATTTAATTGAACGGAGTCCTTACTTTGATTTTCTATGGTTATGGTATAGCCAAATGCAAAATGCATCTTATAATTTTTGAAGAAAGTGCCCTCAAAACTTGTGTGTACAGATATTTTAATGCCTTTGGTTACTTGTGTTATCATGTGTTCTCTAATATAAAAATAAGCTTTCCGTAAAAAGTAAGACTTTCGAAAGGCTTGCTAAAATATAAAAACTCGTGTTAAGAAAAAGATATTTAACAATTGTTTTGAATATTACTTGTCCATAGGATTTTTGTATTGCATAAATCAGGAATATAAAAAAACGTCAACAATAATCCAGCTACCGATAAAATCAAAAACGAAATTCACTAAAAATCTAATAATGAGCAAGATAAAAAACTAGGATTGATTATGAAAGTTAAAGATAAGATGATCGCTATAATTCTATTTTTTTCTGATGTACTCCAGTCAAACAAGTAGTATAAGATCGTTAAAAGGAAAAATACGGAAAATGGAAGTTTTGAAATCAAGGAATTCACTCTTTTTACATATCGTTAGCAAAAGTCAATAGTAATATAATCGAACCCTAATTGCTAATATCCCGGGAATTGGCAGAACCTACACCAATAATACTATCGTATAAGTCGCCAAAATTTCTGTAATAGACCAAAATCAGATAGCTATTCTCCGTAAAATGAAAATTACCTGAAATCGTATTAAGGTCTATTTGTTCATCACCTCTTTGAATAACATACTTGTAATTGTAAAAACCCTGTTTTAATCTAAGGGAAGCTTCCAACATACCATTGTTCTCATTGTAGATCATTTTGTTCCCATTGGTCAACGCATAATTGTTGTGCTTTCCGAAAACAAAAACATTATCCAATCCAATAGCTGCGTTATAAGGTAGGCTAAAATGAACGTCTGTATATTCCGCTTCACGGGAAACGTCATCCCCCTGCAAGGTGCGAATCACAAAATCCCCATTAATATCCGGGTAATAGGTATATGGTCTGTTTGCCCTTGCCCTATCTGAAAAAAGATAATGATTGTATAATTCATCAAGTTCAATGTGTGATATTGCGGAGCTTGGCGCCCTTAGATCCTTTGTATCAAAATTCAGGTATTCATTTCCTCCAAAAAAACTTGTCTCAGTATCATATTTATAAACGAGTTCATTACCCAGGGTAAATTGGGGTTCAATATTGTATAAAGCCGTTGGCCAGTGGTAATTTTGTAAAATGGCAACTTTCACCTCTTTTTTTGGATTGACCAATCTAAAATTACTGGCATTTATACTGAACTGCACGACCTGTTTCTCATCGATAAAGGAAAAATCCCTTGTACGTTTTACTACACCACCAACTATTACCAAATCTTTATAGACAACAAACTTTCTGGAAAACTGAAGCTCATTCCTTCCATTGTATATTTCCAACAAATAATTACCGCTAACCTTTAAACGTACATTGTTATTGGGAATGGTCAATTTATAATTCGAGTATGATTGTAATGTGGTGTAGCTATTTTCATAATCAAGAATTCGTTGATTATCCATACCACTAAGATATTGCGATTTTAAAAGTTGTGAAGGAGACCAATCATAATCGCAATGTACTATTTTATAGTAATAGTCCTGCTCATTCGCCATAAGATCATCAAACTCCAAAAAGATAGGCTCGCCTATTTGAACCACAGGGAATTGGTCTTCCTTTTCACCTTTGAAAATAACCGATTTTATGTTTTCCGGTGGATTTACTTCTTCCTGAAACTGAGCAAACAAAGATGGTACAAAAAGGAAAAACAAAATAGCTTTAAGAAATAGGCGCATTTATTGTTAAATTATAAGGCAAAGGTAAACAAAAACCATACCTAACAAATTAACATCGGTGTATTGCCCAAATTTATGGGCGATAATTATGAATACTTTCTATTAAATGCTATTTTTGACCGAAATTTTGTTAACCTAAGGTCTACATTATATGTCTAAAGACATCCGAATTAAAAAGGGCTTGAACATAAACCTAGTAGGTGCCGCTGAACAGACTACCGCTAAAGCTGTTTTGAGTAATGTTTATGCGATCAACCTTAATGATTTTCATGGTATTACTCCAAAAATGTTGGTAAAAGAAGGTGCCGAGGTAAAAGCAGGCGAAGCTCTTTTTTTCGATAAGAATTGTGAAGACATGATGTTTGTTTCACCTGTAAGTGGTGAATTGGTAGAAATTAATCGAGGGGCAAGAAGAAAAATACTTTCATTAAAAATTCTTGCTGATAAAACGCAATCAAATAAAGAAAATAATTTATTTGATTTGGCCAATGCAAGCTCCCAAGAAGTAAAGACCTTTTTGTTAAAATCTGGTTGTTGGCCTTTTATAAAGCAACGGCCCTATGATATAATTGCCAACCCTGATACCAATCCCAAGGCTATTTTCATTTCTGCGTATGCAACAGCCCCGCTAGCGGCCGATTATGATTATGTTCTTCAAGGAAAGGAAAAAGAGCTACAAGCGGCAATTTCAGCCTTGGCAAAACTAACGCCTGGCAAAGTCCATGTTTCCGTTGGGAGTAAATCGAATTCCCCTATGGCTGGTCTTAATGGAATAGAGTTGCATAAGGTTTCCGGTCCGCATCCTGCCGGACTTGTTGGTACCCAAATAAATAAAATTGATCCTATCAACAAAGGGGAAGTGGTGTGGACCATTTCACCCCAAGATTTGGTAATTATCGGGGAATTGTTGTTAACCGGTAAATTCAATGCCGAACGAATAGTCGCTTTAGTAGGTTCTTCCGTGAAGGCCCCAAAATATTATCAAACCAAAATAGGTGCTGAAATTTCCACTTTGCTATACAGTAGTGGGGTTAAGGATAATGATTTTAGACTAATCAATGGTGATGTTCTCACAGGGTGTAAAATTAAACCTGATGGCTATTTAGGGTTTTATAACAATACAGTAACAGCCATACCGGAAGGTGATGATTATGAATTATTTGGTTGGGCCAAGCCTGTTTTCAATAAGATTTCCACTACAAGGGCTTTGACCTTTTCCTGGTTGCAGCCCAATAAAAAATATGACCTTAATACCAATACCAATGGAGAACATAGGGCTTTTGTAGTTACTGGGCAATATGAGGAAGTTTTTCCTATGGATATTTACCCCATGCAGTTATTAAAAGCATGTATGGTCAAGGATTTGGATGAAATGGAACAACTGGGATTATATGAAGTGGCTCCAGAGGATTTTTCCCTGACCGAATTTGTTTGCATATCCAAGCAACCCCATCAGAAGATTATTCGTGAAGGATTGGATTTATTACATAAAGAAATAGGCTAAGATGAGTGATAAAAGACTGACTTTCAAAAAAAGACTCCATATACTTAAGCACCATTACAGGGGAAAGAAAATGGCTCCGGCGTTTAGTGCGATCCATACTTTTTTATTTTCTCCCGATGAGACCACACATTCTGGCTCACATATTCGGGGTGCCGATGATTTAAAGCGCACCATGAATATGGTTATTATGGCGCTGATACCTGTTTTATTGTTCTCTATGTTCAATGCAGGATACCAACATTATTCAGCTATTAATGGTTTTCCAGAAAATTTTTCGCTTTTGGAACATTTTTTAACCTGGGATAATTTTTGGATTGGCATCATTAAAGTACTGCCATTGGTGGTTGTCTCTTATGGTGTAGGTTTATTGGTCGAATTCATTTTTGCAATAATTAAGGGCCACGAAGTGGAAGAGGGTTATTTGGTAACCGGTATGTTAGTGCCTTTGATAGTTCCAATAGATACACCCCTTTGGATGCTTTCCGTATCAGTAATATTTGGGGTTGTAATTGGCAAGGAAGTTTTTGGTGGTACCGGCATGAATATTTTGAATCCCGCTCTGACAATAAGGGCATTCTTGTTCTTCGCCTATCCTACTTGGATGAGTGGTGATAAGGTCTGGGTTTATGAAGCTGTTGAAAGGGCAGGTACAGCTGATGCCATATCGGGTGAGACCGTTTTGGGGGCTTTGGCCCAAAACAATCTGGCTCAGCTCAATTATTCGGTTTCAGATATGTTCTTTGGATTTATTCCAGGTTCTGTGGGTGAAACTTCAACCTTTTTGATTCTTTTAGGAGGATTGTTCTTGGTCTTCAGTAAAATAGCCAGCTGGCGAATTATGTTAAGTGCAGTAATCGGTTCATTGGTTATGGGATTGATCTTCAATATGATTGTTGACGCCGGAATAATCACAGAAACCAGTACGTTTTATGGCCTAATGGAATTTGAGTATTGGAAGCATTTAATTGTAGGAGGTTTGGCTTTTGGTATAGTATACATGGCAACCGACCCGGTAACTGGTGCACAAACCAATAGAGGAAAATGGATATATGGATTTTTAATCGGCTTCATTTCAGTAATGATCCGTGTTTTCAACCCTGCATATCCTGAAGGTGTTTTCTTGGCAATCCTGTTAATGAATGTATTTGCACCAACTATAGATCATTATGTCATAAAGGGCAATGTGAAAAAGCGATTAAAGCGACTAAAGAACGCTACTATTCTACCAAAGGATTCCGATAGCATAGCAGAAGAATTAAAAGCAGAAACAGTTTAATTATGGCAATTAATACAGAAAAGAATAGTTACACAGTGATTTTTGCAAGCGTAATGGTTGTTGTTGTGGGTACGGTTTTGGCCTTTTTAGCCTCTGCCTTGAGCGATAAAATCAAGGAAAACGAAAGATTGGAAAAACAACAGAACATTCTTTATGCAATGGGCATTAATCAGAATGAAGGTGAAGGTAGTGTTAGTTTCATACCTACGGATAAGGTAGCAGGTGAATTTTCAAAATATATCAAAGAACAGTTGGTCATTGAGGGAGATAAGATCACCAAAAATGACCAGGCCTATCTAATTGATCTTAAAAAACAAGCTACGGCAGCCAAAAACGGGGAAACTAGAAAATTACCTCTGTTCATAGGCGATAAGGATGGAAGTAAATTTTACATTATTCCCATGAGAGGCAAAGGGCTATGGGATGCGATTTGGGGCTTTGTTGCCTTGGATGATAAAATGGTGGTTCAAGGCGTCTATTTTGACCATGCCGCTGAAACTCCTGGTCTTGGGGCCAACATAAAGCAACGCTATTTTATGGACGATTTTTCTGGGGAATCCATATTGGCTGGAACAAAGTATGCCGGTATCGCAGTAGCCAAAGGAAATAACGACCCATTGAACCAAACAAAGGATGATAATGAAGTTGATGCCCTTGCAGGAGCAACCATTACTGGAAATGGGGTTTCAGCTATGATTAGCGAAAGTGTTAATATGTACAAGGATTATCTAGAAACGATTAGAGTTAAATAATATGGCACTACTTACAAAAAAAGATGCAAGCTTAATTTTAGATCCACTGGCCGATAATAACCCTATTACGATTCAAGTATTGGGAATATGTTCTGCTTTGGCGATTACTGCTGAGTTAAAGGCTTCCATAGTAATGGCAATTTCAGTGCTATTTGTACTAGGAATTGGGAATGTGGTTATCTCTTTGTTGCGGAACATAATTCCATCAAAAATCAGGATTATCGTTCAACTTATCGTTGTGGCAACCTTGGTGATTATAGTGGATCAAGTGTTAAAAGCATATGCCTATGAATTGAGTAAAACACTTTCGGTATTTGTGGGTCTGATTATCACCAACTGTATCATTATGGGCCGTTTTGAAGCCTTTGCCCTTGGTAATGGGCCATGGAAATCCTTTTTAGACGGCATAGGTAATGCTCTTGGTTATGGAATCATTTTGATCATCGTTGGGTTCTTTAGGGAACTATTGGGATCGGGTACTTTATTCGGATTCCCGGTATTGGGTAACCCAATTTCCAAAACAGGATTGTACGCTACGGGTTATGAAAACAATGGATTCATGATTATTCCACCAGCGGCATTGATTGTTGTAGGGATCATCATCTGGATCCAACGATCTAGGAATACGGCGTTAATAGAAGACAACTAATAGTTATTTAAAAGAAATATCATGTTAGAGCATATTGAATTATTTTTTAGGTCCATATTTATCGATAATATGGTATTTGCAGTTTTCTTGGGAATGTGTTCCTATTTGGCTGTATCAAAGAAAGTAGCTACTGCCGTTGGTTTAGGTGCTGCGGTGATTTTCGTTTTGGCAGTAACCGTTCCATTAAACTGGTTGCTTGATCAGTATTTACTTCGTGACGGTGCCCTGGCTTGGTTAGGACCCGAATATGCAGATTACAACCTTAGCTTTTTATCATTCATACTTTTCATTGCCACTATTGCGACCATGGTACAATTGGTAGAAATCGTTGTTGAAAAGTTTTCACCGGCACTCTATAACTCACTGGGAATATTTTTGCCTTTGATTGCGGTAAACTGTGCAATTCTTGGAGGTTCATTATTTATGCAGTCAAGGGAAATCGCGTCTTTAGGTTTGGCTTTCAATTACGGTGTAAGTTCAGGAATAGGATGGTTTTTGGCCATATTGGCAATAGCGGCTATCCGCGAGAAAATCAGATATTCGAATGTGCCTGCCCCGTTGAGGGGTTTGGGTATAACATTTATAATTACCGGTTTAATGGGTATAGGGTTTCAAAGTTTTGGAGGAATGTTGACAGGTGGTGGTAATGAAACTGCTCCCGCAGTGGATGAAACTGCGGTTAGGAAAATTGAGAAAAACCTGCTTCCCGAAGAGACAGAGGAAATAAAAAAAGAGATCGATGAAAAAGAGGTCTCATATAATGACGCTATAAACAAGTAGAAATGATCTTAGCTACAAGTACAGGTGGAACAATTTTAATTACAGTAATATCGTTCCTCATTCTTTTATTATTATTGGTTGCACTTTTATTATTTACAAAAGAAAAGCTGTCTCCTTCGGGGCCGGTTACCATTACCATTAACGGTGAAAAAAAGATACAAGTAAGTTCAGGTTCATCCTTATTGTCAACTTTGGGTAACCAGAAAATATTTCTTCCATCAGCTTGCGGTGGTGGTGGAACCTGTATTCAATGTGAATGCCATGTGCTTTCAGGTGGTGGTGAGGCCTTGCCTACCGAAACTCCCCATTTCTCTAAAAGGGAATTGAATGATGGTGCACGTTTAGCTTGTCAGGTGAAGGTTAAACAGGATATGGATATTACTATTCCTGAGGAGGTTTTCGGGATTAAAAAATGGGAAGGTACTGTAGTTCGTAATTACAATGTGGCTTCATTCATCAAAGAATTCGTTGTTGAGATTCCAGAGGATATGGGATATAAAGCTGGAGGTTATATTCAGATTGAAATTCCTCCTTGTGAGATAAAATATGCGGATATAGATATTACCGCCCACCCCGAGGAGCATGAAACCCCTGATAAGTTTAAAACGGAATGGGACAAGTTTAATCTATGGCCATTGACCATGAAAAATCCAGAGACCGTTGAAAGGGCTTATTCTATGGCTTCCTTTCCTGCTGAAGGGCGTCAGATAATGTTGAACGTTCGTATCGCAACCCCACCTTGGGATAGATCTAAGAACGGTTGGATGGACGTAAATCCCGGAATTGCCTCATCTTTTATTTTTGCACAGAAACCAGGGGATAAAGTGGTTATTTCAGGGCCTTATGGTGAGTTCTTCATCAATGAGTCAGAATCTGAAATGCTATATGTAGGTGGTGGCGCTGGGATGGCTCCGATGCGTTCACATTTATATCACCTTTTCAAAACATTAAAGACCAAAAGAAAAGTTTCCTATTGGTATGGTGGTCGTTCTAAGAGGGAACTATTCTATTTGGATCATTTTTATAGATTGGAAAAAGAGTTTCCAAATTTTAAATTTTATTTGGCGCTATCCGAACCCATGGAAGAGGATAAATGGAAGGTAAAAGAAGATATTGACGCCCCTGGTGATGGTTTCGTTGGGTTTATACACAATTGTGTCATTGACAACTATTTGAGTAAGCACGAATCTCCTGAGGATATCGAATTGTATTTCTGCGGCCCCCCATTAATGAACAAGGCTGTTCAGAAAATGGGAGAGGATTATGGAATCCCTGATGAGCACATCCGTTTTGATGATTTCGGTGGATAATAACTTCCTCCAAGGATTACAAAACCTTGTTGGTATCTAACTTGAAATTTAGGATAAGACCGATGTATTGCACATCGGTTTTTTTAATAGTAGCTATTTATGAGACCCTTAACGGAACAGGAATTGCATAATCTGGCCATGAATATCGTTGGTAAAGAGCTGCAGGCCGAAGGTTATGAGTTCATGGGTGTTAACAGTAAACCCAAAAAAAATCCCCAATTTGTTTGTTTAAAGAACAAACAACTTCATTTTATTGTGGTCAGAAACGTGATATTCCCACAAGATCCTAAAAAGTACGATACTGATTTAATGGAAAAAATGAAGGTTCATGCCCTAAAACAGGAAGGAAAAATCTATTATGCAGGGGTGGGATTGTACAATGCGATAGACCAAAGTCTGCCGGTTTTTTTAAATGAGGAATATATTGTAGAATACAATGGACTTATTGAGATATAATTATGTCATACCCTCGAAGGGGGGAATCTTAGGCAGCTCATTTAAACTATTAAATAGGGCAATTTCAATCCTATTGATTGTTTTTTTGGTTTCATGTAAATCAAGTCCGGATCGGTATATAAAAAACTTCAATTCGGGTGGTGCATTAGGTACATCATACAGTATTACTTATTTGTCCGATACCAAATTGGATTTCCAAAAGGAGATCGATTCGGTTTTTAAAGCGGTGAATCAATCTTTATCAACTTATATTCCTACTTCCGATATTTCGAAAATAAACCAGGGGAATTCCGGAATAATTGTAGATCAAATGTTTCAGGAGGTTTTTACGCTTTCCAAAGAGGTTCATTCCAAAACAGATGGCTATTTTGACCCAACAGTAGGGGTTTTGGTAAATGCATGGGGGTTTGGCCCAGGTCAAAAAGTTGAACTGGATAGTATTAAGGTAGACAGCCTTTTGAATTTAGTTGGATTCGATAAAGTCCAATTAAATGAAAAACGGCAAGTTTTGAAAAGGAGTCCAAATATTTATATTGATTTCAATGCGATTGCGAAAGGGTATGCCATTGACCGTTTGGCCCTCATGATGGATAAAAAAGGCATCGGGAATTATTTGCTTGAAGTAGGAGGGGAGTTGGTTGGTAAGGGCGAAAACCAAATAAAGGGAAAACCATGGGTCGTTGGTATCGATGATCCCCAAATAGAACAGGGACGTAAATTGAAAATATTGGTAGAACTAAAGGATCGAGCAATGGCATCCTCTGGTAACTACAGAAAGTTTAGAATAGATTCCATTACCGGTAAAAAGTTCGTGCATACCATTGACCCCAAAACAGGATATCCTAAAAACGCAAGTACCTTGGGAGTAACGGTATTTGCTAATTCATGTGCCAAAGCAGATGCCTATGCCACGGCTTTCATGGCCATGGATTTGGACAAAACCATAAAGTTTTTGTCCGAACAAACTGAATTAGAGGCATATGTCATTTATTTGGATAGGAATAGCGAAGCCACGGAATATATGACCAAAGGTTTTAAAGAAGCGATTTTGGATTGATTATTTCCTCACTAGAGGTATAATTTCCCCTTTAGCCAAGCGGTACTTATTTATTTCATCTTGGGAAAGTTTTGCTGAGAAATCAACTTCCTCGACCTTGAAACCAACATTTCTAAGTTTATCAAAATAATCCTTCCCATAAATACGAACATGATCGTACTGGCCAAAAATTTTGGCCCGTTCCCTTTTATCGGTAATAGAATCATCCTCGAAAGTATTTGTTCTTTTCAGATCTTGGGGTATTTGAAAAACCCCCCATCCACCAGGTTTTAATATCCGGTAAAGTTCCTGCATGGCTTTATGGTCATTGTGAATATGTTCCAAAACATGATTGCAAAGTATAACATCGTACGAATTATCATCAAAAGGTAAATTGCAGATATCCGCTTTAACATCTGCCAATGGGGAATCCAAATCAGTAGTTGTATAGTCAAGATTTTCCAGTTTTCGAAACCTTTTGTAAAAAGCCTGTTCCGGAGCAAAATGAAGTACTTTAAGATTGGCGGTAAAAAAGTTGGTATTGCTTTTAAGAAACAACCATAACAATCTATGCCGTTCTAGAGATAGGGTAGAGGGGGATAAAACATTGTCCCGGGGATTTTCGTAACCGTATGGGAGAAAACTTTTAAATTGTTTTCCATCTATAGGGTCGGTATATCTACTTCCTTTTAACCAAAACGACATTAAAGGTCTTACCCAGTAGCTTAGTTTAATCAATAATGGCCTTGGAATGGCATTGAGAACAATCTTAAAAAGTCGCTTCATATTAGGTTGTTTCACAGAGCTTCACAAAGTAAAACAGAGTTTCACTGAGGTTTGTTAATAAACCGTTTGATTCCATTTTTTAGCAGGGAAGTGTGGAAATTAATCAATAATCCTAGGTCATATCCTCCTAATTTCAAATAGGTTAAAATTTGAGCAAAATGAACATCGGCAAAACATTCAACAGTTTTGAGTTCCAGAACAATCTTGTTTTCAACCAATAAATCAATCCTATAACCATGGTCTAATCTAACTTCTTTGTAAACAACAGGGAGCGCTACCTCTTTTATGACATGTAGATTTTTACTTTTCAATTCATAGTAAAGACATTCCTGATATGCCGATTCCAGCAATCCCGGACCCAAGGTTTTGTGTACTTCAATCGCCGAGCCTATTATCAAATTTGTAATATCATTGTCCTTCATTCACTCTGTGCAACTTTGACGATTTCTCTGTGTACCTCAGTGAAATAGCCTTAAATAATATTCTAAAGAACTAATTTCTTTTGTCGAAATTCATCCTCTTCATCACTCTCAATACCCAATGCATCATAAATATATTGAAAAGTGGATAATAGCTCTGGTTTACCGTTTACGATTGCGACATTATGTTCAAAATGCGCACTCGGTTGACCATCGGCGGTCAGTATGGTCCAGCCATCTTTTAATTGCTTTATATTTTTCGTACCCATGTTGATCATAGGTTCAATAGCCACAACCAGACCTTCCATGAATTTTTTACCTCTTCCACGCCTTCCATAATTGGGCATTTCCGGACCTTCATGCAATTTTTTACCCAAACCATGACCTACCAATTCACGTACAACTCCGTATCCATGGCTTTCACAGTAATTTTGAATGGCAAAGGCAACATCACCAACGCGATTACCTACTTTGAATTCGCGAATTCCTAAATAAAGCGATTCTTTAGTGACTTTTAAGAGTTTTTTTATTTCAGGTGCCACTTCGCCTATTTCAAAAGTATAGGCATGATCACCATAATAGCCATTTTTTAGGGCGCCACAATCAACAGAGATAATATCACCCTCCTTCATAGGCTCACTGGTTGGAATACCATGTACCACTTGTGCATTAGGACTCATATTAAGGGTATTCGGAAAGTCGTACATACCCAAAAACCCAGGTTCGGCCCCTTGTTCCCTTATAAATTCTTCAGCCAATTTATCAAGATATAGGGCATTGACCCCTGGTTTAATTTCAGCAGCCAACATTCCCAAGGTTTTGGAAACTACCAATGCGCTCTCCCGCATTAGTTCTATTTCTTCAGGAGTTTTTATTTTTATCATAGCCCGCAAAGGTAAAACAATCCGAGTGGATTTATTACACCAAGGATTTTCTTGTCATCAATTTCGGTTGTGCAATTCCCATAAGTTTAAGAATTGTAGGTGCGATATCGCCTAAGACCCCATCTTTTATTTCTTTAATCTCCGGATCCACTAAAATCAATGGAACAGGATTGGTTGTATGAGCTGTATTTGGAGAACCATCGGGATTAACCATGGTTTCACAATTACCATGATCCGCAATCACGATGGTTGTATAACCGTTTTTCAAAGCAGATGTTATTACAGAATTTGCACAACTGTCAACAGTTTCACAAGCTTTTATCGCAGCCTTCATATCACCCGTATGGCCTACCATATCAGGGTTGGCAAAGTTTAAACAAACAAAATCGACTTCCCCTTTTTCCAATTCGGGAATAATTGCATCCCTGATTTCATAGGCACTCATTTCTGGTTTTAAATCGTAAGTGGCTACCTTTGGTGATGGACATAAAATTCGTTTTTCCCCTTCAAAAGGCACTTCCCTACCGCCATTGAAAAAGAAAGTAACATGGGGGTATTTTTCGGTCTCGGCAATACGGATTTGCTTTTTGTTATTTTTTGCAAGTACCTCGCCCAAGGTTTCTTTTATATTATCCTTGTCATATACCACATGTACTTTCTTGAACGATTCATCATAATTGGTCAAGGTTACATAGTATAAATTTAATTTATGCATATTCATTTCATGCATATCCGCTTGGCTAAGTACATGGGTCAATTCCCTCCCCCTATCAGTTCGGAAATTAAAAAATATAACTACATCATCATTTTTTATTTTAGCTATGGGAGAACCATTGGCATCTGTCATTACAATGGGTTTGATAAATTCATCAGTAACCCCATTATCATAACTTTTTTGCATTGATTTGGTTATATCGGTCGATTTTTCGCCGATATTATTTACAACCACATCATAGGCCTTTTTTACACGTTCCCAACGCTTATCCCTATCCATGGCATAGTATCTACCAATAACGGTGGCCAATTTGGCATTTTTATCGGAACAGAAAAGATTTAAATCCCCTAAATATCCTTTGCCACTTTTGGGGTCTACATCGCGTCCATCGGTAAAAGCATGAACATACATTTTGGTAAGTCCGAATTTTTCACCCGCTTTTATCAATCCTCTTAAATGGGTTATATGACTGTGAACTCCGCCATTACTGACCAATCCCAAAAAATGGACATCTTTATTATTTTGTTTGGCATATTTAAAAGCTTCTTGAAGGACTTTTTCGTCTTTTAGGGTATTGTTTTTTACTGCAAGATTTATTTTCGCCAAATCTTGATATACGATTCTCCCTGCGCCTAAATTCATATGCCCAACTTCACTGTTGCCCATTTGTCCTTCTGGTAATCCTACATTCATACCATCGGTCAGTAAATTGGCATTTGGGTAATTCTTATATAGTGAATCTACAAATGGTGTATTTGCATTGTCAATGGCTGAGACATTTGGGTCGGGAGCCTTACCCCATCCATCCAAAATCATTAAAATTACTTTCTTATTCATGCTATTATCATTAAGTAGTTGCAAAAATACTGAGATCTAATAAGTATTACTATTTATTGATTGTGCTTTTTTCCTTAAGTAAAATAAGAGGAAAATCCAATTCTAAATTAGCAACATAAATTGTTGGTATTTAACTATTTAACTAATGATATTGAAAGATTTTGCAAAAACGCTGTTTATATTTTCATAATCAAAAATTATTCATCAATCCAAGTTTAACTTGTTTCAGTATTAAATTCAATCATCATATGAAAAGAAAGCTATTCGGAACTGCAGCAACTATAAATGCTGCTGCCGATTTTTCGGCGGGGAATCTTTCCGGAAATGGGAAGTTGATTTTGATTATTTCACTGCTTGTCATGGATAAAAAAAACCCATTCCTACTTTGGAACGGGTTTTTTTCATACACTTTATCCACCTCAAATAGTGTTCAAGCAAAAGAGTGAATAAATATTATTCTAAAATTCGAAACCGGTAAAAGCTCTATACATAAATGCATAAACAGCCATTATTAGCATTAAAACGCAAAAAATAGAATATGCTTTTAAGAGTACTACTACAAAACTTGGTTTGCAATTCTCAAAAGCTTCTGTGTAAATGTCTTTAAAATGTAAAAGTGTTCCCATATAGTTTTGTTTAAGTGATTGTAAATCAAAGCTATAAGGGTTAAATTTGAGGCTGATAAAAGATTTACTGGGATATCAAATATAGTAAATTAATGTTGAAATCCACAAATTTTGAGTAAAATGTGGTTATTGCCGACCTTTATATTTAACAATGGCCTCCTTAATTTTCTCTATTCTATTATCTGGATCAGGGTGTGAACTTTGGAATTCCGGTACTCGATCGGGACCAGCGGCATCTTTTAGAATCTGCATTACTTTAATCATTTCCATAGGTTTATAACCAGCACGTATCATAAACAATACCCCTAGTTCATCGCTTTCCAGTTCATCACCACGTCCGTTTTTCAATAAAGTGTTCTGACCAATACTACTTACAATTCCTCCAGCATCCGCTCCTACGGTTGCACCCATCGACACGGTTTGCCAGAAATTACTATCAGCAATTCGTTCAGCCGAATGCCTACCAATAACATGTCCGATTTCATGCCCCAATACCCCTGCAAGTTGAGCTTCATTCAGTTTGGAGAAAAGGGCATAAGTAATGAATATTTGCCCGCCAGGTAGCGCAAATGCATTAATAGCACTGTCATCTGCCAAAAGGTGAAAATCATATTTGTAAGGTGTTTCACGGGCAATACTATTATCCACCAATTTTTTGCCTACAAAATCTACCAATGACTGTAAACGTTCGTCAGGGTATAGACCTCCATATTGTTGTGCTATTTCCGGGGCACTTTGCAAGCCTATGGCAATCTCTTGCTCTGAGGTCATGTTTATATTTTGTACCCTTCCGGTATAAGGATTTTCCTCTTTGTTGTTGCAACGTTGTATTAAAGCAAAAGCCACAATGGCAATACCGATGAAAATTCTTATTTTCCAACTTCCTCTTCTCATAGTTAATGTTGTTCAGTGTTGAACCAAGTTACAAAAAGGCTTATAAAAGTTCTTTATTAATATCCAGAATATTGTTTTGGACATAATTTTTAATAAAGCCGTTCGTAAAATGCTCGCTTCCGTAGAATTCCTCTTGCTGTAATAGTTGTACAATGTTTATTCGTCTGAATGCAGTAAGCATTGGTATTGATATTGGGGCAAAACTGTAATGCCAAGGCTCATATTTAAATCCCCTTCGTTTTGGTTCGTCAGTATAAACTAAATAGAATCCATATTTTTCCGAATTTTCATCCATCCACTTTTTAAAATCCCCATAAGGTCCGCCTGGCCCAAATTTTCCCGGGACCAAGACATCACCTTCTACCTTTCTATAACCATCGACAATATCGATATCGGTTCCCCAATGGTGTCTGCTAGTTCCTGGTATCGTTGAGTATTCTATTATTTTATCAATTGCTTCCAATGGTTGCATACCATCATCCTCGGTATACTGCATGTATTTTCTTTCCCAGATTATTTCCTGTCTTTCAAAACTTCGATAGCTGGATACTATTTTTATATCGATACCATCACTATAAGCGGCTTTTTTCATGTTTAAAAATGCATCGTGGGCTGCCAATCTTAGATTAATACCTTCCCCAAAGAGTTTTATATCTTCCTTTCCCATGAGTTCCAAAACTGTATATTCAATATCTTTTGAAAATGCTAGAGATGGAAGTACGGCTAATGCCAAACCTGAAACACTACTTTTCTTTAAAAATAACCTACGCTTCATAGTATTTGATTATTGATCTTAATGATAATTCGTTTTTAAAAGTTAACTCAAAAATGCTGCCAATTAATTCACAATCCAATTTTTAGGTAAAAATAGTCCTGCAATGGATTTCGTATGTATGAAATTATAACGCTCAATTGGAGTTGTAGTCAATGTCAAAGATAGGAAGTATTTTCCCAATCTTTTTTGTGGAATTTTGTATTAACGGTATTATGGACTTAATAAGAGATTATGGTTAACTTTTTAAAATACCAATAACCATTATTCTATTTGTTTAAGGAAATATACATATACCCTTGATGTTTTTGCCTCAGGTCATTTAAGGTAACAATATAAAAATAGATGCCTGAATCTAAACCAGAACCTTTGTTAATGACCGAATTTCTATTCGATACACCATTAAAATCATTTTGATAGTTTGTTTTCGAATAGACCATTACACCATAGCGGTTGAATATTTGAATGGAATTGCTAGGTGATTTTTCAATCCCATCAAGAACCAAAAGGTCATTTTGGCCATCCCCGTTAGGTGTCAGGAAATAATTATCCAATTCCAATGTGATAAAGCCCTCCATTTTATCATCATTACCGCCAAGGGTAATAATTTCATATTCATTGGGTATAAACAATTCCGAGCTTACCGACCCATAAATAATGCCACCATCAACTTTGGTGTTTCCTAGATTTACCCATGTTTTTTGTTCTTTATGCCAACCTACGACTTTAATATCACTTACATATTCGGCGAAGGCGCTTACGTTACTCCATTCATCCCAGGTAAGGGTAACGGTAGACAGTACATCCCCTTCCAAGTGCCAGAATTCCTTATCACTTACCGAAAGATATTTCGATTGTTTTTTATTTGTTTGATAATTTTTCCCATTGATTGTTGTTGTATTCGGATTTTCATAGAAATAAGCACATTTTACAAAGGAGTTCATCTCGGCGGAGTTAATGCCCAAAGGCCTTAATCTTTTATCATCACCGATAGGAAAAGTGAAGACACGCTTATTTGTCATGGCTGCGTACCCATCTACCATTGAGACATCGTTTTCCCCGACGTAAAAAGCATCATTAATAAAATTGGGAAAAACGGATGTGTAATTTCTTGGGGTTATGACATCCCCTGAAACTAAATTCCCATTATTAATAACCCCGATTGCCGTATCAAGAAACAGACCTTTATCAACGACTATTTCGGTATCGTAAAAAACTGGACTGAATGCCCCAGAAACTTTAATAGATGTATTTTCTCCATAGAACCCTACCAAGCCTAGATTTTGATCAAAAGTACCGTTGTTGATCAGGTCCAAATGAAAACCGACCTTAGCAGTATTATGAATTTGAAGATTGCCATAATTGTGGAAAGCATCTTGTGCCTTACCCACCAGAGTGGTAAGTAATAAAATTGGACATAATATATACTTTAAGGCATTCATATACTCAAGGAATAGTTACAATTTAGAATTGGTTTATTAGGTGCCAGTCAGTACCATCGCTTTGAAACCAACTTGTTTTATCTTTTGGAATTTTTAAATTATCCTCTATATCACCATTTGCTTTGATATAGGTTATGTTTGTTAGGTTATCCTTCCTGCCATTATGTTTCACAATATAGATTCTCCCGGTGCAAGTATTTGCAGCAGGGAAGGTTATAGTTATCTCTATATTCGGGTCGACTGTAATTAAAGTAAAATCGTTTTCACTTAATGTTGTGGAAACGGTAGTTCGTCTAATAGCTGTGGCAAAAGATCCCGAGGTTTGCAAGGTAGAGGTCGGGGTACTTGTGCCAATGCCAACCTTTCCATTTGTAAAGCCAAGGTTTTGGCTGTTCAAATTGTATGTTCTTGCTTCCGGGTCCTGAATAAGATTCTCTGTTGCTAAGTTGGGTACTTCAACCGTATTACCTCCCGTACCAGATATGGTTAGGTCGTTACCTGAAACCGACAAAGTTTGTAACTCATTGGTTGAATCGGTATCCAGGTTCGGGAATTCGTTGTTGACCGCCGTTGCCACTTGTGCATCGGTCAGTTGGGTATCAGTATCGATGGTATGAGCTCCATCAACGAATCCCATGGTCTGGATATCCGTTTTTGAGAGTTGAGTATCCACGGTATGCGCTCCAGTTACAAAACCTTCGGCAGTAGCGGCAGCCGCCACTTCGGCATTGGTCAAATGGGTATCGGTATTCACGGTATGTGCTCCATCGACGAATCCCATGGTTTCTATATCGGTTTTTGAAAGTTGGGTATCAGTATCAATAGTATGTGCACCAGTTACGAAACCAAGTCCCTCGATTTCTGTCTGATCGGCATGGGTATCGGTGTCAACAGTATGTGCACCAGTAACAAAACCTTCGGCAGTAGCGGCAGCGGCCACTTCGGCATTGGTCAACTGTGTATCTGTATCAATTGTATGTGCTCCTGTAACAAAGCCAAGACCCTCTATTTCGGTTTGGTCCGCATGCGTATCGGTGTCAACGGTATGCGCTCCATCGACGAATCCCATGGTCTCAATATCCGTTTTTGAAAGTTGTGTATCGGTATCGATAGTGTGCGCTCCTGTCACGAATCCAAGACCTTCTATTTCTGCTTGGTCCGCATGGGTATCGGTGTCCACGGCATGTGCTCCATCGACGAATCCCATGGTCTCGATATCTGTTTTTGAAAGATTCGTATCCACGGTGTGTGCACCAGTGACAAAACCTTCGGCAGTAGCGGCAGCGGCCACTTCGGCATTGGTCAATTGTGTATCGGTATCAACAGTATGGGCACCGGTAACAAAGCCAAGACCTTCAATTTCTGCTTGGTCTGCATGGGTATCAGTGTCAACGGTATGTGCTCCATCGACGAATCCCATGGTCTCAATATCCGTTTTCGAAAGTTGCGTATCGGTATCAATGGTATGAGCACCTGTCACAAAACCAAGACCCTCAATTTCTGTTTGGTCCGCGTGCGTATCGGTATCTACGGTATGTGAACCGGTAACGAAACCTAAGCCTTCAATTTCTGTCTGGTCGGCATGGGTATCAGTATCGATAGTATGCGCTCCTGTCACAAAGCCAAGTCCCTCTATTTCTGTTTGGTCGGCATGCGTATCGGTATCCACGGTATGTGCTCCATCGACGAATCCCATGGTCTCAATATCCGTTTTCGAAAGTTGTGTATCGGTATCAATTGTATGCGCTCCTGTAACAAAGCCAAGACCTTCAATTTCTGCTTGGTCTGCATGGGTATCGGTGTCAACGGTATGTGCTCCATCGACGAATCCCATGGTCTCTATATCGATTTTAGAAAGTTGTGTATCGGTATCGATGGTATGTGCTCCTGTTACGAATCCAAGTCCCTCTATTTCTGTTTGGTCGGCATGGGTATCGGTATCGATTGTATGCGCACCTGTCACGAATCCAAGTCCCTCTATTTCTGTTTGGTCGGCATGGGTATCGGTATCGATTGTATGCGCACCTGTCACGAATCCAAGTCCTTCTATTTCTGCTTGATCTGCATGGGTATCCACGGTATGTGCTCCATCGACGAATCCCATGGTCTCAATATCTGTTTTTGAAAGTTGCGTATCGGTATCCACTGTATGTGTACCATCGACGAATCCCATGGTCTCGATATCCGTTTTTGAAAGATTCGTATCCACGGTGTGTGCACCAGTGACAAAACCTTCGGCAGTAGCGGCAGCGGCCACTTCGGCATTGGTCAATTGTGTATCTGTATCCACGGTATGTGCACCAGTAACAAAACCTTCAGCAGTAGCGGCAGCGGCCACTTCGGCGTTGGACAATTGTGTATTGGTATCAATAGTATGGGCCCCGGTAACGAATCCTAACCCTTCTATTTCTGTTTGGTCAGCGTGAGTATCCGTGTCAATTGTATGTGCTCCTGTAACAAAGCCAAGACCCTCTATTTCGGCTTGGTCCGCATGGGTGTCGGTATCAATGGTATGTGCTCCATCGACGAATCCCATGGTCTCTATATCGATTTTAGAAAGTTGTGTATCGGTATCGATGGTATGTGCTCCTGTCACGAATCCAAGACCTTCAATCTCCGTCTGGTCGGCATGGGTATCAACAGTATGGGCACCGGTAACAAAACCTTCGGCAGTTGCGGCAGCAGCCACTTCGGCATTAGTCAATTGCGTATCGGTATCGATTGTATGCGCACCGGTAACGAAACCTAATCCCTCTATTTCTGCTTGATCTGGCATGGGTATCGGTATCCACGGTATGTGCACCATCGACGAATCCGATGGTCTCGATATCCGTTTTTGAAAGATTCGTATCCACGGTGTGTGCACCAGTGACAAACCTTCGGCAGTAGCGGCAGCGGCCACTTCGGCATTGGTCAATTGTGTATCGGTATCCACAGTATGTGCCCCGGTAACAAAACCAAGACCCTCTATTTCTGTTTGGTCGGCATGGGTATCAGTATCGATAGTATGCGCTCCTGTCACGAATCCAAGACCTTCTATTTCTGTCTGGTCAGCATGGGTATCGGTATCCACGGTATGTGCACCATCGACGAATCCCATGGTCTCGAATATCCGTTTTCGAAAGTTGTGTATCCGTATCAATGGTATGTAGCTCCTGTCACAAAACCAAGACCTTCAATTTCTGTTTGGTCGGCATGGGTATCGGTATCCACGGTATGGGCACCTGTACTTAATCCGTTGTTGGCAACAAAGGCATCGACTTCAGCTTTCACTTAATTGGGTGTCTGTATCCGCTGTATGTGCGCCTGTAACAAATCCAAGTCCCTCTATTTCTGCTTGATCTGCATGGGTATCAATAGTATGGGCCCCGGTAACGAATCCAAGACCTTCAATTTCTGCTTGGTCTGCATGGGTATCGGTGTCAATGGTATGTGATCCTGTCACAAAGCCCATTCCCTCTATTTCTGTTAGGTCTGCATGGGTATCGGTGTCTACCGTATGTGCACCATCGACGAATCCCATGGTCTCTATATCGATTTTTGAAAGTTGTGTATCGGTATCGATTGTATGGGCTATCTGTAACGAAGCCAAGTCCTTCAATTTCCGTTTGGTCGGCGTGTGTGTCGGTATCAATAGTATGTGCCCCGGTAACAAAGCCAAGTCCTTCTATTTCTGCTTGATCTGCATGGGTATCAATTGTATGGGCACCATCGACGAATCCCATGGTCTCTATATCGATTTTAGAAAGTTGTGTATCGGTATCAATGGTATGGGCTCCAGTAACGAATCCAAGTCCTTCTATTTCTGTTTGGTCGGCATGTGTATCTGTGTCCACGGTATGGGCGCCGGTGCTAAATCCGTTGTTGGCAACAAAGGCATCGACTTCAGCTTCACTTAATTGGGTGTTTGTATCCACGGTATGCGCACCTGTCACGAATCCTTCGGCGGCAGCGGCAGCGGCCACTTCGGCATTGGTCAATTGTGTATTGGTATCAATGGTATGGGCTCCTGTTACGAATCCAAGTCCTTCGATCTCGGTCTGGTCGGCATGGGTATCGGTATCCACGGTATGGGCACCGGTACTAAATCCGTTGTTGGCAACAAAGGCATCGACTTCAGCTTCACTTAATTGGGTGTTTGTATCCACGGTATGCGCACCTGTCACGAATCCAAGTCCTTCTATTTCTGTCTGGTCGGCGTGAGTATCCGTGTCCACGTATGTGCTCCTGTTACGAATCCAAGTCCCTCTATTTCTGTTTGGTCGGCATGGGTATCGGTATCGATTGTATGCGCTCCTGTCACGAATCCTTCGGCGGTAGCGGCAGCGGCCACTTCGGCATTCGTCACTGAGTATCGGTATCGATGGTATGTGCTCCTGTCACGAATCCAAGTCCCTCTATTTCTGCTTGATCCGCATGGGTATCAATTGTATGTGCACCATCGACGAATCCCATGGTCTCGATATCCGTTTTTGAGAGTTGCGTATCGGTATCAATTGTATGCGTTCCTGTCACGAATCCAAGTCCTTCTATCTTCTGTTTGATCTGCATGGGTATCGGTATCCACGGTATGGGCACCGGTACTAAATCCGTTGTTGGCAACAAAGGCATCGACTTCAGCTTCACTTAATTGGGTGTTTGTATCCACTGTATGTGCGCCTGTAACAAAGCCAAGACCCTCTAATTCGGTCTGGTCTGCATGTGTATCGGTATCGATAGTGTGCGCACCTGTCACGAATCCAAGACCTTCAATCTCTGCTTGGTCTGCATGGGTATCAATTGTATGTGCACCATCGACGAATCCCATGGTCTCAATATCCGTTTTTGAAAGATTCGTATCCACGGTATGTGCTCCGGTCACAAATCCAAGACCTTCTATTTCTGTTTGATCTGCATGGGTATCAATTGTATGTGCACCATCAACGAATCCCATGGTCTCGATATCCGTTTTTGAGAGTTGCGTATTGGTATCAATGGTATGCGCTCCTGTCACGAAACCAAGTCCTTCTATTTCTGCTTGATCTGCATGGGTATTGGTATCCACGGTATGGTCGCCATCGACAAAACCCATGGTCTCTATATCGTTTTTAGAAAGTTGTGTATCGGTATCGATTGTATGTGCCCCGGTAACGAATCCTAGCCCTTCAATTTCTATTTGGTCGGCATGTGTATCGGTATCAATGGTATGGGCACCAGTTACGAAACCAAGTCCCTCTATTTCGGTCTGGTCTGCGTGTGTATCGGTATCAATGGTATGCGCTCCTGTTACGAATCCAAGTCCCTCTATTTCTGCTTGATCTGCATGGGTATCAATTGTATGTGCTCCATCGACGAATCCCATGGTCTCGATCTCTGTTTTTGAAAGATTCGTATCTACGGTATGTGCACCGGTAACAAAACCTTCAGCAGTAGCGGCAGCGGCCACTTCGGCATTGGTCAAATGTGTATCGGTATCGATGGTATGGTCGCCATCGACAAAACCCATAGTCTCGATATCGGTCTTTGAAAGATTGGAAGAAATAATGGTTGTGCCACCGTTTTCATCAGTATAGGTATAGGTGCCATCAAAATTATTGACCAAAGTACTTGTGGTCTCCGGGGAGCCATAGAAGGTAACCGGACTGTCGATTCCGTTCGAAAAAGTAAATGTTCCATTTGCATTAACAACAACGGTAGCGTTTCCAGTACCTGTACTTGCGTTGTTACAAAGGTTGTTCCAGGTTGTTCCATCAAAAAAGTGGATGCATTTTGTTTCTGTGTTATAAACCATTGCACCGTATAATGGCGTAATGCCCTGCATCTGGATTGTTGAAACACGGGTAAGTACAAATACTTTTGTGGTACTTTCCAATTCAACAATCGAAGCCGCATCGATATTATTGGGATTCTCACCAATTTTTACCTGGGCACCAGCGAAATTCACGCCAATGAGCAGGAACAATAGCAGGCCTATTTTATTAAAATCCATGATAGATACGATTTGGGTATATTATCTAAATTGCCATAAAATTACTATGCTGGACTCGAAAAGGATATAAATTGTTGTGTAGGCATTGAAAGTTGTGGTGAAATGAATTTTGACGGTAAATTATCCCATAAATAGGGACTTTAACGACCATTGTACTGTAGGAAATACTTCACAAAAAAGGGATGTTAAGCCCAATGATGGATTATAGGTTCCACCAATTATTGGTGCTTGGATATTACAAAAAACATAAATATCCTAACCGTTTTTTGGTCTCGATCCGATTAAATTGGAAGGATCAAGTAAGGTATTGTGCAGATGGCAAGAGGATATTTGCCAATTGTAATTTTTAGCATATTGGCTACTTAGCAACTAGATAAATATAGCCTTGATACTTCAAATTCAGATCCTTCAATTCAAGAAGGTAGAAGTATACACCTTCTGGCAATTGCTGATATTTTCTTGCGATATTTTTATTTGCAATACCACTGAATTCGTCCCGATAATTGCTCTTTTCAAAAACCAACAGACCCGCCCTATCGAATATCTTTAGTATATTATCGGAGGATTGCTCCAAAATTTTCAAGCTAAAAAAATCATTGACACCATCACCATTTGGTGTCAGCGGATAGTTTCCTGGTTCATTCGCATTTAAATCAAATAAGAAGCCCAAGGTGAAGATTTCATAATCATTGGCATTGAATACATTGGAAGTTGCCCATCCCGAATCAATATTCCCTTCATATAGTGTATTCCCTAAATTATCCCATTGTTCATTTATTTTACTCCAGCCTACAACGGTAATATATTTTATGTCCCCAACAGAGGATTGTAGGTTAGATCCAGAATTCCAGTTAAGTGTTATTTGCACCCTGCCGGAAGTGGTTAAATTCCAAAATTCCTCCATATAAATTCCACCCAAACTAGGATCCCTACTTTTAGTGTCGAAACTTATGGCGGAACTCTCCGGATAATCCGGATTTTCATGAAAATACTCGCATTTGGCATAGAATATGTCGTCGGCAAATTCTATTTGGAGAGGTCTAATGATATCGTCATAACCAACTGGAAAACTAAACTTTTTTTGACCTTCCACGGCCACATGGCCGTCTACCTTGGAAAGATCCATGGCCCCATCATAAATGGCCTTTTCAGCTAATTTTGTATATATATTTTTATTATTTCTAGGGGATTTTACATTCCCGTAAATAAAGCTTAATGAATTATCTATATTGATCGATACGTCCAAATACAAATCATTTTCCACAGCTACTTCGAAATCATAAAAGCTTGGACTGAAGGCTCCAGAGATCGACAATTTCCGGTCTTGTTGATAAAACCCGATTAACCCTAGGTTTTTGTCAAAACCACTATCATTGACGAAATCTGTATGGAAACCCAGCAACCCTTTATTGTGGAGTTGGAGGTTGCCATAATTATGAATCGCCTGTCCCATTAGAGCTTGACTCAACACAAATAGTAGTATAAAAAATCCTTTTTGCATCTTTTAGTGTTGTATGTTTATTTGCTGCCATTCGATACCATCGCTCTGCAACCAAACGGATTTATTTTTATTCAACAAATTTTGAAGGGAACCTCTATTACAGATATAATCCATGTTTGTTGTATTATTCCCAGCACTTATGTTTTTCAAAATATAGAGTCTCCCAGGACTGTTGGATGCAGGGGGTAAGTTTATAGTAATATTTTTTTCTGTCATAACAATGGTACAATCATTTTCGTCTAAGGTAGTGCTGATGGTCGTTCTTCTAATGGGTGCTGCTATGGAGCCGAATATGTGTAAGGATGATGTAGGTGTTTCAGCTCCTACACCAATATTTCCATTGTTGAAATTTAGATTTTGACTTGTTACATCCACTCCGGCAGGTCCCGTTTCTCCTTGGATTCCTTGTGGCCCAACTTCACCTTGTATCCCTTGTGGTCCAATTGCTCCTGTATCCCCTTTGTCTCCTTGGATTCCCTGCAGTCCGATTGCACCAGTTGCTCCATCAACTCCATCGTTTCCAGCTAGTCCTTGTGGTCCCTGAGCACCATCAGCACCAGTATCACCTGCTGGACCTATTGCCCCAGTCAATCCTATAGGTCCTTGCAGACCAGTTTCTCCTTGTATACCTTGTGTTCCATCAGCACCGTTGTTTCCAGCTATACCTTGTGGTCCAGTATCACCCGTATCTCCTTTTATACCTGGTAGTCCGGTCTCACCTTGAGGTCCTGTTTCACCTTGTATACCTTGTGTTCCATCAGCACCGTTGTTTCCAGCAATACCTTGTGGTCCGACCTCACCTTGCGGTCCGGTTGCACCAACTGCACCATCCGTTCCGTCTATTCCTGCTAGTCCTTGAGGACCTACTTCACCTTGCGGCCCTTTTGCCCCTGTAAGTCCTATGGGTCCTTGTGGTCCTGCAACTCCTGTTAGTCCTATTTGTCCGTCTATTCCATCGGAACCGTCAGCACCTGCTGGACCTTGTGGCCCATCCGCACCATTTGTACCTGCAGGTCCTTGTTCACCTTGCGGTCCTGTTGCACCAACTGCACCATCCGTTCCGTCTATTCCTGCTAGTCCTTGCGGTCCGACCTCACCTTGTGGTCCAGTATCACCAGTATCTCCTTTTATCCCCGGTAATCCTGTCTCTCCTTGTGGCCCTGCTTCACCCTGAATTCCTTGAGCTCCGTCAGTACCGTCTATTCCTACTGGTCCCTGAGGCCCTGATGCACCATCGTTTCCAGCTAAACCTTGTGGTCCTTGTTCACCTTGCGGTCCGGTTGCACCATCCGCTCCATTTGATCCGTCATTTCCAGGAACTCCCTTAGGTCCTGTGTCTCCTTGTATTCCATCAGCCCCATCCAATCCGTTCGTTCCATTGGAACCTGCTGGTCCCGTTAATCCTATGATTCCTTGTGGTCCCTGAGCACCGTCAGTACCATCAGCGCCTGCTGGTCCTTGGGCACCATCTGATCCGTTTGCTCCATCGAAACCGGCGAATCCTTGCGGTCCAACCTCCCCTTGTGGTCCAACCTCTCCTTGGGGACCTGTATTTCCTTGTATTCCAACTGCACCATCTGTTCCGTCTTTTCCAGCTAAACCTTGTGGTCCGACCTCACCTTGTGGACCAGTATCACCCGTATCTCCTTTTAGGCCTTGTAGTCCAGTCTCTCCTTGTGGCCCTGCTTCACCCTGAATTCCTTGAGCTCCGTCAGTACCGTCATTTCCCGCTATACCTTGAAGTCCTACCTCACCTTGCAGTCCAGTTGCTCCAGCCGCCCCAGCGGGTCCTATTGCCCCTGTAAGTCCTATGGGTCCTTGTGGTCCTGCAACTCCTGTTAGTCCTATTTGTCCGTCTATTCCATCGGAACCGTCAGCACCTGCTGGGCCTTGTGGCCCATCCGCACCATTTGTACCTGACGGTCCTTGTTCCCCTTGCGATCCGGTTGCACCAACTGCACCATCTGTTCCGTCTTTTCCTGCTGGTCCCGTTAATCCTATGATTCCTTGTGGTCCCTGAGCACCGTCAGTACCATCAGCGCCTGCTGGTCCTTGGGCACCATCTGATCCGTTTGCTCCATCGACACCGGCGAATCCTTGCGGTCCAACCTCCCCTTGTGGTCCAACCTCTCCTTGGGGACCTGTATTTCCTTGAATTCCATCTGAACCATCAGTACCTTTATTTCCAGCTATACCTTGTGGTCCTGCCTCACCTTGCGATCCAGTTGCACCAACTGCACCATCTGTTCCGTCTTTTCCTGCTGGTCCTTGTGTTCCATCAGCACCGTTGTTTCCAGCTATACCTTGTGGTCCAGTATCACCCGTATCTCCTTTTATACCTGGTAGTCCGGTCTCACCTTGAGGTCCTGTTTCACCTTGTATACCTTGTGTTCCATCAGCACCGTTGTTTCCAGCAATACCTTGTGGTCCGACCTCACCTTGCGGTCCGGTTGCACCGTCAGTGCCATCAGCGCCTGCTGGCCCTTGGGCACCATCTGATCCGTTTGCTCCATCGACGCCGGCTAATCCTTGCGGTCCGACCTCACCTTGTGGCCCATCCGCACCATTTGTACCTGCAGGTCCTTGTTCACCTTGCGGTCCGGTTGCACCGTCAGTGCCATCAGCGCCTGCTGGCCCTTGGGCACCATCTGATCCGTTTGTACCATGGTTTCCTGCTAAACCTTGTGGTCCGACCTCACCTTGTATTCCTTGAGCTCCGTCAACACCGTTAATTCCAGCTAAACCTTGTGGTCCGACCTCACCTTGTGGCCCATCCGCACCATTTGTACCTGCAGGTCCTTGTTCACCTTGCAGTCCTGTTGTACCAACTGTTCCGTCTTTTCCTGCTGGTCCCTGAGGTCCTGTTGTACCATCATTTCCAGCTATACCTTGCGGTCCGGTATCACCTTTTGGACCTGTGGCGCCAACTGCACCATCTGTTCCGTTGCTGCCATCAATTCCGTTCGTTCCATTAGCTCCTGTTGGACCAGTAAGTCCGATAGGCCCCTGTGGACCTGTAGCGCCATCCTTACCATCATTTCCAGCTATACCTTGCGGTCCGGTATCACCTTTTGGACCTGTAACTCCATCTGCGCCTTTCAATCCATTCGTTCCATTGTTACCTGCTGGTCCTGATGGTCCCGCGTCTCCTGTATCCCCTTTATCTCCTGATTCACCTTTTGGACCTGTGGCGCCAACTGCGCCATCCAATCCGTTCGTTCCGTTTGTTCCATCGTTTCCTTTTGGACCAGTTTCACCTGTTGGTCCAATCGCTCCGATGTCTCCTTTTGGTCCCTTTTCTCCTTTTGGTCCAGTTTCTCCGTCAGCACCATCCTTGCCATTATTCCCTGGAAGTCCCATTTTTCCTACATCCCCTTTATCCCCTTTGGGTCCTGTATCTCCAGTATCCCCTTTTAAACCTTGTATGCCCTGTAGACCCTGTACCGACTTGCTGGCTATTTCTGTTATGATTCCAGCAGGTCCAGGTATTCCTTGAAGTCCTTGCTCCCCTTTCTCACCCTTGATACCCTGTGGTCCGGTTGCCCCAGTATCCCCTTTGGGACCTGTAGCACCATCGGCACCGTCTTTTCCTGCTTGTCCCTGCGCTCCGTCAGCACCATCCTTGCCATCATTTCCCGGAAGTCCTATTTTTCCTGCATCTCCTTTATCCCCTTTGGGTCCGGCTTTTCCTATGTCTCCTTTTAATCCTTGAGGCCCAGTCTCACCCTGAATTCCTTGTTTTCCAACTAATCCTTTAGCTACTTCTTCACTTAGAGTACCTGCCGGTCCGGGAATACCTTGTATTCCTTGTGGTCCGGTTTCCCCTATATCCCCTTTTTCCCCGCGCTCTCCTTTTTCTCCACCGGAATTAGTGGAGGTAAATGAAGAACCATCCCCATTGGTTACCGTGAAAGTGCCATTGCCATTATCCAAAAATGAAATATTGGATCCAGTGGAGTTTTCACATAGACTGTTCCATTTTCTTCCATCATGATAATAGATGCAAGAAGTATCGGTGTTATAAACCAAAGCACCGGCTAAGGGCTTGATCTTTTGCATCAGGGCAGTATTTACCCGGGAAAGCACCAATGCTTTATTTCTACTTTCCAGTTCCAATAAAGAAGCACCATCAATTTGATCTGGATTATCCCCAATTTTTAATTGGGCGAAAGTGAAATTTGAAAATAAAAGTAGGAGTATTAGGCTAAGTTTCTTAAAACTCATATTAGGGATTTAACTGATTGATTATCAAGTTGAAATCTACTCCAAAGAAATGTCTTGTAATATTAATTGTTGTAAATAAGTAAGAAAAGTATGTATAATACCGTAATGTTGTTGTTACAAAATTTGGAATATGCGGCTTAATAGAGTGTAGTCATCGATTTTTTTGGTATTTCATCGAAGAAATCAAATAAAAAAATAGCAGAAATACCGTCAATTATCGTGTCAGGTATAAAAAACCCTGAAAATCCAGCCCTAAATCCTGCATTGAAACTATATAAAAATAAACGCCGATTGGGAGGCCTTCATTCCGGCTAATAACCAAATTGTCAACGTTGGAAAACCCAACAAATTGATTGGTGTAATTTTTTTGGTCAAAAACTTTTTGCCCAAATCTATTGTAAATTTTAAGATGGTTATTGGGTGATTGTTCCAATTCCGGGATAACAAAAGCATCGTTAATGCCATCCCCGTTTACCGAAACATAAAAGTTATCCAAGGATAAAAAATCAGCGGGCACATCCATGGTACCAAATGTAATGGCGTCAATATCGTCTGGCACAAAGCTTTCTGAGGATACAAACCCCTGCGATAAATCCCCCACGGCAACTGTGGTGCCTAAAATGATCCATTGGTTGGCAGATTTGCTCCAACCCACTACAAGAATGTTAGCTACCTCATCGGTAAGGCTACTCATATCGCTTCGATCGTTCCAACTTATGCTTATGGTCGATGCCACACCTGCTTCCAAGCGCCAAAATTCAGTGGTACTGATAAAGCCAATATCCCTTGCCTTTCGTGAAGTATCAAAGCTGGTATTCAGTGAAGATGGACTATTAGGATCCTCATAATAATAGGCACATTTAGCCAAGGGGTTTTCACCTGAGGAGTTTAATATCAAGGGTCGTAATTGTTGCTCATCCCCTACGGGGAAGGTAAAATTCTGCTGTTGGGTCATGGCTGCATACCCATCTACTTTTGAAATATCGCTATCGCCTACATAAAAGGCATTTTGTAGAAAATTGTAATAGGCATCCGATTGGGCGCGGGGTGTTAAAAAATCCCCGATTACAAAATTGGTGTTATTGCCATTGTTGATCCCTGTTTCTAGAAAAACGCCATTGCTATTGGCGATTTCCGTATCAAAAAAAGTAGGCATAAAGGCCCCGGAAACATTGATCAAATTAGTGCCATAAAACCCGGCCAAGCCTACATTTTCATCAAAGGCGGCGTCATTGATTAGATTGGTATGAAAACCCAATTGCCCCTGGTCGTGAATACGAATGTTGCCACTATTGTATAGGCCGGTTTGGGCTTGCCCAGCAAGCATTCCAAATAAAAATACTATGTATGCGAGTTTTTTCAATTAGTTCTTTTTAATCAAATTTTTAATGGTCTCAATTTCCTTTTTAAGGGTTTCAAGTTCCTCGGTTATTGATTCGTTTTCATTTTTAAGCTGATCGATTTTTTTTTCCTGTTCTATGGTATGGAGGAACAATTCCTCGATTTTTTCGAGGTTGAATTTTGGATTCACTTAAATTCCAAAATCCCTCTGTTTTAATTTGTTTGGCAGATTTTATTCCTGGTAAGTGATAATGGTTTTTATAAAATTTTCAATTTCTCTCCAAGCTTGGGAAATCGTAATTTTCTTTTAAACTGGAGTTACCTAAAAAGTATTTTTGGAAGACGTAGTCAGGGTGTACAGGGGTGCCACCTACGGTAACAGGTCCGTTAACGGTTAGATTTCCTGTGGTAATAATATTCTGAGAGCCAAAATTCGGAACAACTTTGGTTCCATCGATAGCACCTGCTGGAATAGTATTTCCGTCGACACTGATCTGGTTGGTACCTGAAATGGCAATACCCGCCCCTGCGGTGTACTGGGTGTCATCGTCCCCGTCGTCGAGGCCAAGAGGTCTATTGTTCAGACTGGTCCATTCGCCATCGAAGTCGTCGGTTGAGTCGGTGTCAATGTTGATGGGTATACCCGTTAGGTTGGCCCAATCCGCTACTATGGTACCCCCATCGACACTGATCTGGTTGGTGCCCGAAATGGCAATACCCGTCCCTGCGGTATAGGTTGTATCGTCATCGCCGTCGTCAAGGCCGATGGGTCTGTTGGTCAAGCTCGTCCAATCTCCATCGAAGTCGTCGGTTGAGTCGGTGTCAATGTTGATGGGTATGCCCGTTAGGTTGCCCCAATCCGCTACTATGGTACCCCCATCGACACTGATCTGGTTGGTACCTGAAATGGCAATACCCGCCCCTGCGGTGTACTGGGTGTCATCATCCCCGTCGTCGAGGCCAAGAGGTCTATTGTTCAGACTGGTCCATTCGCCATCGAAGTCGTCGGTTGAGTCGGTGTCAATGTTGATGGGTATGCCCGTTAAGTTGCCCCAATCCGCTACTATGGTACCCCCATCGACACTGATCTGGTTGGTACCTGAAATGGCAATACCCGCACCTGCGGTGTATTGGGTGTCATCATCCCCGTCATCGAGGCCAATAGGTCTATTGTTCAGACTGGTCCATTCGCCATCGAAGTCGTCGGTAACATCAGTATCCAAGTTAGGGAACTGGCTATTGACAGCCGTCGCCACTTGAACATCGGTTAGTTGTGTGTCGTTATCTATATTGTCTACAAACCCTGCGGGAACCCCTACTAAATCTGTCCAATTTGTTCCAATAGTACCTGATGCATTAATGACATAAGGCGTGGCTGTGGTTCCGTTACCCGTAATTGTAATATTTGCTCCCTGGGTAACAATAGTTTCGTCACCATCGACACTGATCTGGTTGGTGCCTGAAATGGCAATACCCGCCCCTGCGGTGTACTGGGTGTCATCGTCCCCGTCGTCGAGGCCAAGAGGTCTATTGTTCAGACTGGTCCATTCGCCATCGAAGTCGTCGGTTGAGTCGGTGTCAATGTTGATGGGTATGCCCGTTAGGTTGCCCCAATCCGCTACTATGGTACCCCCATCGACACTGATCTGGTTGGTACCTGAAATGGCAATACCCGCCCCTGCGGTGTACTGGGTGTCATCATCCCCGTCGTCGAGGCCAAGAGGTCTATTGTTCAGACTGGTCCATTCGCCATCGAAGTCGTCGGTTGAGTCGGTGTCAATGTTGATGGGTATGCCCGTTAAGTTGCCCCAATCCGCTACTATGGTACCCCCATCGACAGTGATCTGGTTGGTGCCCGAAATGGCAATACCCGTCCCTGCGGTATAGGTTGTATCGTCATCGCCGTCGTCAAAGCCGATGGGTCTGTTGGTCAAGCTCATCCAATCTCCATCGAAATCGTTTGTAGAATCAGTGTCAAGGTTTACAGGGATGTTGGTTAGGTTCGACCAATCCGATACGATGGTAGCGGCATCGACAGAAAATTCGTTGGCTGGGGAAAGTACAAGTCCGGCCCCTGCGGTATAGATTGTATCGTCATCGCCGTCGTCAAGGCCGATGGGTCTGTTGGTCAAGCTCGTCCAATCTCCATCGAAATCGTTTGTAGAATCAGTGTCAAGGTTTACAGGGATGTTGGTTAGGTTCGACCAATCCGATACGATGGTAGCGGCATTGACAGAAAATTCATTGGCTGGGGAAAGTACCAGTCCGGCCCCTGCGGTATAGGTTGTATCGTCATCGCCGTCGTCAAGGCCGATGGGTCTGTTGGTCAAGCTCGTCCAATCTCCATCGAAATCGTTTGTAGAATCAGTGTCAAGGTTTACAGGGATGTTTGTTAGGTTCGACCAATCCGATACGATGGTAGCGGCATTAACAGAAAATTCGTTGGCTGGGGAAAGTACCAGTCCGGCCCCTGCTGTATAGGTTGTATCGTCATCGCCGTCGTCAAGGCCGATGGGTCTATTGGTCAAGCTTGTCCAATCTGGAGTAAAATTTAAAAGTTCCGCATCTGTTGCAAATACCAGATTCAAGTCTACTGGAGGTAAAACGTTTGTGTTTTCTGCGATTTCTAATCCTGTACCGTTTAAGGCAAAGCTGGTAATCAATTCATCATTTGGATCAGATGCGCCTGCAAGTAAAATAGCAGCAGTGAGCTCATCTTTTAATTCTTCAATTGCACCTTGTGTATCTAATGAGCCCAAAGTTAAATATGGGTCAAAAGTAACATCTGCTGCTGTAGGGGCACCTGCGGCACCTGTTAATTCATAAGGTGATCCAATTGTTCCGTTTCCGGTAACGGTTACAGTGGGTGTAGAGTTTATTATTGTTTCCGAACCATCAACCGTTAAAACGTAGGGTGATGGTGTGGTTCCTGCTCCAGTAACAGCTACGCTAGGACTTGCATTAATTATGGTTTCTGAACCATCTGCACCTCCTGCGCTTGTGAGAATAAATGGATCTGCGGTTGTTCCAATTCCAGCTACAGTTACGGTTGGGCTAGAATTTATATTTGTTTCCGAACCATCCACGGTTAATACGTAAGGAGATATTGTGGTTCCAGCTCCAGTAACGGTTACACTTGAACTTGGGTTAATTATTGTTTCCGAACCATCCGCTCCTCCTGCACTCGTAAGGATATATGGGTCTGACGGTTGTTCCAATTCCAGCTACAGTCACGGTTGGGCTAGAATTTATATTGGTTTCAGAACCATCAACGGTCAAAACATAGGGTGATATTGTAGTACCTACCCCAGTAACGGCCACACTTGTACTTGGGTCGATGATTGTTTCAGAACCATCCGCTACAGCTCCACTTGCGGCATTGATTACGTAAGGAGTTGCCAAGGTTCCAGTTCCTGTAATAGTAATATTGGTGCCTTGATTTATTATAGTTTCCGACCCATCTGCTCCTGTCGTGGGAGGTACTGTTAACAAATAATTTATATTGTTAGGTCCTGTCGGAGTGATGTTTACAGAACCATCAGGAGAGGTGAGGGTTTGAATTTCATTGGATGCATTGGTATCCCCGTCCGCTGCTATGTTCGAAGTATTGGCAGCAATGTTATCGCGCAATGGGGAATCATCATAATAAGCACCTCCATCAGGAACACCCAATTCAATGTCATTACCAGCCTGTCCACTTACAATATTTTGCGTAGACCCTACAATTTGAGTGTCCACATAATTTCTTGTGGCAGCATCTTGGGCGGCAACTGGTTCCCCTAAATTGCCAATAACTACGCCATTGGCACTATTGCCTCGAGAGAGTACATCCTCAAGGTCTTGAAATTCGTTTTGATCATCTATATCTAAATCTGTGGCAATGTGATTATTGATGCTTGAAGTATTGGCAGTGATATTTCCAGCATTGGCAGCTATACTACCAGTATTTGTTGCTATGTTGCTCGTGTTGGTCGGCAATACCAGTCTGAAGTGTTGAATCATCATAAAAAGCGCCACCATTATCGGTGATGACATTACCAGGAGTACCGCTTACAATATCTGCAGCTGTGATAAAGCCAGGGGTATTATTAAAATTTGCCAAAGTTATCTGATCGGTATCCAAGGCTTCCAAACCTATGGCATTTTCAATGATCTCATTTCTGCCCACCGCATCGTTGCCAATTTTATTCTGCCCTATAGAGTTGTCCTGAATGTCAACCCCGTTTATACCACCATCAACAATATGTTCGGTACGAATGCTGTTCGGGGCAACCTCAATATGGTTATTCTCCCCATTCGGCGTAATTACCAAAGTACTGGCATTATTTACCAAAGGATCAGTGGTTAAATTGGGGATACCCCCAACTTCCTCGCAAATGTTTATCCATTCCGTGCCATTATAGTAATGAACACAGTCGGTATCTGTATTATAGACCATGGCCCCCGGATTGGGAACAATGGCATTCATTTGGGCCGTATTGATCCGGGTGATGACCAAAACCCGGGTATTGCTTTCCAATTCCAAGACGGAGGAAGCATCGATATTTTGGGGATTGTCCCCAATTTTGATCTGCCCGTATACCGTGCTGCCCAGCATAAAGCCGAAAAGCAAGAACATTAGTAATGGTTTCATATAGATGTCTTTTTATTTGTACTTAATAGGGGGACTTACAAAAATATAATTATCCAAACACTTATCTAATTTAAGGGGTTAAAATAACTACTAAATGGGATAAAGGGGGACTGAATTTTCAACCTAGTAATCCAAGCAAGGTAGAATACCTATTTTAATTGAAAAAAGCGTTTAAATTTATGGGGGAAATTAGTTTCGAATAATAAAAGATGTGATTTTGAAACCGTAATTATCCGATATTTAAATTTAATGTTTTTGTATTCATTTATAGACCTATATTTCAATTATTCGCGTGTAACCTGAAATCTATAAATATATTCGGTTTCCATTATTGAAATCATAGTAGCCGCAAGAACCAATTTTATAGTTGGCTCTAAGTTTACTTTGAATAAAAAATACGGATTAGAACTATATTCCCTTCTTATTGCCCCAAGGGATATCCCATTTTCGATAAATTCATACCGTATTGGAGGGTAAGACGATGTGGCATCAACATTAAAAGTACCTTCTTTATCAAAATAGACTTGAACAATATCGATTATTCGCACTTCATTGCTTAAGGTGCCTTTAATCATATTTTTACCATCGTGCATTATAGGAGTTTCCTCCAGGAGTAAATGCCAGGGCTCTGTTTTATTATTTATACTAATCGAAGCTGATAAATTTGATGGGTTATTTAGACCCTCATAGTTGGTAGATTCTATACCTGTTGTTGCTTCCAATAAAAAACCACCTGTCTGTCTATATTGCGTAATTTCAGTTATCAAGGCCTTAACCTGTGCAGAATCCGATTTGTTATTGGTTAAAATAAAAGAGAATTTTTGACGTGCTATGTCTTCTTCATAGGTCTTGTAGGTTGTATGGGCCGTACTTGTAATCCATGGCGCTTTTGCCTTGACAACAGCATATTCGCCAAATTTGAACTTTTTAAGTTTTACGTTTCTAATATTGTATTTTTCGGCAGCATTGGTAAGGCTATCACTAATAACAATGGTATTGTTTTGTGCTTGAACGAAAAAGGAAGTAATTAAAAATAAAATGAGCAGCCAATATGTATTGGACCTAAACCGATATTGAAATAAATATCCAGCCATATGGTTAGTTGTTTCCCGCTATATGAATGTAAGCTTTTTAAATAACTTTTTATGGCTTTCGTTTTTCTACAACCAAAGATAAGAAATTAACAAAAGTTTATTGGCGACTTCTTTTTTATGCGCCATAGATATACTTTCTTTATCTTTATTAAAACTTTCGAAATGAAATATTTTTTACTTGTGCTATGTAGTATTTTGTTTGTCTCCAACGGATTTTCACAGGATGATGATCGCAATTATTTGAGAGGACAGGTACTGTATCGCAATACTTTTGTCCAGGATGAAAACGTGATCAACACCACATCGCAATCTGCGACGATTACCAATGAGAAAGGCGAATTTTTGATTAAGGTAAAATTGGATGACGAACTTGTTTTTACAGCGATCAATTATCAGCTACGAGTGGTCCTCATTACCGAGGAAATACTTAAAAAAGGTAGGCTTGTCGTTGAGGTCAACGAAAAGGTCACCCAATTGGATGAGGTGGTCGTAACCCCTGAACAGCAGGAGCGTTTCTTACAAGTTAAAAACGAGGAATTCAAAGAATTTGTATACGAGGCAGACCGCTCAACGGAGGTTGACAATATAGCGATGCCAAAATCATCAAGGGGCATGACCGACGGGATCAACTTTGTGAATATTTTTAAGGCACTGGCAAATTCCAATAAAGCGGCTGAAGAAAAGCGACCTCCTTTAAAACTCAGCGCGGTCATGAGGCAGGTGTATGATGATGGGTTTTTTGTAAATGATTTGAAATTGCCCCAGGATAAGATCGATGCTTTCTTGATCTATTGCGATAATAAGATGCCTGCAAATACTTTATTGAAAAAGGAAAACGAATTCCAACTGATCGATTTTCTTGTGACGCACAGCAAAACATTCCTGCAACATATAGATGACGAGGAGTAAAATTCTTCTTTTTTTATTCGTTATAATGGGCACTTCAATACGTGCCCAAACCTTATTTTCAAAAAAAATAGAAGGTAAGGTGTATAGTAAGGATGGTGATGTAGCTGCAACCCATGTTTTGAATACAACTTCCAAAAAAGCCACCATTACAGATAGCAACGGCTATTTTTCAATAATGGCAAAGCTCAATGATACTTTGGTTTTTTCGGCCGTACAGTTTAAGAAAAAGACCGTAGTTGTTACGGTCAATGTTCTTGAGAGTAAATTACTCTATGTGCCCTTGGAAGAGACGCTGACCCAATTAGATGAGGTCATTGTAATGCCCTATAACCTTTCCGGGGATATGACCAAAGATTTGGCGGGAATGCAAATTGAACCTATTGTTACGGCATCTACCCTGGGTTTGCCAAATGCATACGTAATACCCCCGACCAAAGCCGAGCGTGAATTGTTCGAAGCAACATCAGGAGGTGGGTTAATTCCACTGAATCCTATTTTAAACGGTATCTCTGGGCGTACGAAAATGTTGAAGAACAGAATAGCCAGAAATGAAAAATATGAACGTACTTTGAGGGTAAGGGCTTTTTATGCCGATTCTTTGTACCAAAAAGAGTTTAAGATACCAGAGGACAATATTGCCAATTTTATGTATTTCTGTGAAGTAGACCCTGATTTTCAGGCCATTGTTGATTCCCGTGATCGGTTCAGAATTTGGGAATTTATGCGTAAAAAGAGCCTTGTTTACCGAGAAAACAATGAACTGGATTGAAGCTAATATTTGGCACATGTTTTGCTTATTTCTTATGATGAAAATGAAAAATGATTACCATGGTATTTTACCTATAAATTGTCAGTTGATCTAGTTCAGAGTTTTTTTATATGGAATTGTCCCCTTGAGGGGACTTTAGGGGTGTATTTTCAAACCTTAAAATAAACGCCCAACCATTATAGTATTGCGATATAAAATCTAAAAAGTAACTATGAATACATTCAAAAAAGGGCTACTTATTCTACTATTGCCTCTATTTGCATTTGCAGCGGCACATAAGTTTTATGTAAGTGTCACCAATATCAACTACTCTGAAAAGGACCGATCTTTACAGATAACATCACGTGTTTTTATCGATGATTTTGAAAAAGTTTTGGAGGAACGTTACGGAATTGAAGCCAATCTTTCAACGGAATCCGAGTCAAAATTGGCCGATGAATACATTGAAAAATACCTAAGGGCAAAATTCGTGATGTATATCGATGCCAAAGTAAAGGAATACCAGTTTTTAGGAAAGAAATACGATAACGATATCATGATCTGTTATTTGGAGATTCCTGAATTGGATTTGGATAAAATAAAAACAATCGAATTACAAAACGAATTACTTACCGACCTTTTTGATGAGCAACAAAATGTTGTCCATTTTAAGATAAAGGGCAAGAAAAAGAGCTTTGTACTTATAAAGGAAAATAATAAAGGAATGTTAAACTTGTAACATTCATTAAGTAATAGTTAAAAAAACTTTAATTTTCGCGCCACAAAAAATCACATAAAAAAATGAATAGTATAAAGTATTGTTTTGCATCGATTTTCTTTTTGTTTGCTGCTGTTATGACGGCTCAAGAGGAAGAGCAAAAGGAAAAGGAACCAATTCGTACAAATAGGAGTAAATTCGAGCAAATGTACCAGGAGTTTGCTACTCCGAACACTTACCGTTCCGCTTCCGGTACACCGGGTCCAGATTATTACCAGCAGCAGGCCAACTATAAGATGGATATTGAACTGGATGATAAAAACGCAAAAATATATGGTACCGAAACCATTACCTATATCAACAATTCCCCCGATGACCTTGAGTTCCTTTGGCTTCAATTAGATCAGAATGTTAGGGCGAAAACCAGTAAATCGCCATTACGCGATGGTGGTGGAGTGCCTTTGGCAGAGCAACCTGGGGCTTTTGCCTCAAAATACCTTAACACTCCGTTCGATGGTGGTTTTAATATAGAGTATATTAAAGATGCTTCAGGTAAACCTTTACCATATACCATAAACCAGACCATGATGCGGGTCGATATTCCCCAAGCATTAAAGAGTAAGGACCAAATATCATTTTCAATAAAATGGTGGTATAATATTCCCGATCATACGGTTAATAGGGCCCGATCGGGTTATGAGTATTTTTCCAAAGATGGTAACAGGGCTTTTGTAATTGCACAGTTCTTTCCTAGAATGGCTGTTTATAGTGATGTAGAAGGATGGCAAAACCACCAATTCTGGGGTAGGGGTGAATTTGCACTGCCGTTCGGGGATTATGAAGTTAATATTACCGTACCTGCCGATCATATTCTTGATGCAACAGGGGTGCTTCAAAATAGAAAGGAAATCTTTTCCAAGGAAATGATGAAACGTTATGATCAAGCCAAAAAATCTTACGACAAACCGGTTTTGATTGTAACCCAAGCCGAAGCTGAAGCTGCTGAAAAAGGTTTTTCGGAAGCTAAAAAGACCTGGAAATTCAAAGCCGAAAATGTTAGGGATTATGGTTTCGCAACTTCCCGTAAATTTATTTGGGATATGCAGGCCGTGAAAATTGGCAGTAAGGATGTAATGGCAGTTTCTTTGTATCCAAAAGAAGGGAATCCGCTTTGGGAGGAGTATTCAACCAAAGCAGTTGCCCAAACCCTGAAGTCTTATTCGGCACATACTTTTGATTATCCCTATCCGAAAGCCATATCGGTACATGCTAAAAACCAAGGAATGGAGTACCCGATGATATGTTGGAATTATGGGAGACCTAATGAGGATGGGTCGTACTCGGACCAAGTTAAATACGGAATGATAAGTGTGATCATCCATGAAGTAGGTCACAATTTCTTCCCGATGATCGTTAATTCCGATGAACGCCAGTGGGGCTGGATGGATGAAGGCCTCGATACTTTTGTACAATATTTGACCGAGCAGGAATTTGGTGAAAAATATCCTGAAGCAATAACACCCAACAAATCATATCCTTCGAGAAGAGGTGATCCTTCCAAGATCATTCCTTATATGAGTGGTGATCAAAGTACCATTGCACCCATAATGTCAAATCCTGAGAATGTGTATCAATTAGGCCCTAATGCCTATGGTAAACCTGCCACTGCTCTTAATATTTTAAGGGAGACCGTTATGGGAAGGGAATTATTCGACCATGCTTTCAAAACATATGCCCAACGTTGGAAATTTAAACACCCAACACCGGAAGACTTTTTCAGGACCATGGAAGATGCCTCTGCGGTTGATTTGGATTGGTATTGGAGAGGATGGTTTTACACTACTGATTATGTTGATATAGGAGTTAAGGGAATAAAGAAATACTACGTTTCTGACAAACCAGGTAAAAAGATGCGGGAATATTTGGCAGAAAGAAACCTGACTGAAGCTAACTTAATACCATTGGTTTATTTGGTCGATGAGGAAGGTGAAGATTTTGAACCTGGTTTTAAAGGTAAGTCCCCATCAGAAAGTTCAAAATCATTGAAAGAATTTATGATGGATAATATGACGGCTGAGGAAAGGGCAGCGGTCAAAGAACCAAAGTATTTTTATGAGGTAACTTATGACAAACCGGGCGGCATACCCATGCCATTGATCGTTGAGTACACCTATGCCGATGGGAGTAAAGAAAATATTACCTATCCACCGGAAATTTGGAGAAAGAATGATACTGAAGTGAAATTGGTTTTATCTTCCCAAAGCGAATTGGTAGGTATTGTGGTAGACCCAAAAGCAGAGACCGCGGATATTGACCCTACGAATAATTCGTGGCCTAAAAAAGAACAGCAAACAGACTTTGATAAGTTCAAGGAAAAAATCAAAGGATAATAATTTTTAGTTAATATTTTAAAAGTCCTGATGATACTGTCAGGACTTTTTTATTTAGCCATTATTCTTCACTATATTTGAGGTATGAATTCAATGATATTTTTATTTATCAGCGGAGGTGAAATTTTTTTCATCATGTTCATTGTGGTGATGGTTTTTGGTGCCGATAAAATTCCAGGCATTGCCAAAGGCCTCGGCAAAGGTATGCGTCAACTAAAGGATGCGACCGAAGACATTAAAAAAGAGATTCAAAAAAGTGCTGAAAAGCAAGGTATCGATACCAGTTTCGTAGATGATATTAAAAAAAACATTGAAGACGTAAAAGGAAACCTTGATGCTGGCATAGGCAAGGATATCAAAAAAGGTATGGATAGTGTCAAGAAAAATGTCGAAGACGTTACTGGTGCGATAAAACGAAAATAACCAATTCTCCTATGCTCGATAAGATTCTGCAATGGGATAGGGACACACTAATTTATTTAAACAGCTTAGGTTTTGAAGAGTACGACCTTCTTTGGTCAACCATTACCAATATTTATACTTGGATACCACTTTTTTTGTTTTTTTTCGTTTTGGTTTTTTGGAAATTCCCTCGTAGGGAAGCTATTTATGTGACACTTACCATAATATCATTAGTTATTTTTATCCTGGTCGCAACCGATCTGACCAAGGAGTTTTTTGGACGGTTAAGGCCTAATAATAATTTGGATATCAACTCAATGATACGTGTTCTGAAAAACCCTTCCACTTTTAGTTTTTTCTCGGGGCATGCGGCGAGCTCATTTTCGATAACCACAGTTTTGACACTTTTTCTTCGGAGAAGATTCAAGTGGGTATGGCTGTTTTATTTATGGCCTCTTTTATTCGCATTGAGTAGAATTTATGTGGGGGTACATTACCCTGTGGATATAATAGTTGGTGCCATAGTGGGCGTAATTACAGCTTTTGCCTTTTATAATCTTTACACAAGAATTATAGCACCCTACTTAAAGTTAAGCCATCCCTAATAGGCAATAATACGGTCTCAACCCTAGGGTCTTCCTTTAATTTTCGATTATACTCCATGAGTATCTTTGTCGCTTTATCTTTTTCATTCAAAGGCTCTATGACCTTACCGGACCACAGCACATTATCGGTGAGTAGAATGCTTCCTGGGGAGGTCTTTTGCATGACGGTTTCAAAATATTTTAAATATTCTGTTTTTTCAGCATCAATGAACACCAAATCGAATTTTATATCCAAAGTTGGGATGATCTCCAGGGCATCGCCGGTATGTTGGATTATCTGTGTGCCATATCCGCTTTTGTCAAAATATTTACGTTGAAAATCCGTCAGTTCCTCATTAATATCAATGGTATGCAATTGCCCATTCTTTTGGAGACCTTCGGCCAAACAAATTGCCGAATAGCCAGTATAAGTACCAATTTCGAGAATATTTTTCGGGTTAACGATTTTGGAGAGCATGCTTAAAACCCTCCCTTGAAAATGTCCCGTGATCATTCGGGGTTGTATTACTTTTAGGTGTGTTTCCCTAGAAAGCTCTTTCAATAATTCAGGTTCGTTTTCTGAATGGTCTTCAATATAACTTTCCAATAAGGCAGATAAAAAGTGCATGCTTATTTTTTTGTAAAAATATATATTTATGTGCTACCTTGAAATTCCAATATACAAATTACATACCCATGGAGAATGTAAAAGTCAGAACTGCCACCCTTGATGATCTAGCGATCCTATTGGAATTTGAACAAGGTGTCATTTCAGCTGAAAGGCCATTTGATAGTACCTTGAAGGAAGATCCAATTGTATATTACGATTTAAGGGCATTGATTTTAAATGAGGATGCCTCTGTTGTGGTTGCGGAAATCAATGGCAAGGTGGTTGGTTCGGGCTATGCTTTGATAAAAACGGCCAGGCATTACCTGGATCATGAATACTATTCATATTTGGGGTTTATGTTCACACTTCCAGAATTTAGGGGAAAAGGTATCAATACCAAAATTGTCGAAAATTTAAGACAATGGTCTTTCTCAAAAGGACTTAAGGAAATTCGTCTTACAGTTTATTCCGATAATCATATTGCTATTAGGGCCTATGAAAAAGTAAGGTTTAAGAAGCACATCATTGAAATGAGATTGGAATAATAATTCCACCTAGATTCCGGTTTAAAATATTTAAAACGAAGTTGTACTTTTGGGCAAAACCACGCTATGCAATTACAAAATACGTTAGCTTTTGCACAAAAGTTGGATGCTGAGGATAACCTCCGCAACTATCGGGATAAATTTTATTTCCCTAAAGTGAATGGTAAGGACGTAATTTATTTTACCGGGAATTCCTTGGGATTACAACCAAAACGTACTCAAAAATATGTAGATGAGGTCATGAACGACTGGAAAGAGCTTGGGGTCGAAGGCCATTTTCATGCCAAAAAACCGTGGTGGGACTATCATGAGCGCTTAGCAAAACCACTGGCCAAAGTTGTTGGTGCCAAGCCAGAGGAGGTAAGTGTAATGAACACACTTACAGTAAATCTCCATTTTTTGATGGTATCATTCTATAGACCAACAAAAAAACGATTTAAGATTATCTGTGAGGAGAAAGCTTTTCCCAGTGACCAATACATGCTACAAAGTCAGGTTAAGTTCCATGGATTTGATACCGATGATGCCATAATTGCAGTAAAAAAAAGAGCTGGGGAACAATTTTGGCGAACCGAGGATATTGTCGACAAAATAAATGAAGTAGGCAGTGAGCTTGCTTTGGTCATAATAGGTGGAGTGAATTATTATAACGGACAGGCATTTGATATGGGGTCTATAACAAAAGCAGGTAAGGCCGTCGGTGCATTCGTGGGTTGGGATTTGGCACACGCCGTAGGTAATATTGAACTGAAATTACACAATTGGGACGTTGATTTTGCGGCTTGGTGTAGTTATAAATATATGAATAGTGGACCTGGTAATGCATCCGGGATTTTTATTCATAAGAAACATTTGAATAAAAAGGATATTCCAAGATTTGAAGGGTGGTGGGGTACAAAAAAAGAAACTAGGTTTTTGATGAAACCAGAGTTTGAGCCTATTTCAACAGCAGATGCTTGGCAAGTGAGTAATCCGCCAATATTGTCGCTGGCACCTTATTTGGCATCTTTGGAACTTTTTGAAGAAGTGGGAATGCAAGCATTAATCGATAAGAGGATAAAAATCGTCGCATTTCTTGAATTTATTCTTGGTGAAATAGATAGGCAAGTTGAGAGTACTTTTGAAATCATTACACCCGAGGCTAGGGGTTGTCAATTATCCGTTCTTCTTCATGGACAGGGACGGGCATTATTTGATTATTTAATAAAAAATGGGGTAATTGCCGATTGGCGCGAACCGAATGTAATTCGGCTGGCACCTGCCCCTTTCTACTGTTCTTTTGTTGATATGTACAATTTTGGACAGATATTAAAGGATGGGATTTTGACAAAAAAAGCATAGGGAACAGATGGTTTTTTTTAAGTAGTTTTGCTCGCGAATAACAACCAAAAACCTTTAATGAAATCACTTCGACTTATACTTTCCAATCCAAGATATTTTGGACCTGCGTGGGTATACGCCAGCCTTAATATTCTTTTTGGAACATGGGCCATATACATCCCAACAGTTAAGGATAAGCTTAATATTGACAAAGCAGATCTTGGAATTGCCATTTTCTTTCTTGCCTTAGGAGTATTCACGGTTTTTCCGATTGCGTCTAAAATCATTAATAAAGTTGGAGTAGGTAGGGCCACTGCATTTGGGGTACTATTCAGTGGATTAGCCGCATTACTTCCCTTAATTGTCCCTTCCTATTACTCTTTAATGGCAGCACTCTTTGTTTTCGGAGCCTGTAATGGTTTTACCGATATCTCTATGAATACCCTGGTTACGGAAATTGAAAAAGAAGATAAACAAAAATTCATGTCAGCAGCACATGGATTTTTCAGTTTAGGAGGGGTTTTAGCAGGTTTAGGTAGTTTTTTGATTGTAGGGATCAATAATCCCCCATTACATATGCTAGGTGCTGTACTGCTTGTCTTGGTGGTAAATTTATTGTTTTTCAGAAAATATTATCATGTTAGGGCAGCTCCTATCGAAAATGAACCCTTCAGTTTAAAATTGTTTAAACCATTGATGTTATTAGGGCTTGTTTCTTTTATCGCTATGGGTAGTGAAGGGGCAATTGTGGATTGGAGCGGACTTTTTCTAAAAGAAATAAGTATGGCACCTGAGGCTTTATGGGGTGCAGGCTTTTTGGGCTTTCAGATTACTATGACCTTGGGCCGTTTTTTAGGGGATGCTATTAGCTCTCGAATAGGCTCTGTTAAAATGGTGGCATTGGGAACTTTTATCGCAATTCTCGGCTATATACTGGTATTGTCAACGAGCACTTATATGGCCATTACAGGTTTTGCTCTAAGTGGTTTGGGATTTTCGGTGATTGTTCCCGAACTGTTCCGAATAGGTGGAAATGTCAAAGGTGTGCAATCGTCCCAAGGGGTTGCATTCATTGCAGGATTAGGGTACGCCGGATTTTTATTCGCACCTCCTATTTTAGGTTTTATTGCAAAAAGCTATTCCTTGGTTGCCTGCTTTGTGGTACTGCTTTGTTGCGGGCTATTGGTCTTAGGAGCAACTGCCCTTATGAAAAAAAGGTAAAATTGATGCTACTAAACAGGGTTTAATGGGAAGTAACCTTTAAGTTGGAAAAATACAATTTAAAACCCTCATTGTTTTTATGCATTTTCGCGATTTTAAGACCACCCATTTCAACATAATCCTCCCAGGTCGTAATTAGGGAAGGTTCTGTTTGGTTTCCTTTTCTAAAAACCCATTCTTTTAACAAATAGTCCTCCCCAAAATAATAATCATAAGCATCACCAGGGGTATAACCGCCATCGGAACCATAAACAATGGTTAGTTTATCCATTGCCTTTTTACTAATTGGTGCCATTTCATGTTCCTTATGGGTATGTGTAAAGTTGCCTTTGTCCCACATTAGATTAAAAGGAGCCAACAGCCAATATTTATCGTTTATAAACCCGCCATTGGTTTTATAGGCAACACTGTCCATTTTAGACCAATTATATGCAAGGGTATCAGTTTTCGATATTGCTATAATATCATTGGTTTTGGGCTTCCATATCCAAGTCCGTTCAAAATGTGAAGTGTCCCTATCCACATTAAAAGTGAACTGTAGCTCATCAACATTTTTCCAATTGGCAATACCATTGGCATTGGCAATTTTTTCCAAAACGGTTAATTCAGCTGTGGGGCCTATATTATCCTTTTTTTTATCTGTTTTACAGCTCCATAAAACAGCAAAAATCAGGAAATAAATTAGTGATGTATTTTTCATTTTACTTGACTTTGTTCAAATATAAATGGTTTTGAACAATATATAATGAAATTTAATATAAAGGTATAATGAATTCAAGACCAATAATAAAGGCATTGAATGTACCCTTACTTTTATATTAAAATGAAAAAAGGCCCTCCATCATGTTCGATAATGGGCCTTTTAACAGTAATACACTAAATATAAACTATGGGTATAGTTTGAAAAATTACTTGGTTTTTACTAAAATATTGTTACCTCCCTTGATTTGTACAATTGGGAATTCCGTTCTTCTGTTTAGCTCCAATTCCTCAGGGCTACAATCATGTTTTCCCGTACAGTGATTTATCAGCATTCGCTTGCCAAAACCCTTGTAAGATAGAATATGGCTTTTAGGAACACCATGTTCAATTAAATATTCATAGGTTGATTTTGCCCTCCTTTCGGAAAGGGCATCATTATAATTATGACTTCCAACGGGATCTGTATGCGCCTCCAATTTTATAATCATTTGCGGATAGGTTTTAGTCATTAGTTTAACCACTTTATCCAGTTCTATTGCTGCATCAGGTCTGATGTTACTTTTATTGAAATCGAAATAGATTTTATTTAGATCTGCTAAAAGTTTAACATCCATTATTGGCTCTAGAACAATATCTTGTCGCATTACTTTTGTGGTTAACGGGGTAGTGAAAGTATTTATGTATACACTTTTATGGGGATGCGTTTTACGAACGGCATCGATTCTATAGTTATTGTTTCTGTTTATGAACATTTTGTAATACCCATTGGCATCGGTCATCATTTCACCAACCTTCGACTTGGAATTTTGATCAATGATGGTTATCAGTACATTATCCAAAGGTTGGTTGTTCACTCCATCGGTTACAAACCCTTCAATGGATAATGAAGGTGTAAATTTAAATTCGTAAATGTCGTCGCTTCCAACGCCACCTTCCCTGTTAGAACTTATATATCCTGTAATACCATCTTCATCGGCAAAGTATCCAAAATCGTCGCTTGGACCATTCATTGGGGTTCCAAGATTTATCACATCAATGATCTGCCCATTCTCGTCTCCAATAGTTGAATAAATATCCAATTGTCCAAATCCAACATGACCATCGGAAGAGAAAAATAAACTACCCTCTTTATTTATAAATGGGAACATCTCATTGCTCTCTGTGTTTACTACAGGACCGGCATTTATCGCTGGACCTATTCTACCCCTTTCATGTATTTCCGAGTAGTAAATATCCGTACCACCCATTCCACCAGGCCTGTCAGAAGTGTAATATAGTCTTCTGCCATCTGGGCTAACATAAGGGTGCCCAGTTGAGTAGTAATCACTATTGATCCTCAAGTTTCTATTCACCATCCATTCACCATCAATTTTAATGGCACTGAAAATTTTAAGATTTATTTCCCTTTCAGCTCCGTAGCCTTCTTTTTGATTATAATAATTATTCCTTGTAAAGTAAATTACGGTATCCTTCTTATAATCCGTGGTAAAAATCGCGGAGCTTTCATGGAATTTTGTATTTACGTTACCTTTTATTTTTTCCGGTTTAGCATCAGGATTTCCTTCTTTGATCACGAAAAGATCCAACCAAGGTTCCTCGTTCCAACCATACTCATCCCCAGATACTTGATCTTTTCTTGAAGAGGCAAAATAAAGAAGTCCATCATGGGCGAAAACACCGAAGTCGCTTTCAGTTGAGTTGAATGTAGCGGGCTTTACCTCATATCTTTGTCTACTATTGAATACAACGGATGCTAGATTCCCATCTTTTAGAAATCTACGTACTCGGGAATCGTTTTTATTGTATTTTTTATATTTCTTCAACCATTCTTCTGCCGATTCATGTTGCCCGTCACTGTACAAAGCCATGGCATATTTGAAATAATAATCAGTGGGTACACTGGTATTATTGATAATGGCCTCAAAGTGTGGTAAGGATTTCTTGAAATTCCTTGTTAAGAGATAGCATTCGGCCAATCTTTGGTGTGCATGGGCTTGATTGAAATCTTTTTCAAGCATTTTTTCATATTCACCAATTGCCTTGGTATATGCAAATTGGCCAAAATAATAATCACCCCTTTTCTGGGCCCCATATTGTGCAACCATAAGCTGACTAAACAGCACTATAGTGAACAGAATCAAATTTTTTAGAAATGTTTTCATAGTTTATGGTTTTTGTTCTAGAAGTATCTTGGTGATTTTGCCGGACCTTTTGCTTTAAACTTCAACTCGTATATTAGAATTACTTCATGGGTTCCTGTCGTATAAGGTCTAATATCACCGGTAGGTATATCATATGCATATCCTAAGCGAAAATCATTTGATACCTGATAATCTATTAATGCCCCAAAATTCGATGAGTCATTGAATCTAAAGGATGCCCCAATCCAGAATTTTTCTGAAAAGAGAAAATTTGCGGTTAAATCATAAGATGCTGGCGCACCATTAGTGAATTTTGCTAGCACTGTGGGTTTAAACTTCGTGTTTTCCGAAAGATCAAATACAAGTCCACCGATGGCATAGTAACTATTTCGCTCCAGGGCCTCGAATTCACCTTCATTCAAGTCGGTATTCAATATTCTTGGCGATGAAACACCTACATACCATCTGTTAGAGCTATAATAAACCCCTGCACCAAAGTTTGGTGACCAGTTATTAAAGCTAGAATCAAAAAACATATCATTCACATCAGGTGTTTCCAAGACATAATTCGTAAAACCGGCTTTTAATCCAAAAGATAGTTTTGCGGTTTCGGTTACTGGAACAGTATATGAAAAGTCGCCATAAACATAATTGGTCTTTTCAAAACCCAGGTTATCATTAATGTAAGATAAACCTAATCCCACTCTGTCATTTCTCAATGGTGCATGTATTGAAAAAGTACTTGTTCTTGGGTTTCCTTCAATACCCGCCCATTGATTCCTGTGTAAGGCCGTTAGATTCAATGTTCCCCTGCTACCTGCATATGCTGGGTTTACAGATATTGTGTTATACATATACTGGGTGAACTGGGGTAACTGCTGGGCAGAGACCGTAGTACTCACAGTAAGGATTATCGCAATTAAGTAATAGTTTATATTTTTCATTTTTGGGGTTTTTATTTTGTTCCTAAGTAGATATATCCATTGATTGGTTCAAAATCCCTATTTGTCACCTTGATTATGTAATAGTAGGTACCAGCAGGTAGCATTCCAGAATTACCAAATGAATTGTTAGGCGAACTGCCACCCCAATTATTTTGATATTCAACTCCTTCATATACTTTTGATCCCCATCTGTTAAATAACATTACATCAAATCTAAAGTCACAGTTTTCAACTCCAGTGATTTCGAAATAATCATTAACGCCGTCACCGTTGGGGGTAACTGTTTTAGAGGCGATTATATCTTTTCTACCACAAGGGACACAGTCAGTATTCACGGTGATTACGAAATCAACGTAGTATTTACAAGTACCTTCAGTTGAGCTATAACTTAGCATGTGTTCACCAACCTCATTATCAATGGGATCAAAGAAACTACCGTTTAAAATGGTATTACCACCTGTTACTGTAAATACTCCATTCGTATCAAAGTCAATTGGCATATAAGAGAATAGGTCTATGGTCATATCTTCCACACATATATCAATGGTTACCGTTTCCTTTTCAGGTTGCATCACGAAAATGAATTGCTCAAACGTTGCCATATTATCACAAGCATCGGTAACATTCCATGTCCTAACAATCATATAATCATCAGATTCTTCCGAAAATTGCGTTTCTTCGTTGAAAACCACATTAAAATCGCCACAACCTCCCATGAACTCAAGATTGGGCACTTCAGGAATCTCATCACCACACATAATAGTAATCTCCTCATCATATGCACTTGAGGTTATTGGTCCGTTCGGCATAACGGTTATGGTTTGCGTATGTGATATGGCATTCCCAGCACAATCTGCCGCGTTCCAAACTCTTGTTATAACATAACCTCCAGAACAATTACGATCGTTTGTAGCGGTTTCTTCAAAAATCACTTCAACATTGGTGTCACAATTATCAATCGGTGTCAATACCGCGGCATCTGGAACTTCGTTACAAACCACGGTCATATCTTGAGGTAAAGTCTCAATGAAAGTTGGTGCAATAGTATCCTCAATAGTTATTACCTGTGTATGGATACGTACATTACCTATACAATCAGTGATCGTCCAAGTTCTTGTGATTGTGTATTCAGTAGGACAACTATCATCCTGACCTTCAGTTATTTCTTCCAAAACTGCAGTTATAGCACAAGCACTGTCAGAGGTAATATCCTCAGCAACAGGGATTGTGGTACAAGCTTCAATGGTCATATCCTCTGGATAACCTTCATTACCATCATTATCGATGATATTCACCGTTGCCGTATCGTTGGCAAGGATGTTTACCAAAGGAGTAGAGATATCCGTAAGTACAACCTGAAAGTTCTCCATGTCCTCGATAATGATATCGTCGTTGATATCGATCGTTATTGTCTGGGTGTTGCTATTGGCACCACCGAAGGTCAATGTTTGCGTATCCTGAGGTATGGCCGTATAGTCATCTGGACTAATGGCAGTACCATCAGTGGTATAGTATTCCACTGTGAACTCGTCCTGAACATCAACATTAAGTACAACGTCAAGTGTCACGGTACCTGCATCCTCATTGACATCTACACTGGTCACGTTGAACTGTACCCCAAGTGAAGGGTCACTATCATTATCGATGATATTCACCGTTGCCGTATCGTTGGCAAGGATGTTCACCAAAGGAGTAGAGATGTCCGTAAGAACAACCTGGAAGTTCTCCATGTCCTCGATAATGATATCGTCGATGATATCGATCGTTATTGTCTGGGTGTTGCTATTGGCAGCACCAAAGGTCAAAGTTTGCGTATCCTGAGGTATGGCCGTATAGTCATCTGGACTAATGGCAGTACCATCAGTGGTATAGTATTCCACTGTGAACTCGTCCTGAACATCAACATTAAGTACAACGTCAAGTGTCACGGTACCTGCATCCTCATTGACATCTACACTGGTCACGTTGAACTGTACCCCAAGTGATGGGTCACTATCATTATCGATGATGTTCACCGTTGCCGTATCGTTGGCAAGGATGTTCACCAAAGGAGTAGAGATATCCGTAAGAACAACCTGGAAGTTCTCCATGTCCTCGATAATGATATCGTCGATGATATCGATCGTTATTGTCTGGGTGTTGCTATTGGCACCACCGAATATCAATCTTTGCGTATCCTGAGGTATGGCCGTATAGTCATCTGGACTGATGGCAGTACCGTCAGTGGTATAGAATTCCACTGTGAACTCGTCCTGTACGTCAACATTAAGTACAACATCAAGTGTTACCGTACCTGCATCCTCATTGACATCTACACTGGTCACGTTGAACTGTACCCCAAGTGATGGGTCACTATCGTTATCGATGATCCCACCGTTGGCCTGTGGCGTATTGATGGAGATCAATGCGGTCGAAAGATTCGAAAGGTCGATCACATAAGCTTCGGTGTCCTCTATAAGGTTATCGTCGATGATCGGCACGATGATGTCATAGGATTCGTTGTCGTCACCGTTGAAGGCAAGGGTACCCGAAACGGCGGTATAGTCACCAGGGGCAACGGCGGAACCGTTGTCAGAGGCATAGTCCAGGGTGAACCCACCAGGGACGTTGCCCGTCAATCGAACGGTGAAGGTAGCCGTACCGGCAGCCTCGTCCACGGTAACCTCGGTATTATCGAAATCGATACCGGTACCTGCGATGGCATCGTTATCGGTGATCCCACCGTTCGCCTGTGGCGTATTGATGGAGATCAATGCGGTCGAAAGGTTCGAAAGGTCGATCACATAAGCTTCCGTTTGCTCTATAAGGTTATCGTCGATGATCGGCACGATGATGTCATAGGATTCGTTGTCGTCACCGTTGAAGGCAAGGGTACCCGAAACGGCGGTATAGTCACCAGGGGCAACGGCGGAACCGTTGTCTGAGGCATAGTCCAGGGTGAACCCACCAGGGACGTTGCCCGTCAATCGAACGGTGAAGGTAGCCGTACCGGCAGCCTGGTCCACGGTAACCTCGGTATTATCGAAATCGATACCCGTACCTGCGATGGCATCGTTATCGGTGAATCCCACCGTTTGCCTGTGGCGTATTGATGGAGATCAATGCGGTCGAAAGGTTCGAAAGGTCGATCACATAAGCTTCCGTTTGCTCTATAAGGTCATCGTCGATGATCGGCACGATGATGTCATAGGATTCGTTGTCGTCACCGTTGAAGGCAAGGGTGCCCGAAACGGCGGTATAGTCACCAGGGGCAACGGCGGAACCGTTGTCTGAGGCATAGTCCAGGGTGAACCCACCAGGGACGTTGCCCGTCAATCGAACGGTGAAGGTAGCCGTACCGGCGGCCTCGTCCACGGTCACCTCGGTATTATCGAAATCGATACCGGTACCTGCGATGGCATCGTTATCGGTGATCCCACCGTTTGCCTGTGGCGTATTGATGGAGATCAATGCGGTCGAAAGGTTCGAAAGGCCGATCACATAAGCTTCCGTTTGCTCTATAAGGTCATCGTCGATGATCGGCACGATGATGTCATAGGATTCGTTGTCGTCACCGTTGAAGGCAAGGGTGCCCGAAACAGCGGTATAGTCACGGGCAACGGCGGAACCGTTGTCTGAGGCATAGTCCAGGGTGAACCCACCAGGGACGTTACCCGTCAATCGAACGGTGAAGGTAGCCGTACCGGCAGCCTCGTCCACGGTCACCTCGGTATTATCGAAATCGATACCGGTACCTGCGATGGCATCGTTATCGGTGATCCCACCGTTTGCCTGTGGCGTATTGATGGAGATCAATGCGGTCAAAGGCGATACCCGTACCAGCGATGGCATCGTTATCGGTGATCCCACCGTTGGCCTGTGGCGTATTGATGGCGATCAATGAAGTCGAAAGGTTCGAAAGGCCGATCACATAAGCTTCCGTTTGCTCTATAAGGTTATCGTCGATGATCGGCACGATGATGTCATAGGATTCGTTGTCGTCACCGTTGAAGGCAAGGGTGCCCGAAACAGCGGTATAGTCACCGGGGCAACGGCGGAACCGTTGTCAGAGGCATAGTCCAGGGTGAACCCACCAGGGACGTTGCCTGTCAATCGAACGGTGAAGGTAGCTGTACCGGCGGCCTCGTCCACGGTCACCTCGGTATTGTCAAAATCGATACCCGTACCTGCGATGGCATCGTTATCGGTGATCCCACCGTTGGCCTGTGGCGTATTGATGGAGATCAATGCGGTCGAAAGGTTCGAAAGGTCCGATCACATATCCTTCCGTGTGCCTCTATAAGGTTATCGTCGATGATCGGCACGATGATGTCATAGGATTCGTTGTCGTCACCGTTGAAGGCAAGGGTACCCGAAACAGCGGTATAGTCACCAGGGGCAACGGCGGAACCGTTGTCAGAGGCATAGTCCAAGGTGAACCCACCAGGGACGTTACCTGTCAATCGCACGGTGAATGTAGCTGTACCAGCGGCCTCGTCCACGGTCACCTCGGTATTGTCAAAAGCGATACCCGTACCTGCGATGGCATCGTTATCGGTGATCCCACCGTTGGCCTGTGGCGTATTGATGGTGATCAATGCGGTCGAAAGGTTCGAAAGGTCCAATCACATATCCTTCTGTGTGCCTCTATAAGGTTATCGTCGATAATCGGAACGATGATGTCATAGGATTCGTTGTCGTCACCGTTGAAGGCAAGGGTACCCGAAACAGCGGTATAGTCACCAGGGGCAACGGCGGAACCGTTGTCAGAGGCATAGTCCAGGGTGAACCCACCAGGGACGTTACCTGTCAATCGAACGGTGAATGTAGCCGTACCAGCGGCCTCGTCCACGGTCACCTCGGTATTGTCAAAATCGATACCGGTACCTGCGATGGCATCGTTATCGGTGATCCCACCGTTGGCCTGTGGCGTATTGATGATAATCAATGCGAGTCGAAAGGTTCGAAAGGTCCGATCACATAAGCTTCCGTGTGCCTCTATAAGGTTATCGTCGATAATCGGCACGATGATGTCATAGGATTCGTTGTCGTCACCGTGAAGGCAAGGGTACCCGAAACGGCGGTATAGTCACCAGGGGCAACGGCGGAACCGTTGTCTGAGGCATAGTCCAGGGTGAACCCACCAGGGACGTTACCGTCAATCGAACGGTGAAGGTAGCCGTACCGGCAGCCTCGTCCACGGTCACCTCGGTATTGTCGAAATCGATACCGGTACCTGCGATGGCATCGTTATCGGTGATCCCACCGTTTGCCTGTGGCGTATTGATGGAGATCAATGCGGTCGAAAGGTTCGAAAGGCCGATCACATATGCTTCCGTTTGCTCTATAAGGTTATCGTCGATAATCGGCACGATGATGTCATAGGATTCGTTGTCGTCACCGTTGAAGGCAAGGGTGCCCGAAACGGCGGTATAGTCACCAGGGGCAACGGCGGAACCGTTGTCTGAGGCATAGTCCAGGGTGAACCCACCAGGGACGTTACCTGTCAATCGCACGGTGAAGGTAGCTGTACCAGCCGCCTCGTCCACGGTCACCTCGGTATTGTCGAAAGCGATACCCGTACCTGCGATGGCATCGTTATCGGTGATCCCACCGTTGGCCTGTGGCGTATTGATGTATGATCAAGGAAGTCGAAAGGTTCGAAAGGTCCATACATATCCTTCTGTGTGCCTCTATAAGTGTTATCGTCGATAATGGGAACGATGATGTCATAGGATTCGTTGTCGTTACCTGTTGAAGGCAAGTGTACCTGAAACAGCTGTATAGTCACCAGGGGCAACGGCGGAACCGTTGTCAGAGGCATAGTCCAGGGTGAACCCACCAGGGACGTTACCTGTCAATCGCACGGTGAATGTAGCCGTACCAGCAGCCTCGTCCACGGTCACCTCGGTATTGTCGAAATCGATACCGGTACCTGCGATGGCATCGTTATCGGTGATCCCACCGTTGGCCTGTGGCGTATTGATGGAGATCAATGCGGTCGAAAGGTTCGAAAGGTCCGATCACATATCCTTCCGTGTGCCTCTATAAGGTTATCGTCGATAATCGGCACGATGATGTCATAGGATTCGTTGTCGTCACCGTGAAGGCAAGGGTACCCGAAACGGCGGTATAGTCACCAGGGGCAACGGCGGAACCGTTGTCAGAGGCATAGTCCAGGGTGAACCCACCAGGGACGTTACCCGTCAATCGAACGGTGAATGTAGCCGTACCGGCAGCCTCGTCCACGGTCACCTCGGTATTGTCGAAATCGATACCGGTACCTGCGATGGCATCGTTATCGGTGATCCCACCGTTGGCCTGTGGCGTATTGATGGAGATCAATGCAGTCGAAAGGTTCGAAAGGTCCGATCACATAACCTTCCGTGTGCCTCTATAAGGTTATCGTCGATAATCGGCACGATGATGTCATAGGATTCGTTGTCGTCACCGTTGAAGGCAAGGGTGCCCGAAACGGCGGTATAGTCGCCAGGGGCAACGGCGGAACCGTTGTCTGAGGCATAGTCCAGGGTGAACCCACCAGGGACGTTGCCCGTCAATCGAACGGTGAAGGTAGCCGTACCGGCAGCCTCGTCCACGGTAACCTCGGTATTATCGAAATCGATACCGGTACCTGCGATGGCATCGTTATCGGTGATCCCACCGTTTGCCTGTGGCGTATTGATGGAGATCAATGCGGTCGAAAGGTTCGAAAGGCCGATCACATAACCTTCCGTTTGCCTCTATAAGGTTATCGTCGATGATCGGCACGATGATGTCATAGGATTCGTTGTCGTCACCGTTGAAGGCAAGGGTGCCCGAAACGGCGGTATAGTCGCCAGGGGCAACGGCGGAACCGTTGTCTGAGGCATAGTCCAGGGTGAACCCACCAGGGACGTTGCCCGTCAATCGAACGGTGAAGGTAGCCGTACCGGCAGCCTCGTCCACGGTAACCTCGGTATTATCGAAATCGATACCGGTACCTGCGATGGCATCGTTATCGGTGATCCCACCGTTTGCCTGTGGCGTATTGATGGAGATCAATGCGGTCGAAAGGTTCGAAAGGCCGATCACATAAGCTTCCGTTTGCTCTATAAGGTTATCGTCGATGATCGGCACGATGATGTCATAGGATTCGTTGTCGTCACCGTTGAAGGCAAGGGTGCCCGAAACGGCGGTATAGTCGCCAGGGGCAACGGCGGAACCGTTGTCTGAGGCATAGTCCAGGGTGAACCCACCAGGGACGTTGCCCGTCAATCGAACGGTGAAGGTAGCCGTACCGGCAGCCTCGTCCACGGTAACCTCGGTATTATCGAAATCGATACCGGTACCTGCGATGGCATCGTTATCGGTGATCCCACCGTTTGCCTGTGGCGTATTGATGGAGATCAATGCGGTCGAAAGGTTCGAAAGGTCGATCACATAAGCTTCCGTTTGCTCTATAAGGTTATCGTCGATGATCGGCACGATGATGTCATAGGATTCGTTGTCGTCACCGTTGAAGGCAAGGGTGCCCGAAACGGCGGTATAGTCGCCAGGGGCAACGGCGGAACCGTTGTCTGAGGCATAGTCCAGGGTGAACCCACCAGGGACGTTGCCCGTCAATCGAACGGTGAAGGTAGCCGTACCGGCAGCCTCGTCCACGGTAACCTCGGTATTATCGAAATCGATACCGGTACCTGCGATGGCATCGTTATCGGTGATCCCATTGGTGGAATTTCCATCAACAAAACCAATTCCGATGTTGGAATTGATATTGGATAAAACTACTGTAAAGGCTTCCGTAGGTTCGATAACGGCGTTATCCGTAATCGGTACCTGAATATCCAATGAGTTAACCGTCGGAGTGAACTCCAGGGTACCTGCAGTAGTTACAAAGTCACTAGGGTTCAAAGCGGTTCCTTCATTCGTGGTATAATCCACGGTCACATTTTCGGCGATATTACCTGTTAAGGTCACAGTGAAGATTGCGAATGCATCAGTACCCTCGGTAACGAAAACGTTGGTATCTGTAAATGAAATACCGGTACCTGTGATGGCATCGTTATCGGTGATGTTTATATTTGCTTGGTTGTCAGCAATTGTTACATTTCCTGAAGCAGTAATATTGGATAAATTAACCAAGAAGTTCTCAGTTATTTCAATTAGATTATCATCATTTATTGTAATTGCGATATTTTGGAAACTTCCATTTGTCGAATTCGCTGGAAAAGTCAGTTGGTCATTAACATTGTTATAATCCAAACCAGCTAAGGCTGAACCATTCGCGGTTGCATAATCAATGGTAAACGATTCTTCAACTTCACCACTTAAAACGACTTGCACATTAATTACCCCGGCATTTTCATTGACATCCAAGTCATTAATAGAAACGGTTGCCGAATCATTGTCTAAAATAGTTCCTAAACCACTGGCATCATTAATACCAATTTCACTGGTTGTTAATGAACTTAATTCTATGGTGTACGATTCAGTATCTTCAATTATAGCATCATCATTAATGGTAACAACAACATTTTGTATTTCCCCATGTTGGCCATTAAAAGGCAAAGTTCCTGTTGTGGCAATAAAATCACCAGGAGCAATTGCAGAACTATTTGCACTTGCAAAATCAACCGAGAAGTTACTAGTTGTAACACCGGTCAAGGCTACATTGAAAGTTGCTGTACCCGCATTTTCATTTATGCTAACATCATTAATGGCCAAACCAATTGGGTCACCATTTTCAGTTACATAAATATTTTGTGTATGTTCTGCTGTATTCCCTGCACAATCAGATGCGGTCCATGTTCTTATAATAGTATAAGTGGTGCCACTATTATCACCGTTGTAGGTCTCTACAAGATTTACCTGTGGGTTTGTGTCACAAGTATCGTTCGCTGTTAAAATGGTGGGGCTTGGAATATTGTCATAAGCAGCCACTGTATCTGCTGGTAGGGCTTCGTTAAAATTCGGATCTGTATTGTCTTCAATTGTTATAACCTGTGTGAATGTGTCACTTACCCTTCCACAAGCATCTGTAAAGGTCCATGTATTGGTATAGGTTCCTTCAGCATCACAACCTGGAGTGGCCACAAAAGCACCATCGGTTTTGTTTAGTGTAAAATCACAGAATTCCGTAGCCGGCTCTAAACTTTGGGCAGCATTTAAGTTAGCTGCGTCATCACATGAAACTGTTCTATCCAATTCGTTGACAATAGAACTCCAATTTACTTGTGCAGGTTGGTTAATTGCAACGATACTAGGGTCAAAATTCCCAAAACCACATTCATCCAATGTTCCAGAACTATTGGTTGATTGTGGGGTTGTGTTTATTTCACCTGTAAATGTGGCTGTCGCTTGAACTGAAAAATTAGCAGAACAAGCTGTTTCCAAAAAGTAACATTGTTCCCGTACGTCTACTTTGAAGTCTATATTAAATGAATCCTCTGTATCTATATAACCGTCGGCTACGAAGAATTTAAGTTCTCTTGTATCTGTATCAAAAGTATAAGTTACACCATCAGGTAAAGGATCCATTGAATTAAAGTCGACCTCTACAGGTAGAATTGTGGAAATTTCAAGATTTCGGATATTATCATTTCCCGAGTTTTCTATGCTCATGGAAAGCGTGGCGATCTCACCTGGATTGTATGTACTATTAAGTGGTGAGGTCGTAAATTTTAAAGCCCCTAAGCTTGGTTCATATACTTCAATGGAAAAACCGACTAAATATAGGCCGTAGGATTCCTGCCCAGAAGTAGCCCTTAATGTGGTACTTGTCTGATTGTTGGCAATTAGGGTATTTCCTGGATTGGATAATTCAAATATAGAGGCGTCATATCCTAATGTATTTGTACTTGCCGGATTCCTATTAACGAAATGTGCGCCATCAATTGAGATGGTGCTGGAAAAGAAATTATCCTGCCCTCTTAAAGGGGTACTAATTTTTTGCCATGTATTATCAGGTTTTTTAATTTGGAAACTGTCACCATTTAATACGCGGTCACCTTCAATAGACCCAAGAATAATATCGGCCTTCACCGGACCCGAAGGAATCGATAAAAATCCGTCTACATTAAAATCAGTGGTAGCCCCGTTATCTACGTGGGCATATCCATCAAAAAGTGTAATATTTCTGGTCAGTAGATCGGTAGACTGATATACAAAGACAATTTGCCATCCTCCGGCAACCCCGTAATTACCACCTCCATGCGGTTCTAATCCACCATAAGTGGCCTGTACATTCCCCACTTGATATTTACCATAAGGATTAGTCAATGATACTACATCGCTAGTAATATCCTTTACACAGATATATGGATCATTGTGAAAATGCTCTGTTCTTCCCCTATATAAAACTTCATCAGCTGTAATTGTAGCATAGGTAGAAGATCCCGGTAACATTAATTTAACCTTGTTATGGTTCCAGGAATCGGCATTCTGGGAAACCCCACCAGCTTCCTTATCGGAAGCTGCCCAATATAAATAGGCTTTTACAAATTCCTTACAATTCAAACTAGGATTAGGATCATTTAGCGTAGCACTACTCGAATTAAAAGTGGTAGGGTCACTGTCAATATCAACATAGACCCTATTGTTGCTATCTTGGTTATCTCCCGTTGCATTAAAACTATTGGTTTTATGTGCAGACAACATATTATTGGCAATGATGGTGACATCGCCTTTGATGGTCTCATCATACCTAGGGGTAAATGCTTTCTTTACCTGAGCACTTGCATAAGTGGTCGAAAGTAAAAATACCAATAAAATGAGCTTACCCATTTTATCGGCCAAATGAAATTTCCTGGAGTTTGATTTTGAAATTGATTGTTCCATAGTTCAGATTGCTTTGATGCTTCTGAAGAAGATTATGAAACCTATTGACAAGGGTTTACAAAAACTAGTAAATGTTTGAGAGTAAAGATTTGTCCATAGGCTTAAACTTCTTCTAAATATTGTAATTAGCGTAAGTGTTTAATTGTAAGATTTGGTTGAATACTAAAACAAAGCAAAGCTAATACCTACGCTTACAGAAAATTATACGCCATGGGAAAGGCAAAAATCGTTGAACAACCTAAAAAACGACCAAATGTTAAAAATGTAAGATAAATGGTAAAATGCTGTAAAACAGATGGTTATAACTCGTTGAAATGCACTTTTTTGTAGGTATAAGACAAAAAGTTACACTTTTCCCCTAAAAATCAACAAGGATTACAAGCTCAAAACATTGGCTTCCCAAAATTTATATGTTTTTAAGAAAATGATTAGTTTTGATACTTAAAATAATATGTAATGAGTTCTAAAAAAGGAAAAGTACAGGAAGCTATTGATGAAAAATTATTGGAAGAACGAAAAGTCTTTCTTTGGGGTATGGTTGATGATGATTCTGCAAAGCATGTTATTGATCGTTTATTGTATTTGGATATGCAGAATAACAAGGAAATACAATTATTCATTAATAGTCCTGGTGGTTATGTGACCTCGGGTTTTGCTATGTATGATACAATCAAAGCCTTAAAGAGCCCAGTTTCTACAATTTGTACTGGACTTGCTGCTTCAATGGGATCGATCTTACTTTCGGTTGGTAAAAAAGGTAGACGATTTATACAACCCCATGCCCAGGTAATGATCCATCAACCAAGTGGAGGTGCTAGAGGGCAGGCATCAAATATAGAAATACAGGCTAGGGAGATTATAAAGACCAAAGAGCTGAGCGCAAGAATATTAGCTGAAAATTGTGGTCAGGATTATGAAACCGTATTGCGCGATTTTGATAGGGATTATTGGATGAACGCTCAAGAATCAATTGATTATGGTATAGTAGACGCAATTTTGAAATAACCTTTAGCTATTCTAATAATTGAAAAAGTCCTTCGCAATGTTATTGTGAAGGACTTTTTTTTATGATATATGTAGACGCCGAAGCGGAATATACCATATATACGTTAAAAACAGGAATTTGGATGTCACCGTCAAGGGAAAATATACTTTTCCACCATTCCTTCTAAATTCAGGTAACCAAAATTCAACAAAAAACACAACGAATATAATTTTATTAAATTTACTAACTAACCCAAGGGCTTTACCTTATTACAGTTATGATACAGACTCCCAAGAATATAGCAATTGTTGGTTCCGGCTTGGTTGGTTCCCTATTGGCAATCTATTTAAGAAGATTAGGTCACCAGATTACCGTTTTTGACCGAAGACCTGATATCAGAACAATAGAATTTTCAGGGCGCTCGATAAACCTTGCGATGAGCAATAGAGGTTGGCGGGCATTAAGGGAAATAGGCTTGGAAAAAGAGGTAAAAAAGATTGCCATACCTATGGATAAACGTGCTATGCATGTTATTGGCAAACCTATGTATTTTCAAAAATATGGAAAAGAAGGGGAGGCAATATGGTCTATTTCTCGAGGGGTCTTGAATCGTAAAATGATAGATTTAGCTGAGAACGCGGGTGTTGTATTCAGATTTGAGGAAAAAGTCTGGGATGTAATTTTGCCTGAAGCGAAATTAATGACCGGAGCGACCGAAAAAGGGAAGTGGAAAGAGTATCAGTACGACATTATTTTTGGTTGCGATGGTGCCTTTTCAAGAATTCGTCATAAAATGCAGCGTCGAAGTAGATTTGACTATTCCCAAGATTTTATTGATGTGGGTTATAAGGAATTGACTATTCCCGCGAATAAGGATGGCACCTATAAGTTAGATGCCAATTCATTTCATATATGGCCCAGGGGAAGGTTTATGTTCATTGCGATGCCCAATATCGACGGTAGTTTCACATGTACCCTTTTTATGCCATTTGAAGGTCCGGTTTCTTTTGAATCGATTAAGACAAAACAACAGGCAAAAGATTTTTTTAGGGAATATTTTCCCTCAGTAATCCAAGAGATTGAAAATTTAACCGAGGATTTTTTCGAAAATCCGACCAGTGCTATGGTTACCATGAAATGTTACCCATGGACGTATTGGGACAAGGTGGCACTTGTGGGTGATTCGGCACATGCCGTAGTTCCTTTTTACGGTCAAGGAATGAATGCAGGTTTTGAGGATATCTACGTACTTAATAAAATTATCAAATCGCATGGTAATGATTGGGAGACCATATTCCAGGAATATCAAAAACAGCGTAAGCCAGATGCGGATGCGATTGCAGAATTAAGTTATCGCAATTTTATTGAAATGAGCAATAAGACAGCAGATGAAAAATTCCTGCTTCAAAAAAAGATTGAAAAGAGATTCTCTCAAAAGTACCCTGATAAATGGATTCCGATGTATTCAAGAGTAACTTTTTCATATCGCCCATATTCAGAGGCATTGGCCATTGGCGATGCACAGGAAATGATTATGGAAAAAATAATGGAGTTGCCCAACATTGAAAATAAATGGGATAGTGAGGAAGTGGAAAAGATGATGTTGAAAATGCTATAGAAATAATCTGTAATAAAAAAGCCATCTATTTTTGATGGCTTTTTTTGATTGATATAATTTTGACTTTATATTTTTGCGAATAATTTTTTCATTTTTTCTTGCTCTTCTTCAGCAAGTACGGGATCAACCAATATTCTACCGCTATGTTCATCGGTGATGATTTTCTTACGGGAAGCAATCTCTACCTGTACCTGTGGTGGAATTGTAAAGAAAGAACCACCTGAAGCACCTCTTTCGATGGGAACTACTGCAAGTCCGTTTTTTACGTTATTTCTAATTCTCATATAAGCCTTAACCAAACGTTCCTCGATTTGTTCTTGAAATTTGCTTGATTTTGACAAAAGTGCTTTCTCTTCTTTTTCGGTCTCAGCCAAAATGGCGTTTAACTCACTTTTCTTATGTTTTAAATGAGTTTCCCTTTCAGATAGTTGTTCCTTGGTCACCGATATAACTTCTTTTTTCTGATCTATTTGTGCCTTGAATTCCTTAATGTTCTTATCTGCAAGTTGAATTTCCAATTCTTGAAATTCCAATTCCTTACTAATAGAATTGAATTCCCTGCTATTTCGAACATTTTTCTGTTGTTCTGTGTACTTTTTTATCAGCGCTTTTGATTCGTCGATTAAATTTTTCTTGGCACCAATTTCAAAATTGATGGTTTCAACATCGGTTTTCAACTTGTCCAATCTCGTTTTAAGACCTAAAACATCATCTTCCAAATCTTCGACTTCCAATGGAAGCTCACCTCTTACATTCCGTATTTCATCAACTCTAGAATCAATTAATTGCAAATCGTACAATGCCCTTAATTTGTTTTCTACGGTGATTTCTGCTTTTTTTGCCATACTTATAAATACTTGATAGGATTTGTTATACTTTCCGATAAACGGATTGCAAAATTAGGTATTTTTTTCGTAAGATAATCAACTAATATATTTTTTGTAAACTGTTCTGTTTCAAAGTGTCCAATATCAGCGATTATCATTTTATTCCCTGCCTCATAAAACTGATGGTATTTAACGTCTGCAGTAATGAATATATCTGCTCCTGAGGCTTTTGCAGCCTTAATGGCAAATGCACCACTACCTCCTAAAACAGCAACTTTTGTTATCTTTTTACCTAATAATTGAGAGTGCCTAATGCCAGATGCATTCATTCTTTTTTTTACTAGTTTCAAAAATTCATTTTCAGCCATTGGTTTTTTCAATTCACCCACCATTCCCATGCCTATATTTTGATTCGTATTTTCCAGGGTCAAAACTTCATAAGCAACTTCCTCGTAAGGATGGTTTTTAAAAAGAGCGTTCATTACCTGATTTTCCTGTGAGGCGGAAAATGTAATGTTGATTTGGGCTTCTTCCTCATAATGTGTTTCGCCTAGTTTGCCTTTAGTAGGGTTCGCATTTTTTCCAGCTTTATAAGAACCTGTACCTAAGGTCGTGAAGCAACAATTGCTATAATTTCCTATGGTACCAGCACCTGCATTAAAAAGGAACAATTTTAATTCTTCGGCACTCTCTATAGGTACATATGTAGTTAGTTTTTTAATTGTATCCTTTTTTGGAATCAGGATTTTAGGATTTAAGACATCCAATACTTCACAGATTTTTGCATTTACACCTTCTTTTGAATTATCCAGCGCTGTATGCATACTGTATATGGCAATGTTGTTTTGTATTGCCTTGATTACAACACGTTCTACATAAGAAATGCCCGTAATCTTTTTCAGTCCAGAGAAAATTATGGGATGAAAGCTGATTATAAGATTACACTTTGTTGCAATTGCCTCATCAACAACATTTTCCAGTGTATCCAGGGTTACTAAAATTCCTGATACATTCTGGTTGTAACTTCCTACTAGAAGTCCAACATTATCAAAATCCTCGGCATTTGCCAATGGAGCTAATTCTTCCAATATGTTGGTAACTTCTTTTACTATCATTTTAAAGTTTTATAAGGTCATCAAAGATAAAATATTATATTTTCGTTCTAATGCAACTACTCAGAAAATTAGCCTTTCCCATTTCTTTGGTGTATGCCTTAGTGGTCTATATTAGAAATTTTCTTTTTGATATTGGATTTTTCAAGGTGAAATCATTCGGTACTACAACAATATGTGTTGGCAACCTAAGTGTTGGTGGTACAGGAAAAACACCTATGATCGAATTCTTGATCGAACTTTTAAAAGATTCATTTAAGGTTGCGGTAATAAGTAGAGGTTACAGGCGTAAATCAAAAGGTTTTGTTTTGGCCAGGTCGGAAAGTAAAATCGAAGAATTAGGGGATGAGCCATATCAAATACATTCTAAATTTCCTGGGATTACAGTCGCGGTTGATGAAGATCGATGCCGGGGTATTCTAAATTTGGAAAAAGGGATAAAACCGGATGTGATTTTATTGGATGATGCCTTTCAACATCGAAAAGTCAAACCCACTTATTCCATACTATTAACCGCTTTTGGAAAATTATATCCTACTGGTTGGTATTTGCCAACAGGGGATTTAAGGGACAGCAAAAAAGAAGCTAAAAGAGCTGATTTGATTATAGTTACAAAATGTCCGGCCAATCTCAGTGAAAATCAACAAACCAAAATAGTGGACTTGCTTAAACCAAAAAGCCATCAACACGTCTTATTCAGTTATTTAAATTATTCTAAAAATCTAAAAGGTGATGGGCAATCTTTGATTTTGTCACAGCTTTTGGGAAAGAAGGTGACCTTGGTAACAGGAATTGCGGATGCCAAACCTTTGGTAGGTCATTTGATCGATCAAGGAATTGATATAGCGCATTTGGAATATAAGGACCATCATTTCTTTTCCCCTTCGGAAATAGCCACTTTTAATTCTTCAGCCCTTGTTTTGACTACTGAAAAGGACTATGTACGGTTGAAAGGAAAAGTGAAAAACCTATTTTATATATCGGTAAAACATGGGTTTATGAATGAGGATAAGGCATTTTTAATGAATGCCTTGAAAAAAATCATGTAGCGGATTTGCCAATTTCCCTTTTATCAAAAATGTTCTCACCAATTTTTTGATAGAAAACTTCCGGCTTAAATGGTTTTGTAACAACATCATCACAACCGGCAGCATAAAAACTTTCCAAACTATCATCCAAAGAAATTGCAGTCAGGGCAATAATTGGTGTAGTAGAATCGAATTTTCTTATTTCTATTGTCGCTTCTTCGCCGCTTATGCCTGGCATATGAATATCCATTAATATAGCATCATAAGTAGTTTTCTTTGCAAGTTCAATAGCTTCCAAGCCGTTACTGGCAATCTCACTTGTTATTTCCTTCTTGGCTAGCATTTTTTTGGTAATGACCTGATTAATTTTGTTGTCTTCAACAATCATTATATGCAATCCTTTAAATTCATAGTCCTTTTGTGTTATCTCAAAAGGTATGTCGTCAACAATACTGTCCTTACATTTTAGTTTAAGCTCAAAAAAGAATGAACTGCCTTTATCTAGTTCACTTTCCAAGTTTATTTTACTGTTAAATAAACCAAGTAGGCTTTTAACTATGGTCAGCCCAAGACCTGTGCCACCATATTCACGGTTAATTTGGATTGAACCTTGCTCGAAACCCTCAAAAATATGTACTTGTTGATCTTTGGAAATACCAATACCATTGTCTGCAACTTCAAAATATAGGGTAACATCTTCTTCTTCCTTATTCAACATTTTTGCAGTCACAATTACCTCACCATTTTTTGTGAATTTTAATGCGTTGCCAACCAGATTCATGAATATTTGGGATAGTTTTAATGGATCGCTCATTAAATGGCTAGGAATGGCATCATCATATTCCATAATGATTTTGGTATTATTTTCCTTGGCACTTTGCTGTAATGAATCTATGACCTCTTTAAGAACCTTTTTAAGGTTGAACTCCATATTCAAAGGTTCCAACTTATCTGCATCAATCTTATTTATATGTAGAATATCGTTGATGAAATTCAATAGATAATCGCCAGAAAATTTTAAAGCTTTAAGATGATCTTTTTGATTCTCACTTGGGTTTTCCTCTAATAATAAATGGGTAAGACCTGTTACGGCGTATAAGGGTGTCCTTAATTCATGACTAACTGTTGATAGGAAATTCGTTTTTGCTTCCATGGCATTGACCGCTTCATCACGGGCTGCCTGTAACTCATCGTTTTTAGATTGAAGCAAGTCATTGGTTTTTAACTTTATTTGATTATTTCTGTAAAGTGATACTGCCAATAAAGAGATGATGATCAAGAATGCTGAGGTAAGAATTGCTGTTATTTCGGCCCTATTTTCAGATTTACTCAACTCTTCAATACGTATGTCCTGGCGTTTTACCTCGTTGGCCATGTTTTCACTATGGATCTCATCTGCCGTTTTTGTTTCGATTTTTACTTTTTCAATCGTAAAGAGGGAATCCTTTGCGGCATATAATTTTCTAGTGTATGCTAGTGCCTTCGAATATTGTCCCAATCCTTCATATGATTTGGCTAGCAAGTCGTTACTTTCAACCACCTCGCTAAAAAAGCCGTTTTCTTCGGCAAGTTTTAATGCACTTTCTGCATTTTTTGCACTTTCCTCGAATTTGGCAAGTTTAATATTGGTCTTTGCCATACCAATGTGTGCAAGGGTCGCCAAATATTCTTTTTCAAACACATCTGTATTGACAATCAAGGAATTGAAATTTTTTAAAGCACTATCATATTTCTCCAAATTCAAATAAATATTGCCTTCGACCAGTAAGATATTATTAAAAAAATTGCGGTCGTTATTGAGCTGCCTTGCCTCATTAAGCATAAATATTGCCTGGAAATTCTGATTGTCCTTGAATAACAATATCGCTTCGATATACTTGTAAATAGCATCACCATAGGGATATTCAACATCCTTTAAGAGCGTTTTTGCCCTGTCCCAATAAAATTTCGTGGTTTTAACTTTATCCAATTTTAGGTAAAGTAAGGCGAACATATTATAACTGTCTATCAATGCCTTAACATCTTTGTTTTCTTCTGCGAGTTTAGCGGCTTTATCCAATGATTCTAGGGCAAGGTCTATTTGGTTTTTATTCCTATACGTTCTCGCCTCATCAAAATAGGCTTGAACGGAATTTAGTGCCAAGGAATCTTGGGCCAAAGCAGCATAGCTTATGAAGAAAAGGGCTATAAAAATAGCCAATTGCTTAATGCTCGTATTTAGAATTAAAAGGTTCAAACGAATTTCTTGTTGATCAATATATTAATAGTATCCACAATTCGACTACTATATCCTGTTTCATTATCATACCAGTCAATAATCTTAACCATTTTACCAATTACTGGAGTTATCTGTGAATCAAACGTATAAGAATAACAACTATTGTTTATATCTACCGAAACTATAGGGTCTTTGGTATAAAAAAGTATGTTTTTTAGCTCATTATTGGATGCTTTTTCAAAAGTATCATTAATTTCTCGAATAGAAGATTCCCTTTTTGCATTAAAAGTAATGGCTATTAGCGATTCGTTTATACCAATGTACACTTTGCCCATAGAAAAAAACCATTCTTTAAATAAGGTGATAAGTAGCATAAAAATTTTAAACAATATGCTTATGGGCTTTGTACGAAGACCTCACCAAAGAACCGCTCTCAACATGTCTAAATCCCATTTTAAGACCTATTTCCTCATATTTTTTGAATTGCTCTGGTAATATAAATTCTTTAACCGGTAAATGCTTTTTTGAAGGTTGGAGATATTGTCCAATAGTGACCACATCTACATTTGCATTCCTAAGATCCCCCAGGGTTTCCAAAACTTCCTCTTCCTGCTCGCCAAGACCTAACATTATTCCCGATTTAGTTCGGTTTACCCCATTAGCGCGCAAATATCTTAAAGCTTCAAGACTCCTTTCATATTTTGCCTGTATTCGAACTTCCCTAGTAAGTCTTTTTACGGTTTCCATATTATGTGATACTACCTCTGGAGTCACCTCGATTATCCTATCAAGATGTCTTTCAATACCCTGAAAATCAGGTATTAACGTCTCTAAGGTTGTAGTCGGATTCATTCTACGAATGGCTTTGACCGTTTCTGCCCAAATAATTGAACCCATATCTTTAAGGTCATCCCTATCTACCGATGTGATTACCGCATGCTTGATCCCCATTATTTTAATAGATCTAGCGACTTTCTCTGGTTCAGCCCAATCAACATCCTCAGGTCTCCCGGTCTTTACACCACAAAAGCCGCATGAACGGGTACAGATATTGCCTAAAATCATAAATGTGGCAGTACCTTCACCCCAACATTCACCCATATTTGGACAACTACCGGAAGTGCAAATAGTGTGCAAGTCATATTTTTCTACAAGGCCTCGTAATTGGGTGTATTTTTTACCCGTTGGAAGTTTAACCCGCAGCCATTTTGGCTTTCCTTTAGGTGGTACAATGCTGTTAACGCTCATTGTGAAAATTTCGACAAATATACGAACAAAAAAATGTAATGAACATCGCTACGACCGTTGCTGAATTGGAAAAGGTAATTAATGCAAGTTGAATAAAGCGACTGGTTCAGTTACTTTTATTTTTGATTATTTCAGCTAATAACTTTTTAGCTCTTAATAATTTAACCTTTACATTATTTATTGGTTCATTGAGCTTCTTCGCGATAGCGGCATAAGTCATTTCATTAAAATAACGAAGATTAATGACTTCTTGGTAATGCGGTTTAAGTTTCTTGATATTTTGAAGCAACGTGGCCAAGTTTTGTTCGGTAATTAATCTATCCTCAGCAGAAGGGGCATCATCCAATACCTTTGTAATCGCTTCGCCGTTGCCTCCAGAATCCAATACGTTTCTTTTTCTTTTCCTTATTAGGTCTACATGGATATTTTTAGAAATGGCAATTAACCAAGTTTTAAATTCATAGGAGTTATCGTAGGTATTTATTTTATCAAAGGCTTTTGAGAAAGTTTGTATCGTAATATCCTCAGCATCATTCTCATTTTCAGTACGTTTAATTTGAAAGCCATATACATCATTCCAAAATGTGTCCAAAAGTGTACTAAAGGCAATCTGATTGCCTAATTTGGCCTTATTTATTATGTCAAGGATGGTTTCTTCCGTTTTATTCAAAAGAGGTTTCGTTTAAGAATTTTAAAGGCAATAAATTATTGTAATTCTGGAGTGGTATCTTTTTTACAATCTTGTTCACTAGGCAATTTACCGCACATTCCACAGGCTTCACCGTCTTGATTCAAGAAAGGACTTTGGCTGGCACAAGTACCCGCAAATTGGCCATTTTTTTTAGCCCATATCTTTATAGTTATACCTGCAAATGCAAGTGCCAATAACCCGATTGTCAAAAGAATTAGCTTCATACTGGAATTTTAAACAAAGATACAAAAATAAAGCCCTGACTTTATAGTCAAGGCTTTATAAAAATTGTACTATAGAACTATTTAATAATCTATTTTGGCAACTATGTTTTTTATGGTAGGAGTGTTATTACCGCCTTTTGGTTCAATCGTAATATAGCTTACGGCATGTTCACCATAAGGTAATGCCAATAACTTTTCTTGTCCGGTTGATTTATCGATAATTCCAAGATCGATCATTTTGCCATTTACTTCAGCCCACATTTGAAAGCTTTGATCTTCTGGTAAATTAGGAAGATTCCTGACATTGATATACGATAGTTTTTTAACGGGATTAATGTATGCAACAGCCTTAAGGTCTTTCGCATTATTGTTTCCTCTTACATTAACTCTCTTGGTTTGAGGATTGTTCAGAACAATAAATTGGTTACGTACATCCTCTAACCGTTCGCGCATATCTTCCTCAAGACTCTCTATTTTATTGTTCACAATGATATTTTCTTCTTGTAAACTTTGGTTTTGATTCCATAGGAAATATGAAGCCCCTGCAAACATAAATGCTGCAAAACTAGCTGCAACAGCATATCTGAGGAATTTTCTTCTCCCCGCGTTTTCAGATTTTATTCTTGCTAAAATCTTATTTTTCAATCCTTCAGGAGTTTTTATTGCATGAATCTTGGCGAAAGTCTCGAGGTTCTCTTGAAGTTCGTTATAGGTCTTCCTTACTTCCGGGTACAATGCAATGTACCTTTCCACTTGTAGGGATTCTTGTTGATTGGTAGTGCCCAACAAGTATTTTTCAAGTAAATCGGAATCCAAAAATATCTTTATTTTTTCTTTCATTATATCAGATTTAATAAAAACGCGAGCATCATTGACGAGCCATAAATTTTCTTTAACTCTCTTAGGCCAATTTTCAACCTTGATTTAATGGTGCCTAATGGAATTTGTAATTCGTCACTGGCCTCTTGTTGTGTCATCCCTTGGAAAAATAACGCTTCAAGTACTATTTGGTACTTGTCTTCTATCTTTTCAAGATTATCACGAACATCCATAAACTCAGGCTTGATGCTATCGACGCCTAGATTATATACGTCTGAAACATCCATTTGGATTTCTTTATCAGATTTTGTGTTTACACTTCTGAGTTTATCAATAGCCGTATTACGGGTGATTCGGAAAAGCCAGGTAAACAATTTTGCCTTGGTGGCATCATATGTATCGGATTTTTTCCAAATTTTCACGAAACTTTCCTGAAGTACGTCTTGGGCCAATTCCTCATCGCGGACCACTTTTTTCGCCACCCCATATAACGTATCGCCATAGTGTTCGTACAAGAGCGAAATGGCTTTATCATTTCGTTCATGAAGTAGTTCAACAATATGCTTTTCAAGAAGTGCGCTCATGTAATCATAGGGTTTTGAAAAAATTAATGCCGCGTGGCATCCAATTAAATCATTTTAACCGTATATGCTTTAAACGCTAATTTATAAAATTGATTGTTATGGATAGCGTTTCTCAATGTTTTAATTGGATAAATGTACAACTGGTAATTGTACGTTTGAATTTTGGTTAGTTTGGTTTGGTATAGCCCCTGTTAAATCTTTAGCAGGGGTTATTTTATGATATTAACCTCAGGATAAATGTGTATTCCGTAATTTTCAAAAACACTATCCATTATTTTATATGCTAAATCATAAATTTCCTGCCCGGTGGCATTTCCAAAATTCACAAGTACAAGAGCTTGGTTTTTATGCACACCGGCATCCCCAAAGCGCTTACCTTTATATCCGCACCGCTCTATTAACCATCCTGCAGGTACTTTGTATTCGTTTTCGGAAACTTTATAGAATTTTGCCTCAGGATGGGCTTCAATGAAATCATTAAACTCCTTTTTGGTTAAAATGGGATTTTTAAAAAAGCTACCACTGTTACCCAATTCCTTTGGATCTGGAAGTTTACTTTTGCGAATGGCCACAACAGCATTGGAAACATCCATTATTGTAGGTTGATAGATTCCGTTCTTTTCCAATTCTTCTTCAATTGCGCCATAGGTGGTATTTAATTTGTGATTCCGCTTTGTAAGTTTTAACGTTATGGAAGTTATGATGTACTTTTCTTTACCCTCATTTTTAAAATAGGAATCCCTATATCCGAAATTACATTCCTCATTAGAGAATACCCGAAGATTTTGGTCACTAATGCACATAGCTTCACAGCTAACGAAATTATCTTTAAGCTCAACACCATAGGCACCTATGTTTTGTATTGGTGCTGTACCTGTATACCCAGGGATCAAAGACATATTCTCTAAACCGCCATAATTATGCTCCAAGGTCCAAAGAACCATATCATGCCATACCTCACCGGCCATTACTTTTAAAAAAACATAATCCTGGTCTTCCTTTAGAACATCAATTCCTTTTAAATTAATATGAAGGACCAAAGCATCAATATCATTGAGAATGAGCATATTACTGCCACCACTGATTATAAATTTCTTGGGATACCCTTCAAGTTTTAGCGCTTCGGCAAGAGAACTTACACTATTTATGTCGCAGAAAAATTTTGCCTTGGCATCTATGCCAAACGTGTTGTGTTTTTTTAAGGATATGTTCTTTTTTATTATCATTAACCTTTATAGGCTTTTAAGGCTTCTTTTAATATCTTCACTGCCCTTTTTAAACTATCCTTGTCTAATACATAGGCAATTCGAATTTGATTTTTACCCAAACCTTCAGAGGCGTAAAAACCTGCCGCAGGGGCAACCATGACCGTTTCCCCGTTTAACCTGAATTCTTCCAATAGCCACTGTGCAAAATCGTCTGAATTTTCTATAGGAAGTTCGGCAATGCAGTAAAAAGCACCCTGGGGCTTTCCTACTTTTACTCCTTCGATTTTTTCAAGCTCCTTAATGAGTAAATTCCTTCGGGATACATATTCCACTTTTACTTCATCAAAATAACTTTGTGGGGTATCCAATGCCGCTTCACTGGCAATTTGTGCGTATGTAGGTGGTGACAATCTTGCTTGTGCAAATTTTAGGGCGGTTTTGATGATTTGCTGGTTTTTTGAGACCAAGCACCCTATTCTAGCACCACACATACTATAGCGCTTTGAAACAGAATCCACTATTATTGCATGTTCTTCCAATCCTGGTTCCTGTAATATTGAATAATGTTCTTTACCATCATAGATAAATTCACGATAAACCTCATCTGCCACAAGAAAAAGGTTGTGTTTTTTTACAATTGCAGCCAATTTTTGAATTTCCTTCTTGCTGTATAAATAACCTGTCGGGTTACCAGGATTACAGATAAGAATGGCTTTGGTTTTCGGGCTTATCAAATTTTCGAATTCCGCAATAGGCGGTAAGGCAAAATTGTTGTCTATATGTGAAACAACAGGGACTACCTTAATGCCCATAGCAGTCGCAAATCCGTTATAATTTGCGTAAAATGGCTCTGGAATAATAATTTCATCCCCGTCATCGGCAATACTGCCCATAGTAAAAGATAAAGCCTCAGATCCGCCTGTAGTAACAATAATATCTTGGGCAGATACCTGGATATTGTTCTTAGCGTAATATTTGGCAATTTTTTCCCGATATATCTCCGAACCTTCTGTTCTACTATATTCCAAAACGGTAAGAGTATTGTTCTTTACAGCATCCAATGCTATTTGAGGGGTTTTTATGTCAGGTTGCCCAATGTTCAAATGAATTACCATGACACCTTCTTTTTTCGCTTTTTCGGCAAAAGGCACCAATTTACGAATAGGCGATTCGGGCATTGAAAACCCTTTGTTCGATATGGAAGGCATAAACTCTAAATTTTACCACAAAAATGAGAAATCATTACCTACAAAACAACAGTAGTCTGGTTTATTTACTTTGTTGTCAATATGTTAATTAACAATGCTTTAGTGGAAAAAAATATGTAAGTTGAAGAGGTAGTGCTTGTTTAAAAGGGAAATATTGAAACAGTTTCGAATTATTCTTATGTTTATGACCTTGTGTTTTCCATTCTTGGGAATAGCACAAAGTTATGAATTGCCCAAAGGTCAGGACTTTCAAAAAATAAGGTTTCAGCTGATTAATAACTTGATAATCATTCCGCTTGAAGTGAATGGAAGCGAGCTCTCATTCGTTTTGGATTCAGGGGTGAACAAACCCATTCTTTTCAATATAACCGATCAAGATTCAATACAAATAAATAATGTTTCCGAAATTACCATTCGGGGTTTAGGGGAAGGTGAACCCATAAAGGCCTTAAGCTCAAGGGGGAATACCTTTAAGTTGAAAAATATTCAGAATAAAAATCAACTGTTATATGTGGTAATGGATAAGGGATTGAATCTCTCACCTGCCTTAGGAATTCCTGTTCATGGTATTATTGGTTATGACCTGTTTAGGGATTTTGTGGTGGATATTAACTATAATACCAAGGTAATTAAGTTTTATGACCCTCAAAAATATCATTATAAGGATAATACTAAAAGCGAAACATTACCCCTAACGATTATAAGAAGAAAAGCGTATATGAATGGTAATGTGTTTATGGATAATGCCAATAATGTACCTGTAAGATTATTAGTGGATACGGGTAGTAGTGATGCTATTTGGCTTTTTGAAGATGATGAAATTGGCATACCTGATCAGAATTATGAAGAATTTCTTGGAAAAGGTTTAAGCGGCAATATATTTGGTAAACGAACGAAGGTCAATAGTATAAAACTTGGGAAATTCGCGCTTAGGAATGCAAAAGCCGCATTTCCCGATGCAAATTCATACGGTAAGGTAAAGAATTTAGGAAATAGAAATGGTAGTATAGGAGGGGAAGTCTTAAAAAGATTCAATATAGTTGTAGATTACACAAATAATAAGATTACCCTTAGAAAGAACGGTAATTTTAAAGCTCCCTTTCATTATAATTTAAGTGGAATAGCCTTGCAGCATGATGGAGTAAGGTATGTTTCAGAAAGTTTAACCAATAGTAATGGAGTCGTAAAATATTCGGACGGAGCATTTGGGAATGTACAGATATTGCTTGAAAACAGAACAAGATTAAGCATGGTTCCAGAAATAATTGTTTCCGGGATTAGGGCCGGCAGCCCAGCTGAAGAGGCGGGAATTAGAGAAGGTGATGTGATACTTGCGGTCAATGGAAAAAGTATTCATAAATATAAGCTTCAAGAAATTATACATATGCTCGATGAGAAGGAGGGAAAACGAATTAGAGTACTCATTGAACGCTATAACAGGGATTTGCTCTTTTCCTTTGTTTTGGAAAATATGTTCAAACAAAAAAAGCCCTGACTTGTTTAAATCAGGGCTTTTTATTTGGATATTGTTTTTTATTTAGTTCCTCCGATAGGCGCTTTTACTTCACCTTTGATCTTTAAGACCTTTGTGGGAGTATCGGCATTGGAAATAACAGTAACTGCTTTTCTTATAGGTCCTACACGGTTTGTGTCATATTTCACTTGAATTTCACCAGTCTTACCTGGTAATATTGGTCCTTCTGGTTTCTTAGGTATGGTACATCCACAGCTAGAGCTTACTTTGCTGATGATCAATGGCGCATTTCCCGTATTAGTAAATTCAAATACACGAACACCATCGCTACCTTTATCAATTTCACCGTAATCTACGGTTTCAGATTTAAATTGAATTTTCGCGCCAGTTTCTTGGGCAGTTAAGCTAAATCCTAATAGTGCTACAAATAATACAAGTACTATTTTTTTCATCATTTTTTAGTTTTGGGTGAACTTCAAATGTAAATCTTTTTAGATGAACGTCCAAAATTCTTTTGTTATGTAATAACGTTACTTATTTTTGTTTCGTATTTATAATTGGGCAAAAAATCCTTCCAAATTGATAATCAACATATCTTTTCGGCTGCATTTTTAAGCACCACCTCAACACCTTTACAAAAACTGTTCCAAAAAATGGATATAGCATCTAAATATGAGCCTCAAAAGGTAGAAAACCACTGGTATGATTACTGGATGAAGCACAAATACTTTTATTCCACACCCGATGAAAGGGAGCCTTATAGCATTGTAATACCGCCACCAAACGTAACGGGAATATTACATATGGGACATATGCTGAATAATACCATCCAGGATGTTTTGATTCGAAAAGCACGTCTTATGGGTAAAAATGCATGCTGGGTTCCTGGAACGGACCACGCTTCCATAGCAACAGAGGCCAAAGTGGTAGCCAAGTTAAAGGAGCAAGGAATTAATAAAACCGATCTACCTAGAGAGGAGTTTTTAAAACATGCCTGGGATTGGACCCACGAATATGGCGGGGTAATTCTTGAGCAACTCAAGAAATTGGGCTGTTCCTGCGATTGGGATCGAACGGCTTTCACGATGGATGGGAACATGTCGGCATCAGTTATTAAAGTGTTTGTGGATCTATTCAATAAAGGATTCATTTATAGAGGTTACCGAATGGTGAATTGGGATCCAGAAGCACAGACTACTTTATCTGATGAAGAAGTTGTTTATGAAGAGAGACAAGGGTTATTGTACTATTTGGCATACCCCATTGAGGGTTCAGATGAAAAAGTGATCATTGCCACAACACGTCCCGAAACTATCTTGGGTGATACCGCGATTTGCATTAATCCCAAAGATGAAAGGTACCAACATTTAAAAGGTAAAAAAGCCATAGTGCCTATCTGTAACAGGGTCATACCTATTATCGAAGATGAATATGTTGATATTGAATTTGGGACAGGTTGTCTAAAGGTAACTCCGGCCCATGATATAAATGACAAGGCACTTGGAGAGAAACATGATTTGGAAACAGTTGATATTTTCAATGCAAATGCCACCTTGAATAGCTATGGATTGCACTATGAAGGCAAGGACAGATTTGTAGTTCGAAAAGAAATTAATAAAGAGCTTGAGGAGAATGGCTTTTTGGTAAAAACCGAAAACTATATGAATAAAGTAGGGACTTCGGAACGTACAATGGCGGTTATCGAACCTCGTTTGTCTGATCAATGGTTCTTAAAAATGGAAGATTTGGCAAAACCAGCGATAAAAGCTGTTTTAGAGACCAATGAAATTAATTTTTATCCTAAAAAGTTTGAAAATATCTATCGTCATTGGATGGAAAACATCCGAGATTGGAATATCTCCCGTCAATTATGGTGGGGGCAACAAATTCCGGCATATTATTATGGGGATGGGCAAAACGATTTTGTTGTGGCCGAGACCTTGGAAGAGGCCTTGGAAATTGCAAAATCCATCCCAAAGGTTCGGGACCAAAAGCCAAACCTTAAAATTGAAGATCTAAGACAAGACGAAGATGTAGTTGATACTTGGTTTTCTTCATGGCTCTGGCCTATGACCGTTTTTAACGGTATTTTGGAACCCGACAATAAGGATATAAAATATTACTATCCAACCAGTGATCTCGTCACCGCTCCCGATATTATTTTCTTTTGGGTGGCACGTATGATTATTGCAGGCTATGAATACCGGGATGAAAAACCTTTTGGGAATGTATATTTCACTGGAATCGTACGCGATAAGCAGCGTCGTAAAATGTCAAAATCATTGGGTAATTCACCGGATGCGCTCAATCTGATTAAAGAATACGGGGCCGATGGGGTGCGCGTAGGGCTTCTTTTGAGTTCGGCTGCGGGCAATGATTTGTTGTTTGATGAAGACCTGTGTCAACAGGGAAAAAACTTCGCTAATAAAATTTGGAACGGTTTCCGATTGGTTATAGGTTGGGAAGTAGCCGATTTGCCACAACCGGAAGCTTCAAAATTAGGAATAGCTTGGTACAATTCTAAATTTAACCAAACCTTGGTTGAGATTGAAGATCATTTTAGCAAATACCGAATTTCTGACGCCCTTATGGCCATTTACAAGTTGGTTTGGGACGATTATAGTTCTTGGTTGCTCGAGATAATTAAACCGGCCTATCAACAACCTATCGATAATGCGTCTTACGATGCCGTTATAAAAATATTTGAAAATAATTTAAAGTTGTTACATCCTTTTATGCCATTTTTGACCGAGGAGGTTTGGCAGCATATTGCCGAGCGTACTCCTGAAGAGGCTTTGATTATTTCACAATGGCCCAAAATCGGTAAGGTAGATGCGCACCTAATCAAGAATTTCAATTTTGCAAGTGAGGTAATATCCGGGATAAGAACCATACGCAAGGAAAAGAACATTCCTATGAAGGAAACTTTAGAACTTTCGGTTTTGAATGCTGAAAATACCATGAAAGAATGGGATGTGGTCATTGCAAAACTCACCAACGTTTCCTCAGTATCGTATGTTGAAGAAGCTGTTGAAGGAGCACTTACCTTTAGGGTTAAAAGCAATGAATACTTTATTCCTATTAGTGGCTCAGTGGATATTGAGGCAGAAATAAAAAAGATACAAGAAGAATTGAATTATACCAGAGGCTTTTTACAATCTGTTCAAAAGAAATTGTCAAATGAGCGTTTTGTAAGTAATGCCCCTGAACAAGTAATCGCTGGCGAACGCAAAAAACAAGCGGACGCCGAAGCCAAGATAGAAACCTTGGAAAAAAGTCTGGCTAGTTTGGGCTAGGGGATAAAAACAAGGGGAACTATTTATTTTCCAACAGATTTCTGGGAGGTAAGAATTATTTTATTATGATAATCAAGCTACACTCATAAAAACAAAACTGACAGTGAACCTGACTAATGTCATTATTTGTAAAATACTTACAACTTATATTTGAATTGGTTTTAATTCCTATTAGTGTGAAAAATGTCAATCCCACAAAACATTTGGCTTATCTTATCTTATGTTCTTTGGTTTTAATTTCCTGTGATGATGAATACCCAAGCCCGACAGGGTATAAATACAATCAGGGGAATCTACCCGATTCACCTGTAAACCTTGAGAATTTTAATACTGTTTATGATGATTACAACTCTACGGCCCCAAGCCGTGGTGCTTTTGTAGCATTCTGTTTTTCAACGAACAGAAATAGTGGTGGAAATGAGTTTGATGTAATCTATGAGCCAATGAATATCAATTTTGGTAAAACAACAGGTGATTTAACAGTAACAAATGACTATGCCAATAACAATTATTTAGCAGAGAACTATGGAGTAATAAGGAATGGACTAAATAAAATAAATACCATTGGAAATGAATTTGGCCCGTATTTGATACCTGAATATGATTTTGATGATCTTTTCTTCACATTACTATATGCATCCGATGTCACCGGTAATTTTCAAATAAACTATACATCAAATAAAAGCGATACCGATTTTTCAGACATAAAGCCAATTGAATTTCTTAACTCTGAGTTTGATGATCTCTATCCGACTTTTAATTCGGATAGAAGTAAAATATACTTTTGTTCAAATAGGGAAAATGACAAATTTGACATTTATTATACGAATACCAATAATCCGGAAAATGAGTTGGAATTAATACTGTCAGATACTAGTGCTCATATTATTTCCAAAGATGCAATCATTTCAAGCACTTCCGATGACAAATGTCCTTTTGTATATGACGATACTTTAATTTTCGCATCAAATAGGGAAGGCGGTTTTGGTGGGTTCGATTTGTATTACTGTAAGCTTGAAAATGATAAATGGGGAGAACCCATAAACTTTGGCTCTAAAATTAATAGTGAATTTGATGAGTATAGACCCATTTTAATAGATGAAGATGTAAGTGATACCGAAACAATGATGGTCTTTTCGTCGAATAGAAATGGTGGAAAAGGGGGTTTTGATTTGTATTATGTTGGAGTAATAATTGAATAAACACGGTTTATAGATTTTAGGCTCGGCGATATAAAAGTCGTTTTAGCTTGTTTAACGTCCCTTACCCACTATTTGTCTATATGTTACCAAAAAGCTTTTTTTCTACTGTTGTCTTTAAATTTCGGTAGCGATGTTTATCTTTATCGAAAAACATTCCAATATGAAACATTTATTACTATTTGCAGGAATATATCTATGTATACTTCCAATAATCGCCCAAGAGAAAAAACCGGAAATTCTACCAAAAGAAATCCAGATCAAAACAGCTACCCTTCCTGCACCGGAAGAAGATAAAGATGGTGCCATGGTATACGGGTATGATGCTTCAGGAGAATTGGTTGTTTTGAGAGAGGGTACGAACAACTTGGTGTGTATTGGTGATGATTTCTCAAAAGAAGGTATTAGCGTTTCGTGTTATTCCAAAAAATTGGAACCATTTATGGCCCGTGGCAGGGAACTTTCCGCCGAAGGCAAGGACTTTAATGAAAAAAGGGAAATAAGGGGAGCCGAAGTTGCTTCCGGAAAAATACCCATGCCTAAGGAACCTAGTATGACGTATATCTATTATGGGAAAGAAGAGAATTACGATAAGTCTACAGGGGAACTCAAAGATGGGCAGTTCAGGTATGTGATTTATACACCCTTTGCGACACCTGAATCAACAGGATTGCCAATCAAACCCCACGCTAAAGGAATGCCGTGGCTAATGGATCCCGGTACGCATAGGGCACACATCATGATCGGTCCTTTCAATTAATTATTTCGAGTCGCACAAACTTTTAATGTTGAATGATATATCGGCAAAACATGACAATTGTCAAACTTTTGCGCTGTACAAATTTGTACTTTTATTAAATTATGAAATAACCAATGCAATATTCTACTGAAGATTTTTTAAAGGCCAAAACAAGAAAGGACCTGATTGCGATTGCAAAGAAAAAAGATATCGACATTGACAATGTCGTAAGAAACCTAAAATACGAGCTCGAATTGAGCAAACTTCAAACTGAACTCGTCAATCTGCAGCAATGGATAACCAAAAACAATTTAAGGGTAGCTGTGCTTTTTGAGGGTAGGGATGCCGCAGGTAAAGGTGGGTCCATAAAACGTTTTATGGAGCATTTAAACCCTCGTTCCTCTCGTGTTGTTGCCTTGTCCAAACCTACTGACAATGAAAGGGGGCAGTGGTATTTTAGGAGGTACATTAAAGAATTGCCCAATCCCGGTGAAATAGTTTTTTTTGATCGAAGCTGGTACAATCGCGCAGTTGTGGAACCTGTAATGGGTTTTTGTGACAAAGAACAATACGATCAATTTATGGTGCAGGTACCTGAATTTGAACACATGCTATATGAAGATGGTGTTATTATTATAAAGTTTTGGTTTTCAATATCAAAAGATGTACAAAATAAGCGCTTTAATTCGCGTCTTAAGAACCCATTAAAGCAATGGAAATTTAGTCCGGTTGACATGAAAGGACAAGAGTTATGGGACAAATACACCTATTACAAAGAGCAAATGTTCACCAAGACCCATACAACCTTTAGCCCATGGATTATCGTAAAGACCAATGATAAGAAAACAGCACGACTGGAAAGTATGCGGTATTTATTATCAAAATTTGATTATACTGGAAAAAGGGATGCATCAGACTTGATACAACCAGATCCCAATGTGATCGTCCGTTATTATAGAAATGCCAAGCAAATCGACATTTAAGATGAAATCAACTGAAGATATAAATTTATCAACTGAAGAACTTGAGCTCTTAAATTCCAAATTGGGCTTACGCAGTTTGTTTGCCAATAAGAGTATTGACATCGAAAAAACATTACGGGATGTACAATATGAGACCTATTTGAGGGAACTACAGGTAGAATTGGTTAAACTACAGACCTGGACCATTGAAAACAAGAAAAAAATTGTGGTGATATTTGAAGGTAGGGATGCTGCAGGTAAAGGTGGTGCCATTCGTAGAACTTCGGCCTACATAAATCCACGCTATTATAGAATTGTAGCATTGAACAAACCTACGGAGGACGAGGAAGGTCAATGGTATTTTCAACGCTATGTGAACAAATTGCCCAAACCTGGAAAAATAGTATTTTTTGATAGGAGTTGGTACAATAGGGCAGTGGTTGAACCTGTTCATGGTTTTTGCACTAATGAAGAGTACAACATTTTTATGTCGCAAGTGAATGATTTTGAAAAGATGATCATGCAGTCCAATACCTATTTGATCAAATTTTATTTTTCAATCACTAAAGAAGAACAGAAAAAGCGTTTTGATGACATTCAAGAAAGTAATCTTAAGCGATGGAAAATGACTCCTATGGACGAAAGTGCGCGTAAACTCTGGGATGAATATACCAAGTACAAGGTGGTAATGCTAAAAGAAACAAATACAGATCACGCACCATGGGTAATTATTGATGCCAATAAAAAAACGGAAGCGCGTATTGCGGCCATTGAGCATATTTTAAAGACCATTCCGTACAAAGAGTAACCGATATTGATAGGTGTAATTTAAAGCCAGTAATAGACCGGGATACGTAAAACATCAATTTCCTTATATTTGTTTAAGACAAACTGTACACAAAGTGGAAACCTACGCGAAAGCACTTTTATATGCAATTCCTTTTTTTATGTTACTTCTGGTTATCGAAATTGCCTACGGGTATTTTGTAAAAAACCAAAAACATAAAGTGATGGATTCTGTTTCGAGCATTAGTTCGGGACTAACCAATATAGTTAAGGATTCCTTGGGTTTGGGGGTTATTATCGTAACCTACCCATATTTATTGGAACATTTGGCATTAACGGAAATCAAGGCAACTTGGCTGGTTTGGTCGATTGCATTTTTGGCTATTGATTTTGCGGGATATTGGAACCATAGACTCAATCATAAAGTAAATTTTTTCTGGAACCAACACGTAATACATCATAGCAGCGAGGAATTTAATTTGGCCTGTGCCCTGCGTCAGTCCATATCCAATTTGTTGGGCTATTTTCCATTACTGCTTATTCCTGCTGCTTTATTTGGGGTTCCTAGTAAGGTAATTGCAATTCTCGCACCAATACATTTGTTTGCCCAATTTTGGTACCATACACAGCATATTGGTAAAATGGGTTGGTTGGAATATATAATAATAACCCCTTCGCAACATCGGGTGCACCATGCGATCAATCCTGAATATATAGATAAGAATTTAGGTCAGATATTATGTGTATGGGATCGCTGGTTCGGGACTTTTCAAGAAGAAATGAAAGATGTACCACCGCAATATGGAGTATTGAAACCAGCTGCAACTTGGAATCCGATTATTATTAATTTTCAACATTTATGGCGTTTGATAATAGATGCTTGGCGAACTAATAGTTATTGGGATAAACTCAGAATTTGGTTTATGCCCACAGGTTGGCGTCCTTCAGATGTAAAAAACAAATATCCGATTCCCATTATTGAGGATGTATATCATTTTAATAGGTATAGAACCCCGGCATCCCCGGCATTAAAAACCTATTCCATTTTTCAATTATTGGTAACAACGGCATTACTTCTGTTTATGTTTTATAATTATTCAGAAATTGGTTTTGATGGGTTGTTGCTTTTTGGAGCATTCGTATTTATAAGTATTTATGGCTATACAACTTTGATGGACAGGACTAGTTACGCTGTTTGGATCGAATTATTCAGAGGCCTCACGGGAATTGCATTAATAGTTATTTCCGGTGACTGGTTTGGTATGAATGTTTATATAGAACAGGGTAGTATATTGATGATATTTTACTTTTTTATAACCATTTTCGCTGGGGTATACTTTACGTATTTGGAAAAAGATACAGTCAATTCAGAAATTCCTATTTAATAAAATAAAAACATTTTATGAGGCCTTATATTTTAGCGGAATCCAATTGGGATACTTTAAAAGATGCGAAATTTGAATTGGCAATTCTCCCTTGGGGAGCTACCGAGGCGCACAACTATCATTTGCCCTATGCAACCGATAATATTGAAGCTGATGCCCTAGCTGCCGAAGCGGCAAAATTGGCTTGGGAAAAGGGAGGAAAGGTCACTGTATTACCTACAATACCTTTCGGAGTGAATACCGGGCAGTCTGATATCTATCTGGATATTAATCTGAATCCAAGTACCCAATTTGCCATTTTGTGCGATATCGTTGAGGTTTTAAATCGGCAGGGAATCTATAAATTGCTTATTTTCAACAGTCATGGTGGCAACGATTTTAAACCCTTGGTACGGGAATTGGGACTAAAATTCCCTAAAATGTTCATCAGTTTTTCCAATTGGTTCCAGTCACTTGACAAATCATTATATTTTGATAAACCAGGCGATCATGCCGATGAAACGGAAACTAGCCTAATACTTTATTTGAGACCAGACTTGGTATTGCCAAAAGAAAAATGGGGTGCAGGAAAATCAAAGAACCACAAAATCAAGGCCTTTTCAGAAGGTTGGGTCTGGGCAGAGCGCAAATGGTCACAGATAAGTGAGGATACTGGCGTTGGTGATCCAATGTTTTCCACCAAAGAAAAAGGAAAACGTTTTTTTAAGGATGTAACAAAAAAAATGGGCGATTTAATCTTTGATTTGTGTAAAGCGGATATTGATGATCTGTATGAATGAGAAATATGCAATGGTAAAAAAATATTTTCACTTTTTAAAAACCTAAACCATTTTCTATTTTACCTCTTCCTTCACCAATTTTATATATTCCTTCATTGCTTCTTCACGGCTTATGTTCTTTGCTTGAAAAAGTGCATTTGCTTTGAATGCGTTGATTAAAGGGGTTTTACTGCCAGGATTATTATAATTTTTATTGGCTATTTTGTAATAGGCGTATAATTTGAGCAAGAGATCTGCTGGCAATGGTTCAGTGTAACTGTTTAAAAAATCAACAGCTTCCTCAAAGTTCTTACGTAAGGTCTCTTTCTTCATTTTTATCGATAAAGGTTGCAATACATGTTTTTGCACCAACTACCTTTTGGTTAAGTTTTACTGCAATACCACAATTCAAAGGTAATAACAAGTCTACCCTTGAACCAAATTTAATAAAACCCGCATCTTCACCTTGCCGAACACTTTCACCAACCTCTGCGTAATTTACAATACGCCTTGCCACGGCACCAGCTATTTGACGGTATAATATTTCCCCAAATTTAGGTGTATTAATGACAACTGTGGTCCGTTCATTATCGGTACTTGATTTAGGGTGCCAAGCTACCAAATATTTGCCAGGGTGGTATTTAGAATATTTTACACTTCCACTAATGGGATAGCGAGTAACATGCACATTAAAAGGAGACATGAAAATAGAAACCTGAATTCGTTTATCATTGAAATACTCCGTTTCTAAAACTTCTTCTATAACAACAACTTTACCATCTACAGGTGCAAGTATTTCATCAAAGATGTTTTTTGCACCACGTTTTGGATTGCGAAAAAATTGAAGTATCAATACTAATATTAGTATACTTGAAATCTGTATTGCCCAACGCAACCAATCATTGTGTAAATAATATTGTGAAATCAGCACTATAGTGCCGATTATCAAAAAGGCAGTCAATATAATTCTCTGACCCTCTTTATGAAACATATGCAAAAATATTAAGCGTTAAATATGCAAATGGGGCCGCGAATACCATACTATCCAATCTATCCAGCATACCACCATGTCCGGGCAAAATAGCGCCGCTATCTTTTACTCCCGCGGATCGTTTTAGTTTTGATTCCAATAAATCACCCAAAGTGCCAAAAAGTACAATTACTACTGCTAAAATAATCCATTGTATAGGGCTAATAACAGGTTCGTACTTACCTAAGAAATACGCTGCAACCATTGTAAAAACAAATCCTCCCATAGTACCTTCCACAGTTTTTTTAGGTGAGACGGCGGTAAATAATTTTGTACGCCCAAGTGTACTTCCAACCAAGTAGGCAAAAGAATCATTTACCCAGATGAGTATAAAAATACCCATTATGAGCAATTTTGCAAATTCATTGTCTTTATATGGTATCATGGTTAAAAAAATGCATCCCCCACCAATATAGAACAATCCAATTATGAATTTTTGTGTAAAACTAAAAGATTTTTTCTTCTTGGTAAACAAGTAAAATAAAAGGGTAATATTAACTATGATAGTTAACAACATAAGTATGTTTATGAGCCATTTGTCGTGCACTAAATATATAAATGCCCACCATAAAGTCAGATAAGCAATAAATACATGGTAGCCTTTTAGATGAACAAGTCTTTTGTATTCATAAAGGCATGCCAGACCAAAGGTCATAAACAAAAAATCGAAAGCGTCTGTGCTTAAAAATACTGCTGAAAGTAAAAGAATAATATAAACTGCCCCTGATAGTGCCCTTCTTAAAACTTCTCTCATATTATAGATCCTCCAAAAGTAAAAGGTAAAGATTTTTGGAGCTACTACCGTAAGTTAAAAAATCATCAGAATTCCCGGTTGTGGACTGAAAATGCTTTAGTGTGGTAATGTTTGCAGGAATATTATGTCCGTATGTTTTCTTTATTTTCTTTAAACCTTCCCCAATGGATTCTACCAACTGACTGGTAGTGGCGAAAACAATTACATTATCTGGAAGTTCATTAAGTTTCTTTTCCATAAGTTGATTGGAACATACCAATATTGAACCATTTTGAGCAATTAAATGTTCGCAGGTGGTAAAGAAAACTTCACTTTCTTTTGACTTATCGGTAAAAGTAATATTTTCTTTGGAAAACCTTTCTACTAACCTTGGATTCATGGCAAAGAATGGCTGATTTTCCCAATTGTTTTCTTCAACTATGTTAAAAAGGGCCTCGGAAATTTCCTTGAAAGAATCGCAATAGATAAACTTGCCACCATTTTTCTTAAAATGGATCGTAAATTTTTCATCAACAGGTATGTTAAGGTCAGGCATATGAACCCCACGGGTTTGTGTAGTTTCTTTTGAAACCTTCTTTTTGCCTCCACCAAATAGTTTGTCAATTAGCCCCATTAACTTATTTAAAACTTCTATTTGCGTTCTTGTGTATGTAAGAACAACGTTAAATGCATCTATTTATTTTCTTTTTCCACCTTCTTCTTAGTGGCCGATTTTGCTTTAGCCCCATCTTCTACGGGCACCACATCTTTTGCAATTTCTTGACCTTTACCATCGAACTCTTTGTCAAATGGTCTTTTTCCAAATATTTTTTCCAAATCTTCTTTAAAAATCACCTCTTTTTCCAGTAATCGTTCAGCAAGTGTTATGAGCTTATCCTTGTTTTTATCCAAAACAGAAATAGCCCTCTTGTACTGCTCTTCTATGAGTTTTGAAATTTCGGCATCAATTTTTCTAGCTGTTTCCTCACTATAAGGTTTTGTGAATCCATATTCATTTTGACCTGAAGAATCATAATAGGTTAGATTTCCTATTTCATCGTTCAGACCGTATATGGTTACCATAGCACGGGCTTGTTTGGTTACTTTTTCAAGATCGCTAAGTGCCCCTGTTGATATTTGATTGAAAATGACCTTCTCTGCAGCTCTACCACCTAAAGTGGCACACATCTCATCCTTCATCTGTACTGGGCGAACAATAAGTCTTTCTTCCGGTAAATACCAAGCGGCACCTAAAGACTGTCCCCTTGGTACAATGGTAACTTTTACCAACGGTGCAGCATGCTCAAGCATCCAACTCACCGTGGCATGACCTGCCTCATGGTAAGCAATGGTCTTTTTCTCACCTACTGTGATTATTTTGTTCTTTTTCTCTAGACCACCAACAATCCTATCAACGGCATCCAGGAAATCTTGTTTGCCTACCGCTTTTTTCTCTTGACGGGCAGCAATCAAGGCTGCTTCATTACAGACATTGGCAATATCGGCACCAGAGAATCCGGGGGTTTGTCTAGCCAAGAAATCCAAATCCAAGGTTTCGGCAGTTTTTATAGGTCTAAGGTGAACTTCAAAAATTTCTTTACGTTCACGAATGTCTGGTAGGTCTACATAAATTTGTCTGTCAAACCTACCTGCGCGCATAAGTGCCTTATCCAATATATCTGCACGGTTGGTAGCTGCAAGAACTATTACATTGGTGTTTGTGCCAAAACCATCCATTTCTGTCAATAACTGGTTCAATGTATTTTCGCGTTCATCGTTAGAGCCGGTAAAATTGTTTTTACCCCTAGCCCTCCCAATGGCATCAATCTCATCAATAAAAATAATCGCTGGGGATTTATCCTTAGCTTGTTTAAATAGGTCACGGACCCTAGAGGCACCTACACCCACGAACATTTCAACAAAATCCGAACCTGATAAAGAGAAAAAAGGAACTTTTGCTTCGCCAGCAACTGCCTTTGCCAACAATGTCTTTCCGGTTCCAGGAGGTCCGACCAATAAAGCTCCTTTGGGAATTTTACCACCCAAGGAAGTATATTTATCCGGGTGCCTAAGGAATTCCACAATCTCTTCAACCTCTTCTTTTGCACCCTCAAGACCGGCAACATCCTTGAAAGAGGTACGTGTATCGGTCTTTTCATCAAACAATTTCGCTTTTGATTTTCCTATGTTGAAGATTTGACCACCTGCGCCACCGCCGCCGCCGCCGGACATTCTTCGCATTAGATAGATCCATATCCCAATTATCAATACAAAGGGTAATATTCCCAATAAAAGCTCACCTAGATAATTTGATTCCTTATCGAATTCAACTATGGTATCAAGGTTTTCAGCTTTCTTGATTTCAGTAATTTCATTTTGAAAAATCTGCAAATCACCATAATCCAATATGTATTGAGGAATGGCACCTGAAGATGGTAGAAAAGGCTTTTCTGAAACCTCTTTGTGTACTTCTTTCTGTAAAGCCTCTTCGGTTAGGAATACTTTCGCTTGATTTGTATTGGTGATTATCAATATTTTTCCAATATCACCATTCCTGAGATACTCCTGTAATTCTGAAGTAGTTGATTTCTTGGTGCTTCCAAGACTTCCACCGCCAATAAACTGAAAACCTATTAAAAATACCGCTATAAGTCCATAGATCCACCATGAACTAAATTTAGGTTTTTTGGGAGTTGTATTATTTTCTTTTGCCATTCTTTTTTTTTACTGATTTATACTACTTGCAACCTGGGTAAATTTAGCATCCCCCCAAAGTCCTTCTATATCGTAGTATTCCCTAATTTGTTTTTGGAAGACGTGCACTACTACATTAACATAATCCATTAATACCCATTCGGCATTGTCTTCACCTTCTACATGCCATGGTTTATCTTTAATAGCCTTGCTTACTGTTTTTTGGATAGAACCTACTATTGCTTTTACGTGTGTGTTTGAAGTACCATTACAAATTATAAAGTAGTCACATACTGTATTTTCAATTTCCCTAAGGTCCAGTAAATTTATATCGTGCCCTTTTACTTCTTCTATTCCTTGTAAAATTAATGCAATTAACTCATCTGCACTAGCTTTCCTTTTTTGCATTCAATAATTTTAGTTTGTACAAAGTTATTATTTTTTTGTTCTTTTAACCCTAGTTTTTAACATTAGATTCCACATTCTTACAATGGGCAATACATGCAGATAATCAAACTTAATGCCACGGACTCCACAAATTTGTACTTAAAGGATTTGATGAATTCCAATTCGTTGAATGATTACACATTGGTTGTTGCCGATGAACAAACGATGGGTAGGGGCCAAATGGGCGCTAAGTGGCAGTCTGAGCCAGGTAAAAACCTTACTTTTAGTGTATTGAGGAAATTTGAGTCACCTCTAATCCCTAACCCATTTATATTGAATATCTGTGTTTCATTGGCAGTTTTTAAAATGTTAAAAAAAATGCATATTCCTGATTTAAGCGTTAAATGGCCAAACGACATTCTGTCAGGTAATTACAAGATATGTGGTATTCTAATCGAAAATATACTTTCTGGCAATCGATTGCTCTCTTCAATTATTGGTATTGGATTGAATGTAAATCAAATGGAATTCAATAATCTGCCAAATGTCTCCTCGATGAAATTGCTGCTTGGCAAGTCCGTTGATTTGGAAAAACTTCTTAAATCATTTCAAATTGAATTGATGCAAGTGTTTTTAAAATTTGAGGAAGTAGGCGCCGATATAATGCAAAAGGAATATGAAAAAGTTCTTTTTAGGAAGGATAAACCTTCAACTTTTAAGGATAGGGAAGGCTCAATGTTTATGGGGTTTATACGAGGTGTTACAGAAGATGGAAGACTCAAAGTGTCCTTAGAGGATGAGGTGCTAAAGAAGTTTAATATGAAAGAAATAGAACTATTATATTGACTAAATAGCACTCAAATTCTCTGATAGTGTACCCATGAAATTGGTGATTGGTGATTTTATCATCATGGCCATCATAGCATTGAATTCTCCTTTAAAACTCAAAGTTACTTCGCATTCATTGGCCCCTAAAGATTTTATATCGGCAGTGAGCGTAAAAGGTAGTTTATCACTGGCAGCCCCAAGAACAATCTTATCGTTGGGATTTTCCTCTTTACGCTGCAAGACAATTTCTGGCATTCCTTTTAGAGCAAAAAGGAATCTATCTTTATTGATAACCTCAAATTTATCAATATTCGAAGGCATTAATTTTTCAAAGTTCTGAAGATCGGTCAAAAACTCAAAAACTTCCTTATCACTTTTACTAATGGTATTCTTAGGCGATTCTATATGCATAATATTGTTATTGTTGCCATTGTGAAGGGTTGCTACGCCACTCCATCAAAGTATTCAATTGTTCATCCTTAATATAACCGGTTTCCACAGCCTGTTGAATCAAATGCCCATAATCTGACAGCGTATGCAGATCCAAGTCTTTCTTATCAAAATTTTCTGTGGCAATATCAAAACCATAGGTAAAAATGGCAAGCATGCCTTTTATATTGGCTCCTGCTGATACCAACGCCTCAACAGCATTAAGGCTACTTTTACCCGTACTTATCAAATCCTCAATGACCACTACAGTCTGGTTAGGTTGCAAATAGCCTTCAATTTGGTTTTGTCTGCCATGCGACTTTGGTTCAGGCCGAACATATATAAATGGTAGTCCCATATAATCCGCTACAAGGGCCCCTACACCAATGGCGCCTGTGGCTACCCCTGCAATCACATCTGGCTTGCCATAAAGAGTTTCAACTTGTTTCGCCATTTCTTCACGAACATAATTTCTTATGATCGGAAAAGAGAGGATTATTCTATTATCACAATATATTGGTGATTTCCAACCGGAAGCCCAAGTAAAAGGATTTTCCGGTTTCAGTTTAATTGCATTAATTTGCAAAAGAAGCTCTGCAGTTTTTTTTGCGGTGTTTTTATCTAAAACCATTTCGCAAATGTATAAAGTTTTTGTTAAAGAGCTGCCTCTGATTTTAACAAATAAATTATCGGAAATTACAAATAGCAAGTACTTCCTATTGAATGATCAAGCCGTTCAAGAGGCAATTAATGCACTTGCAAAGAAAAAACTGGAAGAGGCCTATATTTATCACCCCAACCATGAAGAAATACTTAAAAAATTCTGGAAAACGATTCCTAGGGAAGTTGCAGCAGGTGGTGTAGTTACCAATAAAGAGGGGAAAGTTCTTTTTATTTATAGAAATGACAAATGGGATTTGCCAAAAGGAAGATTGGAAAAAGGAGAGAGTATCGAAGAATGTGCAATTCGCGAGGTAGAGGAGGAAACCGGGGTTAAAAAACTGAAGATAGAGAATTTCCTAAAAACGACCTATCATATTTTTAAGAGGAACGGCAAATACAAACTAAAGGAAGTACATTGGTATGCAATGAAAACTACGTTCGAAGGAAAGCTAAAAGGACAAGAAAATGAGGGAATAGAAAAGGTCAAATGGAAAGGTCCGAAAAAAATAAAAAAGGCTCTTGACAATTCTTATATAAATATCAAATCGCTTTTTGGCGAATAATTTGGATTACCAATGATTTGTAATTCCGTTTTTTTAGACAGAAGTTGGAATTCTAAGCAGGCTTCGTGATATCGGCAATCTTGGCAACCCTTATTGGTTTAGTATTGAATGTTATTAAATGATGGGATTTATTATTAAAAAACTCCCAATTTTCATAATCCGCCGGATCTATTGAGGAGGTTACTATATTAATACGGACTTTGTTTTTAATGGGCAATTCAATGAATTCCTCTAAAAATTGCCATCCATCCATTATTGGCATGTTAATGTCAAGAAAAATAACTTCGGGTATTGCCTTATGTGCTTTTAAAGTCTTTTTAATACCATCAATAGCTAATTTACCATTAACAAAAGTGCTTATTGTTTTAAATGGAACTTTATTATCGAGCATTTTCCGTATTCCGAAAACAGTTATTGGATCATCATCGATAATGTAAATTGAATTAATTTCTCTCATTAAAATAAATATTAAAAGTAGTGCCTTTATCCACCTCACTTGATATTGTGACTTTTCCGTTCATAGCCTCTATTTGGTTTTTTGTTATATAAAGACCTATTCCCCGTGCGTCTTTGTTGGTATGGAATGTTTTGTACATACCGAATATTTTATCACCATGTTTATCAAGATCAATACCCATGCCATTATCTTTTATACTTAAAATAGTGTATTGGTTTTTACTAATGGTACTCAGTTTTATAATGGGATCTCTTAATGGTGACTTATACTTTACTGAATTGGTTATGAAATTCATTAGAATGCTTTCAAGGTATGCAGGTACTACAGGTATAACAACATCTTTACTAATTGTATTTATAATTTTGGCTTTACTGTTTTTCAAAAACGCACTTAGATTTTGTTCAACACTGATTATTTTGTCATGTAGGTTAATTTCTTTCATTTCGATATTAACATTTGCGCTTATCGCAACAACTTCATTAAGATTATCCAACGTTTCCATAAGATTTTCGGAAGCATCAACCAACATATTTAAAATGTTTTGCTTTTCATTTTCGTCCTTTTCATTAACCAAGAATTCAAGAAGCATGGAAAAGTTTGCTGTATGTGACCTCAAATTATGCGATACAATATGTGCGAAGTTGATGAGTTTCTTATTTTGTAAGGAGGTTACGTTTATTAGGTTCCTTAACTCTTCCTCATGCTGTTTTATATGGGAGATATCAAGACTAATTCCCAATATTCCAATTGCCTTTCCGTCCTCATCATTTAGGGGAATTTTGGATGTTAAAAAGGTAGTTGTGGTTCCATCTTTTTTAACATTTACGGTTTCCCTTCCCAAAATAGGTTTTAATGATTTTAAAACATATAAATCTTCATCCCTGGAAAATTGGGCAATTTCCTTATCATATAGATCAAAATCACTTTTGCCTAAAAGTTCTGCCTCATTATCAACTCCTAAATAATCACATTCTGACTTGTTCACTAATAATTTTCTTGATTCAGTATCTTTGACATACACATTTAGTGGTAAGTTGTCAATAAGGGTTTTCAATAATTTTCTTTCCTCCTTGATTTGTCGCTCTTTCTTTTCTGATTCGGAGATGTCTTGAGCAATAGTCCATACAAGTTTTTCTCCTTTTTTATTAACAATCAATGATTTATGGATTATTACTGGATATTCAGAACCATTTTTTCTAATATACTTTTCTTCTATTGGACCAAAATTACCTTCGGATTCGAGTTTTTTGTTTACTTGTTTTTTTAAGTTTTGGCTTTTGTTGGAAACAAGGTCCCAATAATTAATTTCAGCAATGCTTTCTTTATCATAACCGGATGTTTTGGAAAAAGAAGGGTTGAAATCCAATATCTTCCCAGTTTTAAAATCAGATAGCATAAAACTAACGGGCGATAATTCGTAGAGTGTCCTAAATTTTTGTTCACTTTCCTTTATTTTATCCCTGGCTGCCACCATTTCAGAAATCATTCGTCCTTCCGCCAAAAGTGAAACCACTTTTTTATTATCATCGTAAATAGGTTTTAAGGTAAAGTCAACCGGAACTTGGTTTTTATCTTTATCAAAAACAATTAATTCACTACGCATGATTTTACCCTTCGCCGCCGCTTTAATTGTTTGTTTTAGACCATCTTTCACAAAATCGGGCACAGGCCACCAATAGGCATCCCAGAATTTTTTACCGATTATATCTTCTGACTGTAAGTCAGCGAAATTTAGAGCCGTATCATTTATTTCCAAAAAGGTGCCATCTATATCCAATATTCCTGAAAATTGGTAAGATGAATTGAAAATACTTCTAAAATAACGCTCTTTCTCTTCGAGTTCTTTTTGGGCATTCCTTGTTTCCGTGATGTCCAGGGACATTCCGATAATTCCACCTACTTCATTATTTTCATCAAGTAATGGTATTTTAGAACATATAAAATTGGTTTTTGTGCCATCTTTATTTGTACATATTCCCTCTCTAGCCAATATTGGTTTAAGTGAATCCATCACTTCGAATTCTTCATCAGTTGCTAATTGGGCAGACGTATTTGATAAAAAATCAAAGTCAGTTTTTCCTAAAAGTTCTTCAGGGCTATTAACCCCATTATAGTCACATTCAGCTTTATTGACTAAAATTTTACGTAAATTTTTATCTTTTACATAAATATTAATGGGAAGATTGTCTATAAGTGTTTTGAATAAATAATCGTTTTCTTTCTTTTTTATTTCAGACGTTATTTGTTCGTTTATGTCTTGAAACGTACCAATAAGTCCTATAAACTTGTCATTTTTATAAAGAGGTCTACCGGTAGCAATGACCCATTTTTCGATTCCATTGGCGGTCACTATTTGTAATTTCTCATTCCAAGGAGCACCTTTTTTAGTAGCTTCAAAAACCAGCATGGATGCTGTATTTCTACTATATCCTGCTTTGAAAAAATCTAATGCAGTATCGAAATCCGGTACATAATCTATTGGAGTGTCATGTATTTTTTTTGTCATATCCGACCACCAAAGCGATTTTTTTTCCGCATTATATTCCCAACTACCAATTTTAACGATTTCTGCCTTTTCCTTTAAAAGAATTTCAAGTTTTTCGAGTTTAAGTTCTGTTTGTACCCTCTGCGAGATGTCCTCCGTTTGAATAATGACCCCAATAACATTTTCTTTCTCATCATACCATGGTATATTGATCCATTCGAACCATTTTTCGTTATCTTCATTATCAATATAGCTTTGTGTGCCTACCTCACTTACAATACCTTTTAAACAATCTTTTAATACCTTTTGCCAATCCTTGCTAATTTTGCCAAAAAGCTCATTGATTTTTTTTCCCACTACATTCCTTTCATCAAACTCAAAATCATTGACCCATTTGTCCGAGACGTAAACTACTTCCAATTTTTTATTTAGAAATGCAGTAGCCTTAGGCAGTTGTTTTATAAGGTAATTATTAGTTATAGTTTGTGTTTCCCTCAACATTATGTCGTAATTTCCTACTAATGTATTATGATTTTCCAACATAACTAAAGCTTTGTTGTGAATAGGGTGAAACTAGTGGTGTACTTATAAAATATGGTGACTAAGGTAAAATATAACCAAAAAAGAAAGTAAATACTTACGTATATGAATAAATTATCAAAAAAAGTAGGAACAGTGTAAAAATGGGAATATTCAAAAAAACCCATAATAGGATTTTAAGCTGGCATAACCGCTTAATTTACTCTTACTGTATCTGGAACCAAACCGGTATAATCCCCTCCATTTCTGATTACATCACGAACAATTGAGGAGCTAATGAATGATTTTCCAGAAGAAGTCAAAAGAAAAACAGTTTCAATTTCGGATAGTTTTCTGTTGGTATGTGCTATGGCCTTCTCAAATTCGAAATCACCGGGATTACGTAACCCTCTTAAAATAAAATCAGCATTTACCTTTTTGCAAAAATCCACAGTAAGTCCTTCATAAGTTTTTACTTTGATTTTCGGTTCATTGATGAACGCTTTGGTAATAAAGTCTATACGTTGTTCTATGGTAAACATATATTCCTTATCAGCATTTATCCCGACTGCAATTATTAATTCGTCGAAAAGGGTAATGCCCCTAAGGATAATATCTTGATGACCTAAAGTAAGGGGATCAAAAGAGCCAGGAAATATTGCACGTCTCATAAGTCAAAGTTAGGGGTTTTCAGACAAAACTTCATCGATGGCATTCCCAAACAATTCTGTAAGGGATATTCCTGCAACCCTCGCTTGTTCTGGTAGTATGCTTTCTGTAGTTAAACCGGGTGTTGTATTCATTTCCAACATATAGGGTACATCCCCTTTGAATATAAATTCGCTTCTAGAAAAGCCATTCATTTTTAAGATCTCATAGGCTCGTTTTGCGATTAGGGTTACATTTTTTTCCTGTATTGCGGAAATTCTTGCAGGGGTTATTTCTTGGGACTTGCCCTCATACTTGGCCTGGTAATCAAAAAAATCATTCTCTGATACAATTTCGGTAATGGGCAGAACTTTTGTTTCGCCTTTGTAGGTGATGATTCCCACAGAGACTTCCGTTCCGTCCAAGAAAGCTTCAATGATTATTTCATCATCTTCCTTATATGCTATCTCAATGGCTGATTTCAACTTCGCTTTTTCATACACCTTGGTTATACCGAAGCTACTTCCGGCCTTATTGGCCTTAACAAAACAAGGAAGACCTACTTTTTCGATAATCACGTCCTCATTTATAACATCACCAAAATTCATATAATATGAGGGTGCTGACTTAATTCCATATGGTTTCAAAACGCTTAATAAATCGCGCTTATTAAATGTCAAGGCCGCTTGGTAATAATTACAAGAGGTTTGTGGAATACCCAGCAATTGAAGATATGCCTGCATTAATCCGTCTTCACCGGGTGTACCATGTATGGCATTGAAAACGCAATCAAAAATTACAGTTTCACCATCGATATTAATAGAAAAGTCATGCTTTCTCACATCGTATTCCTTATTATTCACATCAACATAAACCCATTTATCCTTTAAGATATGTATGCGATAACTATCATATTTCTCCTTGTTCAAATACTGGTGAACTACATTACCACTTTTAAGTGATATTTTGTATTCACTTGAGTAACCGCCCATAATGATGGCCACTTTTTTCTTCATAAAATAGTATGTTAATAGGTTTTGAAAGCAATATCCATTATTCAAAGAAAAGAAAAAAGCAGTCGGTTTCATCTGATATTATTGAATTTTTTTAGTGGGTACAATTGTTTACAGTTTAGAAAGACCTTTAGTCTTAACCAATATTTGGGATAGTTACAACATTTTGTTATTGCTCATTTCCTATATTTGTGGGGTCAAATAGAATAAATGGGAAATTTTTTTAATTTTTTAAGAAGTAAGACTTTTTTAATACAATTGGGCCTTGCATTTTTAGTTACGATTATTTTGGTGTTTTTGGGATTACGTTGGTTGAATAGTTCTACCAACCACGGGGAATTTGTTGAGGTACCAGACTTTGCGAAAATGTCGGTTATGGATATGCGTAAAGCTGTGGAAGAAGCCGGTTTGCGATATGAAGTATTGGATTCTGCCAATTATAATCCCACTTATCCACGTTTTTCAATTATTGATCAAGATCCCAAGGCAGGAAATAAGGTAAAACATAACCGAAAAATATATTTTACGGTCAACCCGTCTGGATATAAGAAAGTTACCGTGCCTAATATTATACAAGTGACCCAACGAAATGCTTCCTCAATGTTGAAAGCTGTTGGTTTGGATGTTCAGAGGGTTACGTATATAGATCAACTTGGGAAAGATATGGTATATTATATCAAGTATAAGGGAAAAAATATTAGTCCTGGAGCAAAGCTTCCCAAGACCTCTAAAATAGAATTGGTTTGTGGTAATGGCACCATTCCTGAACGTGCTCAAATAAAGGCCGATTCGGATTAAATTATGGATTCTATTCAGCACCCGGAACCCAGCGAAGAAGAACTTTTTGAACACCATAAGTTTACAGCCTCCAAGGGGCAAGAGCCCCTAAGGGTAGATAAATATTTAATGAATTTTATTGAAAACGCCACACGTAATAAAATCCAACAAGCTGCAAAAGATGGTCATATTTGGGTGAACGATGCTATCGTAAAACAAAATTATAAGGTAAAGGCTGGTGATGAGATAAAGGTTCTTTTTGAACATCCACCACATGAACTACTTCTTACTCCTGAGGATATCCCGTTGGATATCGTTTATGAAGATGAGGTGTTGCTCGTAGTCAATAAACAGGCAGGTATGGTAGTGCATCCTGGTCATGGTAATTATTCCGGCACATTGATCAATGCCTTATTATTCCACATAAAAGACCTACCAGCCAATAGTAATAATAGGCCAGGACTTGTGCATCGCATCGATAAGGATACCTCAGGACTGTTGGTTATAGCAAAAACCGAAGCAGCGATGACCCATTTGGCTAAACAGTTTTTTGATAAGACCTCAGAACGGGAATATGTGGCATTGGCTTGGGGTAATATTGAAGATGATAGTGGTACTATAACTGGACATATTGCTAGGAATCCTAAAAATAGACTACAAATGCAGGTCTTTCCAGAAGGGGATCAAGGTAAGGATGCAGTTACCCATTATTCGGTTTTAGAGCGTTTCGGTTACGTTACCTTGGTTTCCTGTAAGTTAGAGACAGGTCGTACGCACCAAATTCGTGTGCACATGAAATATATTGGTCATACACTGTTTAATGACGAACGTTATGGTGGTGATAAAGTTTTGAAAGGCACAACATTTACCAAGTACAAGCAATTTGTCGACAATGCTTTTAAAATTCTCCCAAGGCAGGCATTACATGCCAAAACCTTGGGGTTTATACATCCCGTAACAGGTGAAACTATGCGTTTTAATTCTGGGATTCCTGAAGATATGACTCTTTGCATTGCCAAATGGCGTGAATATGCAAAACATAGTATGTAAGGATAAGTAAACTCTATACCCTTATCAAAAACTACTTTCCCAACCACATAGGAATCTCCAATTATCCTTTATATTTTTATGCTTTAAATACATTGTTATGAAGATTGTGATTTCTCCGGCTAAATCGCTGGATTTTGAAAGTAAGTTGCCCACCACAAGATATTCCCAACCCCAATTTTTAGAACAGGCCGAGAAGCTAAATAAGGTTTTGATTAAGAAGAGACCCAAAGCTTTAGCGAAGCTTATGAATATTTCAAATAACCTTGCTGAACTAAATTGGGAAAGGAACCAGAATTTCTCGATTCCGTTTTCAACTGCCAATGCAAGGCCTGCGATATACGCATTTAATGGGGATGTTTACTTGGGACTGGATGCGTATACTATTCCTGAAAAAAAGTTAGATAAACTTCAAGATACGTTACGAATTTTATCTGGACTTTATGGTATTTTAAAACCTTTGGATTTAATGCAACCCTACCGATTGGAAATGGGAACCCAACTTAAAATTGGACGTAGAAAGAACCTTTATGAATTCTGGAAAAAGCAATTGACCGATCAACTTAATTCCGAATTGCAAGATGGTGAGTTGTTCATTAATTTGGCAAGTAACGAGTATTTTGGGGCAATTGATGAAAAAAAATTGAAAGTGCCGGTTATTACACCAATATTCAAGGATTGGAAGAACGATAAACTAAAAGTGCTAAGCTTCTTTGCCAAAAAAGCCAGGGGTTCTATGGTCCGTTATATAATTGATACTAATGCCAAAACCTTGGAAGATATTAAAGGATTTGATCAAGATGGCTACATATTTAGCAAAGAACATACGCTAAAAGGGAATCAACCGGTTTTTATCAGATAGAATATTTCTTTAAAGCGACCGTTTAATTCATAACACATCTTTAAAACAAAGAATTATGAAGCGGTTTCTAATGATATCCTTAGCCTTTATTTTTTTCACTTTAAGCTGTACCGACCGTAACGATGAACTAACTGGGATTAATATTCGGGTAAGGAATGTAGGTACTATTGATTATGAAGAGGTCCAAGTAGGTGGTGAGGAAATGGTACATTCAAATGTTGCACCAGATGATTATTCCGATTATTTGTTATATGAAAGTGCTTTTAGGTATGCCTATATTAAAATTACGGCAGCAGAGGAATCCTATGTGTTACAACCCATAGATTTTGTAGGGGAAACCCCCTTGCCTTTTGGTTTTTATACCTATGAATTAGGTATCACGGAAGAGGGTGACGTGACATTGAACTTTGTAATAGACTAACGGCTATTTCTTTTTAGCTGCTTTTTTCTTCACTGGCACAACTACTTTAGCTGCTTTTTTCGGCCTTCTGGCTCCATACGATTTATTTGAAATTTTACCACGTTTGGTTTTAATATCACCTTTTCCCATACATTCAATTCTTATATTTTCTTAAAATTACTGAATTAGAAATTCAAAGGCAATAAAAGGGTAGAGACTTTTCAAAATACTATCTTTAGGTTTTGGATAAATTCGTTCAATTTTCCCTTAAATCACCTTACATTTTGTTTGTACATAGCCACCCATTTGAACCTTTCCTTTTTGAGGATGCCACAAAAATAATCGTAGGCACATTACCACCGCCAAGATTTACAACCCGGGAATTGAAAGAAAGGGATGTTGATTTTTGCTATGGAAGTAGAGATGGTCAATTATGGCCTATTCTGGATCAAATTTTTGGATTGAATTTAAAATTCGAAACTACGAATGACGCCATTGAACAACGAAAGCAGTTTCTTGTACAGCGAAAAATAGGAATATGTGACATTGTCGAAAGTGCCGAACGTGCCAAGATCGATGCATCGGATTTAGGAATGGAGAACGTCAAATTAAGGAATATAATTTCCTATTTACAAAAGTTACCCAATCTAAAAACGGTATTGTTCACAGGTGGGAATAGCAAAAACGGACCTGAGTATTTTTTTCGGAAATTAATAAAACGAAAAGGAATACAATTAAAGGTAATTAAAGACCAGGTACCTAGAATACATCAATTTGAGCTTCCTTTAAGCACCAATAATGATAACAGGCTCATTACTACCGTATCTTTAACAGCACCTTCAGGTGCGGCTAATAGAGCTGTGGGTAGTTTAAGGGATTATAAAGAAATGAAAGCAAAGAACCCGACATTCAGTACTTTGGATTATAGGATAATGCAGTACAAACAATACTTTTAATAAAGCATCTTAGCGCATGAACATAAATATCATTAAGGGTTCTGTTGGTTTTGTAGTATCTCTATCTTTTTTTGTTATTTGATAGGAATACCTAACATCTATGATTTAATTATACCGATATTAGTCACCTGATTTAGGGATTTGGGATTATAATTGAATTTGAATGCTTGAAATATAATTACTACAACTTATGCATCAATTAGAAAGATTAGAGGAGTTTAAAAAGTCGGTAAACAATAAATTCAATGTCTATAATAGCTTGTTTCTTAATTTACCCTATAGAAATATTGAAAATGTGGGAATGGTCATTCCTTTATTGTTGCATCAATCCGTAAAAGGACTTAAATCGGGAAAAAACCCACAGACAATTCTAGAGGGATTTTTTCAGAACTATGTGAATATTGAATTAGAAAAAGATAGAATAGATTTCATGTTTCGCATAATCCAATATGTAGAAAGACAAGTCGTTTTGTATGATAGTGTCGAAGATGCGGCATTTCCTAAATTACAGGAACATAGTGATTCACTTTCAATCAAGGATTATTTTCAATTGGTCGATAAGACCAAGAGTTGGGACAAAGTAGAAGAAAAATTATCTTCCTTTAGTGCACGAATAGTATTAACTGCCCACCCAACACAGTTCTATACTCCCGCGGTTTTGGATATAATGAACGATCTGCGAACGCTCATTATAGAGAACAAAATCGATGATATCGATGTTACCTTGCAGCAATTGGGACTTACCTCATTGATCAACACTCAAAAACCTACTCCATTGGATGAGGCCAAGAACATTATTTACATCCTTAGAAATGTATATTATGATGCCATGGGCAATTTGTATGCCTATATAAAAGAGAATATTGATAATGATGAATTTGAAAACCACAATATCATGAAGCTTGGATTTTGGCCTGGTGGTGATAGGGATGGTAATCCGTTCGTTACTGCTAAGACCACCAAGGATGTGGCAGATGAATTGCGCATCACCTTAATGAAATGCTATTACAACGATCTTAAAAGACTTCAAAAAAAGCTGACTTTTAGGGAAGTGCATAGTCAAATAAAAGAACTTAGGAATAAGCTGTATCCCACTATGTTCAATCCGAATAAGAATATTGTATATGATGAAATAATTGGCTCATTACAAGGAATAAGAACCTTTTTGGTCGAGAAGTACCATAAATTATATTTAAATGAGCTAGACCATTTTATTGATAAAGTGAAGATTTTTAAAACCCACTTCGCAACCCTTGATATTAGGCAAGACCATAGTGCACATAAAAAGGTGGTCGAAACTGTACTTAAGAAAAACGGGATTATCAAAGAAAGTATAGAGGAATTAGGCATTAAGGAACTAGTTGACATTCTTTTACATAAAAAAATAAAGGTCAATCCCAATGATTTTAAAGATGAAATTGTCAAGGATACCTTTAAGAATGTTTCTCAATTAAAAAGCATACAGGATAAAAATGGGGAAGAAGGTTGCAATAGGTATATTATCAGCAATTCCGAGGATATTTTCTCAGTTCTATTTGTATATGGAATTTTTAGATGGAGTGGCTGGGAAGATGACCAAATTACGTTTGATATAATACCTCTTTTTGAAACAATGAAGGGCATGGAAAATGCTGAAGAGGTCATGCAGACCCTTTTTGATCTACCTGAATATCGAAAGCATGTTACATTTAGGGATGACAAACAAACAATGATGTTGGGTTTCTCTGATGGCACCAAAGATGGCGGTTATTTAAAAGCGAATTGGTCTATTTTAAAAACCAAGGAACAATTATCCAAAGTCTGTAAAAAGAACAATGTTAAGGCTATATTTTTTGACGGCCGCGGCGGACCACCTGCCCGAGGTGGAGGAAAAACACATCGATTTTACGCTGCCCAGACCAAGGATATCGCCAATAATGAAATACAATTGACTATACAAGGCCAAACGATTACAAGTACTTATGGCACTAAAGAACAGTTTATGCACAATAGTGAGCAGTTGCTAACAGCTGGATTATCAAATAATATTTTCGGGAAAGAGAATGTTATTTCCAAGGAGTATAGAAAATTGATGGAAGAACTTTCAGATTTGAGTTTCGCCAAATACGATGCTTTGAAAAACCATGAAATGTTCATTCCTTATTTAGAAAATAGGAGTACGCTAAAGTATTATCAAAAAGCAAATATCGGGAGCAGGCCGGGAAAAAGGGGTAATAAGAAAAAGTTGGAACTTACAGATCTTAGGGCTATTTCCTTTGTTGGTTCTTGGAGCCAGCTAAAGCAAAATGTACCTGGTTATTTTGGTATTGGAACGGCAATACAGGCCATTAGGGAACAAGGTCGTCTAAGGGAATTGAAGAAAATGTACAAAGAAGTTCCTTTTTTTAAAGCATTGATGTTGAATAGTATGATGTCTCTTACCAAATGCTATTTTGAATTAACAAGTTATATGAAAGAGGATGCCAAGTACGGTGAATTTTGGCATATTTTGCATGAAGAGTATAAGCTATCCAAGGAAATGCTATTATTAATATCCAACTCAAAAGTCCTTATGGAAAACGAGGCGATTTCTAGGGAATCAATACAAATTCGGGAAAATATAGTGTTGCCATTATTGGTGATACAACAATATGCACTTCAGAAAATAGGGCAGAAAACAGATTATAAAGAACAATATGAGAAAATCGTAACTAGATCACTTTACGGTAATATTAATGCCAGTAGGAATTCTGCCTGATGTAAAATGATCTTATTCGTCAGTTTATTTCAGCGCTCAAAATCCCATAAAATGCTTTAATTCCATAGGCTATCTGACCAATTTTTAAATTTTCATTCGGACTATGCTGGTTGTTGTCCGGGTTCACCATTGGAACAATAAATGCCGGTATTTTCAATTCATTGATAAAGGGAGCAATTGGCACCGTGCCTCCCATGGTGCGTATTTGAACTACATTTTCCCCGAATTTTTCTTTCAAGGTATTTACCAAAAACTCTCCATAAATATTATCAAGTTCTGTTCTGAAAGCATTGGTCACAGAACCTTCGGTTATGGTTATGATTTTATCATGGGCCATTCGCTCTTCTTTGGTTGGCGACTTGTTGGATATAAAGAATCCCTGATTTTGAATATGTTTCTTTACCAAATTCTTTAATCTATTTCCATCGGTCTCTACAACCAACCGAATGTCGATTTCGGCAGTTGCACTTTCAGGGATAATGGTCCTTACCTTTTCACCTATCCAACCAGAACCCATTCCCCTAATATTCAAAGAGGGGAACTGTAACGCTTCTTGATAAAAGCTACCTACATTTTCAGGTGTCCTGATGGCCAAATACTCATTGATTGTTTCCACATCTTCAGGTACGCTTTTTAGTACGGCAAGGGTTGGTTCATCCAATGTTATTCCATCATAATACCCTTCAATTAGTACCTTTCCTTCATCATCTTTCATACTTGCCAATACTTTCGCCAATTGAAAGCCGGGATTTGGCACATAGTTGCCATAATGCCCGCTATGTTGTGGTTTTAAAGGTCCGTGTGTGGTCAAGGACAATGTGGTTATACCACGGCAGCCATATATTACTGTTGGTTTTCCAGAAAGGTGTACGGGCCCATCATTGATGACCAAGAAATCCGCTTTTAATAAATCCTTATAATCCTTTACAGCTTTTGGTAATGGCTTACTACCTTTTTCCTCTTCACTATCCAATATTACCTTTACATTAAAAGGTATCGTGACATTGTTTTTTTTCAAAAGATCAATGGTATTCAAGAGCATTACAATTGGACCTTTATCATCGGAGGTTGAGCGTCCGAACAATCGCCAGTCATAATTAATATCGTTCTTCAAACTATCAAATGGTTTGGTAACCCAATTCTCGCCTTCCTTTGATTTTAATACCACATCATACGGATTTGACTGTTCCCATTTAGAAGGATCAACAGATTGGCCATCCAAATGCATATAGAAAAGTATAGTAGGTTTGTTATCCTCCATAGGCAGGGCTGCAAAAAACAAGGATTCACCTTCAGTTGGTAATACCGAGGAATTAAAACCCCTTTCGTTGAATTTTTTGGTCAACCAAGTTAAATTTCTATTGATGTCGGCATGTTCCAAAGCATCATTGGGAATAGCCACAAAATCCCTAATTTCATTGATAGAGTGGCTTACTTGGGATTTTAATTGGGTATCTTCTTGAGCAAAAGAAAAGCAAGTGGTAAATGCAAATAATACGGTAACAAATATTCTCATTTCTTAGGGCGGTTTGATAAAGCTTTAAATGTAGGCAATTCTATTTTTTGAACAAGGTAATGACCTTTAAAACAATTAATCGAATTAAAAGTATAAAGGGAAAGCCATGTAAAAAAACATCGAACCAATCAAGGGCCGACATGCCATTGGCTCCTCCAATAATCCATTTTAGTTTTCCCCAAATATGGGGTTCTGGGAAAAAAGGTGCCATTCCCAAGGTTAGACATAATAGAATTACAAGTTTCCAATTATTGATAATTTCCATACTACCTTCTAATGGTTTTAATAAAATTCGGGATTGAGTCGACTCCGTTTTTCGTCAAATGTGTTATAAAAGCTGAACCAATAATTGCACCACTTGCCGATTTGGTTGCATGCTTAAAAGTTTCTGCATTATTGATGCCAAAACCAACAATTTGAGGGTTCTTTAGTTTTAGGGATGCTATACGGGCGAAGTAATTTTTTTGCGCTTCCCCAAAACCTTGGGTCGCCCCTGTTGTACTAGCGGAACTTACCATATAAATGAACCCGTTTGAAGCATTGTCAATTTGCCTAATACGCTCATCACTGGTATGAGGGGTTATCAAGAATATATTTATCAAGTTGTATTTTTTAAAAATTTGTTCATAATCGTTTTGATAAACATCCAGTGGTAAATCAGGAAGGATGAGTCCGTCTATCCCAATTTCTTCACATCGTTTACAGAAAGCTTCGACTCCATATTGAAATACTGGGTTAAAGTACCCCATGATAATCAAAGGAATTGACACTGATTTCCGAATATCCTTTAATTGTTCAAAAAGTAATTCGGTATGCATACCATTTCTCAGAGCTGCCGTTGAACTTTCCTGAATGGTTGGGCCATCTGCTAGTGGGTCCGAAAACGGTAATCCTATTTCTATTAAATCAACACCACTTTTTTCCAAGTCTTGGATGATCTTTACCGTATCATGCAAGACAGGATAACCTGCTGTAAAATATATGGAGAGAATTTTTTTATCCTCCTTTAATTTTTGATTTATTCTGTTCATAATTTAAAATAATCAATGTAGGTATCCAAATCCTTATCACCACGCCCTGATAGGTTGATAACGACAATATCTTCCGGTTTGAACTTCTTATATTCTAATATGGCAAAGGCATGGGAACTTTCAATAGCCGGGATAATTCCCTCCAATTGTGAAATCATTAAGCCCGCAACCATTGCTTCATCATCTGTAATGGAGATAAACTCACCACGTCCTGATTTAAATAAATGTGCATGCATGGGGCCTACACCAGGGTAATCCAATCCAGCTGAGATGGAATAGGGTTCGGTTATCTGTCCGTCTTGTGTTTGCATCAATAGGGTTTTACTGCCGTGTATGATACCTACTTTGCCTAATGCCGAGGTTGCAGCACTTTTACCGGAATCAACTCCTTTTCCAGCAGCTTCAACGGCAATAATCCCAACGTCAGGATTATCCAGAAAATGATAATAAGCCCCTGCAGCATTACTACCACCACCAACACAGGCAACTACATAATCAGGATTCTCCCTTCCTTCTTTTTCTTTTAATTGCCATTTTATTTCCTCTGAAATTACGCTTTGAAATCTTGCAACCATATCTGGATAGGGGTGGGGGCCTACAACAGAACCTATGATATAATGGGTGTCAACCGGATTATTGATCCAATCACGAATGGCTTCATTGGTTGCATCCTTTAGTGTTCTGCTTCCTGATAAGGCTGGTCGAACTTCTGCACCCAACATTTTCATTCTTGCTACATTGGGCGCTTGGCGGGCAATATCGATTTCACCCATGTATACAACACATTCAATACCCATTAAGGCACAAACGGTTGCAGTGGCAACACCGTGCTGTCCTGCTCCAGTTTCCGCTATGATTCGGTTCTTGCCCAACTTTTTAGCCATTAAAATCTGACCTATGGTATTGTTGACTTTATGTGCTCCTGTATGGCAAAGATCTTCCCGTTTTAGATAGATTTTTGTGTTGTATTTCTTTGAAAGTCGCTTCGCAAAATACAATGGCGTAGGGCGCCCTACATAATCTTTTAATAACTGGTCGAATGCTTCCTTGAAAGAAGGTTCCTCCATAATCCGGAGATAGCTCTGTCGAAGTTCTTCGGTATTGGGATAGAGCATTTCAGGAATAAATGCACCACCGAATTCCCCATAATATCCTTTTTCGTCTGCGTTATAACTCATGGTAATCCTATATTGTCATTCCCACGTAGGTGGGAATCTGTTATTGTAGTGATTATGGTTTTTTTAAATTCTTTCAACTTCCCAATATTCTTCAATCCTGGTTCAATTTCAAATTTGCTGTTTACATCTATGGCATGGCAATATTTGGATGCCTGCCCACTAAGGAATGACAGAACGCTTTCAGTTTCATCCAATCCTATTCCACCACTAAGAAAATAGGGTTTCTGGGAGGGGTAATTTTCCAATAATTTCCAATCAAATCTATATCCATTACCGCCGGGGAGTTTTCCTTTGGTATCAAATAAGAAGTAATCACAAACGTCTTCATAAGGGTCAAGAACACCAAAATCAAAATTATTTTTTATTGAAAATACTTTAATTATTTGCACTTTACCGTCTTTCCCATTTGAGCCAAGCAATTTCTCCCTGTCGTTCGAAATGACATTTAATCTATGATAGAGTTCTTGACAATATATTGGAGTTTCTTTTCCATGCAATTGTACGGCCTGTAAATCGTAGGTTATCATTTTTTCCAAAACATCTTCCAAAGATGCATCTACAAATACCCCGACTTTCTTAATTTCCAACGGAATTTCAGGAATGTTTCCTTGAAAATATCTTTTTGAGGGCTCCCAAAAAATGAAGCCCATATAATCGGGTTGCAAAGAGGCAACCTCTTTTATATTTTCCGGATATTTCATTCCACAGACCTTCAGTTTCATGACTTTAATTCTTTTATAAATGTAGTAGCACTTGCCCCTGGATTATCAGTTTTCATGAAGTTTTCCCCGATCAGAAACCCTTGATAACCATATGATTTTAATTCTTGAATTGCGCCAATAGTGCTAATTCCACTTTCGGATACTTTTACAAAATCATTTGGGATTAAGTTTGATAGTGACTTACTGGTCTCTAGACTAATTTCAAAATTCTTTAGATTGCGATTGTTTACACCCAACATATCCAGACTTGGCATTATCGATTTTCTCAATTCAACTTCATTATGAACTTCCAGCAATACGTCTAAATTCAAACTTTTTGCCAATTCGGAGAACGATTTGATTTCAGATTTTGTCAATATGGCGGCAATCAATAAGATTACATCGGCACCATATGCTTTTGCCTCAATAATTTGATATTCATCAATAATGAATTCTTTTCTCAAAAGCGGCATCTTAACAATAGCCCTTGCAATAATTAGATCGTCCAAAGAACCGCCGAAATATTTACTATCCGTTAAGACGGACATACCACATACCCCCGCATTTTCATACCCTTGTGCCACATCTTGCACATTCAAGTTTTGATTAATGAATGACTTGGATGGCGATCTGCGTTTGTGTTCTGCAATAATTCCTGTAGTACTGCTACGAAGTATTTTCGATAAGGAATTCGCCTTACGGCCAAAAAGAACCGAATTTTCCAATTGTGAAACAGGAATCAGGGATTTTTTTAACCCTACCTCGAGGCGCTTATCAAGAACTATTTTATCTAATATATTCATTGTTATGTATACGTTTTTCGAAGGCACGATGCAATCTGTTGATTATAAGGCAGATTACTTTGCTTTGCTCGTAAAAGCGTTTTAATTTTTACTTAATTCCTGCAATTTTTTCAATGCGTTTAAAGCTTTCCCACTTAATAAAGATTCTTTCGCAGATTCAAATCCTACTTTTGGTGTTAATCCGTTTACAGTTGCAATTGCAATTCCTGCGTTGGCGCAAACAACATTATTTTGCGCCTCAGTACCCTTACCATTTAAAATATGCATAAATATCCTGGCCGATTCCCCAATAGTTTCACCTCCCACAATTTGTGATTGCTTCACTACTTGTACCCCAAAATCCTCAGGCCTTAAAATACCTTCGGAAAAGTTTGAAATTGTTTTGGTGGCACCAGTCAACGAAATTTCATCATAGCCATCCAAAGCGTGCAGTATGGTAAAGTTCTTATCAGTATTCTGATAGAGATAGCCATACATACGCGCCAATTCCAAATTGAACACGCCTACTATTTGATTTTTGGGAAAGGCAGGGTTTACCATAGGTCCTAACATATTAAAAAAGGTCTTAACCGCTAATTCCTTTCGAATAGGTGCCACATTTTTCATGGCAGGGTGAAACAAAGGTGCGTGTAACACGCAAATACCTGCCTCATCAATTGACTTTTCCAAAAAACCGGCCTCATTACTGAATTTAATACCCAAGAATTCCATCACATTGCTACTGCCACATTTTGAGGACACCCCATAATTACCATGTTTTGTGACTTTCACACCAGCCCCTGCGGTAACGAAAGAGGCCAAAGTCGAAATGTTGAATGTGTCCTTTCCATCGCCACCTGTGCCACATAAATCAATGGGATTATAGGCAGATAAATCAATTGCCAAGCATAAATCCAAAAGTGCATTTCGGAAACCTTCCAATTCTTCGATGGTTATACTCCGCATCATATATACCGTTAAAAAAGCAGCAATCTGACTGGTATTATATTCGCCTTTTGCGATATTGACCAATACTTGTTTGGCATCTTCCTTTGTTAGGATGTCATGGTTAATAAGTTTATTTAGAATTTCTTTCATTCTTTTGTTTTGTCATTCCTGCGAACCTGCCTGTCGGCAAACAGGGGCAGGAAACTTTTTGTTTTATCTTAAATCATTTAAATGGATTCCCACCTTCGTGGGAATGACAATAAAATTATCCATTTAACCAGTTTTCCAATATTTTTTTTCCTTGGGGGGTTAAGACAGATTCTGGGTGAAATTGTACTGCACAAACATCATATTCCTTATGTCTTAAAGACATGATCTGTCCGTTTTCATCAACCGAAGTAACTTTCAATACCTCTGGTATGTTAGGGTCTACTACCCAGGAATGGTAACGCCCTACCTCAATTTCAGTAGGTAGGCCATTGAATAAAATATCTTTTTCGGTTATTTTTATCTTCGTAGCAATGCCATGATAGACTTCATCTAAATTTATCAAACTACCTCCAAATACTTCGGCGATTGCTTGCTGTCCCAAACAGACACCGAATATGCTTTTGGTTGGGGCATATTTTGCAATGATTTCTTTAAGTAGACCTGCTTCATCCGGAATTCCTGGGCCGGGGGAAAGAACGATTTTATCAAAATCGGCAACCTCGTCCAAGGTAAGTTGGTCGTTTCTTTTTACAACAACCTCGCAACCCAAATCCTCTAAATAATGAACCAGATTATAGGTGAAACTATCGTAGTTATCTATTACCAATATTTTTTTCATATTCTTTTGATTTTGGAAATTTTAGATAGATTCCGCAATTTCCAAGGCCTTGGTCAAAGCCCCCAATTTATTGTATGTTTCCTGTAATTCGTCCTCAGGGTTCGATGCGGCAACAAGGCCTGCACCAGCTTGATAATGTAATTGATGGTTCTTGCTCAAGAAAGTACGGATCATAATGGCATGGTTGAAATTCCCATTGAAATCCATAAAACCAATTGCTCCCCCATAATAATCCCTATTGGTTTTCTCATACTTTTCTATTAACTGCATTGCCATGTGTTTTGGCGCTCCGCTCAAAGTGCCGGCAGGGAAGGTATCGGCGACCACTTTCATGGTGGTAATGTTCTTCTTTTTTTGCCCTGTTACTTTTGAGACTAAATGGATTACGTGCGAAAAGAATTGAACCTCTTTATAGTTATCTACCTTGACCATATTGCCATTTCTGCTTAGATCATTTCTTGCCAAGTCGACCAACATAACATGTTCGCTGTTTTCTTTATCATCCTGAGTCAATTTTTTTGCCAGTTCCGCATCCTTTTCATCATTACCGGTTCTTTTAAAGGTACCTGCTATAGGATGAATTTCCGCCCTTCCGTCTTTCACGATTAATTGGGCCTCTGGCGAACTTCCAAATATTTTGAAATCGCCATAGTCAAAATAGAACAGATATGGGGAAGGATTTACCGAGCGCAGTGCCCTATACACATTAAACTCATCACCTTTGAATCCTTGTGAAAACCGTCTTGATAATACCAATTGAAATACATCGCCACGTTGACAGTGTTTTTTAGCCAATGCCACATGCTCTTTGTATTCATCATCAACAAGATTGGAATTTGGTTCACCCTCTTTTCTAAAATTATATGAGGCAAAATTCTTCACATTTAGAATATGCTCAATCTCAGCAATATTACTTTCGGAATTATGGCAATGGGCAAAAATGTAAGCTTCATTCTTAAAATGGTTGATGGCAATAATGTTCTTATAAACGGCATAATAAATATCCGGAATGTTCAAAGCCCCTTCTTTTTTAGTGATTTTTACATCTTCAAAATACCGAACTGCATCATATGCCATATATCCAAATAAGCCATTGTTTATAAACTTAAAGGAGTTGTCATCTGCTTTGAATTTCTGACTAAAATCATGTAATACCTGCACTATATCGGTGTTAGCTGTAATTGACACCGATAGATTTTTGCCATCAGGATATTGTTCTATGATATTTTCATTCTCGACTTTTATTGATGCTATGGGATTACAGCAGATATAGGAAAAGCTATTATCATTGGCGTGATAGTCGCTACTTTCCAAAAGTATGCTATTTGGGAATTTATCCCGTATTTTCAGGTAAACACTCACTGGGGTTATCGTGTCTGCAAGAATTTTTTTATAATGCGATTTAAACTGATGCTGCATAATTTGGATTTTAATCAAAAGCAAAAGGCCTGTCGTGATAGACAAGCCTTTTTATATAGTTTTACTACAATGATGCTTAACTCACGACGTTTTTTGTAAGTTGTTCCACCACCAAGTATTTACTCCTATGTTTTTCATTGCATCAAATATAGAAATGATTTTTTAAACAACAAATACGTTTTTAGTAAAAAAAATCAATCCCGTTTACTTTTAGGAGTAAATGGGATTGACATTGTGAGGTCAAGTTTATTAAAATACCAAATCCACTACAAGATCAAATTCATCATAAATTGTTTTATCACCCAAGTTTTCAAAAAAGTTGTCAGACCTAAACTTTATATCATAGTTGGTCCTGTCTACTTTCAAAGTGGCAGTTGCCTTGCTGCCATATACGGATACGTCAAAAGTAACAGGTTTTGTTATACCCTTAATGGTCAAATCCCCAGTTACTTCATAGGAATTTTTCCCAGATGAATCAACACTAGTGAAAATTAATTTAGAAGTAGGGTGTTTAGCTATACCAAAGAAATCTTCAGATTTTAAATGACCTTCCAATTTCCCTTTATTTTCACCTTCCAGATCGGTCGACACTAAAGTTGTCATATCTACCACGAATTCACCACCTGTAAGTTTACCTTCATCAAACATAAGGGAACCTTCCTTAAGATTTACAATTCCACTGTGTGAGCCAGTGACTTTATACGCTTTCCAGGTTACCACACTTTCTTCGGGCTTCACTACCTTTTTTTCTCCGTCGATTGGAGTGATTGCAGAGGTTGTAAATCCGAAAATCACGGCAAATACTAAACTTAATACGTTCTTTTTCATGTTTTTAAAATTAATCTTTGTTAATACTAACTAAATGTTCTGGTTTAAAATTTATTCAATAATATATTTATTTGATCTAGATCTTCGTTTGAAAACCGATTGAGCAAATCTTTTTCGACATTGGTCATGGCAATGTCCATTTTTTGTAATTCTATTTGACCTTTATCGGTAATACTGATTTCTATCTTTCTTCTGTTGGAAGGGCAAATAGTACGGTCTACATATCCTTTTAATAAAAGTTTGTCAACCAAACGCGTTGTATTGCTCATTTTTGTTACCATTCGTTCATTTAAAGTTGAAAGGTTGGCAGGTTTTCCATTTTGGCCTCTTAATATCCTTAAAACATTGAATTGCTGAACAGATACACCAAAGGGTTTTAAAGCATGCGCTATTGACTCGTTGATTTTATTATTCACCAACAGTATATGAATAATAGTCTTCTGCTCGATTGGAACCTGCTTCTTGGTCTTGATAAGTTTTTCTACATTCATGCTATCACAACAATTGTATATACAAATGTAATCGATTTTCGGGTGCAAAAAAGTAGAAGATCGATAATGTTTTGTTAAAACTGATTTTGTACAAATCATGAATTATCTATAACGAAACAATGGGTTTCATCTTTCTTTTAATTAATTGGATTGATGATTTCTCCTTAATATCTTACTTTTGTCAACTAAATTTATAACAATGGCAGATTTATCCCAAGAAGAGTGGGCAGAGCAATTGGAAAATGATGACAATGCTTTTATACTGGATGTACGAACATCGAGGGAAGTTGAACAGGGCCATATTCCCAATGCAGAAAACATTGATATTTATTTAGGACCGGATTTCTTAACAGAACTGGAAAAATTAGACAAATCAAAAAACTATTATGTGTACTGTAGATCTGGCATAAGGAGTAGGCAAGCATGTGCAATAATGAATAGTATAGGTATTGAAAATGCCTTTAATCTTGAAGGGGGCATAATAAACTGGAATGGTGATATAATCCAATAATTGCAATAAATACTAAAATTAAATCCTGCATCAGTGCGGGATTTTTTATTTTAAAGCCATGCGTGAAGACCTATTACATTTCATATGGAAATACAAAAAGTTGCAATTAGCGGATTTGCTCACTTCACAAAACGAGCATTTGAATATCCTGGATATAGGAACGCACAACCATCTATCAGGTCCGGATTTTTTTTATGCAAAAGTCATAATTGGTGAACAACTTTGGGCAGGTAATATTGAAATTCATATTAAATCTTCCGATTGGTATGCACATCATCATGAGGAAGATGAAAACTACAACAACGTAATACTGCATGTGGTCTGGGAGGATGATTTGAAGGTATACAGAAAAGACATGACCGTAATGCCAACCCTGGTGTTGAAAAAATATATTCCAAAGGACTTGTTGCTTAAATACCAAATGTTGTTTGATAAAAAGCAAACTACTTTTATCAATTGCGAAAAAAGCATTGCAAAAATCAATGGGTTTGTTTTTGACAATTGGTTAGAACGAATATATATTGAACGTTTGGAGCAAAAATCCGTTTTGGTATTCGAACAATTATCGACGTCAAAGAATGATTGGGAAAAAGTAGTATTCTCTTTATTGCTAAAAAGTTTTGGGCTTAAAATAAATGGGGATTCGTTTTTGGGCTTAGGCAATGCCATTGATTTTTCGGTAGTAAAAAAAATCAAGAACAATGTACTTCAACTTGAGAGTACTTTATTCGGTTTAGCAGGTTTATTGGATGATGAATCAATTGTTGATACTTATTACCTTAAATTGACGGAAGAGTATAACTATCTAAAGCATAAGTTCAATTTATCCGAAGAAAGTGTCCAGAAACCTGAATTCTTTAAACTTCGACCCCCGAACTTTCCCACAATACGTTTGTCACAGTTTGCAAATCTTTATGCTGAGCACCAAGGTTTGTTTAGAAAACTTTTGGAAGCATCCAATTTGGATCGGATTTATTCGATATTCAATGTTTCTGCAAGCAGCTATTGGGACAATCATTTTTCGTTTGGTAAGGAATCAAAAAGAAGTAGAAAAAAGCTTACGAAAAAATTCATCGATTTATTAATAATAAATACAATTTTACCTATTAAATATTGCTATGCGAAACATCATGGAACTGAAACCAATGAAGTTATTTTTAATATTGTCGAAAATATTAAAAATGAGGATAATTCGATTATAGGAAATTTTATACAACATGGCGTTAAAATTAATAACGCAAAGGAAAGTCAGGCTATATTGGAATTATATAATCATTATTGCACAAAAAATAAATGTTTACAATGTGCAGTTGGTTCTAGTTTATTGAACGGAAATATTTAAATTTAGACCATGGATATTCTCTATCAACTTTTATATTATTTCCAAAAAAGAGGTTTTGAGGTATGTAGACGTATTGCTGAACGTATGGGCATACGGGCCAGGGTGGTAAGAACGTCATTCATTTACCTTACCTTCGTTACCTTGGGTTTTGGTTTTGCACTATATCTTTTTTTGGCATTCTGGTTAAAAATAAAAGATTTAGTACATACCAAAAGAACATCAGTTTTTGACCTATAACTATGATAAAACTCTTCCGTTCAAAAATATATCTCGCAGTCGTTTTGATGCTGATAGTATTATCAACTGGCGTTTTTGGTTACCGTGTGTTGGCAGATTACACATGGATAGATGCCATTTATATGACAGTAATTACCGTGACGACTGTCGGTTTTTCCGAAGTAAGTCCGTTATCTGCAGATGCTAAAATATTTACTATATTTTTAATCATAGCCAGTGTCTTTATATTAGGATTTGCAATTTCGGTTATAACAGAATATTTATTAAGTAGAAATTCCCAGGAACTTTTAAAAAAGAAAAAAGTGAAAAACAAAATCAGCAGTCTCTCGAACCATGTTATCATATGTGGTTTCGGTCGTAATGGTAACCAAGCTGCAGAAAGGTTAAGAGCGTATAAAAGACCTTTCGTGGTTGTTGAAAAGGATAAGGAAATTATTGATAAATTTGAGGATAACATACTTTTTGTCGAGGGGGATTCCAATGAAGATTCAGTATTGTTAGAGGCAGGTATTGAGCGTGCCCAGTATATAATTACGACCTTGCCAGATGACGCTGCAAATTTGTTTGTAGTACTATCCGCAAGACAACTTAACAAAGACCTGTATATTATAAGTAGGGCTTCGCAGATATCTTCACAGAAAAAGCTGCGCTTTGCCGGTGCAAATCAAGTAATTATGCCCGATAAAATAGGCGGTGATCATATGGCATCTTTAGTCGTTATGCCAGATTTGATAACATTTATGGATAAATTGTCTATTGAAGGTGAACATACCACCAATTTAGAAGAAGTGGCTATTGAGGATTTTGCGGATCAAATGGACTGTAATTCTTTAAGGGATCTTGATTTAAGAAGAAAAACAGGATGCACCATCATTGGATATATCGCCCCTGATGGCAAATACATCATAAATCCTGAAGCCGATATGCAATTACAACCCAAAAGCAAAGTAATAGTGCTTGGAAGACCGGAACAAATTAAAAAATTGAACGAAATGTTCCATATCTGATTCAAGATCTATATTGGACTATATTTGATTGACTTGATTATTTTTAGGATATTGCCAGCTTAGTAGGAAAAACCAAAACCAAAACAAGATATTATGAAGTATAGACTTCTTTTATTATTTACCATTTTACCACTGATAACAAGCGCACAAGAGAAAGGACTGGATGAGAAGGTCAATGATGCATTTATGCCTTTCGCTGTTTGGTGGGAAGGTTTTGTATTGACCTCTATACCAATTGCTGGTTACAACTTGCCTATTGTTCTGATTTTGTTGATTTTTGGAGCAACATTTTTTACGATATACTTCAAGTTTCCAAATATCACGAAATTTCCTTTAGCAATAAATACCGTAAGAGGCAAGTATGATGAATTAGACCATCATGGTGTTGAAAAGGCCGATTTGAATATTGTAGATGGTGATTTGGTCGATACTATTGCAGATGAGAGTAAAGATGGTGAGGTAAGTCACTTTCAAGCCTTGGCTACAGCAGTATCTGGAACTGTTGGTCTGGGTAATATAGCAGGTGTTGCAGTCGCGATTGCAGTAGGTGGGCCAGGAGCTACATTTTGGATGATTGTTTGCGGGCTTATAGGTATGTCGACAAAGTTTGTTGAATGTACTTTAGGTGTAAAATATCGTGATGTAGGTGAAGATGGAACAGTTTATGGTGGCCCCATGTATTATTTGTCAAGAGGTCTAAAAGAAAAAGGTTTTACAAGGTTAGGAAAAATATTGGCAGTCATTTTTGCGGTATTATGTGTTGGTGCATCGTTCGGAGGTGGTAATGCATTTCAGTCTAATCAAGCAGCGGTGCAACTTTCTTCCATGTTGAATTTAGAAGGTGGAGCCACAGGCGTAATTATCGGAATAATACTAGCTATTCTCGTAGGTATAGTAATTATTGGTGGCATCAAGAAGATTGCAAGTGTTACAGAGAAAATAGTGCCATTTATGGCTGGTATTTATGTGTTAGCCTCCTTGGTTATAATTTTTGCGAATATCGAGTATATCGGCGAAGCATTATCAATGATTTTTGCAGGGGCATTTTCACCTGAAGCAGGACTTGGTGGTGTTCTCGGGGTAATAATAGTTGGTTTTCAAAGAGCGGCTTTCTCCAATGAAGCAGGGGCAGGGTCGGCTGCGATAGCGCATTCAGCAGTAAAGACGAAATATCCTGCAAGTGAGGGTGTAGTTGCCTTGTTGGAGCCATTTATTGATACGGTGGTAATTTGTACAATGACAGCATTGGTAATTATTTTCTTTAATATGGAGGCTGGAGCATTTGATTACGGAAATGCTGTTGGCAGTACCGTATTATTGAATGAATCAGGCACCTATGTAGGTGGTGTTGATTTAACATCCATGGCTTATGATTCTGTAATACCAGGATTTAGATATATCCTAACCATAGCGATTATTCTATTTGCCTTTTCAACAATGATTTCATGGTCGTATTATGGATTACAATCATGGAAATATTTGTTTGGAAGAGGAAAAAGAGCTGATGTTGTTTACAAAGTACTGTTTTTAATGTTTGTAGTTATTGGAGCTGCAGCTACTTTGGATGCAGTAATTAAATTCTCTGATGCCATGATATTGGCATTAGTATTCCCAAATATGATCGGTCTATTATTCTTGTTCCCAAGAGTTCGTGAAGAATTGGATAAGTATTTGAAAGACATTAAAAATTACGTTAAAGGCTAGTCGAGCTTGAAATGAAAAAATTTAAATCCCACTTTACCTTTAGCAAACAGGAACAAAGTGGGATTTTCTTTTTGCTCCTAATTATCATTACCCTTCAAATATTTTACTTCATTTTCAAAAATAATTCAAATGATTCCAATGAAAGCAAGGTCATTTTGGATATTGAAACACAAACGAAAATTGATTCGTTAAAAAAAGAGGTTCAAAAAATTGATTCAATTAGGATTTATCCCTTTAACCCCAACTATATAACCGATTTTAAGGGATACACTTTAGGAATGTCTTTGGAGGAGATTGATAGGCTGCATGCACATAGATCGGAAAATAAATTTGTCAATTCAACGGAGGAATTTCAAAAAGTAACCCATGTTTCGGATTCCTTGTTGAATACTTTCTCACAGTACTTCAAATTTCCCGAATGGACACAAAAAAGAAGTCCGCAATTGCCAGTTGGTAGTTCGCAAAGATTTGAAGATGCCAAGGGTAACATATCTTCCAAACTAGAACAAAGTCCAATACTAAGGGTCAAGGACTTGAATACTGCAACCGCAGAAGATCTACAGTTAGTTAGTGGCATTGGGAATATATTATCAATTCGGATTGTTAAATTCAGGGAAAGGTTAGGGGGATTTTTAATTGACGATCAATTGAAAGATGTCTATGGATTGGAACCTGAAGTGGTTCAAAGGACCTTGAAAAGATTCAAGGTAATCGACAAACCTGTTATTGAAAAAATAAATATAAACGTTGCTTCCGTTGAGGAAATTTCCCAATTGATTTATATAAAAGATGTTATTGCGCAAAGAATTGTAGAATATAGGGAAATCAACGGAACAATCATTTCATTTGACGAATTAACGAAAATTGAAGATTTTCCAATAGATAAGATCCATAGAATTAAATTATATTTGACCCTGTAAAAAAGCTCCCATATGTTCAAGGACACAATGAATTTTGATTATTCTGAAACCCAACAGCATGTTGCATCCGCTGCCAAGAAATTTGCCCTACAGCATATATTGCCCCATGTTATGGATTGGGATGAAGCCCAAACATTCCCTGTTGAGCTTTTTAAGAAAGCAGGCGAAATGGGATTTATGGGTATTTTGGTGCCAGAAACCTATGGTGGTTCTGGGTTGGGCTATCATGAATATATTGCAATTTTAGAAGAAATATCGAAGGTCGACCCTTCAATCGGTCTTTCAATAGCCGCCCATAATTCGCTCTGTACTAACCATATCCTGACTTTTGGCAACGAAGATCAAAAACAACGATGGATTACCAAATTAGCTACCGGCGAATGGATCGGTGCATGGGGTCTAACTGAGCACAATACGGGATCAGATGCAGGGGGTATGAGTACTACGGCAGTTAAAGAGGGCAATGATTGGATATTGAATGGTGCAAAAAACTTTATTACCCATGGTATAAGTGGGGATATTTCCGTAGTAATTGCAAGAACCGGGGAAAAAGGCGACAGCTATGGTATGACCGCTTTTGCCATTGAGAAAGGAACACCTGGTTTCTCAAGTGGAAAAAAAGAGGATAAATTAGGTATGCGTGCCAGTGAAACCGCGGAGTTGATTTTCAATAACTGTAGAGTTGCTGATGCTAATAGGTTGGGTAAGGTCGGTGACGGGTTTGTTCAATCAATGAAGATTTTGGATGGTGGTAGAATATCAATAGGCGCTTTGTCTTTGGGAGTTTCTAAAGGGGCCTATGAAGCAGCTTTAAAATATTCCAAAGAAAGGATCCAATTTGGAAAACCTATAAGTCAATTTCAGGGTATATCATTCAAACTGGCTGATATGGCTACTGAGATCGAAGCTTCGGAGTTATTACTCCATAAAGCCGCATTTCTTAAAAATGAAGGTCGTAGTATGACCAAATTGAGTGCTATGAGTAAAATGTATGCTTCAGAGGTTTGTGTGAAAGTAGCCAATGAAGCAGTGCAGATCCATGGCGGCTATGGGTATACCAAAGATTTTCCGGTAGAAAAATTTTATAGGGATGCTAAACTCTGCACGATAGGGGAAGGTACCACCGAAATACAAAAAGTAGTCATCTCAAAAAATATTTTAAAATAGTTGTGGACTATTCCATTAATTCATTTTATATTTGCACCCCTAATCACTAAAGAAAGGAGGTTGTAGCCCATGTTAATAATACCAATTAAAGAAGGAGAAAACATAGACAGAGCTTTAAAGCGTTTTAAGCGAAAGTTCGATAAGACTGGTACAATGCGTCAATTACGTAAGCGTCAGCAATTCACTAAACCTTCAGTTTTAAGAAGAGCTCAAATACAAAAAGCACAATACATACAAGGTTTAAGGGATAAAGAAGAGATCTAAAGACCTTTATTTTAATGTACAATTATAAAAAATTCCCATCTTAATAGGTGGGATTTTTTAATTTCCCATAACTCCTAAGTTAACTTTAGTAACTTTGTTTTATGTCGGTACCATCTTTCATCTCCTATTTACTACTTGAAAAAAACTATTCCAAGCATACCGTGGATGCTTATGGGAATGACATTGGATCTTTTGCCGATTTTTGTAATAAGAAATATGAATTGGATAATATAGGTGCAGTCGAGTACACCCTTATCCGAAGTTGGATTGTTGAGTTGGTGAATGCAGGCATTTCCAACAGGTCTGTAAATAGAAAGATTGCCTCTTTAAAGGCGTATTATAAATTTTTACAACGTATAGGTGCAATTGATAATAACCCTTTGGCCAAACACAAGGCACTTAAAACTTCCAAAAAAATCGAGGTCCCATTTTCGGAGGAAGAAATGCAGAGGATTTTAGGACAAATCACTTTTGAGGATGACTTTGAAGGTCACCGTGATAAATTGATAATTGAATTATTATATACAACGGGCATTCGAAGATCAGAGTTGATTAATCTTAAAACTAAGGATGTTGATCTTTCCGGTAAATCGATTAAGGTGTTGGGAAAAAGAAACAAAGAGCGTATTGTTCCCTTATTGGCATCCACAATAGAGCTATTTACTTCTTATTTTATCCGCAGAAATAACCTTGTGGAAATATTCGATAATGAGTATGTTTTTTTGGTCAAATCGGGCAATAAAATATATGAAACCCTTGTTTATAGAATAATAAAAGGGTATTTTAGTAAGGTGTCCTCGAAGGTAAAAAGGAGTCCACATATTTTAAGACATACCTTTGCGACACATTTGTTGAATAAAGGTGCTGATTTGAATTCTGTAAAGGAATTGTTGGGCCATGCAAGTTTGGCTTCAACACAAGTTTATACACATAATAGCATTACCGAACTTAAAAAAGTACATTCATCAGCCCATCCTAGGGGAAAAAAAATGTGATGTCGATTCAAATAGTTTAACATTTAAAATATTTAATCTATGAAAGTAAACACCCAATCAGTTAATTTCAATGCAGACCGCAAACTTATGGATTTCATACAAAATAGGTTGAACAAATTAGAAACCTTCTACGACAAGGTAATTAGTTCAGAGGTTTATTTAAAAGTAGAAAATACCAGTGCAAAAGAAAACAAGATTGTAGAAGTGAAACTCAATGTACCAAAGGATAAATTTGTTGTAAAAAAACAATGCAAAACGTTTGAGGAAGGTGTGGATTCTGCCTGTAGTTCATTGGAAAGGAAACTCATTAAAATGAAGGAAAAGCAGCGGGTCAAAGTGTGATTAAAATTTTGCCAATTTTATTTTGTTTAAACAAATAAATATATACATTTGCAGTCCGTTAGAAATAGCGGACTTTTTTATGCGTAAAAAAGTGGTGATAGGCCGATGTAGCTCAGCTGGCTAGAGCAGCTGATTTGTAATCAGCAGGTCGTGGGTTCGAGTCCCTCTATCGGCTCTTAAGTTCTTTAAAATACGGTTTGGGGAGATACTCAAGCGGCCAACGAGGGCAGACTGTAAATCTGCTGACTACGTCTTCGCAGGTTCGAATCCTGCTCTCCCCACTAAAAAGTGTGTGGAACGCAGGTTCCCCCGAAACGTCGGGGCTGCTCTCCCCACTGATTTTTGAAAAGTTGAAATTTAAAATGCGGGAGTAGCTCAGTTGGTAGAGCGTCAGCCTTCCAAGCTGAATGTCGCCGGTTCGAACCCGGTCTCCCGCTCAAAGACCTTGGGTTAACGTTTGTTGTATATGAGATGTTTGTTTTGATAGATCAAAACTATGACATCAACCTAAAAAAACCCAACAAGCCGACGTAGCTCAGGGGTAGAGCGTTTCCTTGGTAAGGAAGAGGTCACGAGTTCAAATCTCGTCGTTGGCTCAAAGAAAGATTATAATTGTACACTAATATAAACTAAGATTAAAATTCATTAAAATGGCAAAGGCAACTTTTGATCGTTCCAAACCGCACTTAAACATAGGTACTATTGGACACGTAGATCACGGTAAAACTACATTGACCGCAGCAATTACAACTGTGTTGGCAAATGCAGGACTTTCTGAAGTAAGAAGCTTCGATTCTATCGATAATGCTCCAGAAGAAAAAGAAAGAGGTATTACAATCAATACTTCGCATGTAGAATATTCTACTGCAAATCGTCATTACGCACACGTGGATTGTCCAGGTCACGCGGATTACGTGAAGAACATGGTAACTGGTGCTGCTCAAATGGATGGTGCAATTTTGGTAGTTGCGGCAACAGATGGTCCTATGCCACAAACTCGAGAACATATCTTATTAGGACGTCAGGTAGGCATCCCAAGAATGGTTGTTTTCTTGAACAAAGTTGACATGGTCGATGATGATGAACTATTGGAGCTTGTTGAAATGGAAGTAAGGGAATTGCTTTCTTTCTATGAGTATGATGGTGATAATGGGCCTGTAATTTCTGGATCTGCTTTGGGTGCACTTAATGGTGAACAAAAATGGGTTGATACAGTTATGGAATTAATGACTGCCGTTGATGAATGGATCGAATTACCAAAAAGGGATATCGATAAGCCATTCTTGATGCCAGTTGAAGATGTATTTACGATTACCGGTCGTGGAACTGTTGCAACAGGACGTATTGAAACTGGTATCGCAAATACCGGGGATCCAGTTGACATCATTGGTATGGGTGCTGAGAAATTAACATCAACCATTACCGGTGTTGAGATGTTCCGTAAAATATTGGATAGAGGTGAAGCTGGGGATAACGTTGGTATCTTATTAAGAGGTATTGAAAAATCCCAAATAAGCAGAGGAATGGTTATTTGTAAGCCAGGTTCTGTTAAACCGCACGCCAAATTCGAGGCTGAGGTTTATATCCTTAAGAAAGAAGAAGGTGGCCGTCATACACCATTCCATAATAACTACCGTCCTCAATTCTATGTAAGGACTACTGATGTTACAGGAAACATTAATCTTCCTAGTGGAGTTGAAATGGTAATGCCTGGGGATAACCTTACTATTACTGTTGATTTAATCCAACCAATTGCATTGAGTGAAGGACTTCGTTTTGCTATTCGTGAAGGTGGTAGAACTGTAGGTGCTGGTCAAGTAACCAAGATTTTAGATTAAAATCATATTATAATATTTTTCATTTAAGGGTGTCCGCCAACTGGCGGATACCTTTCAATGTAAATATAAACGGGTGTAGCTCAGTTGGTAGAGCACTGGTCTCCAAAACCAGGTGTCGGGAGTTCGAGCCTCTCCTCCCGTGCTGATTGAGAGGTGTTAGCCAGTGAGGCGAGTCCCGAAGTTTCGGGATATCCCGAGCTAAGTCGAGGGGAGTCTCTCCTCCCGTGCTGAGTGCAATCGAAGGATACTAATAAGAGCAAATGAACATTAGTTCATTTTAAATTGTCCTTTCTGTTTAATTTTTTAATTTAAAGAATACAAGTAATGTTGACTTATATAAAGGAATCATTTGAAGAATTAAGAAACAATGTAACCTTACCGGCACGGGCCGAATCGTCTAACCTAATGGTAATTGTAGCAGTGTTTTCTATTATATTTGCACTTGCTACTTGGGGGGTTGATTCTGTCTTCAGTAAATTGATAAAACTTTATTTCAGCAACGTATTAAATTAAGTCGAGCCTTATGTCAGAAGTATTGGAAAAGAAATGGTATGTGGTAAGAGCTGTCAGTGGTCAAGAAAATAAAATCAAGGGCTATATCGAGAGTGAAGTAGCTAGGCTTGGATTCTCTGACTATTTAGAAGAGGTTTTGGTACCTACCGAAAAAGTGGTCCAAATAAGAAATGGTAAGAAAATAAATAAAGAAAGGGTTTATTTTCCTGGGTATATCATGATTAAAGCCAATTTAGGTGGAGAGATGATCCATATTATTCGTTCAATAACCAATGTAATAGGATTTTTGGGCGAAAAAAAAGGAGGAGACCCAGTTCCTTTAAGGAAATCGGAGGTTAACCGAATGTTGGGCAAAGTAGACGAATTGGCAGTTAGTACAGATAGTGTGGCTATACCTTTCGTTCATGGCGAAACGATTAAGGTAATTGATGGTCCTTTCAATGGTTTTAATGGGACTGTGGAAAAAATCAATGAAGAAAAGCGTAAGCTTGAGGTAATGGTCAAGATTTTCGGAAGAAAAACACCATTGGAGCTAAGCTATATGCAAGTAGAAAAGGTATAAAATAATTGTTACATATTTAAAAGTTGTGTTGCTTCCAAAAACACACACTTTCAATTTAATTTTAAACAATGGCAAAAGAAGTAGGTAAAGTAGTTAAACTACAAGTTAGGGGAGGTGCAGCGAATCCGTCGCCACCGGTTGGACCCGCCTTAGGTGCTGCCGGTGTTAACATCATGGAGTTCTGTAAGCAGTTCAACGCGCGAACTCAGGATAAACCAGGTAAAGTTTTACCGGTTGTTATCACTGTATATAAGGATAAGTCTTTCGACTTTATCGTTAAAACACCACCAGCGGCAGTTCAACTTTTGGAAGCGGCTAAGATTAAAAAAGGATCTGGCGAACCTAACAGAGTCAAATTGGGAAATGTTTCCTGGGACCAGGTTAAAACAATAGCTGAAGACAAAATGGTTGATCTTAATGCTTTTAACGTAGAATCAGCTATGAGCATGATTGCGGGAACAGCAAGGTCAATGGGTCTTAAGGTATCTGGAAAAAGACCTTTTTAAAATCTTAAAAGCAATTAAATGGCAAAGTTAACAAAGAAACAAAAGGAAGCTCACGCTAAAATAGATAGGGAAAAACTTTATTCTATTGAAGAGGGCTCAGCTTTAATAAAAGAGATATCCAATGCAAAATTCGATGCATCCGTAGATTTGGCAGTTCGGTTGGGTGTAGACCCTAGAAAAGCAAATCAAATGGTTCGTGGAGTGGTAACACTTCCCCACGGTACAGGTAAAGATGTAAAGGTTTTGGCTTTGGTCACACCAGATAAGGAAGCAGAAGCTAAAGAAGCTGGTGCTGATTATATTGGTTTAGACGAGTATTTGGAGAAAATAAAAGGCGGTTGGACAGATGTTGATGTTATCATAACCATGCCAAGCGTAATGGGCAAATTAGGACCTTTAGGCCGAGTTTTAGGACCTAGGGGATTAATGCCCAATCCAAAAACGGGTACAGTTACAATGGATATTGCAAAAGCAGTATCCGAAGTAAAAGCTGGTAAGATTGATTTCAAAGTAGATAAAACAGGTATTGTACATGCGGCAATAGGAAAGGCTTCTTTCTCGGCAGATAAAATTGCTGGCAATGCCAAAGAATTATTGGAAACTTTGAATAAATTAAAACCATCCGCGTCGAAAGGTGTTTACATGAAAAGTATTTATATGTCTAGCACAATGAGCCCAAGCGTTCAACTTGACCCAAAAACAGTTTAACTAACTGGTAGTTCAAAATTTTAATTATGACAAGAGAAGAAAAATTAAACGTTATAGAAGATTTAACTGCACAGTTAGCTGAAAATTCAACTATTTATTTAGCTGATATTTCAGGGTTGGATGCGACCACGACCTCTAATTTAAGAAGAGCGTGTTTTAAGGCCAATATAAAACTAGCGGTAGTTAAAAACACCTTGCTTGCCAAAGCAATGGAAGCCTCCGATAAAGAATTTGGGGAACTTCCAGGAGTTTTGAAAGGAAATACATCCTTGATGTTTTCCGAAGCAGGTAACGGTCCGGCAAAGCTTATCAAGACATTCAGAAAAAAATCTGATAAGCCTTTGTTGAAAGGAGCTTTCATTGCGGAAGCAATTTATATTGGTGATGAGCAATTGGATACCTTAGTAAGTATCAAATCCAGGGAAGAAATGATAGGGGAAATTATAGGATTACTACAATCCCCTGCCAAAAATGTTATTTCCGGACTTAAATCCGGGGGTGGTAAACTTGCTGGTATCTTGAAGACATTATCAGAAAAATAATACGTACGCACTAAAAACAATTATATTTTAAAATTTATTAAACGATAGTAAAAATGGCAGATTTAAAAGATTTCGCAGAACAATTGGTTAACTTAACTGTAAAAGAGGTGAATGAGTTGGCTAATATATTAAAAGATGAATATGGTATTGAGCCTGCAGCCGCTGCAGTAGCAGTTGCCGCTGGTGGTGGTGGTGCCGAAGGTGGTGAAGCTGCCGAGGAAAAATCAGAATTCGATGTAGTTTTGACAGCAGCCGGACAATCTAAATTAGCAGTTGTTAAATTGGTTAAGGAATTGACTGGTTTAGGATTAAAAGATGCTAAGGATATCGTAGATAGCGCACCAAAAGCCGTTAAGGAAGGTGTTTCTAAAGACGAAGCTGAAGGTATTAAAAAATCATTGGAAGAAGCAGGAGCAGAAGTTGAGCTTAAATAATCGCAACTACCATAACGGTTTGGGTTTAGGTCTTACTGCTTTTTGCGGCTAGACCTAAGCCTTTTTATACATTAAGTATATAAAGCTATATACTACCCAATAATATTCACGATCAAAATTTCGTCCATAGATGTTCACAAATCACACTGAGAGAATAAATTTTGCATCCGCTAAGAACACGCCGGATTATCCGGATTTCTTGGATATTCAGATTAAGTCATTTCAAGATTTTTTTCAACTTGAAACTAAATCTGATCAAAGGGGCACCGAAGGATTGTATAATACCTTCATGGAGAATTTTCCAATCACTGATACAAGAAACCAGTTTGTATTGGAGTTTCTCGACTATTTTATAGATCCACCTAGATATTCTATCCAGGAATGCATTGAGCGTGGTCTAACCTATAGCGTTCCATTAAAGGCTAGATTAAAATTGTATTGTACCGATCCTGAACATGAGGATTTTGAGACTATCGTTCAAGATGTGTACTTGGGTACTATTCCCTATATGACACCTAGTGGGACTTTTGTGATCAATGGTGCAGAACGTGTTGTTGTTTCGCAATTACACCGTTCACCTGGTGTATTCTTTGGACAATCTTTCCATGCTAACGGTACAAAATTGTATTCTGCAAGGGTAATCCCTTTTAAAGGATCTTGGATAGAATTTGCAACTGATATCAATGGGGTGATGTATGCCTATATTGATAGAAAGAAAAAATTACCTGTTACTACCTTATTCAGGGCCATTGGTTTTGAAAGCGATAAGGATATTCTTGAAATATTTGACCTTTCTGAAGAGATTAAAGTTTCAAACGCAGGTTTAAAGAAAGTTTTAGGGCGTAAATTGGCCGCAAGGGTTCTAAATACTTGGCATGAGGATTTTGTTGATGAGGATACCGGTGAAGTTGTTTCAATCGAAAGGAATGAAATTGTCATAGATCGTGATACGGTATTGGAAAAAGGCCATATTGAAGAGATATTGGGTGCTGATGTTAAAACCATTCTTTTACATAAAGAGAATAATGCACAATCTGATTATTCGATAATCCATAATACATTACAAAAAGACCCTACAAACTCTGAAAAAGAGGCTGTAGAACATATATATCGTCAATTACGTAACGCCGAGCCGCCCGATGAGGAAACGGCCCGTGGTATTATTGACAAGTTGTTCTTCTCTGATCAACGTTACAACTTAGGTGAAGTTGGGCGTTATAGAATGAATAAAAAATTACAGTTGGATATTGGAATGGACAAGCAGGTCTTGACCAAGGAAGATATCATAACTATAATCAAATATTTAATCGAGCTTATTAACTCAAAAGCGGAGATTGATGATATTGATCACCTTTCAAACCGTCGTGTTAGAACCGTAGGTGAACAACTCTCACAACAATTCGGTGTTGGCTTGGCCCGTATGGCAAGAACCATTCGCGAACGAATGAACGTTCGTGATAATGAGGTGTTTACACCTATTGATTTGATTAATGCAAAGACCTTATCTTCTGTAATTAATTCTTTCTTTGGTACCAACCAGCTTTCACAGTTTATGGATCAGACCAATCCATTGGCAGAGATAACACACAAACGAAGATTATCCGCCCTGGGACCTGGTGGACTTTCGAGGGAAAGAGCAGGATTTGAGGTTCGTGATGTTCACTATACGCATTACGGAAGACTATGTCCTATAGAAACACCTGAAGGACCTAATATTGGATTGATTTCATCCCTTGCCGTTTTTGCAAAGGTAAATCAAATGGGTTTCTTGGAGACTCCATATCGCAAGGTCGATAATGCAAAAGTGAACACAAAAGACTTCATATACCTTAGTGCTGAGGAAGAAGAAGGAATGAAAATTGCTCAAGCGAACATTCCACTTAAAGACAATGGGACAATTGATAGTGAAAAAGTAATTGCTAGGGAAGAAGGCGATTTCCCAGTTGTAGACCCAAAAGAGGTTAATTATACTGATGTTGCACCTAATCAAATTGCATCTATTTCAGCTTCGTTGATTCCTTTCTTGGAACACGATGATGCGAACCGTGCCTTGATGGGATCTAACATGATGCGACAAGCAGTTCCCTTATTGAAGCCACAGTCGCCGATTGTTGGTACTGGTCTCGAAAGACAAGTAGCTTCCGACTCTAGGGTTCTAATCAACGCTGAAGGAGATGGGGTTATTGTTTATGTGGATTCCCAAAACATAACCATAAAATATAACAGATCTGATTCCGAACGCTTGATAAGCTTTGATGAGGATGAAAAGACTTATAATCTTGTTAAGTTCAGAAAAACAAACCAAGGAACTAGCATCAATCTGAAGCCAATAGTTAAAAAAGGTGATAAGGTAAATAAAGGACAGGTTCTTTGTGAAGGTTATGCTACTGAAAAAGGTGAATTAGCTTTGGGTAGAAACTTAACGGTTGCTTTTATGCCTTGGAAAGGGTATAACTTTGAGGATGCTATTGTAATTTCAGAGAAGGTTGTGCGCGAGGATATCTTTACTTCCATACACGTAGATGAGTATGCCTTGGAAGTAAGGGATACTAAATTAGGTGCAGAGGAATTGACACATGATATTCCCAATGTTTCTGAAGAGGCTACTAAAGACCTTGATGAGAATGGAATGATCCGTATTGGCGCTGAAGTAAAACCTGGCGATATCCTAATTGGCAAGATAACCCCAAAAGGTGAGTCGGATCCAACTCCAGAAGAAAAATTGCTTCGTGCTATCTTTGGTGATAAGGCAGGTGATGTAAAAGATGCATCGTTAAAAGCGTCCCCATCTTTAAGAGGGGTTGTAATCGATAAAAAATTGTTCTCTCGATCAATAAAGGATAAGCGCAAGCGTTCTGAGGATAAAGAAGCGATTTCTAACCTCGAGATGGAATATGAAGTTAAATTCCAACAGCTTAAGGATGTATTGGTTGAAAAACTTTTCACCTTGATCAATGGAAAGACATCACAAGGTGTATTGAATGATTTAAGTGAGGAAGTATTACCAAAAGGTAAGAAATACACCATGAAGATGTTGAACTCTGTTGACGATTTTGCCCATTTAGTTGCTGGCACTTGGACAACGGATAAAGACACCAATGCCTTGGTTACCGATTTATTGCATAACTACAAGATTAAACTCAACGATCTTCAAGGAAACTTGAGAAGGGATAAGTTCACCATTTCTGTGGGTGATGAATTACCTGCGGGTATTATGAAATTGGCCAAAGTTTATATTGCCAAAAAGCGAAAGCTTAAAGTTGGTGATAAAATGGCAGGTCGACATGGAAACAAGGGTATTGTCTCTCGTATTGTTAGACAAGAAGACATGCCTTTCTTGGAAGACGGAACTCCTGTTGATATTGTTTTGAATCCATTAGGGGTGCCATCACGTATGAACATCGGTCAAATTTATGAGACGGTTCTTGGTTGGGCAGGACTTAAACTGGGCAAGAAGTATGCAACACCCATTTTTGATGGTGCTACTTTAGATCAGATAAATGCCTATACCGATGAAGCTGGTATTCCACGATTTGGACATACCTATCTTTATGATGGGGGCACAGGTCAACGTTTTGATCAGGCAGCCACTGTAGGTGTTATCTATATGTTGAAATTAGGTCACATGGTAGATGATAAAATGCATGCTCGTTCCATAGGACCATACTCTTTGATCACACAACAACCACTGGGTGGAAAAGCCCAATTTGGTGGTCAGCGTTTTGGTGAGATGGAAGTATGGGCTCTTGAAGCATACGGTGCTTCAGCTACTTTACGCGAAATATTGACGGTTAAATCCGATGATGTAATTGGTAGGGCCAAAACCTACGAGGCAATCGTTAAGGGTGAGACAATGCCAGAACCTGGATTACCAGAATCCTTCAATGTACTTATGCACGAACTTAAGGGATTAGGTTTGGACATTAGATTGGAGGAATAGACAAATCTCTATTGTAAAAGATTTTAGAACACATTTAATTTAGTATCACCATTATATTATGGCTAGAATAAAAGATAATAACCCAATAAAAAGGTTTGATAAAATTTCAATCGGATTGGCATCTCCAGAATCAATTTTGGCAGAGTCAAGGGGAGAGGTTTTAAAACCAGAAACCATTAACTACCGTACTCACAAACCAGAACGTGACGGTCTTTTCTGTGAACGTATTTTTGGTCCTGTAAAGGATTACGAGTGTGCTTGCGGTAAATATAAGAGAATTCGTTATCGTGGAATCGTTTGTGATCGCTGTGGTGTTGAGGTTACTGAGAAGAAAGTACGTAGGGACAGGGTAGGACACATTAATTTGGTGGTCCCAGTTGCCCATATCTGGTATTTTAGATCTTTACCGAATAAAATAGGATATCTATTGGGATTACCTTCCAAGAAATTGGATATGATCATTTACTACGAACGCTATGTAGTAATTCAGCCAGGTGTTGCAAAAGGCCCTGAAGGTGAGGAAGTTCAAAAAATGGATTTCTTGACCGAAGAGGAATATTTGAACATTTTGGAAACTATTCCCCAGGAAAATCAGTATTTAGAGGATTCAGACCCAAACAAGTTCATTGCCAAAATGGGCGCTGAATGTCTAATAGATTTATTGGCACGTATAGATCTTAAGGAATTATCATTCGAGTTAAGACATAAAGCAAATACTGAAACTTCCAAACAGCGTAAAACTGAAGCATTAAAACGTCTTCAAGTTGTTGAAGCATTAAGGGAATCACAAGATAATAGGGATAACAGACCTGAATGGATGATTATGAAGGTTGTTCCGGTGATTCCACCAGAACTTCGACCTTTAGTGCCCTTGGATGGTGGTCGTTTCGCTACCTCGGATTTAAATGACCTCTACAGAAGGGTAATTATTCGTAATAACCGTCTAAAACGTTTGGTTGAGATAAAGGCGCCAGAAGTTATTCTTAGAAATGAGAAACGTATGCTACAGGAATCAGTTGATTCCTTGTTCGATAATACAAGAAAAGCGTCGGCTGTTAAGACCGAATCAAACAGACCATTAAAATCACTTTCGGATTCATTAAAAGGGAAACAAGGACGTTTTCGTCAAAACCTTTTAGGAAAACGTGTGGATTATTCAGCGCGTTCGGTAATCGTTGTTGGACCCGAATTGAAACTGTTCGAATGTGGTTTGCCCAAAGATATGGCAGCTGAACTTTACAAGCCTTTCATTATTCGTAAACTTATTGAGAGGGGTATTGTAAAAACAGTTAAATCTGCTAAAAAAATAATAGATAAGAAAGAGCCTGTAGTTTGGGATATTCTAGAAAACGTTTTGAAAGGGCATCCTGTTTTATTAAACCGTGCCCCAACATTACACCGTTTAGGCATACAAGCATTTCAGCCTAAATTAATCGAGGGTAAGGCTATTCGTCTTCACCCATTGGTTTGTACGGCCTTTAATGCGGATTTTGATGGTGATCAAATGGCGGTTCACTTGCCATTAGGTCCAGAAGCTATCTTGGAGTCTCAATTATTGATGCTTGCATCCCATAATATTCTGAACCCTGCCAACGGTTCTCCTATTACTGTACCTTCCCAGGATATGGTATTAGGGCTTTATTATATGACCAAAGAAAGAAAATCTACACCAGAGGCGCCAGTTAAAGGTGAGGGATTAACTTTTTACTCATACGAAGAAGTAGAAATTGCTTTTAACGAAGGAATGGTAAATCTTAATGCGGGTATTAAGGTAAGAGCCATGGATTTTAATGAAGAAGGGGAATTAGTGAACCAAATTATTCCAACCACTGTTGGTAGGGTATTGTTCAATATGGAAGTTCCTGAAGCGGCTGGTTACATTAATGACGTATTGAACAAAAAGTCCTTAAGGGATATTATCGGTAAGATTCTTGCTGTTACAGATGTTCCTACCACTGCCGATTTTTTGGATAAGATTAAAACTATGGGATATGATTTCGCCTTTAAAGGGGGTCTTTCCTTTAGTTTAGGTGATATTATCATTCCACCTGAAAAGCAATCTATGATTGATGATGCCAATGTACAGGTTGATGGTATTATGGCTAACTATAATATGGGTCTAATCACCAATAACGAACGTTATAATCAAGTTATTGATGTATGGACCTCGACCAATGCAATGCTGACCGAATTGGCAATGAAACGTATTCGCGAAGACCAGCAAGGTTTCAACTCTGTTTATATGATGTTGGATTCTGGAGCAAGGGGGTCTAAGGAGCAGATTCGTCAGTTGACCGGAATGCGGGGATTAATGGCCAAGCCTAAAAAATCAACCGCTGGAGGTGGGGAAATTATTGAAAACCCGATTCTTTCTAACTTTAAAGAAGGCTTATCGATTTTGGAATACTTTATTTCTACTCACGGTGCACGTAAAGGACTTGCAGATACAGCTTTAAAAACTGCGGATGCTGGTTATCTAACACGTCGTTTGGTAGATGTTTCCCAAGATGTAATTGTTAATATAGAAGATTGCGAAACGCTTAGGGGAATTGCAGTTGAAGCCTTAAAGAAAAATGAGGAAGTTGTCGAAACTTTGGGCGAAAGAATTTTAGGACGGGTTTCACTACACGATGTCCATAATCCTTTGACTGATGAATTGCTGTTGACCGCTGGCCAACAAATTATGGAGGATGATGTAAAAAAGATAGAAGCATCCCCAATTGAGAAAGTTGAAGTTAGGTCTGCGTTGACATGTGAGGCAGAAAAAGGTATTTGTGCCAAGTGTTATGGTAGAAACCTTTCTACCAATAAAATGGTGCAACGAGGTGAAGCTGTTGGAGTAGTAGCTGCTCAATCAATTGGTGAACCAGGAACACAATTAACCCTTAGAACTTTCCACGTAGGTGGTATTGCAGGAAACATTTCCGAAGACAACAAGTTAAGTGTAAAGTTTGATGGTGTCGCAGAAATAGAGGATTTAAGAACGGTTAAAGGTGAAGATTCGGATGGTAATGCGGCTGAAATCGTGATTTCAAGAACATCTGAAATAAAAGTTGTTGATTCCAAAACGGGTATTACTTTAAGTACCAATAATATACCTTATGGTTCTCAGATATATGTCAAAAACGGTTCAAAAGTTAAAAGTGCTGATATAATTTGCCAATGGGATCCATATAACGGTGTAATCGTCTCTGAATTCCCTGGTAAAATTGCCTATGAGAATATTGAACAAGGTGTTACATATCAAGTTGAAATTGATGAGCAGACCGGTTTCCAGGAGAAAGTAATCTCAGAATCCAGGAACAAAAAATTGATTCCGACATTGTTGATTATGAACAACAAGGATGAAGTACTGCGTTCATATAACCTGCCAGTTGGTTCTCACTTAATGGTTGATGATGGTGATAAGATCAAAGAAGGTAAAATCTTGGTTAAAATTCCGCGTAAATCTGCTAAAGCAGGTGATATAACAGGCGGACTTCCAAGAGTTACAGAATTGTTCGAAGCACGTAACCCATCAAATCCTGCAGTTGTTTCAGAGATAGATGGTGTTGTATCTTTTGGTAAAATCAAAAGAGGTAACCGTGAAATAATCATCGAATCCAAATTGGGCGAAGTCAAGAAGTACTTGGTTAAACTGTCCAATCAGATTTTGGTTCAGGAAAATGATTATGTACGAGCCGGTATGGCATTATCCGATGGTTCAATTACACCTGAGGATATCCTTGCAATAAAAGGTCCATCCGCTGTTCAGCAGTATTTGGTGAATGAAGTTCAGGAAGTATATCGTTTACAAGGAGTAAAGATCAACGATAAACACTTTGAGGTTGTTGTAAGACAAATGATGAGAAAAGTCCGTATTCAAGATCCTGGTGATACTATATTCCTTGAAAATCAATTAGTCCATAAATCTGATTTTATTACAGAAAACGATGAAATCTTTGGTAAAAAGGTAGTTATCGAAGCTGGCGAATCAGAAAACTTAAGGGCAGGTCAAATCATAACTGCACGTGAACTTAGGGATGAAAACTCTGTATTAAAAAGAGCTGATAAAACTTTGGCTGAAGCAAGGGATGCCGTAGCAGCGACCGCAACACCAATTTTGCAAGGAATTACGAGAGCATCGTTACAGACGAAATCATTTATTTCCGCTGCATCTTTCCAAGAAACTACGAAAGTATTGAATGAAGCCGCAGTTAGTGGTAAAATAGATACTCTTGAAGGATTGAAGGAAAATGTAATCGTAGGTCACAAAATACCTGCTGGTACGGGTATGCGCGATTATGAAAGCATCATTGTTGGTTCCAAAGAGGAATATGATGAAATTATGGCCCGAAAAGAGGCGTTGAAATTTTAATCGAATATCATGGGTGATAAAGATCAGAAACAAAAACAGATTAATATAGAGCTTGATGAAAAAACAGCCGAAGGAATTTATTCCAACTTGGCTATTATTAATCATTCGGTTTCAGAATTTGTAGTTGATTTCATCAGTATGATGCCCGGAGCGCCGAAAGCAAAAGTGAAAAGTAGAATTGTTCTCACCCCACAACATGCCAAGAAATTTTTGAAGGCACTAAGTGATAATGTAAGTAGGTTCGAAAAAGCCCACGGGACGATCAAGGATTATGAGCAACCTCCCATACCGATTAATTTTGGTCCTACAGGGGAAGCATAAATAAAAAAACCATCCGTCAACTGGCGGATGGTTTTTTTTATACTAAACAGCTGTTATTTAAACTCGGAAGTGAAATGTAAAATTACCGAAGGGTATTTTTGCTGTGTCATCTGTAGTGAAAATTGTGAATCGGCCAGAAACACTAGTTGACCGCGTTTATCCTTAGCTAAAAATTTCTGCTTCACTCGTTTGAACTCTTTGAATTCATCGTTTTTTTCATCTATTGGTTCTACCCAACAGGCTTTATAAACCGGAAAATTCTCATATGAACATTTTGCACCGTATTCATGCTCCAATCGATATTGGATTACTTCGAATTGCAACGCACCAACGGTTCCAATAACTTTGCGACCATTCAGTTCCAAAGTAAATAATTGGGCAACACCTTCATCCATCAACTGATCTACTCCTTTACTCAATTGCTTCGACTTCATTGGGTCTGCATTATTGATGTACCTAAAATGCTCAGGAGAAAAACTGGGGATACCTTTGTAATTCAATATCTCACCTTCGGTCAATGTGTCTCCTATTTTAAAGTTACCGGTATCATGGAGCCCTACGATATCCCCTGGATAGGAGATGTCGATAATTTCTTTTTTTTCTGCAAAAAATGCGTTGGGACTGGAGAACTTAAGATTTTTTCCATGTCTAACATGCAAATAGGGTTTGTTACGCTCAAAGGTACCTGAAACAATTTTCACAAACGCCAAGCGATCACGGTGTTTGGGGTCCATATTGGCATGGATTTTAAAAACAAAACCTGTCATTTCCTTTTCATCTGGTTTAACCAATCTCTCTTCTGACATTTTTGCACGGGGAGAAGGGGCTATTTCAATAAAACAATCCAATAGTTCTCGAACACCAAAATTATTTAAAGCAGAACCAAAAAAAACAGGTTGCTGGTTACCTTCAAGATAACTATCCTTATCAAATTCAGGATAAACACCGTGTATCAATTCTAAATCATCCCTAAGGGTTTCTGCAGCAGTTTTACCAATAATGTTGTCCAGTTCCGGGTTTTCTATGTTGTCGAAAGCGATGGTTTCTTCAATATTTTTCTTACTGTCACCACTAAAAAGGTTAATGTTTTTTTCATATATATTGTAGATGCCCTTAAAATCATAACCCATGCCTATAGGGAAGCTAAGGGGAGTTACCGAAAGACCCAATTTTTGTTCAAGATCATCCAATAAGTCAAAAGCATCCTTTCCTTCACGATCGAGTTTGTTTATAAATACGATTATGGGTATTTTTCGCATTCTACATACTTCAACCAACTTCTCTGTTTGTTCTTCGACCCCTTTGGCGACATCCACTACAACAATAACACTATCAACCGCTGTTAAAGTCCTAAAAGTGTCTTCAGCAAAATCCTTGTGGCCGGGAGTATCGAGAATATTTATTTTTTTATCCTTATAAATGAAAGCTAAAACGGAAGTTGCCACCGAAATTCCCCGTTGGCGTTCAATCTCCATAAAATCACTGGTCGCGGTTTTCTTGATTTTATTGTTTTTAACGGCACCGGCCTCTTGAATGGCCCCTCCAAACAACAATAATTTTTCCGTTAGTGTTGTTTTTCCCGCATCAGGGTGGGAAATGATTCCGAATGTGCGACGTCTTTGTATTTCTTTCCGAAAATTCATTGAAATATTTTGCGCAAAAATAGTGTAAAATATAGGATTAAGTGAATGGAAAAGCAGCCTATTATAATCCTATTTCCAAGTGATTATTATATCTGTATTGGATACTCGATTTCATGATACCTATAATAAGGTTTTGTTGTACAAAAAGTGTTTTATTTCTAAACCTATGATTCGTTTGACTGGTATTTGAACCGTAATTGCACCATATGTCGTATTTATATCGATAAGAGGTTTTTTTTATTTGGTTTATTGCACTTTGTCGATGATTCTTGTTGTTAAAAGAGATTTGATATTTATGCTTTGGAAAACAATTTGAAGATCAAAATATTAGATATATCTTGCACTGATTTCGTATTAGCCCCAATTTTTACGCAAATTAGACTACTATAGGCCATGGTGATAAGTAAATTTTTAATTGCTGACACTTATGGAAAAATTTATACACCCCTCAATTAGACAGTTTTTAATCTTGAATATTAGGTTATTATTTGTTCTTAATATGATTATTCTATGCGCGAATTCCTTGGAAGCTCGCTCAACGGACAATACTATAAACCTTGTTGCCAATACCGACACCGATACCGATGGTGATGGTGTACTCGATAAGGATGATATTGATGATGACGGGGATGGGATTATTGATGCAATTGAGGACGCAAACTATGATGGGGACAATAAACCTTCAACCAACCCAACGGATAATGATGGTGATGGAGTTCCTAATTATTTGGATATTGATTCCGATAATGATGGTATTTTAGACAATGTAGAAGCACAAACCACTTCGGGTTATATTGAACCTTGTGGTGTTGATAGTGATGGCAACGGCCTTGATGATCATTATGAAGAGACCCCGGGAAGTTGTGGAGGGTTAGTCCCAATAGATACCGATGGAGATCATATACCTGATTATTTGGACATAGATTCGGACAATGATGGTATACTTGATAATGTTGAGGCACAAACAAGTGTTGATTTTCAAGCCCCTTGTGGAATGGACAGTGATGGTAATGGTCTCGATGATCATTACGAGGTACATCCTGGTTCCGGTGAGGGAATCACACCATTGGATACTGATTATGACCATCATCCCGATTTTAGGGATATTGATTCCGACAATGATGGCATTCTGGATAATGTTGAGGCACAAACAAGTGATGATTTTCAGGCCCCATGTGGAATGGACAGTGATGGCAACGGCCTGGATGATCATTATGAGGACCATCCTGGGTCAGGCGAAGGTATAACACCTATTAATTCTGATAGTGATATTAATCCAAATTTTAGGGACATTGATTCCGATGATGACGGAATTCCTGATAACGTAGAAGGCCAGACCACGGCCGGTTATGTACCACCAACTGGATTGGATGACGATAACGACGGATTGGACAATGCCTATGAGGGTGCTAACGATGATGGACTTACCCCAGTAAACACTGACGGTACTGACGAGCCCGATTACCTGGACGACGACAGCGACAACGATTTGGTCCCCGACAACAACGAGGGGAACGATTTCAACTTCGACGGCATTCCCGACCAGACGTATACGGGTATAGATACCGATGGAGACGGTCTTGACGATGGCTATGAGGGCTCCGACGTGAACGATGGCTTCGATGTGAACGACGAGATCGACGACCCCGCGAACGACCTTCCCGATACCGATGGCACGGAGGATGTGAACTATAGGGATTTCGACGATGACGGCGACGGCATCGACACCCCCGATGAGGACGCCGACAATGATGGCGACCCCACCAACGATGATACCGACAACGACGGGACCCCCGATTATCTGGACCCAACGGATGGCGGTACCGATACCGATGGTGACGGTGTTCCCGATACCACGGACCTTGACGACGACAATGACGGTATCTTGGATACCACGGAGGATCCGAACCTTGATGGTGACGATGATCCATTGACCGATCCGTTGGACAGTGACGGTGATGGATACCCGAACCATTTGGATATCGATGCCGATAATGACGGTATCCCCGACAATGTGGAGATGCAGACCACGGCCGGTTATATCCCGCCGAACGATGATGATGAAGCGACCTATGCCTCCAACAACGGGGTCAACTCCGCCTATCCTGACGGCCTTATACCCGTCAACACGGACGGCACGGACGAGCCCGATTACCTGGACGACGACAGCGACAACGATTTGGTCCCCGACAACAACGAAGGGAACGATTTCAACTTCGACGGCATTCCCGACCAGACGTATACGGGTATAGATACCGATGGAGACGGTCTTGACGATGGCTATGAGGGCTCCGACTTGAACGATGGCTTCGATGTGAACGACGAGATCGACGACCCCGCGAACGACCTTCCCGATACCGATGGCACGGAGGATGTGAACTATAGGGATTTCGACGATGACGGCGACGGCATCGACACCCCCGATGAGGACGCCGACAATGATGGCGACCCCACAAACGATGATACCGACAACGACGGCACCCCCGATTATCTGGATCCCACGGATGGTGGTACCGATACCGATGGTGACGGTGTTCCCGATACCACGGACCTTGATGACGACAATGACGGCATATTGGATACGGTCGAGGATCCCTATGGCGTGGATATCGACAGCGACAATGATGGGTACCCCGATCGGATCGACATAGATTCAGATGACGACGGCCTCCCGGACAATGTGGAGGCACAGACCACGGACGGTTATGTGGCGCCAAACGATGATGATGAAGCGACCTATGCCTCCAACAACGGGGTCAACTCCGCCTATCCTGACGGACTTACCAGGGTGAACACTGACGGTACGGACGAGCCCGATTACCTGGACGACGACAGCGACAACGATTTGGTCCCTGACAACAACGAAGGGAACGATTTCAATTTCGACGGCGACCCGGACCAGACGTATACGGGTATAGATACCGATGGAGACGGTCTTGACGATGGCTATGAGGGCTCCGACGTGAACGATGGCTTCGATGTGAACGACGAGATCGACGACCCCGCGAACGACCTTCCCGATACCGATGGCACGGAGGATGTGAACTATAGGGATTTCGACGATGACGGCGACGGCATCGACACCCCCGATGAGGACGCCGACAATGATGGCGACCCCACCAACGATGATACCGACAACGACGGGACCCCCGATTATCTGGACCCAACGGATGGCGGTACCGATACCGATGGTGACGGTGTTCCCGATACCACGGACCTTGACGACGACAATGACGGTATCTTGGATACCACGGAGGATCCGAACCTTGATGGTGACGATGATCCATTGACCGATCCGTTGGACAGTGACGGTGATGGATACCCGAACCATTTGGATATCGATGCCGATAATGACGGTATCCCCGACAATGTGGAGATGCAGACCACGGCCGGTTATATCCCGCCGAACGATGATGATGAAGCGACCTATGCCTCCAACAACGGGGTCAACTCCGCCTATCCTGACGGCCTTATACCCGTCAACACGGACGGCACGGACGAGCCCGATTACCTGGACGACGACAGCGACAACGATTTGGTCCCCGACAACAACGAAGGGAACGATTTCAACTTCGACGGCATTCCCGACCAGACGTATACGGGTATAGATACCGATGGAGACGGTCTTGACGATGGCTATGAGGGCTCCGACTTGAACGATGGCTTCGATGTGAACGACGAGATCGACGACCCCGCGAACGACCTTCCCGATACCGATGGCACGGAGGATGTGAACTATAGGGATTTCGACGATGACGGCGACGGCATCGACACCCCCGATGAGGACGCCGACAATGATGGCGACCCCACAAACGATGATACCGACAACGACGGCACCCCCGATTATCTGGATCCTGACGTTGTAGGACCCAATATCACGGTATTAAAAGTAGATACGTTTAATGATGAAAATGGTGATGGTATATTCCAAGCCGGAGAGACCATAGGTTATACCTTTACAGTAACCAATACTGGGAATGTTCCTTTAGGGATTATTACAGTAACCGACCCTCTGGTTGATGTATCAGGAGGTCCTTTGGAAAGTTTGGAGCCAGGAGCTGTTGATAATACTACTTTTTCGGCTACGTATGTTATTACCCAGACCGATATTGACAATGGTAGTTTTAGTAATTCCGCCATAGTAACCGGATTTATTCCCGATAATGGTCCTGTGAGTAGTCTTTCAGACGATCCAGATGATCCTACCGACCGCGATATCGATGGTGATGGTAATCCTGACGATCCCACGTTGACTTTATTCCCTGCGGGTACTTCCTTAGATGCCATAGATGATACGGCTTCAACCGATGAGGATACCCCAGTGGACATCGATATATTGGCGAATGATACCGGCATTCCGGATAACGGAACGCTAACGACAACGGATCCGGAAAACGGAATGGTTGTGATCAATGATGGAGGCACCCTCTGAAGACCCTAGTGATGATACGGTGACCTATACCCCGGACAGCGGTTTCAATGGTACTGACACTTTCGAGTACACGATTTGTGATTCGATGGATAACTGCGATACGGCAACTGTTACTGTAACCGTTGGCACACCACTAATGCTCGATGCTGTTGACGATACGGCTTCAACCGATGAGGATACCCCAGTGGACATCGATATATTGGCGAATGATACCGGCATTCCGGATAACGGAACGCTAACGACAACGGATCCGGAAAACGGAATGGTTGTAATCAATGATGGAGGCACCTCTGAAGACATTAGTGATGATACGGTGACCTATACCCCGGACAGCGGTTTCAATGGTACTGACACTTTCGAGTACACGATTTGTGATTCGATGGATAACTGCGATACGGCAACTGTTACTGTAACCGTTGGCACACCACCAATGCTCGATGCTGTCGACGATACGGCTTCAACCGATGAGGATACCCCAGTGGACATCGATATATTGGCGAATGATACTGGCGTACCTAATATTGTGATATTAACGGTAACTGAGCCTACAAATGGTATGGTTGAGATCAATGATGGAGGTACCCCTGATGACCCAAATGACGATACAGTGACCTATATCCCGGACAGCGGTTTCAACGGTATGGACACTTTCGAGTACACGATTTGTGATGATATGGATAACTGTGACACGGCAACTGTAACAATTACAGTGGGTATGCCGCCAACAACCATTGATGCTATTGATGATGATTATACCGATATTTTTATAGATGGAGCATTAGGTGGTATGGTACCGGATAGCAATGTTCTGAGCAATGATACTTTAGATGGGGCAGAAGTGGATCCTGCAGATGTAGCTATTACTTCAACGGGAACAGAACAATTGACCGTCAATACAGATGGTACGATAAGTGTGACTCCTAATACACCAACGGGATCATATATGATAGAATATACAATCTGCGAGATTGCCAATCCCGATAATTGCGATACAGCGACAGTCACTGTCTTGGTTTCCGAGGTAGTGCAAGTAGGTATTGAAGTTAACCAGATGGTTACTCCCAATAATGATGGTAGGAATGACTTTTTATTTATTAGAGGGGTTGAAAATGCAAAAAATAACTCTTTGAAGATTTTTAACAGATGGGGAATCGCAGTTTATGAAGGAACAGGGTATAACAATCAGAATAATGTATTTGATGGTAGGTCCAAAGGAAGATCAACGGTAAGTGCCCAGGAATATCTTCCAGCAGGAGTATATTTTTATATCTTTGAATATCAAAAAGACGATGGGAATGGCATTACTGACAGTGGTTATATTTATGTCAGTGAATAATTTATTGTACTACTTATGATAATAAAAAAGAGCTTTTTAGGAATTTTATTTCTTGTTTTAATTTCCTTACAATCAGCATTTGCGCAACAAGACGCGCAATATACTCAGTATATGTTCAATACAATGAGTGTGAACCCTGCATACGCCGGTTCTAGAGGGCAGCTTAGTGTTGCGGCTTTATATAGATCGCAATGGGTTGGACTTGACGGTGCACCAAAGACCCAAACTTTGAATTTACATTCACCAATTAGAAATAGTAAACTGGGTTATGGTATTTCAATAGTGAACGATGAAATTGGTGATGGTGTGGTTCAGGAAACTTATTTTGATGCGGTTTTGTCATATACCTTGGATGTTTCCTTGGAAGGTAAATTATCTTTTGGATTGAAGGTTGGGGGTAATCTTTTGAATTTGGACTTTAATGGTCTACGAAATTTTGATGTGGAACCAGTAAACGAGGACAACATAGAGAATAAATTTTCACCAAATATTGGAATAGGTTTTTATTATCATACCAATAATTTTTATGCAGGGCTGTCAGCACCGAATCTCTTGCAGACCAGCCATTTTGACAACGGACAAAGGGATGCGAATTCGGTTCAATTCCTATCTAAAGAACGAATAAATTTCTATTTGATAACAGGTTATGTTTTCGATTTAAACGGTAATGTAAAATTTAAACCTGCACTTTTGACTAAAGTCGTCGGAGGAGCACCTCTTCAAGTCGATTTTTCCGGTAGTTTTATGTTCAATGAAAAGTTTACACTTGGAGCTGCTTATCGCTGGGATGCGGCCTTAAGCGGAATGGTTGGATTTCAGATATCCGAAAAGTTAATGCTGGGATTGGCGTATGACAGGGAGACCACTGATTTAGGGGGTACACAATTCAATGATGGATCTTTTGAAGTATTTTTAAGATTTGAACTGGTCAAATCGTTCCGAAATTTAGTCTCACCACGATTCTTTTAAAGTTATTTACAAATGATAAAAAAGATTTTATTACTTTTTGTTTTGGTTTTTTTCATCGGTCAAAATGGTTTTGCCCAAGAAAAACTGGTCACCAAGGCGAATGAAAAATATGAGGAATATTCTTTTAGTCCAGCAATAGATATATATAAAAAGGTCCTTGATAAGGGTTATGTATCTTCTGAATTGTTAAAAAAACTGGGTAATTCATATTATTTTAATGCCAACTATCAAGGGGCTGCAGATACTTATAAAAGACTCTTGGATGAATACAAACCGGAAATTGGACCTGAATATTATTTTAGGTACGCACAAACCCTGAAGAGTTTGGGTGACTACGAAGGTGCTAATACAATTATGGCACAATTCACAAAAATAACTGCAGATGATTTACGTGCAGGGGTTTTTAACAGTGAACGGGATTATCTCGAGGAAATAAAAAGGAATTCCGGCAGGTATATTATTACTCCTTTTGAATACAATACGTCTTATTCTGAGTTCGCACCGGCCTATTATAAGGAAGGATTGATTTTCTCCTCGGATCGAGACACTGGTAATTTGGCCAAATACAGACATACTTGGAATTCAAAGGATTTTTTGGATTTATATAAGGTAAATGTTGATAGCATTTCCAATGGTTTTGTTACAAAACTGGGAGAAGGGGTAAATACCCGTTTGCACGAATCCACATCGGTTACCACCAAGGATGGGGATACCATTTATTTTACAAGGAATAATTTTAAGGAAGGTAAATATATAAAGGACGAAAAAGGAGTTATTCGTCTTAAGATATTCAGAGCGGCATTGATAGATGGTGTCTGGTCGAATATTGAAGAACTTCCGTTTAACAGCGACTCTTATTCCGTTGCACATCCTTCACTCAGTAAAGATGAAAAAACATTGTTCTTTGCTTCGGATATGCCAGGTTCGTTTGGGGAATCTGACATCTTTATGATAGCAATAAACAGTGATGGCACTTTTGGTACTCCTGTGAATATGGGCAAGAATATTAATACTGAGGCAAGAGAGACTTTCCCGTTTGTTACGAAGGAAGATATATTATACTATTCTTCAGATGGCCATCAAGGTCTTGGCGGACTGGATGTTTTTGCCACAAAAATTGCCTTTGGCAAATATGACAGGGCAGTTGTTAATGTGGGTGAACCCATAAACAGCAAGATGGATGATTTTACTTTCATTTTTAATGAGGATAATCGAAAAGGCTATTTTGCATCCAATAGGACCACTGGTTTAGGGGATGACGATATTTATGGTTTTATTGAGACTGAACCACTGAAATTGGAATGTGTACAGGATATCTCCGGAACGGTTAGGGACAAGATATCCAACGAGGTTTTAGTCGGTGCTACCGTAAAGGTAATCGATGAAAACAATGAAGAATTATTAACTGCTATTACTGATTCTGAAGGAAATTATAGCCTATCCTTGGATTGTAATAAAGGTAATTTTGTAAGGGCATTGATGCAAGGTTATGTGCCTTCTGAAGAGTATTTGGGTAAGTCTGTGGGCAAACCCAATATTATAGATTTTTATTTGGAAAGGGATACTGTTACCGCTGGCTTTGGTGATGATTTGGCAAAGCTTTTACAATTGAGTACTATTTATTTTGATTTTGACAAATATAATATCCGTAAGGATTCTGAAATAGAAGTTCAAAAAGTAATTGCGGCAATGGAAAAATACCCAAGCCTAAAAATTAAGGTAAACTCCCATACAGATAGTCGTGGAAGGGATGCATATAACTTATGGCTTTCACAAAAAAGGGCAGAGTCTACCGTAAATTATATGATATCCAAAGGTATTGCGGAAAATCGTCTTAAAGGAGAAGGTTTTGGGGAGACCAAATTGGTGAACAGATGTGCCAATGGGGTAAGATGTTCTGCCAAGGAACACGAATTCAACCGCAGATCTGAGTTTATTATTTTGGAATAAACTGTTCTATAATATTGTAAAAAGCAGCCTCCATTGGAGGCTGCTTTTTTATTTTCCAATATTTTGCAAATGCTGATATTCAAAGGTTATTATCGTTCAGTTAACCCTAAATATTCTGTTTATCGCTTCTTTATTTTGATATAAACTTCGGTAATTCATTCATTCACTATGGTAAATATGGGTTATACAACAAATATTTAATAATAGACGATGTTAAGGTTATTTTTGATCCATATGTTGCAATGCGATAGTCTTGAGCTATTGTAATATTTCAGGTAAATTTAGTTTAACTATTATCAATGAATTTAACTTTTCTATATCGAACCCTTCTTTTAATAACCTTTTTGGGTTATATCAATGTTACGTATAGTCAGGACACCTTTTTAGATAACTTCAACACCGTTTCCTATTCAAATAACAATGGTAGTATGTCTTTTGCTGAAGACTGGCAGGAAACTGACGATAATGATCCTTCGGCTGGCCGCTTTTATATCACTACCGGAACAAATCGATTACGGATCCAGGATATGGATTACGAAATAATAAGCCGTAAGTTAAATCTATCAGGTGCAACAGGAGTTACCTTGACCTTCACATATGTTGAAATGTCTGGAAATGAACGTATAGATGTTCAATTGTGGAACGGCACAGGTTGGAATACAGTTGCAAATCTGAACGGATCAGGAACAGTGAACTATAATCTTGCTGCCAATGAAATGTCTGCAGCCTCAGAAATACGTTTTGTAACTGATTCTGATGGTTGGGGATCCACTGAAGCTTATGAAATAGATAATTTACAGTTTAATGGGAATGTACCTCCTGGGATTTCAATTGATGATATCACCGTCAATGAGGATGACGGCACTGCCACCTTTACGGTAACCCTCTCCAAAGCCTTTGCAGGAGGATTTGATGTTGATTGGGCAACCAGTGATGGAACAGCTATTGATGGTACGGATTACGATTCAGATAGCGGTACCCTAACCTTTGCAGGTACAGCTGGGGAAACGCAGACCATTGTGATTAATTTGATTAATGATAATGTTCCTGAAATGAATAACGAAACGTTCACAGTCGATCTTAGTAATATTTCCCAACCGGCAGTTTTAATTGCTGATGCTCAAGGGATAGGAACTATTGTTGATGATGAATATTTGTTTAATTCACCTTTGGTACTTACCCATGAATTTGATGGGTATATGGATTATACCTCCACTGCTGGTACCTTACGTGCACAATCCAACGCAGGTAACACATGTTTGATTAATGCCACATCTAGTAATACGCTTTCCGCAACAATTCCGGCAACGGCCACCATTGATCAGGCCATACTTTACTGGGCACATTCGGGGTTTACCCCAGATACGCAGGTTACCTTCGATGGGACTACTGTAAATGCCGACTTTTTATATGGAACGACGCTCACAAACAGATCCTTTTTTGGGGGTAGAGCAGATGTAACGGCAATTGTTACAGCTGTCCCAAACCCATCTACCTATACCTGGACCTTTTCTGGATTAACCATAGATAATACAAACCCTTACTGTAATACAGCAACAACCTTAGGAGGCTGGAGTTTAATGGTCTTTTATACAGATAATAGTCTGCCCGCTTCCACGATCAATGTCTACGAAGGCTTTAGTGGGGAAAGTAATTCTTCCTCCTCATATACACTTAGCGGATTTTTTGCTATTGGGGCCACGGGATCTAAGACCACCGTACAATCCTGGGAAGGCGATCAAACTTTGAGTAATAATGAACAGTTAACCGTAACAACAGGGCTAGGAACTTTTAATTTGGTAGGTGATGGGGACAATACAGGGCTACCCACTATCAATCCTTTTAACTCCACCCATTTTGACAATACCGTAGGACCGGTATTAAACAATACAAATTCCCATGGGGTCGATTTGGATACCTACGATGTTTCACCTTTTGTAACTCCCGGGGAAACATCTGTAACAACCGCGGTGCAGTCTGGGCAGGATTTTGTGATTCTCAATACGGTAACCTTAAAAGTGCCATCCAACCTGACAACAGGAATCGTGTTTGAAGATGTTAATTATGGGGGAGGTGCTGGCCGTAATAGGGCAACTGCAGCCGGAATTCCTATTCCAAATGCTACTGTTGAATTATATGATGGTGGCGGGAGTTTTGTTTCCAATACCACAACGAATGCCGCAGGTCGCTATGTATTTGCAGGGATGGCCAATGGCGCCTATACGGTCCGTGTAGTGAACAATTCAGTGCGTTCTACAAGAACTGGAGGAGCTGCCTGTACCACATGTATTCCTGTTCAAACCTTTAAGACAGATTTTATAGCCAGTGTGGTCGTGGAAGATACCAATAGTGTTGGCGGGGAAGATCCTTCCGGCGAAGATCCTGGTCCGGGAACCCTTAATAATGCCCAGACTGTTTCCACATTTACCATATTAAATGAAGGGATTGCAGGAATGGATTTTGGGTATAATTTTAATACCATCGTCAATACCAATAAAGATGGTCAGGGATCTTTAGAGCAGTTTATTATTAACTCCAATGCGCTGGATGAGAGCGGATTGGATATTGAGGCCAATACCATTTTTGATCCGGCAGCGGGGGAAGATGTATCCATTTTTATGATACCACCCACCGGGGATGCTTTGGGAAGGGCCGCAGATGGCAATTATGGTTCCGGTATTTTTGATATTGAGACAGATCCTTTAACAGCCATAACGGGAGATAATACAAATGTTGATGGTAGAACCCAAACTGCCTACTCTGGTAATACAAATACAGGAACGATAGGGGCTGGTGGAACTACTGTAGGAGTTGGTGCAGCCATTCTTCCCAATTATGATCTACCAGAGATCCAAGTACATGATAAGAACGGGGATGCCTTTATTGTCACAGGAACCTCAACGGTAATCCGTAATTTAGCTATATATGGCAAGGACGATGCCGGAATACTCCTGAATAGTGGATCTATCACCATCCGAAACAATCTTATAGGCGTAGATGCCCTGGGGGCAAATAAATGGGATATTTTATTTGGAGTAGAAGTAACAGTTGGAACCGCCTTAATAGACAGTAATTATTTTAGCAGCATTAAAGAAGCGGGTATTCTGGTGAACGGTGGTACTTCCACAATTATCCAGAACAATCATTTAACTGAAAACGGAGATGATAGATGCTTTGACAACATTACAATAACCAATGGTACCGGAGTCATAATTCAACAAAATTTGATAGAGCTTTCAGGTGCCGTGGGAATCGATGGTGATGGTATCGCCGGAGGGGTTACGATTACTGAAAACACAATTACGTCCGCCGGTCAAGATGGGGGTGCTTGCAGTGGTGAAATAGAAAATGCCGGGATTCATTTAGATGGCAGTAATTCTTCCATTACCAGCAATATCATCTATCAAAATGGCGGGGCAGGAATCGTACTAGGAGGAGGAACGACCTCTGGAAACCTGATCTCACAAAACTCCATTTATGCGAATGGAACCGATGGTGATGCTTTGGGTATAGATTTAGATCTGGCTGATACTATGGGCGATGATGTGACCTTAAACGATTCTGGCGATGGTGATACCGGCCCCAATGGCCTACAGAATTTTCCAATTATATCAGCCGCATTTCTTTCAGGCCCTGATTTGGTTGTAAAAGGATGGGCCAGACCTGGAGCTACCATAGAAGTGTTTTTGACTGATATTAACGAAGGCACGTCTACTGTCGGAGATAACCAACTAGGAATGTCAACGGACTACGGTGAAGGTCAAACCTATATAGGAACTGCAGTTGAAGGCAGTGTTGGCGACCTGAATACCGGATCTTCATCATATACAGATGCTGACGGCAATACCGATAATACCAACCTATTCGAATTTAGAATTCCAGCTCCTAGTGGAGTTGCATTAGGTGATTTGATCACGGCCACTGCTACGATTGCCAATTCTACTTCGGAGTTCTCTCCTTTTAGTATAATCAAAGTAAATACGGTGATAACCAATCGTAGAATAACCTATCGTATAAATAAGAACTAATCCGTACTATTTTTTAAATATTATTTTCTTGTAGTACATCGATTTGGCCCTATGTAGTAGGTCTTCCAGGGCATTAATTAAATAGCAATACAACAAGTTTATAAGGCTATATACACTAATTCAGTGCCTTCACAACAAATATTTCCCCCTCCCTCTTTTAATTTTAACATTTGTATGATAGGAAAACTGTATGTATCTGATAATAAGCACATACAGGGAAGTGAATCCCATTTATGAGAAGAATTTTCCAATCTTTAAATATTCATTTTTCCAGATTTAATCTAATTCTGGTTCTAAACTTGCTATGGACAAGTATTACAATATCGCAAACCACTTTTACCGAGAGCGCAACAGCTTATAATCTAAACGTCGGAGGTAATAAAGATGGTGGACATGCTTGGGCCGATTATGATTTGGATGGGGATTTTGACCTAGTGATCAATACACAAGGCAACGGATACTTAATGCGCAACGATGGTGGAAGTTTTACCGATGTTACTGGTACACTTGCTCCAAACTTTAACAGTGGTAGCCTGGAGCGAACGGCCTTGTTTGTGGATTTTAACAATGACGGCTATCCCGATATTTTTAGAAATGCGTACAATGATCTACGTATTTATCTTCAAGATCCTGCAACCAACAGATTTGGCGATGGTTTGGGGGGTACGGTCCCAAGTCAGCGTTTTACGGCTATGACAGATGGGATGAATTCTGAAGGGGCAGGAGCCCTGGATTATGATGGAGACGGGGATCTGGATTTGTTTATAGACAACCACAATTTTGGTATCGATATATTACAAAATGACGGAAATGGATTCTTTACCCATGTGACCAGAAAAGCAGATAGTCCGCTTCCACCTTACAATGCAGGAAATCCTGCTACATGGCCTTTAGGTTTGGTTCAGGATGCAACAGATGGGGATTATGGTTCTGCTACAGATTTTAATGATGATGGTTGGGTAGATATCGTAGTGCGTAAAAGAGATCAAGTGGATTTATTCACAAATATTGGGGGTACTTTTCAAAATGGAGTGGACATAGATCAGGCGCTCAATGGTAATAAAGGTGCGGTGGCATTCTATGATTTCGACAACGATGGTGATTTCGACCTTTATTGGACAGAAAATGGGAATAATCAAATTCATAGGAACAATGGAGATGGCACTTGGACACCTTTAGGTGCTGCCACTGGTATTCCGATTAATTTCCCGGGTCAAATAGAAGGGCTGGCCTGTGGGGATGTAGATAATGATGGGGATATTGATATCTTTCTTACGGGTAACAGTACCAGTAAGATGTACTTTAACCAGATCAATAACGGGGGCGGGCCCATGTCCTTTGTTGACTCCGGATTGGCTTTTAACGCAGCCGCAGGGGAAGGGTGTACATTTATCGATATTGATCAGGACGGGGATTTGGACTTATATGCCAACCGAACCGGAAACAACCGATTGTATATCAACAATCTGGGATGGTTCCAACGATTCAGCCACATATACGTCGATGGTATGGAAGACCGTGATGCCCTAGGTTTAACCGGTACAGAGGAACGTTTCGGAGTTGGTGCAACGGCAAAGATTTTGGATTGTGATGGGAACGTAATTTCAGGTACAAGGGAGGTGAACGGTGGTTTTGGGCATGGTACACAAGCCCCAGGTCGTATCCACTTCGGATTGCCAAGTGGACCATTTGTTCCAATTGTAGTGGAAGTTGCCTTTCCTAGAACGTCTTCGGGCAGGGTAGTAGTCCGAAAACAACTAAGACCTTTCGATTATTTTAGTGGAGGTATAAACCTGATTGATTTATTTCCGGATTCCGCCAATCAACCCCCAACGGCATACAATGATTATATAACAACGGTTGAAGATAGTCCGGTAACCTTTGATCCATTAGTCGATAATGGGGGTGGAGCAGATTCGGATCCGGAAGGGGAACCGATCGAGGTGGTATCAATTACCTCTGCCTCAAATGGGACCGCAGTCTTAAATGTGGATGGCACAGTTACCTATACCCCTAATCCTGGATTTTCTGGTGGAGATCAGTTTAACTATACCATGAGGGACAATGCTGATTGTACTTTTACCGCGGAAGAAAGTACGGCAACAATATATATTACCATTTATGGGGATTCTGACAATGACACTATTCCAGATCGTACAGACCTTGATGATGATAATGATGGTATTCCAGATACTGATGAGATAGGTACAATCCTCAATAATAATCAACCTGCATGTGGTGGAGAAACTTCAATGGATTTCAGTTCTGCGCCATCTTTGATGTCAGGTGTTGATAAAACACAAGGTGCGGTATACCGTATTGCGAATGTAACCACTGGTACAGATGCCTTGGTGACCATTGTCCAGGTTTTTAATGCAACCGTGTATAGTGTGGACAATAATGCAGCTGATGCACCTAGCTTTAAACCACAAACAGGGTTTAACTTACCCAATATCGGTGACCAAGCCTATGTAGAATATAATATTCAATTTGTTACTTCAGGCGGATCTACTCCTGTTGTTATTCCTAAATTCTTTATGAATTTTAATGATATTGATGGCGGTGCAAATTACGGAGAGGAAAATTGGGTGGACAACCCATCATCCTATACAATTGACAATCCTACCGAACTAACAATTACAAATGACGGATCTTGGGTGCTTGCAACTGCAGGCATGGTTGATCATTCTGGTTCGAGTAATATTGATCCTGAAGTAAATTTAAGTGTTAACTATAATTCAAAATCCGAAATGTCGCTTAGGGTTGGGGCTGTAGCTAGGGTTGCTGGAGCATCTGCTACGGGTAGGCAGCATAGTATAGAATTTAATTGCGTGAACAATTTTGTTAATCCAGAAACTTATGGTATTGATAATGACTCGGATGGTATAGCCAATCATATTGATCTTGACGCAGATAATGACGGTATCTTTGATGCAGTCGAAGCTGGTCATAACCAAGCTCATAGTAACGGGGTTGTAACAAGTACTTATGGACTCAACGGCTTGGCAGATATCGTGGAAACTACGCCAGAAAGTGGCACCATTAGCTACTCAATTACAGATACCGACGGCACCGACCCACCCGATTTTTTGGATACCGATAGCGATGATGATGGTTGTAGTGATGCCAACGAGGCCTATAACGATGCCAATGCCGATGGAGGGGATAATGAATATTATACAACAGGTAATCCTCCAGCGACAGATAGTTTTGGTCGGGTTACCACAGCTACTTATCCCGCTCCTGCCGATATAGACTCAGACAGCACCTTTGACCATCAGGAAGCCGGTTTGGCACCGATTATTACCACACAACCCCCTGATACCAATGTTTGCCCTGGTTGTAACACAACAATAGAGGTTATAGCCTCTAATACGGATAACTATCAATGGCAGCTATACAATGGTTCTACTTGGGTCGATTTAACGGATTCTGGCATTCATAGTGGCACTACAACTAGCATTTTAACTATTACCAATGCAACAACCTCGGATGATGGAAATCGATACCGTGTTGTGGTATCCAATACCATGTATATATGTACCACAGAAACATCAAATTCAAGCACATTAATTGTGCGTGTTAATTCTGTAATTACGAACAGAAGAATCACTTATAGAATAAATAAAAATTAAAGAAAATATTTGGTTGATCTGTTCTGATTTTGATGATTTTTCTTACGAATCAACTTTCGGTAAGTGTTGCTATAATTAGGACAATCGACGAACGAAACATGGAGAAAAAATGAATAATCACATATGAAAACCTCATTTTTTTGGAGGTATACAATACTATTTAACACATACACAACATTTATTTTCCAGTGGTAGGTATACGTTTAATTTTGTAAAGTGTAATTATATGTTTCGATCAAGTATGAATATCGGATCAAAAAAAATAACCCCAAACTATGAATAACTTGACCAGTTTAAAAGTTGATTATATAGAGCGAAAACAAGTTCGTTCATTAGATCCAATCACGTTTATTCCATCTCTTTATTTTATTCCAAATAAAGACAAAATCCAAAGTCACATTTAGGGGGGTTATTCCAAGGATAAGGCGGCACTTAGATTTTGGGTTATGTGCCAAATTAAAACAAAGGAAAATTATCGAAGCTTAAAAAGCTCGAAACTATAAAAGATTTTAAAGTAAAGAATTCGTCATGAATAAAAAGATTTTAATAATTGTTTTTCTCTTAATATCGGGATTTGCCTTTTCGCAAACCACCGTGAATTTAGAGGATCAATGTAACTGTGAGGTCCTAAGTGGAACTGCTGTAACAGCCCCAGGGATGATTACTCCTGCAGGTGCGGATATTGGGGACATTTATGTTAACACCAACACCGGCAACATTTACTTTTGGGATGGGGATACTTGGGAGTTAACAGCTACGGATGATCAACAACTTCAAAACTTTAGTTTTAATTCAGGTACCAATGTGTTATCATTGGATATCGAGGATGGTAATTCTGTAACCGTAGATTTATCTTCATTAAGCAATGCTGGAACTGACGACCAGGATGCTACGGAAGTAAATTTGAACGGACCTTTGGATGTGGATGGCGACGGAAACAATGAAAGTACTGTTCAAGAGGCGATAGCCGATTTAGCGGCAATCACGGAGACAGTCACCAATCTGGTGGACAACAATGACGGGACTATAATCTATACTAATGAGGATGGGACAACACAGACGATAAACAAAGCAGACCTTACAGATAACCTGGACGGCACCTTTACCTTTGATAATGGTAATGGTGTACCTATTATTTTTGTAGGTACCGACGACCAGGATGCTACGGAAGTAAACTTGAACGGACCTTTGGATGTGGATGGAGATGGAAACAATGAAACTACTGTTCAAGAGGCGATAGCCGATTTGGCCGCAATCACGGAGACGGTCACCAATCTGGTGGACAACAATGACGGAACCGTTACTTATTTCAATGAGGATGGGACACCACAGACGATAAACAAAGCAGACCTTACAGATAACCTGGACGGCACCTTTACCTTTGATAATGGTAATGGCGTTCCAGTTATTTTTGTAGGTACAGACGATCAGGATGCGAATCAAGTAAATTACGACAATACAACATCGTTGTTAACGGCGACGGATGTACAGGCGGCAATCGATGAGATCAATGCAGCTGCGGGCACAGTGGCCCTAGTGGACAATCTTGACGGTACCTATGAATTCACGGATGCCGCCGGTGGTACAACGACTATAACGGATACCTCGATTTCTACCCTGGTAGACAATCTGAGATGGTACTTATACTTATACCGATGAGACAGGGGCGACCCAGAGCATAGATACGAACGCTAGTTCGAATCCCTATGACAATACAACTTCCTTGTTGACTGCAACGAATGTACAGGATGCGATCGATGAGATCAATGCAGCTGCGGGTACTGTGGCCCTAGTGGACAATGGTGACGGTACCTATGAATTCACGGATGCAAGTGGGGCGGTGACCATTATATCCGACACCTCGGTTTCGACCTTGGCGGACAATGGAGATGGTACCTATACGTATACCGATGAGACAGGGGCGACCCAGAACATAGATACGAACGCAAGTTCGAATCCCTATGACAATACAACTTCCTTGTTGACTGCAACGAATGTACAGGATGCGATCGATGAGATCAATGCAGCTGCGGGCACAGTGGCCCTAGTGGACAATGGTGACGGCACCTATGAATTCACGGATGCAAGTGGGGCGGTGACCATTATATCCGACACCTCGGTTTCGACCTTGGCGGACAATGGAGATGGTACCTATACTTATACCGATGAGACGGGGGCGATCCAGAACATTGATACGAACGCAAGTTCGAATCCCTATGACAATACAACTTCCTTGTTAACTGCGACGAATGTTCAGGATGCGATCGATGAGATCAATGCAGCTGCGGGCACAGTGGCCCTAGTGGACAATCGTGACGGCACCTATGACTTCACGGATGCAAGTGGGGCGGTGACCACTATATCCGACACCTCGGTTTCGACCTTGGCGGACAATGGAGATGGCACCTATACTTATACCGATGAGACGGGGGCGATCCAGAACATTGATACGAACGCAAGTTCGAATCCATATGACAATACAACTTCCTTGTTGACTGCGACGAATGTTCAGGCTGCGATCGATGAGATCAATGCCGCTGCGGGTACTGTTGCCCTTGTGGACAATGGTGATGGCACCTATGACTTCACGGATGCAAGTGGGGCGGTGACCATTATATCCGACACCTCGGTTTCGACCTTGGCGGACAATGGAGATGGCACCTATACGTATACCGATGAGACGGGGGCGATCCAGAACATTGATACGAACGCAAGTTCGAACCCTTATGACAATACGACTTCCTTGTTGACTGCGACGAATGTACAGGATGCGATCGATGAGATCAATGCTGCTGCGGGCACAGTGGCCTTAGTCGATAATCTTGATGGCACCTATGAGTTCACGGATGCTGGGGCAATACCACCATATCAGCGATACGTCGGTTTCGACCTTATCAGACACCGGAAATGGTGTATACACCTATACGGATGAATCTGGAGCGATCCAGACCATAGATACGAACGCAAGTTCGAATCCATATGACAATACAACCTCCTTGTTAACAGCAACGAATGTACAGGCTGCGATCGATGAGATCAATGCTGCTGCGGGCACCGTGGCCTTGGTCGATAATCGTGATGGTACCTATGAGTTCACGGATGCTGCGGGCAATACAACCACTATTTCGGACACTTCGATTTCCACGTTATCAGCACCGGTAAATGGTGTATACACGTATACCGATGAATCGGGAGCGACACAGACGATAGATACCAACGCAAGTTCGAACCCTTATGACAATACAACTTCCTTGTTGACTGCGACGAATGTACAGGATGCGATCGATGAGATCAATGCTGCTGCGGGCACCGTGGCCTTAGTCGACAATCTTGATGGTACCTACGAGTTCACGGATGCTGCGGGCAATACGACCACGATTAGCGATACCTCGATATCCACGTTATCCGCACCGGTAAATGGTGTATATACGTATACGGATGAAACTGGAGCGACCCAGAACATAGATACGAACGCAAGTTCGAATCCATATGACAATACGACTTCCTTGTTAACAGCAACGAATGTACAGGCTGCCATCGATGAGATCAATGCTGCTGCGGGCACCGTGGCCTTAGTCGATAATGGTGATGGTACCTACGAGTTCACGGATGCTGCAGGTAATACGACCACAATCAGCGATACCTCTATCTCTACTTTGGTAGATAATGGTGATGGTAGCTTTACTTATACTGCTGAAAATGGAGCAGTAACAATTTTTACCGAGACGTTGACCTCATTAGTGGATAATGCCAATGGAACATTCACTTATACAAATGAGGATGGGGTTGCTCAAACTATTAATAAATCTGATATCATTGATAATTTTGATGGGACCTATGTATTTACAAATAATGATGGTTCTAATGAGACAATAGATACGAACGCGAGTTCGAATCCATATGACAATACAACCTCCTTGCTAACAGCAACGACTGTACAGGAAGCGATTGATGAATTAAACACCGGAAGTACTGATGACCAAAATATAAGTGGGTCTGTCCTTACCGGTACTGATCTTACGATAGGAATTGAGAATGGAACTTCTGAAGATGTAGACCTATCCTCCTTGGTTGAGACAGTTATTGCTGGAACTGGTGCTATTACCGTTACCGATGATGGCAACGGGAATTATACAGTAAATTCAACTGATCCAGATGAAGACCTTACAAACGAACTTACTTTAATCGGTGCAGGTGCTCCAGCGGTAACTCCGAGTAACGCAGGAGTTACATACGTTGATAATGTTGCAGGACAATTGTATGTATATGATGGTGCGGCCTGGCAACAGGTAGGTGGCAGTGCAAGTCCGGATCTTGATCCTGACCCGACAAATGAGATACAAGATTTGGACTTGACCGGCGACATCCTTACGATAACGAACAACGGATCTGCGACCCCTATAGACCTTTCGGGCTATACGGATACTGACACCCAGGACCTATCGATAGATGGAACCGGAAAGATAATCAGTTTGGTCGACGGTGGTTCAGTGACCATCAACTCGGACGATGCGGATGCGGACCCAACAAATGAATACAATACAGGAATAGGTTTTGATGGAACCAATTTGACAATAACAGATGGTGGTGGAAACCAGACTATTGATATATCTGCAGTAAGTACCGATACCCAGGATCTGTCTATCGACGGAGCGGGAACGACTATCTCCTTGGTCGATGGTGGCAATGTCACTATCAACCCTGACGATGCGGATGCAGACCCAACGAACGAATATAACACAGGGGTAAGCTTTGATGGCACGAACTTGACGGTCACCGATGCAGGTGGCAACCAGAGTGTGGACATTAGTGTCCTTGACACCAACACTACGAATACCAGCTTGACTGAGGACGGCACGAACCTTATTCTTACCGATAGCGATACCAATACGGTGACTATTCCATTGGCGGATATCGGGACCGATACCCAGGATCTTTCTATCGACCTAGCGGGAACGACTATCTCCTTGGTAGATGGTGGCAATGTCACTATCAACCCTGACGATGCGGATGCGGACCCAACGAACGAATATAACACGGCAGTAAGTTTTGATGGCACGAACTTGATGGTCACCGATGCAGGTGGCAACCAGAGTGTTGACATCAGTGCCCTTGATACGGATGACCAAGACTTGAGCAATAGTATTGTAACGGCTAACGAGAGTGTTGAAATACAAATTACTGATGGTAATAATACTACTATTGATATAAGAGATGCCGATTCCGATGTCACAAACGAGCTAACATTAATAGGTTCTGGTGCACCAGCAGTTACTCCTAGCAATAGTGGTGTGACATATGTGGACGACGTAGCCGGACAATTATACGTTTACGATGGTGCAATATGGAATGCAGTGGGTGGTAATGCCTCTCCAGATTTAGATGGTGACCCTACCAACGAATATAACACGGCAGTAAGTTTTGATGGCACGAACTTGACGGTCACCGATGCAGGTGGCAACCAGAGTGTGGACATCAGTGCCCTTGACACGGATACCCAGGATCTATCGATAGATGGCACCGGAAAGATAATCAGTTTGGTCGATGGTGGTTCAGTGACCATCAATTCGGACGATGCGGATGCGGACCCAACGAACGAATACAATACAGGAATAGGTTTTGATGGCACGAACTTGACGGTCACCGATGCAGGTGGCAACCAGAGTGTGGACATCAGTGCTTTGGGTGTAGACACCAACACTACGAATACCAGTTTGACGGAGGACGGCACGAACCTTATTCTTACCGATAGCGATACCAATACGGTGACTATTCCATTGGCGGATATCGGGACCGATACCCAGGATCTATCTATCGACGTAGCGGGAACGACTATCTCCTTGGTAGATGGTGGCAATGTCACTATCAACCCTGACGATGCGGATGCAGACCCAACGAACGAATATAACACGGCAGTAAGTTTTGATGGCACGAACTTGACGGTCACCGATGCAGGTGGCAACCAGAGTGTGGACATCAGTGCCCTTGACACCGACACCCAGGATCTATCGATAGATGGCACCGGAAAGATAATCAGTTTGGTCGATGGTGGTTCAGTGACCATCAATGCCGATGATGCGGATGCGAATCCGACCAACGAGATACAGGATTTGGACTTGACGGGCGACATTCTTACTATAACGAACAACGGATCTGCGACCCCTATAGACCTTTCGGGCTATACGGATACGGATACCCAGGATCTATCGATAGATGGCACCGGAAAGATAATCAGTTTGGTCGACGGTGGTTCAGTGACCATCAATGCGGACGATGCGGATGCGGACCCAACGAACGAATACAATACAGGAATAGGTTTTGATGGCACGAACTTGACGGTCACCGATGCAGGTGGCAACCAGAGTGTGGACATCAGTGCTTTGGGTGTAGACACCAACACTACGAATACCAGTTTGACGGAGGACGGTACGAACCTTATTCTTACCGATAGCGATACCAATACGGTGACTATTCCATTGGCGGATATCGGGACCGACACCCAGGATCTATCGATAGATGGTACCGGAAAGATAATCAGTTTGGTCGATGGTGGTTCAGTGACCATCAATGCCGATGATGCGGATGCGAATCCGACCAACGAGATACAGGATTTGGACTTGACGGGCGACATTCTTACTATAACGAACAACGGATCTGCGACCCCTATAGACCTTTCGGGCTATACGGATACGGATACCCAGGATCTATCGATAGATGGCACCGGAAAGATAATCAGTTTGGTCGACGGTGGTTCAGTGACCATCAATTCGGACGATGCGGATGCGGACCCAACGAACGAATACAATACAGGAATAGGTTTTGATGGCACGAACTTGACGGTCACCGATGCAGGTGGCAACCAGAGTGTGGACATAAGTGCTTTGGGTGTAGACACCAACACTACGAATACCAGTTTGACGGAGGACGGTACGAACCTTATTCTTACCGATAGCGATACCAATACGGTGACTATTCCATTGGCGGATATCGGGACCGATACCCAGGATCTTTCTATCGACGTAGCGGGAACGACTATTTCCTTGGTCGATGGCGGTTCTGTGACAGTGAATGTAGATGATGCTGATGCGGTAATCGGCAATGAGGTTGTTAATGGGACAGACGCTACTTTGACACGCTCAGGAAGTGGAACAAATGCTGATCCTTATACCTTAGATGTAGCTGCAGATGGAATTACCAACGCTGAGATTGCGGATGACGCGGTACAGCTGGAAAATATAGCCAATGGTACCGCAAATGGTCAGGTCATTCAATGGGACGGATCGGATTGGACCTTGGTGGACTTAGGTTCAGTAACCGTTACTGAGAATGATGGTGTAATTGGAAATGAAATAGTAAATGGTACGGACGGAACCTTAGTACGTTCCGGAGCAGGTACAACAGTAAGTCCTTTTACTTTAGATATAGCTGCAGACGGAATAACCAATGCGGAATTATCGGATAATGCGGTACAATTGGAAAATGTAGCTGATGGTACGGCGGTAGGCCAGATTATGCAATGGAATGGAACGGACTGGGTTTTGGTAAATGGCAGTGCCCTTAACACGGATACCCAGGATCTATCGATAGATGGCACCGGAAAGATAATCAGTTTGGTCGATGGTGGTTCAGTGACCATTAATTCGGACGATGCGGATGCGGACCCAACGAACGAATACAACACGGCAGTAGGTTTTGATGGCACGAACTTGACGGTCACCGATGCAGGTGGCAACCAGAGTGTGGACATCAGTGCTTTGGGTGTAGACACCAACACTACGAATACCAGCTTGACGGAGGACGGCACGAACCTTATTCTTACCGATAGCGATACCAATACGGTGACTATTCCATTGGCGGATATCGGGACCGATACCCAGGATCTATCTATCGACGTAGCGGGAACGACTATCTCCTTGGTAGATGGCGGTTCTGTGACAGTGAATGTAGATGATGCTGATGCGGTGATTGGAAATGAGTATAATACAGCATTTTCGGTAGTGGGACCAAACCTACGTTTGACTGATGGTGGTGGAGATTTTGACGTCCCCTTAACAAGTTTGGGAACCGACACCCAGGATCTATCGATAGATGGCACCGGAAAGATAATCAGTTTGGTCGACGGTGGTTCAGTGACCATCAATTCGGACGATGCGGATGCAGACCCAACGAACGAATATAACACGGCAGTAAGTTTTGATGGCACGAACTTGACGGTCACCGATGCAGGTGGCAACCAGAGTGTGGACATCAGTGCCCTTGACACGGATACCCAGGATCTATCGATAGATGGCACCGGAAAGATAATCAGTTTGGTCGATGGTGGTTCAGTGACCATCAATTCGGACGATGCGGATGCGGACCCAACGAACGAATACAATACAGGAATAGGTTTTGATGGCACGAACTTGACGGTCACCGATGCAGGTGGCAACCAGAGTGTGGACATCAGTGCTTTGGGTGTAGACACCAACACTACGAATACCAGTTTGACGGAGGACGGCACGAACCTTATTCTTACCGATAGCGATACCAATACGGTGACTATTCCATTGGCGGATATCGGGACCGATACCCAGGATCTATCTATCGACGTAGCGGGAACGACTATCTCCTTGGTAGATGGCGGTTCTGTGACAGTTAATGTAGATGATGCTGATTCGGTGATTGGAAATGAGTATAATACAGCATTTTCGGTAGTGGGACCAAACCTACGTTTGACTGATGGTGGTGGAGATTTTGACGTCCCCTTAACAAGTTTGGGAACCGACACCCAGGATCTATCGATAGATGGCACCGGAAAGATAATCAGTTTGGTCGACGGTGGTTCAGTGACCATCAATGCCGATGATGCGGATGCGAATCCGACCAACGAGATACAGGATTTGGACTTGACGGGCGACATTCTTACTATAACGAACAACGGATCTGCGACCCCTATAGACCTTTCGGGCTATACGGATACGGATACCCAGGATCTATCGATAGATGGCACCGGAAAGATAATCAGTTTGGTCGATGGTGGTTCAGTGACCATTAATGCGGACGATGCGGATGCAGACCCAACGAACGAATATAACACGGCAGTAAGTTTTGATGGCACGAACTTGACGGTCACCGATGCAGGTGGCAACCAGAGTGTGGACATCAGTGCTTTGGGTGTAGACACCAACACTACGAATACCAGTTTGACGGAGGACGGCACGAACCTTATTCTTACCGATAGCGATACCAATACGGTGACTATTCCATTGGCGGATATCGGGACCGATACCCAGGATCTATCTATCGACGTAGCGGGAACGACTATCTCCTTGGTAGATGGCGGTTCTGTGACAGTTAATGTAGATGATGCTGATTCGGTGATTGGAAATGAGTATAATACAGCATTTTCGGTAGTGGGACCAAACCTACGTTTGACTGATGGTGGTGGAGATTTTGACGTCCCCTTAACAAGTTTGGGAACGGATACCCAGGATCTATCGATAGATGGCACCGGAAAGATAATCAGTTTGGTCGACGGTGGTTCAGTGACCATCAATTCGGACGATGCGGATGCAGACCCAACGAACGAATATAACACGGCAGTAAGTTTTGATGGCACGAACTTGACGGTCACCGATGCAGGTGGCAACCAGAGTGTGGACATCAGTGCTTTGGGTGTAGACACCAACACTACGAATACCAGTTTGACGGAGGACGGTACGAACCTTATTCTTACCGATAGCGATACCAATACGGTGACTATTCCATTGGCGGATTTAGGAACGGACGACCAATATGATGACGAAGTGCTTTTACGAACTGCAATTGATGTAGATGATGCGGAAAAAAGTGTAGCCCAGGGATATGTAGAAGAAACTACTGTGCAAGAAGTTATTAACGCGATTGCGCCTATTACATCAAAAGCGGCCCGAATTTTTTATCCACCTTCAATTGCAATTGATGCATCAACCAATGGTACGTTCACAATAGATTTATATCAAGAATATATTGATCAGTATGGATCACCTACAGTTGGAAGTACAAGTGCTCCCGCTGCATTACCTACATATGGCAGAACGGAGTTATACTATTATGTTACATATGCAGATACAAGTGTATTTGGTAATGGTACTACGGTTCTAAATATGTCAATAGATGACAATGGTAATCTATCATACGAGGTATTTAATCAACCAGCTGACTACAACTCCCTGATCAATGTTGTTTTCGTAGTAAAATAATTAAGCAAAAAAAACAGCCCAAATCAATTTGAGATTTCGCCCTACATATAAAACCCTATTCCTCAGCTTTGTTTTTACATTGTTGGGGATTACTGCATCCAATGCACAGTTTTTATTGCAGGCACCTAATAGTACCGATGAGAATAATTATAAGTGGTATGAGGCTTCGGATACTGCAACGGTTTTAGGAACCGATTTCTTTTATGAAGTTTCTGTACCAGGGATTTATTTCGCAACCTATGATGGTACGCTTTGCGGTTCTAATGCCACAGGTTACTTTATTGTAACCAATTGCAATTCACCTGATAATGAGGTTACTCTCGATATTACATCCAATGTTGCATCTGGTGCCACGGTAAGCTGGAATCCGCCTCTTGGTGGTATCCAAACGCGACCGGTGGTAACCTCTTCACTTAGTGTTGAAAAATATACGGCAACGGTCACCAAAGCAGGGAACGATTTTATTTTACCCAATTTTACGGTGGTTTGTATTGATCAGTCGGCAACCTTGGTTGATGATATTGTTACAACCGATGAGGATGTGCCGGTGATAGTTGATATTTATGCGAATGATTCGGATTTACCTACGACTGGGACTTTGACAACAACCAATCCAACGAATGGGATAATAACTATAAATGAAAATGGAACTCCAAATAATCCAACAGACGATGTAGTTATTTATACTCCAAATCCTAATTATAATGGTCCTGATTCATTTGATTACACGGTTTGTAATTCTTCTGGGGATTGTAGTACGGCTACGGTTACTATAGACGTATTGCCAATTATAGACGCCATTGATGATTCAGTTGCTACGGATGAAAATGTACCTGTCAATATTTATATTTTAAACAACGATAATGATTATTCTTCACTCACAACGATAACAAATTCGATTCCATCTGATGGCATAGTAACAATTAATGATAATGGGACACCGGCTTCTAGAACTGATGATAATATAACGTACACCCCTAACCCAGGATTTATTGGCACTGACATTTTTACTTATACTATTTGTGATAATTTGTCTAACTGCAGTACAGCGACGATTACGGTCGTGGTGAATCCATTGGGTGCCGATCTTGATACCGATAATGATGGTATCGTTGATAGTTTTGAGGATTTGAACCTTGATGGTGATGGTGATCCCTCCACTAATCCAACAGATTCCGATGGGGATGGGTATGCTGATTATTTGGATATTGATAGTGATGATGACGGTATTCCTGATAATGTCGAAGCACAGACCACAGTCGATTATCTTGCTCCAAGTGGCCAGGATACCAACGGTAATGGTCTTGACGATATATATGAGAATAACGGCAACTTAGGTCTGTTCCCGATTGATACGGACGGCGACAGCTTGCCCGATTATTTGGATGAAGACAGTGATAATGATAACGTACCTGACAATATAGAAGGCAATGATTTCAATCATGATGGAATAGCAGATGCTGGGCTTATTGGATCAGACAAAGATGATGATGGTTTGGATGATGGATTTGAGGGTTATACAGCAATTGATGCTGACGTAAATGATGAAATTGATGATCCTTTTGACAATTTGCCAAACACTGATGGGGATAACGAATCTGATTATAGGGATACGGACGATGATGATGATAGCATTGCTACGATTGATGAAGATTTAAATGGGGATGGGAACTATGCAAATGATGACTCCGATGGCAATGGTACACCTGATTATTTGCAACCAAATATTATCTATGATGATGTTGAAGTTTTCAATGTTATTACTCCCAATGGGGATGGGGTACATGATGTCTTGACCATTAGCGGACTTGATGATAATCCGAATAACACATTAAGAATATATAATAGATGGGGTGTGTTGGTTTATAGTACCAAAGCATATAATACTGAAGGAAATGTCTTTGACGGAACTTCTGAAGGTAGGGTTACGATTAACACCGATAATAAACTACCTGTAGGTACTTACTTTTATATTTTGGACTATGAGGTTACAACAGGTAAGACAAAATCAATTACAGGATATATATACATAAATAGATAACCATGACAGCTAATATTTTAAATTTAGTACCGATTAAAAGGTTTACTACAATCGTTAGTTTGGTTGTCTTATTTTATACAAGTGGCTTATCAGCGCAACAAGATGCCCAATACACACAGTATATGTATAATACTGTAAGTGTGAATCCAGGGTATACAGGGTCAAGAGGAAATATAAGTATTGCCGCCCTTCACCGATCTCAGTGGATCGGATTGGATGGGGCACCCAAAACACAGACATTGAACATCCATTCACCTGTAGGACAGAATGGGGTAGGACTGGGAATGTCAATTGTTAACGATGAAATAGGGCCCACTTCCGAAACCTATTTCGATATCGACTTTTCTTATACTGTAAAAACTTCTGATGAGGGTAAATTAAGTTTTGGATTAAAAGCAAGTGCACATTTATTGGATATACGTTTTTCAGAATTAAATCAGTACGCACCAGATCAAACTTTGGAACAGGATATAGACAATAAATTTTCACCCAATTTTGGTGGTGGTGTTTATTATCATACAAATAATTTTTATGCAGGTCTCTCTGTACCAAGGTTCTTGCAAACATCCCATTTTGAGGAATCTTCGTTGTCAACAGCACAGGAACAAATGAATTTTTATTTAATCACAGGTTATGTATTTGAATTAAACCCTTTATTAAAGTTTAAACCAACTGTACTCGCGAAATTAGTACAAGGAGCTCCTTTACAAATTGATTTATCAGCCAATTTTATGCTAAACGACAGATTTATTCTTGGAGCCGCCTATAGATGGGATGCTGCATTGAGTGGCTTGGTCGGTTTTCAGATCAATGAATCTTTCATGATAGGGATGGCCTATGATAAAGAGACCACTGAATTAGGTAATGCAGCTTTCAACGATGGTTCTTTTGAAGTTATTTTAAGATATGATTTCATAAAAACCAAAGGATATCTCAAATCCCCGAGGTTCTTTTAGAATTACAATTCCTTCATCAAAATATTTTATAATAGGCTTAACTTAAAAGTTAGGTAAAGGCCTTATTTTTACAAAATGAAGGAAGAAGAAGTAATCCTGGTAAATAACCAAGATGAACAAATTGGAACCATGCCCAAAATGGAAGCCCATAAAAAGGCCCAACTGCATAGGGCATTTTCGGTTTTTGTAATGAATGATAAAGGTGAGACCATGCTTCAACAAAGGGCACCGCATAAATACCATTCACCTTTACTATGGACCAATACTTGTTGTAGCCACCAACGAGTAGGTGAATCCAATATCCAGGCTGGTAAAAGAAGATTGGAGGAAGAAATGGGCTTTGTTACCGAGCTAAAAGAACTATTTTCATTTATATACAAGGCACCGTTTGAAAACGGACTTACAGAACATGAGCTAGATCATGTAATGATCGGGGACTACAACGGCCATCCTAATATTAATACAGTGGAAGTTGCCGATTACAAATGGATGAAACCATCTGATATCAAGAAAGACATTGTTCAAAATCCGGATAAATATACAGTGTGGTTCAAGATTATTTTTGATAAGTTCTATGACCATATAACCCAAAATAATTCAAATGAAAGTTAAGGTAAGCAGAAAGGCACATTTTAATTCCGCACATCGATTATATCGGGCCGATTGGGATGATGATAAGAATAATATGGTTTTTGGCAAATGCAATAATCCGAATTTTCATGGGCATAATTACGATTTAGTAGTTAGCGTAACAGGTGAAATTGATAAAGAAACTGGTTTTGTAATGGACATGAAGGTATTGAAAGACCTTATTAAAAATAAGATTGAAGACGTATTGGATCATAAGAACCTTAATGTTGAAGTCCCGGAATTCAAAGATTTGAACCCAACGGCTGAAAATATTGCCGTGGTTATTTGGAATAAATTACGCCCTCATATTGATGCTTCCAATGAGTTGGAAGTTGTTCTCTATGAAACTCCAAGAAATTTTGTTACGTATTTGGGTTAAATCAAACTATTCAAACCTAAATAATCATTTATATTATTACAAGTATGAATATGAATTTATACCCTTTAAAATTCCAACCAATTTTAAAAGAACGCCTATGGGGCGGCACAAAATTAAAAGATGTCTTGGGCAAACCCATAGAGAACGATATTACTGGTGAGAGCTGGGAGCTTTCGGCGGTTGATGGCGATATTTCGGTGGTAACCAATGGAGAGCTATCAGGGACTTCATTGCAATGGATAATTGATAATAAAGCTGAGGAATTATTGGGCAAAAGCGTGGTTGAGCGGTTTGGGAAAGACTTTCCAATTCTTATTAAGTTCATAGATGCCAAGCAAGATTTATCAATTCAATTGCATCCGAACGATGAATTGGCTAAAAAGAGACATAATTCTTTTGGTAAAACTGAAATGTGGTATGTTATGGATGCGGATGAAGGAGCGAATTTAATTGTTGGCTTTAATAAGGATGTAACCAAGAATGAATATTCCGCAAGTTTGGAGAATGATACCTTATTGGATTTGTTGAATTATGAACCGGTAAAAGAAGGGGATACATTTTTTATAAATACAGGAAAAATCCATGCCATAGGAGCTGGGGTATTGTTAGCTGAAATACAACAAACATCCGATGTTACCTATCGGGTCTTTGATTTTAACCGAAGGGATAAAAACGGGAATCTAAGGGAACTCCATACAGAAATGGCCTTGGATGCAATGGATTATAATAAAAAGGATGATTTTAGGGTAGGATACACTAAAAATGAAAATTCTGTAAATAAGATGGTTGACTGTCCTTATTTCAAGACCAATTTTATTCATCTTACCCATGATTTGGTACAGGATGTGCGGCAAAGGGACTCTTTCACCATTTATATGTGTGTTGGTGGTTCTGCAAAAATCAGCACCAAATCAGGTTCTGTCCTTATTCAAAAAGGCGAAACAGTGTTGGTACCTGCAAATTCCCGAACAATTAGCATAAACACTTCAGAAGCAAAACTATTGGAAGTTACGGTTTAGGATAAAAATATATGGTTTCCTTGGAGGTAAGGAAATGAAAAACATTACTTTTGCAAAAAATATTTCAATAATGGCAAGTATAAGGGATTTAAAGAAAGATATAAATTTTGTTTTAGGTGATATTATCGAAGCGGTCTATATAATAGATGCTGCCAATAACAAACATGATACTGCGGAAGGTGCAAAAATAATCGATTCCGCAATCGAAACATTTGATGAGTTGATTGCAAAAGTGAACCAAAAGGATGTGGATAATAGAAAAGTACACTTGAACAAGGTTCGTGAGGAATTGGAAAAGAAAGCTACTGGTTTAGTTGAGAAGCTGAACAAATTGGGATAATCCCAATATAGTTGTAGAATAAAAAAACATCCGCCAGCTGGCGGATGTTTTTTTATTCCTTTGTTTTTTTAAGTTTCAAGAAATTATCTAAAGCTTTTCCGTATTTGGAATTTGCTACCTCCGGGGATAGTGAATTGTATATTGAGTCCAAATATATAATATTGGCATCTGAAACTTCGGTGAGCGCAATATACGGTGCTATATAGGAATTTTTATTGTTAAGGGCAAAGTTAAGAGCATAAGCATATCCTCTTCGAATATTCTGATCACTTATTTTTTGAATAGAGTCTAATTGTAAAGAATCCATGGGGTTTTCCCGATTGATTGCGCCTTGCATTATTTCTATATTGCGTTTATTGAATCGTGACATCGTTTTTCTATATTCCTCCAATTTTTTGTTGGTTTCGGAACCTTCTATTTTAGCATTTTTGTCAAAAGTATTCCAGGAGGTATTAATGGTTATGTTTCCGGGTTCCCCGAAAAAAGTAATCCTATCATTCATATCATTATTATCCTTTTTGTTGAGGTATAAATAAAATACCTCCGGACTTTCCAATTCTGTTTTAAAAGAGAAATTACCATCACCTTCAATTTCCAAAGAATCCAATGTCACCAAAATGGAATCAGGAATACTTTGAAGATATAAGGTACCTTTTTTAAGCCCCTTCACCTTACCTGAAACGGTCATCGTATTACTGTTGTCCCCTGAACAAGAAAAAATTAATAAGGTCAAAAAGCCAAAAAAGTAGATATGTTTCATGCTGGTAGTTTTGTGGCGCAAATATCAATAAACTTTAGCTAATTCTAAACTTTTGAGGCAACTTCCATTAGTAGACCACAAATGTAAGCTCCAGCGGTGCCTATAACATAGCCAAGAACGGCTAAAAGTATCCCTACCGATGTTAAGGATGGATGAAATTCAGCTGCAATAATTGGAGCTGAAGCAGCCCCGCCTACATTCGCCTGACTACCAACTGCCAAGAAGAAAAATGGAGCTTTTATGAGTTTGGCCACCAGTATAAGCAAACCTGCATGTATCGAAATCCAAATAATACCAACAACAATCAATCCGGGGTTTTCCAAGAATCTACTAAGGTCCATTTTCATACCTATAGTAGCTACAAGAATGTATATGAACACACCTCCAATTTTACTTGCTCCAGCGCCTTCATAATTTTTTGCTTTTGTAAAAGAGAGCAGTATACCTGCGGTCGTTGCGAAGACCACCATCCATAAAAATTTAGATCCCAAGGAAGAAAGTGCTTTCTCCTTGTTTCTGATAACCTCGAAAGTATTTTCCAGAAAACCCGCAAAATGATGGGCCAAATAGTGTGAAAGACCCACCGCAAAAAAAGCAAGACACAACATTATGATATAGTCGTGCAAAGTGGTAACTCTAGTAATCTTTTCTGTATGTGCCGTTACTTTTGCTTTAAGGATCTCTATCGATGAATTATCAGCTTTGAACCATTTATCAATACTATCCGATTTGCCAATACCCAATAAAATAATTGCCATCCAAATATTGGCGACAACTATATCAATCAAAACCATATCCCCAAATTTCTTTGGGTTGAATTGAAATACCTCCAACATGGCGGCCTGGTTGGCACCACCACCGATCCAACTACCTGCAATGGTGGTCAAACCCCTCCAAACAGCATCAAATCCAACACCGCCAACAGTTTCAGGAGAAAATATGGACACAATCAAAATAGCAATCGGTCCTCCGATAATGATGCCTACGGTACCAGTTAAAAACATGATCAGTGCTTTGGAACCTAGATTCATTATGGCCTTCAAATCAATACTCAGGGTCATTAAAACCAAGGCAGCGGGTAATAAATACCGGCTTGCTATATAATATAAATTTGAACTTTCCTCAGAAATCACCCCTGTACTTGTTAAAACGGCAGGGAGCATGTAACACATTAATAATGTGGGTATAACGGTGTAGAATTTTTTCCAAAAACCTTTCTTTATAGACGAAGTATAGAAGACAAAACCAAGACAAAGGCATAATAGGCCAAAAATTACGGTATCCTCGGAGAGGGGAAGTTGATTCATTATTCTTTACGGTCTTGGTCCCAAATATAGTCAAATATTAAAATGTAGATTTAGAAAATGGGCCACACCATCATCGGTATTTTTCAATGTTATATGATTTGATATGGTCTTGACCTCTTCCCTTCCATTGGCAACAGCAACACCGCAATGTACATGTTGCAACATTTCGGCATCATTGTAATTATCCCCAAAAGCAATAACATCGTTTAAAGTGGTATCGTTATCCAGGAGCGATTTTATAGCAGAAAGTTTAGAAACAGATTTAGGGGTGATTTCGATCAAGGTATCATTTGAACGATAAATATTCAATAGGGACCCGAATTTATCCTCAAGTTTTGGAAGTACCTCATTAATCGATTTCATAGTCCCCATTAGCATAATTTTATGGGCACCGATATTTCTTTTATGCCAATCGGCTAAGGTATCCATAGTACGCCTAAAAACAGGTTTGGTCCGAGTGTAGTTGATTTCTTTGCCGATACGCTCTGAATATTCCTCGACATACCATTCATCCTTAGAATATAACCCAAGTTTAATAGAATGTTCTTCGGCCAAATATTGGATATTTTCAACTAATGGTAAATCAATAGTGGTGCTTGATAACTCTACATTATTATCTATAATCAAAGCGCCATTATAACAAATAATAGGTTCATTTCCGATACCCAGCCTTCCCTGTAGATAGGTCATAGCTTTTGGCATTCTGGCAGATACAAGAATTATTCGTGTTGTTTTCTTTATTCTGTTTATTTCTGAAATTGTAAAATCCGATACATCACTTTTAGTAGAAAGTAAAGTACCATCTAAATCAGAACACAAAATTTTGTAATTCATACTACAGATTTAACCAATAGGTTAGTTTAAGGTTAATAGATCTATATCTAGGGGCAAAAGAATTCACAAAATAATTGTCATTGTACACCAAATACAAATCCGATAAGGGCGCAAAACGCCATTGTAATCTAGAATTGAATCCTAAATTATCTTGTTGGGTACTGTATTGCACCAAAGTGGACCAAAAAAGTGATTTATTAAAGGTGATATCAATTTTTGGGCTTATTAACCATAAATCTGCACTGGAATATGGTGCTGGTAATTCTATCCTATTATAGTCGAATAGTAGGGAAAGAAAAACCTTGGGTTGAAAACGAACTGTCATCATACCCTCAGCAGAATATCTTTTGCCATTAAAAAACCTACCCAGAGAGGTTTCTAGACTGTATGCGAATATTTTTCTTCGGTCAGATCTATACTCAAACTCCATGTTATTATAATAATATCCAGTATCACTGGGTAAAGCTATTGCACCATCTATTCCTGTTGGTTCAAATTCATCAATTAAAAACGTATACTCATTACTTAGATTAACACTGACACGCGAAAAATCCTTGAATCTTGCTTCCCAAGAACTTCTGAGAGTATAATCGGTATTTTTGAAGTTCATACTTGGGCTCCATAAAACAACTGGAAAAAATTGAAAACTATGACTGTTCAAAATGCCTCTCTTAGGCCAAAATACACGCTCAATAGCTAAAATGCTCTTCACAACATCGGTTCTTCTTATAAACCCCAAATCGGATCTAAAATCTTCACCTATGTATACATATTTCGTATAGATGTTATAATTTCTCGAATTGAATTGTAGATTAGCTCCCGCTGAAACGTCTTTTCCACTTTGTCCCGGTGCGAACGATTTATGGGCAAAAAATTTTCCATTCCAAAGATTGTCTTTTGATATTAAATCATAATCAACTCCAAAAACCCTATTGTACTTATCTTCCTTCTCGAGGAAATCATAGTCTTTAATGGATTGTCTGTTAATAAAGAACATGCCGATATTTGATCGCGTAAAGACTTTTTGTTGCAGTGCGAACATCATGTTGTTATTGGAAGCTATTTCATTTTCCTCATCAGCTTCAGTCTGGATGTTGAGCAATCCCAGTCTTAGGTTTTTTGTCAAATTCCCACTTAAACGAACACCTCCGATAATCTTATTTTCTATTGAATTATCTGCAGAATCCAAGGCAATTCCTATTCGTCTTGAAAAGAACGGATTTGAATCCCTAAGGTCTCCGAAACTCGAAAAAAGGTCGCTATTATCAACAAAGAACTGTCTTTTTTCAGGTAAAGAGATTTCAAAACGAGTAAGATTGGTTACTTGGTTATCTACTTCTACTTGCGAAAAATCCGGATTGATAGTAATGTCTAGATTCATACTATTGCCAATAGATACTTTAGCATCGCCACCAAACTTAACATTATCAAATGAATCACTTGTTTCAAAATCTTTTTCTGAAATTGCGTTTACGTAAGGTATAATGGCCATTGGTGTGCTGGATTTCCCTAATGGTTTTTCAAAAATCATATCGCCCATGTAGGTCATACCAAAAACATTCTGATTTTGTGGGATTTTCATCCAGGTACTGGTCTCATTTGACTGGGTATCGAAACGGTAACTATTGAATCTCCATTTGGTTTCCCCTTCTTTGAATTTAAAGGCAGTTAGGGGAATCACTAGTTCTGAAGTAAAATAATCATCGTACATCTTAGAATCCCCTTTCCATTTGGTATCCCATGAAATACTGAAACCCCTTAGATCATTTCCACCTCCGGAAACAAGTCCTTCACGTTGAATGCCAAATGGATTGATACCGAATAAAAAGGCATTTGTTCCGTCATTGAAAGTATCGAACAACATGGTGATATTATCACTATCCCCCGCAGTGAAATCGCGCTTTAAAGTTTGTACTTTGTAGTTTCTACCTGCCGCTTTTACAATTATTCCGATATAGAGATAATTATCATCATATAGCATTTTAATTTCTGATTGCTGTCGTGCTTGGATTGAATCTATTGGAAAATATTCCCAAAAATCATGTGCACTCTCAGCTGTTTCCCAAATGGCCTCATCCAATACTCCATCAGGATTTATTATATTCTCTGAATTTGAAAGGTACCTGACCGTGAAACTCTTGTTTTGTTCTTGGGAAAAAGAGGATAATGTATATAATATCAGTGTTAAGACACACAGGAGGTTGGTCATTTAGAATGTAATTAACTAGCTGTAAATTTAAGATTTTATTACTTAAATAATTCCTAAATTACAACGGTTGCTACATTTTTGATTTGAAGATGGCATTATTGTTAGTTGAAAATAAATGTTAATTCTAATTTTTAAATCGTTTTGTTTTCTTTTTATTAGGATTCTTGAATATGCGTTTGAAAAACCCATCACGTTTAATTGGTTCACAATCGAGTTCTTTTAAGATTGAAATTTCAGTTTTTGGAAATCGCGCCTTTGTAATCGTATTGAAAGAGGCATCTTTGTTCATTTTCTGCATAAGTAGTGCAAACATGGGCAATGCGGCACTTGCCCCTTGTCCCATATTTGTAGTGAGAAAACCGATTTCATGACGATCTAGTCCCACCCAAGTAACATGTACCAGTTTAGGGGTCAAAGCTACGAACCAAGCATCCTTATTATTCTGTGTGGTCCCCGTCTTTCCTGCAATGTCATTAGTCAGTTTATAAGTTGAACGAATTCGTGAAGCTGTGCCATGATTAATGGTCGATTTCATCATTTCGAGCATTATTTGACCAGTTTTTTTAGAAAAAGCACTTGTTTTTGCTCTTTTTGGCTCAAAACTGGCCAAAATCGAATCTTTTTGATTTGAAATGCTTTTTATCAAATAGGGCGATACTGCCTGCCCATTATTTACAAAACTTGCATAGGCACCAGCCAATTCATTCACATAAATTTCTCCAGTACCTAATGCTAAGGAAGCTTGTTTGGGTAGTTCCGAGAAAATACCCATATTCTTTGCCTGTTTTAAAACGTTGTCGATTCCTGTTTTTTCAAGTACTTTGACAGCAACGGTGTTGACCGAGTTGCTTAATGCCATTTCCATTGAATAATTCAGAAACTTTTCATCCTTGTTACCGGAATTGCTGGGCGACCAACCTTTTAAATTATCATACTCCACTTCCTCAGCAGAAAAATAGGTGCATGGCGGTATACCTACTTCCAGTGCCGCAGTATAAAGAATAGGTTTAAAGGTTGACCCTACTTGCCTTTTGCTTTGGGAAACATGGTCATATTTAAAGGTTTTAAAATCTATTCCACCTATCCAGGTTTGGACAGCTCCTGTAGTTGGGTCTATCGATAAAGAACCGGTATTCAAAAACTTCAGGTAGTGTTTTACACTGTCAATTGGACTAACCTCAACTTTCTTTACCCCTTCCCAATCTGTTAACTCCATGCTCCTTTTTATACCTAATGAATCCCAAGCAGCACTATGTGTCAATCCAGATTTAATAAGTTTTTTATAATGTGGTGTGTTGCGAACAGCTTTTTCTATGAGGTTTTTGTTCACTTTCCATGAAGCCTTGTCACCATAACTTTTTTCAAAACTATTTTGAAGGGACTTCATATGAGCCTTCATTGCATCTTCGGCTAGCACCTGCATATTATAGTTTAAAGTGGTATAGATTTTAAGTCCAGAGGTATAGATGTTATACGCATTCCCATTTTTCTTTTCAATTGTATTCCATTTCATCAATTGCTTTCGGACTTCTTCGCGAAAGTACGGTGCTATTCCATTATCATAATCAAATTCGGTATACACCAGGTTTATTGGGATAGCTATTAGACTGTCTTTTTCAGAATTTGTAAGAAACTCGTTATTGTTCATTGATTGTAAAACCAGATTACGGCGATACAGGCTTTTTTCTGGAAATACGTTCGGGTTGAATCCGTAAGTGGCCTTTAACATACCAACTAACACTGCGGCCTCCTCAATAGTAAGTTGTTTTGCATTTTTACTAAAGAACTTTAAGGAAGCACTTTCAATGCCATACGTATTGCCCCCGAAAGAAACCGTGTTCAGATAATGTGTTAATATTTCTTCTTTGGTATATATATCTTCCAATCGAGCTGCAATTAGCATTTCCTTGACCTTATTAACAGCCATGTTCGCATTTTTTCGATTTCTTCTTGGATACATGTTTTTTGCCAATTGCTGCGTTAAAGTACTACCGCCGCCAGAAGATTGATCCTGCATTAATATCGTCTTTAAGGCCACACGTAATAAGCTTTTATAATCAATCCCGGAATGGTCATAAAAACGCTCATCCTCAATGGCTATCAGTGCTTCTTTTAAATGTTCGGGAAATTCATTGTACGTAACGGGCTGACGATCGTACAGAAAGTATTTCCCTATCAAAACACTGTCTGAAGAATAGACCTCAGAAGCCCTTTGGTATTGAAAATTGGAAAGTTCACGGGTATTGGGAATATGGCCCCAGACCCCAATACGTACCAAGAATACGAAGAAAGCAATAAAGACCATGACGGTCGCAATTAGAAGGGCCGTATATATTAGAAATTTCGCCTTGGTAATTTTTAAAACCAACTGATCTTTATTTTTTTGCAATATCAAACTTAAATTTTAAATAGGCATTACACTTAACAAGGCATTATTTTTCATTTGTCTATTTTTGAAACAAAATATTATGTAATGAAAAAAATTGCCCTACTCCTTTTGTTTATGGTTCAGCTATCGTTCGGAAATTCCATTTTCTGGTCTAAAACCGGACATAGGGTAATTGGCGAAATCGCACAGCAAGAATTGAGTGGTAAAACAAAACGAGCACTACAAAAACTGCTAGATGGACAAGATCTTGCCTCTATTTCAAATTTTGCAGATGAAATAAAAGCCGACAGGAGTTTTAGAAAATTCAGCGCATGGCATTTTGCTAATATCCCGGCCGATAAAGATTATCCAGATGTAGAACCTAGTCCTTATGGTGATCTGGTGGTAGGTATTCAAAAATGCATGGAAATTATAAAGAACAAAAATAGTTCCAGAGCGGATAAAGTATTTTACCTTAAAATGTTGGTTCATTTGATTGGTGATCTACACCAACCCATGCATGTTGGGCGATTGGAGGACAAAGGGGGTAATGATATTCAGCTACAATGGTTTGGGAAAGGCAGTAACTTGCACAAGGTTTGGGATGCCAATATGATCAATGATTATGGTATGAGTTATTCTGAATTGGCAAATTCTATCCCAAAAATGGGTAAAAATCAAATAATAGCTATCCAGAAGGGTACAGTATTGGATTGGGTTGAGGAATCCCAGGAAATAGCCAACCAGCTTTATGAATCTGTTGAGGTAGGGGAAAAATTAGCCTACAGTTATGGCTATAAATGGTGGGGCACTGTAGAATCGCAGCTTCAAAAAGGTGGTTTGCGTTTAGCAAAGGTTCTGAACGAAATCTTCAAGTAAATAAAAACCTTTTTTTGCCGATTAATATCTTCGAAAGTCAATTTTTTATCCATACAACCTTAAAAACGGATTGTTATCGAAAACTAATACCTTGGCACGAGATCTGAAGTTATAGTATTGAAGTTATGCATGCGGACATTAGTGTAGTAACCCAAATGCTAAAGGCAGTGCACAACTTTGTAAAAGGGTATAAAAAAAATCGGCTCACAGCCGATTTTTTTTATTTTATTACCCTAAAGGTTAAATTAATACGTTCAGTAATAGGTTTTGCTGTTTTGGGTATTTGATGCAGCCAATGATGTTGGGTTTCACCTTTCATCAATAATAAACTGCCATTTTCCAAAGTAATTTTGTGTTTTAGGTTTTTGTCTTTTTTATGCCTAAGATTAAATATACGCTCGTGCCCTAGACTTAATGAAGCTATAGTAGGGTTATCCCCTAATTCTTTTTCGTCATCGGCATGCCAACCGTTACTGTCCTGGCCATCCCTATAGAGATTTAAAAGGCAGGCATTGAATTCAACTTGTGCAATGGCCTCGATACTTTTCTTGATCTCAAGTAATTCGCCCGTAAACAATTTTGCCTGCATAGTGATATTGGAATAGGAATACGTTTTTTCCTCCGTACCATACAATGCCGTTAATCTCGGTTGTGGATACACTTTCCCAAAAACCTTTATATCATCTTGCTGCCAAGGAATGGTGCTTTTAAAATGCTTGAAATACCCATTGGCCTTATGTAAATCGATAAAGTTTGGATAATACGTGATATCACAATCATCCAAATTCAAAGGTAAAATCTTTTTGGAACTCATTGTAAAACCGTACTTAATTGATTTCTATATGCCGACGGATTCTGTCCTGTAAATGCCTTGAATGATTTGTTGAAATGAGAAAAATTGTTGAAACCACATTCAAAACATACTTCTGTAATACTCATGGGTTGTTCAGCCAACAATTTGGAAGCGTGTACCAGACGATATTCGTTTACAAATTGCACAAAGGTCTTATTGGTAATCTTTTTAAAGTACCGGCAGAACGATGGTATGGTCATACTAACTAGATCCGAGATCTCCTGTAGGGTTATTTCTTCCCTAAAATTATTCTTGACATGGTTGAATACGATATTGATACGATCATTGTCTTTGGTATCGGCTTCCAAGGAATATCCATGGGCATTCAATATCCTAAACTCCTCGGTATTTGCCAATCCGTGCAGAATGTCCAATATAGATAATAAGCGCTCAAAACTGGATTGGTGTTCCAATCCCTCCATCTTTTCTCCCAATCGCTGTTTTGTTTCCCCAAAGAAGACTACCCCTGCCTTTGCAATCTCAAAAATAGTTTGGATTTTTTTCATTTCGGGAATGTCGAAAAAATCGTTTCCGAGAAAATTCGTCTTCATTTGTATAACGGTCTCACTTCTATTTCCTGTCAACTTATCTGTAAAACCACAATGGGGCAGATTGCTGCCTATCAATATAAGTGTACCATTCGTATAATAAGATAGGTTACTTCCGATCTGGCGTTTACCGGCCCCACCATTTACATAGACCAATTCGATCTCGGGGTGGTAATGCCATATATTGTTCCTGTTGTTTTTTGAAGCGTCGAATTTTTGGTACATATAGGAATGTCCAAAATTGGGTTCTATAGCTTCAAATGCAGGTTTCTGTTTCAACATATAATTTAGTTTCTAAGCTACAAAGTTACTAAGGGTGTACGTAACCGAACTTTGCAAATTTAACTAATATATGTTCTAAATTACCCCTTAACATTAAATTAACCTTTTACATGGTTAAAATAACATATATATTGGAAAATACTGATGTGGTATCCCTTTTAAACAAGAGGTAAGTTTGTCCTGTAAATTATTCATTAACCCTTAAAACAAAAAGTTATGAAAACAATTATGAAATTTACCGCAATCGTTGCCTTTATGTTTACCACAATGGTAGGTTTGGCAAAAGAACCAAAACTAAGCATCGTTTCAGAAAACGATATTAAGAGTTTGGTTTTTGAATTGGATTCACAATCCAAAGAAACGCTGATACAATTCATGGATGCGAACGATGAAGTTCTGTATTCTGAAAGTATAGATAATGAAGTCTATTTGAAAAAATTTAATTTAAAGAAATTAAAAGACGGATTTTATTACTTCTTGGCCGATGATTCTGCACGTTCTATTCTTTATAAGATCCTTTTGGAAGGGGATGACGTAAAGATTGTTGAAAGAAAGGAAAACGCCAAACCTGTTTTCAGGACATTAGGTGATAAGGTTTTTCTTAATCTTTTAAACCTTGACAGGAAAGATGTTGAAATTAAAGTTTATGATAGCGAAAGTAGAGTTGTCTATAAGGAAACATTAAAGGATCAAATACTTGTTGAAAAGGCCTTTAATTTTGAAAAAGCCTATAGCGACAACTATACCCTTGTCATAAAAGACGGTAGTGACATCTACTATGAGAATATTGTTGTTAATTAAGTTGATTTAAGTTGGAGTTTAAGAAAAGGGAGCTGGTGGGCTCCCTTTTTTGTTTTAAATATTTTACTGCTTTCTTTTATATCAGGTATAGGATGATCATTAAATGCAAGGTCAACCATATCGGTATTTTCTCATTGGCATTTAATATCCTTGTTTAATGACATACAATAAACGAATTGGGAAAATTCAACTAGTAATCATACTCAATTCTGCACAAATCAATTCTTAATATGTTCTTAATTATCTTGTATAATTTAAATAATGTCAATTTATGGTAAAATAGCACATAAATTGGAGAATTCTGATGTAGTAGCACCCTTAAACCAATCGTAAATTTGTCCTGTATATTGAATATTAACTAAAATAAATAAATATGCGAGCAGTAATAAATAAAATGTCAACAGCGAAAAGAAAGAATTCCTTCTTTTCAAAATTTAAGGATACTAAGAGGGCTCTTTGGGCAGAGTCTAGAAGTTATAACAGTTAAAACAATTCAAAAACATATATAATTAATTATTTATTAACCCTTAAGTGAATAAATATGCGAGCAATAATAAATAAAATGTCAACAGCGAAAAGGAAGAATTCCTTTTTTTCGAAATTTAAGGATACCAAAAGGGCCCGTTGGGCAGAGTCTAGAAGCTATAACATATAAATAAAGAAGCAATAACATATAAATAAAAGGGAAAGAGGGCGTGAGCCCTCTTTTTCATTTAAAGTATTAAATACCAATACGCCCAAAACATTAAACCAAATTGCATGGGTATTCGGATTAACAACAGCCACCTGGGCAAACCAGCAGAAGCTTTTTCTCCTGAAAGCATATAAAAATGTACAGGCAAGAAAAAGGCCAACATCATGATAATGCGATAAATGACAATGTCTTTTGTGTATGGAAAACACAAAGCAGCTCCAATTTTATGTATTAACCCCAATAGTTCATCGGTGAATTGATGGGGTTGCATCGTAATATTAGAATAGGAATATGGTTATTCGTTAATACTGAAAAAAGCTGTTAGTCTTTGTTGTGCGTGTGTTTTTCCAAAAAGCTTAATATCATCTTGCTTCCATGGGATTGACTCTTTCAAAATTTCAAAAAAGCATCTTGAAGAAATAGGGTCAATGAAATTGGGAAAATATGTAATATCACTATTGGGTAGATCCAATCGTTTTTTTCCCTGAAGCCTTATTTTAATACTGTTTTTAACTGTTTTCTGTAATCGGATGGGTTTTGCCCAGCAAATGTCTTAAAAGATTTGTTGAAGTGTGAGAAATTATTGAATCCGCATTCAAAACAAACTTCAGTAATACTCATGTGTTCTTCTGTCAATAATTTTGAAGCATGTACTAATCTACGTTCGTTTACAAATTGAACAAAGGTTTTATTGGTTATTTTTTTGAAATACCGGCAAAAAGAAGGTACTGTCATACTAACCATATCCGCTATTTCCATCAATGGAATATCTTCTTGAAAATTATTTTTTACATGGTTGAATATTAGGTTGATCCGGTCATTATCCTTTACCTCGGTTTCAAGCGAAAATCCCTCTGCATTCAATACCTTGAATTCATTGGTTATAGCCAGTTCGTTTAATATGGATAGAATTGATAAAATACGTTCAAAATCAGTTTGATATTCCAGATCCTCCATTTTATCGCCAAGTATTTTTTTACTATTGCCGTAAAAAGCAATACCATCTTTTGCCACTTCAAATAAATTCTGGATTTTTTTCATTTCCGGAATATCAAAAAATGTTTGTCCAAGAAAGTCAGATGTCATTTGAACCACAATCTCATTTTTGTTTCCGGTAAACTTGTCGGTAAAACCACAATGCGGAAGATTGCCGCCAATTAATATAAGGTCACCGTCTGTATAATAGGATATATGACTCCCTATTCTTCTTTTACCTGCACCACCATTTATATATACCAGTTCTATTTCTGGATGGTAATGCCAAAGATTGTCACTGTTTTTTCTGGTAGAATCAAACTTCTGATATAGGAAAGAATGACCAAAATTAGGTTCAATAGCTTCAAATGCAGGTTTATGCTTAATCATATAATTCTAATTGGCAAGTAAAATTAACCAAGGTATTCTGATCATACTTTGCAAATTTAACTAATATATGTTCTAAATTACCCCTTAACATTAAATTAACCTTTTACATTGTTAAAATAACATATATATTGGAAAATACTGATGTAGTATCCCTTTTAAACAAGAGGTAAGTTTGTCCTGTAAATTATTCATTAACCCTTAAAACAAAAAGTTATGAAAACAATTATGAAATTTACCGCAATCGTTGCCTTTATGTTTACCACAATGGTAGGTTTGGCAAAAGAACCAAAACTAAGCATCGTTTCAGAAAACGATATTAAGAGTTTGGTTTTTGAATTGGATTCACAATCCAAAGAAACGCTGATACAATTCATGGATGCGAACGATGAAGTTCTGTATTCTGAAAGTATAGATAATGAAGTCTATTTGAAAAAATTTAATTTAAAGAAATTAAAAGACGGATTTTATTACTTCTTGGCCGATGATTCTGCACGTTCTATTCTTTATAAGATCCTTTTGGAAGGGGATGACGTAAAGATTGTTGAAAGAAAGGAAAACGCCAAACCTGTTTTCAGGACATTAGGTGATAAGGTTTTTCTTAATCTTTTAAACCTTGACAGGAAAGATGTTGAAATTAAAGTTTATGATAGCGAAAGTAGAGTTGTCTATAAGGAAACATTAAAGGATCAAATACTTGTTGAAAAGGCCTTTAATTTTGAAAAAGCCTATAGCGACAACTATACCCTTGTCATAAAAGACGGTAGTGACATCTACTATGAGAATATTGTTGTTAATTAAGTTGATTTAAGTTGGAGTTTAAGAAAAGGGAGCTGGTGGGCTCCCTTTTTTGTTTTAAATATTTTACTGCTTTCTTTTATATCAGGTATAGGATGATCATTAAATGCAAGGTCAACCATATCGGTATTTTCTCATTGGCATTTAATATCCTTGTTTAATGACATACAATAAACGAATTGGGAAAATTCAACTAGTAATCATACTCAATTCTGCACAAATCAATTCTTAATATGTTCTTAATTATCTTGTATAATTTAAATAATGTCAATTTATGGTAAAATAGCACATAAATTGGAGAATTCTGATGTAGTAGCACCCTTAAACCAATCGTAAATTTGTCCTGTATATTGAATATTAACTAAAATAAATAAATATGCGAGCAGTAATAAATAAAATGTCAACAGCGAAAAGAAAGAATTCCTTCTTTTCAAAATTTAAGGATACTAAGAGGGCTCTTTGGGCAGAGTCTAGAAGTTATAACAGTTAAAAACAATTCAAAAACATATATAATTAATTATTTATTAACCCTTAAGTGAATAAATATGCGAGCAATAATAAATAAAATGTCAACAGCGAAAAGGAAGAATTCCTTCTTTTCGAAATTTAAGGATACCAAAAGGGCCCGTTGGGCAGAGTCTAGAAGCTATAACATATAAATAAAGAAGCAATAACATATAAATAAAAGGGAAAGAGGGCGTGAGCCCTCTTTTTCATTTAAAGTATTAAATACCAATACGCCCAAAACATTAAACCAAATTGCATGGGTATTCGGATTAACAACAGCCACCTGGGCAAACCAGCAGAAGCTTTTTCTCCTGAAAGCATATAAAAATGTACAGGCAAGAAAAAGGCCAACATCAAGATAATGCCATAAATAGCAAAGTCTTTTGTGTATGTAAAACACAAAGCAGCTCCAAGTATAATTTCAGCCAAGCCACTTAAACTTACCAGCAGTTTGTGGTCAGGCAGATACCTTGGCATAATGCGCATATAAGGCTTGGGGTAAATAAAATGCATTAGGCCTGCAAAAATATACATAACGGCCATTAGATAGAGGTGCCAAGGGTAATCCATATTATTTTATAGGTATTTTTTAAGTCTCTTCCTTTTATAATCAGGTAGTGATTGATTATTATAAGCAAGTTTAACTATATCAATATCTTTCTCCTTGGAATACAATAATCCATAATATTTTTTTACGGTTAGCTTATTTTTGGATTTTTCCATTAATTCAAGAACATCCCCTTTTTTTACATGTCCTTCTACCAAAATACGGACATATGTTCCAGGGTGGCCATAATCAATAAACTGTTTTAATATTTCCTGATTACCAAAACGAATACCTAATTTATAGCAAGGCTCACGTGGTTGTGAAACCTGAACCAAAGCAGTTCCTATTTTATAAACATCACCAATTCGAATTTTAGCCTCATCCATACCTTTGACGGTAAGGTTTTCTCCGAACATGCCCCAATCCCAATTTAGTTGGGGATAAAGATTTTTCCAATACCCATAATGGTCAGATGAAAATAAATAGCAGGCTTTATGTTCTCCCGCGTGGTGTTTACGGTCAATTACGGTATCCTTGTCCACATCTGTTTTTCCGAGAAATAAGGATTCTGATGTGGGATATTTGTAAATCCCTGTTTTTTCATGCTTCCCATTCCATAAAAATGTAGTCGGGTTGCCAATATTGGTAGAAACTATTTTCATATTCTAAAGATATGAAACCTGATTGTATTGGCACAAATATCCCTTGGCCTAAGCGCCAATTATATCTTGATTTTCGGTCGAAGGATACTAGTTTGCTTGAGGGTTATTTGACTTTATGCCAACATCAACTGATACGTATTTACTTATGGGCTGTTGTTTAAATTCAGTCAAATGGAAAAAGAGAATATCTTCCCCTTTATTTTCCAAATCATAGACATAGGCTTTTTCTTTACATTTCAAGAAGGCCGAGTCTCCCTTTTCAATTCGCATTAAGATTATCTTTCCGTCAGCATACCTGGATATGGCCAAACCTGTGGTTAATGATACCCAACTGTAGTCCAAATTTATTTTGCGAAATGGCAATCTTTCATTAGGTAATAAAACAACTTCCCAAATACGTACATTTTCGTTTTCGTATACTAAGTTTTGACCTAGGTCATTGCTTATTTTATTTTCCTTTAATTCCTTTATTTTAGAAGGGTTCCAGGTTTCAAAATTTCCTGACGCATTTATTTCTAAATAATTCATATACAATTTTTTAATTTTTATCAAGGACTGAATTATATTTAAACTAGAGGGGGAACTACCAATTTTATAACTGATCTGCCAATTTTATAATTCTATACTTTAGAAACATCGGAAAATCTGAAAATGTCAGTCCTTGATTTAAACTTTAATTTTCTTTCAGTTAAAGATTTAGTATATAAACGCTAAAATCCAAAAAATGCACAGCTGAAGTAGTCCTGATTTCTGAAGTCAGGACACTTTTGATAATATAAGACTTAAAATGCTGTATTTAGGAGACTAAACTTATTTTAAAAGTTGATATTGGGGAATAGGGAATAAAAGGACAAAGTAAGTTTGGTGCAGTATATAGGACTATATGGCTATACTTTCCTTGTATTCTGTGGGCGTCATTCCCGTCATTTTTTTAAAGGAGGAATAAAAGGCACTTTTACTATTAAAACCCACCTCCTTTCCAATACCTTCGATACTAAAATTTTCCACACTTTCGTTTTTCAGTAGTCTTTCAGCTTTTTTTATTCGGTGCTGATTTATATAAGTATTGAAATTTTTATTCAGAACAGTATTGATAGCTGTAGAAATACGCTTTGGATGTTCTTTCAATTTTTCCGCTAAATCAATTATGGTAAGTTCAGCAGACATAAAACTTTCAGTGCCTACTACATAATCCTCTATTTGTTTCATTAGCACTTTTAAATCTTCAATGGCATACGTTTGACTATTGCTTTCAACTAAGGAACTAACTTTGGGTAAATTAAGGGACTCTTTATTATTAAGGTCGGACAAAACATTACGTTGAATAACACCATTGCCTGCTATCCAGTATATTGCTATTAAATCGAAAATGGAAAATATCAGTTTAAAATAAAAGTTTTGGGGAGAAATAATATATAGTATATGAATTATTACAGAGGTTGTCAAAGCATAGATAAGAAAAATACGGGCCCATTCAAGTTCTTTGAATTCTATTAATGAGAATGTGTTCTGCACTTCTTTTTTATGAATATAAATTAACCTTAAATTCCAAATGCCTATAGCCCATGAATAGCATATTCCCATGAACGTAAAAAAAAGTTCGTTCCAAAAACTTTGCGCAATTTCCAATTTTGTTGAATAGGGTAGGAAATAAATAATGACTTGTAATAAAACTGATATAATTCCTGGAACGACTACCCAATATTTTGTTTTTTGATTGGAAAAAATAGATACTTTTTGTGTATAAATAAAGAACAGTGGAAAAAGTAACCAGGAAAAATTAAATGGTAAAAGGAACAATTCCGGGTACACTTGATCTAGATTTAACCCTTTTGGGATAAAAACGGCTAATTTCAAAGAAAATAGAAATAAGAAAAGTCCCAGAAAAAAAGTACTTCTATAGTGCTTGTAGTTAAGAATTAAAAGTAAAATACCTAAAGTAATCCCTTGTATTAGCCCAATAATATCCAAAAGGGATTGAAGGTCATAATGAAGGTTGGTTATCTCAAACATAAAACAGGACAGCAATTTTAAAGAAAGATACGGCGTATTCTACTTATATAAAAGTTGGCACAAAATTTTTATAAAAACGTGTTTTTAACACAATTGTGTTAATAGAATAACCGAGCTATTTGCCTCGGTTATTCTATTTATTTTTTTAAGTTGTACCGATTAATTTTACTCTTTATCCAGTTTTTTTGTGATAAAAAATCCTATTAAAAGTCCAGTACCAGCAAGAAGGAATATGGTTCCTGGCATCGCATAAAAAGAATCCCCGGCCAGATTGTTCTGTAAAATGCCACCAATAACAATTCCAGCTCCAATACCCATCAATAATAATGCTAAATTTAACACAAGCACTTTCCATACGGGAGCGGTTTTTTCCGCTTTCCCTTTTACAAATATACTTGCTTCGGCCCCTTTTTCTATAAGTGCCAATCGCTCCTTGTTACGTGTTGAAAAATGCAGATATGCAATACCGAAAATAACAATGAATAAGCTGATGAAAATAAATACTGGTCCTACCATGTGATTGTTTTTTAATTGATTAATAAACTCGTTCAAAAGATATGACGCAGTGTTTTTAAATTGGGTTACATAAATTCATGTTTTTTTTATATTTTATGTAACCATGATCACACTAATTGCGTCAAATGTAACAGATGGGCCTTGAGTTAGACCAACCTTATATAGATAGAACGCTTAAAGGCGAAATGGGTGCCTTTACGGTTCTTGTGGACCGTTATAAATTCATGGTCTTTACTTTGGCAATGCGTATGGTTAAAAATAGGGAAGAAGCAGAAGAAATTGCCCAGGACACTTTTTTAAGGGTTTATAACGGATTGGCTAACTTTAAGGGAGGCTCTAAATTTTCAACATGGGTGTATAAGATTGCCTATTATCGAAGTTTGGATTACATTAAAAAATCAGCAAGAAATCTTGAAAACAAAATGGTTGAAGGATACCTTGAACATGATTTTGCCCAAAATGGGGATTTTGTGGAACAATTGGAGCTTAATGAACAAAAAGTGGTTATAAAGGATGCACTTGATTTGTTGCCGGGAAATGATGGCGTTCTAATTACCTTATATTACTTTGAAGAACTATCCTTGAAAGAGATTTCAAGTATAATGAACATCAGTGCGAATACAATAAAAGTGCAGTTGTTTAGGGCTAGAAAACGGTTGGCCCAAATATTAGTGAATAAGTTGGAACCTGAAATTATCAGTAGCTATGCAAAAAAATAAGGAAAAGGAGTTTGATGCCTTTATTCATAAAAGAATGAAAAAGGAAGGTTTGGAAAAACCATCTTTTGATTTTACGACCTCTTTATTAAATAGGATTGAAATGCAATCTGTCCAAAATCGGAGTCTGGCATATAAACCTTTAATATCAGAATCTGCCTGGTATATAATGGCAGCCATTACTTTAAGTGTGTTGGCTTTTTTGGTTTTTGGAAATTTAAATTTGGAAACTGGTTGGCTACCCCAAATAACCCTACAAAAGTTGGGTGAAATCGACTTATTAGGGAGACTTCCGAGAATAGCCATATCAGACACCTATGTATATGCCTTTATAGGCCTTGCATTTTTTATGGGAATTCAAGTTTACCTGCTTAAAAAGCATTTTGAAAAAAGATATCATTTGGATTAAACTACTTTACATGAAAACTTTAAAGGATTATTGAAAAAATAGGATAAATATTTATTCCTATTTTTACTTCAATGGCATTGTTTACTTTTCTTTTATTCACCGGCTTTGTCGCGTTTTATGCTACTTGGAAACTAAGACGGGATAAACTTAATACACAGGACGGTTATTTCTTGGGAGGTAGGTCTCTCACGGGAATAGTTATTGCAGGCTCTTTATTGCTCACCAATATATCCACTGAGCATTTGGTTGGTATGAACGGCTCTGCATACCGTAACGGTGCTATTATAGTGGCATGGGAGGTGACTTCGGCCTTGGCACTTGTGGCGGCCGCGCTATATTTTGCGCCTAGGTATTTAAAGATGGGATTGACTACCATTCCTGAATTTTTAGAAAAAAGATTTGATGGCCTTACCCGTACGCTGGTAGCTTTATTATTGATCATATCTTTTGTTGCAACCTTACTCCCCATAGTTTTATATACAGGAGCGTTGAACATAGAGGCGATTTTCGATATTTCGAAATTATTAAAGGTAACCCAAAAAGAGGGTATTTGGATTACTATATTGGTGGTAGGTAGTATTGGCGCGGTATATGCCATTTTTGGAGGTCTTAAAATGGTCGCTTATACCGATACCATTAACGGTTTCGGATTGCTGGTCGCGGGCTTATTAGTACCCATTCTGGCCTTATTGAGTATTGGTGATAACAATCTGTTTGAAGGTATGCGGTTAGTGTTCGAAAATAGTCCGGAAAAATTCAATGTAATTAGCGAAGAAAGCAGCGTAGGTGAAGGGGCTAGATCTGCGATTTTACCCTTCGAGGTATTGTTTACAGGTTTAATGGTAAACCAGATTTATTTCTGGACTATGCACCAGTCGATTATTCAACGGGTACTTGGCGCCGTAAACCTGAAAGAGGCGCAAAAAGGATTGTTATTTACAGGGCTTCTTAAAATATTGGTGCCTTTGATAATCGTCCTTCCTGGTTTAATTGGTTTTTATTACTTCGGGGAAAGTCTTTATGATAATCCTGATAGCGTTTATCCGCTCTTGGTAAAAAAAGTTCTGCCGTTATGGCTAACAGGGTTTTTTGTAGCCGTTATGATGGGTGCCATCCTAAGTACCTTCAATAGTGCCCTAAACAGTGCAGCAACGGTATTTAGTTTAGGAATTTATAAAAGATATCTAAACAAGGATGTCGGGGAAAGGAAGTTGGTTACTATGGGGAAATGGACCTCTGCTATTTTGGCCATTTTTGCGATAGGAATAGCGCCATTTGTCGCCAATGCACCCGAAGGGTTGTATCAACTTTTACAACAATTGAATGGCATTTTCTTTATACCCATTGCAAGTGTCATAATTTCTGGATTTCTTTTTCCAAAGGTCTCGGCAATCGGTGCCAAAATAGGACTATTGTTCGGTCTCTTGTTTTATATTATCACTTATTATGTAATTCAATTGGATTTACATTTTATACACATTTGGGGAGTGGAATTTATACTGAATATTGTGGTGATGCATTTAGCATCGGCATTGTTCCCAAAAGAACCAAAATTTGAAATGATGGATGCGGGAATCCTTGATTTAAAACCATGGAAGTATGCAAAGCCATTCAGTCTCTTTTTAATTGTTGTTACCGTTATTTTGTATCTTTGGTTAGGAAATGTTTAGTTATGGAAAAGACGTTCAGAGTTTATGATCAATCAGATGTAAAAGCCGCTGTAAGGGAACACTACAGAAAAATGAGGCAAAACCAAACGTTGGATTATGTACGTAAAATGCATAAAAAATATCTGACTTTTGACAAACCAATGGATCTATGGGAAGCGATGGCCCATCTTAATTCGTTGATAGATGTCAGTGACCCTGATTTGGATCTGCCCAACATTCAACATTTAATACAAAGTGCAGAAGCCATTCGGGAAGATGGTCGTCCGGATTGGATGCAATTAACAGGATTGATCCATGATTTAGGAAAGGTAATTTTCCTTTGGGGGAATGATGATGATGGTACTAGCCAAGCCGAACAATGGGGAATGGTCGGTGATGTTTTCGTAGTCGGTTGTAAATTGCCAAATACCTGTGTGTATCCCGAATTCAATGCGCTGAACAGCGATATGAGCGACAATCGATATAATACTGATTTAGGTATTTATAAGGAAGGTTGTGGATTGGACAATGTTGATTTAGCATGGGGCCATGATGAATACCTATTCCAAGTATTACAGAACCATAAGACCAATACCCTTCCGGAGGAAGCAATGACGATGATCCGGTACCATTCTTTTTATCCATGGCATACTGGCGGTAGCTATAGTGGTTTATTAAGTAAAAAGGACAAACAGTATCTTGAATGGATTCTTGACTTTAATAAATATGACCTTTATACTAAAAGCCAAAAAATCTATGACTTAGAAGATGTTCGCGATTACTACCAACCTATAGCCGAAAAATATTTGGGTAAAGGCCCTATTTTTTGGTAGTTTTCATCAAACAATTAGACTAGGAATACCAAAGGTTGATTATAATCTTTTTATCCTTTGATAATGTAAACAATGATTTTTTGAAATTTGGAAAGCCCTTATGATCATTTGAGTTGCCTACTCCCTCTTTGGGAATCCCAATAAAATTGGTATTCAATTCATTGTTATCATCTTCGTCATGAAAGACCATTATTGCATATGTTCCAGTGGGTAAATCCATATTAATGATCGCATGGCCATTTTCAATTTTAACCATTCCACTTTTAACAGCTTTACTAATGTCTCCTGGGAATCCACTTTTATCAGAAAATAAACTATAAAATATTTTACCTTTTTCAGATTTAACACCCTCTATTTGCACGTTGAGATTTACCTTTTGACCATAGATAAAGCTCCCAAAAAGTAGTAAAAAAACAAAAATCAATTTTTTCATGAGGGTACGTTTCTTATTGTAACTGAAAGAAAGGCATTTTATTTTACCATTTCACAATTACCTTAATAAAATTAGTTAATTCTTTAATCTTACAGACCCTTTAATAATCCTCTCAAAACATGACCACTTGGGGAAATCAAAGTGCCAACCGTATTGAATATTTAGGTCAAGCATTATTTTGGGTCTCTTTTTGAAGTTTTTGATCTTGGCCATATTAAGAATAAAAAACCGCCCCAAATTTAGGAAGCGGTCTTTTGTCTTATATCTTGTTTCTAATCCCTTGATTCTATTTTTTTATTTTACCATTTCATAACTACGTTTAATGAAGTTCGTAAGTTCTTCACCTTTGAGCAGTCCTTTTGATAATCTGGCCAAATCCAAAGATTGATTGATCAATCTCTCCCGTTTTTTAGCTGTTTTGGTATTCAAGATCTCACCTACAAGTTCGTGATTGGTATTTACAATGAGATTATACATCTCGGGCATATTACCCATACCAAACATACCTCCGCCTCCAGTTTGCTGCATCTCTTTCATACGACGCATAAATTCCGGCTCTGTGATAATGAACGGTGAAGCATGGCTATCCATGGCTTCCAATTGTATAGTATAACTCTTATTTTCTATTACCTCTTCCAAATTCGCTTTGAGACGATCTTTTTCCTCATCGGAAAGCTTTGATATTTGTGTATCTTCCTTTTTAATAAGATTATCTAAATGATCCGCATCAACACGGGCGAAAGAAATTTTCTCTTTAGAGGTTTCCAATTTTTGCATTAAGTGTGCTATAATAGGCGAATCCATCAATAGTACTTCATACCTCTTTGCTTGGGCAGCTTCAATATAGCTATGTTGTGCTTCTTTATCAGATGCATAGAGCACTACAAGCTTATCATCCTTATCGGTCTGATTGTCCTTAAGTTTTTCCTTTAATTCATTAAAAGTGTAGTACTTACCATCCACGGTTGGGTACAATGCAAATTTGTCAGCCTTTTCAAAGAATTTTTCCTCGGAAAGCATTCCGTATTCAATAACGATTTTAATGTCGTTCCATTTGGCTTCGAAATCCTCTCTATTGTTCTTGAAGAGGGAACTCAGTTTATCGGCAACTTTTCGGGTAATGTAAGACGATATCTTTTTAACAGCACTGTCGGCCTGTAAATATGAACGGGAAACATTCAAAGGAATGTCCGGTGAATCAATTACCCCTCTCAGCATCGTTAAAAATTCCGGCACTATGCCTTCAACGTTATCGGTTACAAAAACCTGATTTTGGTAAAGTTGTATCCTATCTTTTTGAATATTTAGGTCGTTAGTCAACTTAGGGAAATACAATATCCCTGTTAAATTAAAAGGATAGTCAACATTCAGATGAATATGGAATAAAGGCTCCTCAAACTGCATTGGGTAAAGTTCCCTATAAAAACTCTTGTAATCCTCATCTTTAAGCTCGGTCGGTTGTTTGGTCCAAGCTGGGTTCGGATTGTTTACAATATTATCTACCTCTTTAGTTGGTGCTGGGTCTTTTTCATCGGCGCCTTCAGGTTTAGGAAGTGTTTCTTTCTTGGTTCCAAATTTAATAGGTATGGGCATGAATTTATTGTACTTGTTCAATAATTCACTTATTCTATTTTCCTCTAGAAATTCGGTGGAATCTTCAGCAATATGTAAAATGATCTCAGTGCCACGATCTTCTTTTTTACCTTTTTTAAGGGAGAATTTAGGAGATCCATCACAAGACCAATTAATTGCAGGTTCGTCTTTATAGCTTTTGGATACTATTTCTACCTTATCGGCTACCATGAACGAAGAGTAGAACCCCAGTCCGAAATGGCCTATAATTCCCGAATCTTTGTCAGCATCCTTGTATTTGTCCAAAAATTCCTCAGCCCCTGAAAAAGCTATTTCATTGATATATTTTTTGACTTCCTCTTCGGTCATGCCAATTCCTTGATCAATAATATGTAGTTTTTTACCTTTTTTATCGACTTTGATTTCGATAATCGGATTGTCATATTCGATCTTTGCTTCACCAATTGAAGACAAGTGCTTTAGTTTTAAGGTCGCATCGGTTGCATTTGATACAAGTTCGCGTAGAAAAATTTCATGATCACTGTAAAGAAACTTTTTTATAAGTGGAAATATGTTATCTACTGAAACATTTATTTTGCCTGTAGCCATAGTAATTTGAATTTAGTATTTATTGTTCATTTCTTATAGTCAAAAAAAATACCATAATGTAATACTGTGACAAACTGACACCCTGTTAGTGAAGTTTTATAGTTGACATAAGTGGAATATTTTATAAAAAGCAATTTTGGTTATGGGATATCAGTCTTTTTTTTAAGGTCTTTACCTAGTAATTTTTGTTATCTTAGATTACTGGATTTAAATTTATTAAATCGATATATTTATCGACCCGAATATAAATTTCACATATCAATATATATAAAAAGACCCCTATGTACAATTCAAGAATAACAGGACTTGGGTATTTTGTTCCTGAGAATGTAGTTACCAATGATGACCTATCCAAATTAATGGATACCAATGATGAATGGATCCAGGAACGTACCGGGATAAAGGAACGTCGGCACGTAATAAAGGGGGAGGATACCACCACAACAATGGGTGTAAAAGCTGCTAGAATTGCTATAGAAAGGGCTGGTATTGACAAGGATGATATTGATTTTATTGTTTTTGCAACATTGAGTCCCGATTATTATTTTCCTGGTCCTGGAGTTTTGGTACAACGGGATCTAGATATAAAAACTGTCGGTGCATTGGATGTTAGAAACCAATGCTCAGGATTTGTTTATGGCATCTCGGTAGCAGATCAGTACATCAAAAGTGGTATGTACAAAAATGTACTGGTTATCGGTTCCGAAGTACATTCCACAGGTCTCGATTTTACCACTCGAGGTAGAGGTGTTACCGTGATTTTCGGGGATGGTGCCGGTGCGGCGGTTTTAAGTAGGGAAGAAGATACCAGTAAAGGAATATTGTCTACCCATTTGCATTCTGAAGGGCAGCATGCGGAAGAATTGTCATTGATTGCCCCCGGGATGGGAACAAGATGGATTACTGATATCATTAATGAAAATGATCCCAATGATGTCTCGTATTACCCACATATGAACGGGCAGTTTGTGTTTAAAAATGCTGTTGTTCGTTTTAGCGAAGTGATCATGGAGGGCTTAAAGACCAATAATCTAACAAAAGAAGATATTGATTTGCTTATTCCACATCAGGCCAATTTAAGGATATCGCAGTTTGTTCAACGTAAATTTGGACTTAGCGACGATAAGGTTTTCAACAATATCATGAAATATGGCAATACTACTGCGGCTTCAATACCTATTGCATTGACCGAAGCTTGGGAACAGGGAAAGATAAAAGAAGGTGACCTGGTTGTTCTGGCAGCTTTCGGTAGTGGATTTACCTGGGGTAGTGTCATTATAAGATGGTAAAAAGTAAAACCCTGACGATTTCGTCAGGGTTTCTTAATTGCCAAATTTTCGATCAGGATCAACCAACCATCATCCCAACCTAATTTGCCAATAAATTTTATAGTATTCCACTACTACCTTTTTTAGTGCTGTCATCCCTTCATTTTCTTCGTTTTTTTCCAGCGCCAAAGTGATAGGAATGCCCGGTAGACACCGATTTATTTTTCGATCGGTCCTATACGTTGGACGAAAAAAAGGAGATTATGTTACCGAAACTTTCCATTTTAACACCCTTTTACGATTTCAATAAAAAAGCAATTGGATAATGAAAAAAATTGGAGGGTAGAAGGATTAGTATTAAACTTCAGTTTAAATGTACCGGGTATAAGCTGTTTTATAAAATAATAAAACCCTGACGAAAACGTCAGGGTTCCTTTCGCTGATGGGCCATACTAAACACTAACCATTAACTATAAACATATAGCCTTCTCAACTACCTTAATATTGGTCATTTATTGATGATTCAGTTTAGCGATATTATATAGTCGTCTTTTTTATGAAAAAATTACATTTGTCCTTTACTTTTAACAAATGAAAGACACTCTTGTTTTTGGAGCTTCGTTGAAGCCAAATCGCTACAGTAATATCGCAATAAAACGCCTTAAGGACAAAGGTATTACCACGAGGGCATACGGATTACAAGTAGGTGTTATTTATGGAGTCGAAATTAGCACCAATTTAAACGATATCCAAAATATACACACGATTACTTTGTATGTAGGCCCAAAAAGACAGCCTGAATATTATACTGCAATTATTAACCTAGAGCCAATAAGGGTTATTTTCAACCCAGGGACCGAAAATCCGGAATTCTATGAGCTGCTTAAAGAAAAGGGTATTTCGGTAGAAGTGGCATGTACTTTGGTATTGTTGGCGACCAATCAATATTAAAATACCAAGTAATTTGTTATAAAAATTCCCCCAGTAAAATTTTAACATAGTTAAACAATACTTTCGTCGATTTTTTTGGTAGTTCGTCGATACTTTGGTTTATACAACTTTTTGTCGTTTATCCCGAATCAACCACAATCCTATAAAAGTCAGCAAGCCATTTATGGGTAATAATTCATAACCAAAAGTATATCCTCCTAAACTTTCAGGAGGTATCTTTCCAAGAAGGTAAATTATGAAAACAGATACAACCGCTATAATCCAGACTAGTTTATCTTTTACCTTGAACTTAGTTAAGACACCAAAGGAAAATAGACCCAGTAATGGACCATACGTATAAGTGGCAACGGTCAGTAGGCCATCAATGACGTTTCTATCAAGTATATGTTTAAATGCTATTACCACAACAATCAATAGCAAACTCATACCTACATGGGTTCGTTTACGAATTTTCTTTCTTTGATTTTCAGGTTTTTTTTCAATTCCTAGAAAATCCACACAAAAAGAGGTGGTCAATGATGTCAAGGCACTATCGGCGCTACTATAGGCGGCCGCTATTAGACCCAGCATAAAGGTTATTGCCACTGTCATTCCCAAATCGCTTTTTAAGGCGATTTCGGGAAAAAGTAAATCGGATTTAGGTGAACCGTCCATTAAAGGAATGGCAACATTAAATCGATCAGCATAAATAAAAAGTAGGGCACCCAACAGTAAGAAAACAAAATTTACAACAATCAGCACCACGCTAAAGGAAACCATGTTCTTTTGTGCATCTTTCAACGATTTACAAGTAAGGTTTTTTTGCATCATATCTTGATCAAGACCCGTCATACAAATTGTAATGAACATACCCCCAACAAAAGACTTAATAAAATAGTTTTTGTTGAAAAAACTATCGGTGAATAAAATCTTATTGTATTGCTTCAATTCATCTGAAACCAAAAACTCCACAAAATCCCATTCCAGTTTTTGGTTAATAAAATATATTGATAGCCCAACAGATACCAACATAAAGAGGGTCTGTAAGGTGTCTGTCCATACAATGGTTTTTATCCCACCTTTAAAAGTGTATATCCATATTAGTAAAATAGACAGTGTAACGGTAACCTCAAAAGGTACATTCCAGGCATCAAAAACAAATTGTTGCAGTACAATTGCAACAAGGAACAATCTAAAGGAAGCTCCTAAAACCCTAGAAATGAAGAAAGACAACGCTCCAACCTTATAACTGGTTATCCCAAATCTCTGCTCTAGGTATTCATAAATAGAGGTTACATTCAATCGATAATAAATGGGTAGTAGAATAAAGGCAATGACCAAATAGCCAGCTAAATAGCCAAATACTACCTGCATATAACTGAATTGGGAATCTGCCACCCAGCCAGGAACCGAAATGAAAGTAACTCCTGATAATGATGCACCTATCATCCCAAATGCCACTAAATACCATGGCGATTGTTTACCGGCTTTGAAAAAATCGGAATTGGAATCGTTTTTTCCAGTGAAATAAGAAATAGTAAGAAGAAGTAAGAAATATGCACCTATAAGGAGGAGAATGTGGACTGCCGTCATAGAAATAAATTTCTGATGCAAAGTACAAAAAGAAAAAATAGTGTGTAATTTTGTCTTTATGGATTTTTCGTCAAAGCTTTTGGAAAATGCGGTTTATGAGATATCGCAACTGCCAGGTATTGGTAAACGTACCGCCTTGCGGTTGGTATTGCATTTATTAAAACAACCAAATGAACAGACGATGAGATTATCGTCCGCTTTGGAGAACCTTAGGAGTAAGGTAAAATTCTGCACCAAGTGTCATAATATCTCGGATATGGAAGTTTGTGAAATATGCGCTAACCCCAAAAGGGATGAAAGTTTAATTTGTGTTGTTGAGGATATAAGGGATGTAATGGCCATAGAGAATACCGGACAGTTCAAAGGTCTGTACCATGTGTTAGGAGGAAAGATCTCACCTATGGAAGGAGTAGGGCCACAAGAACTAAACATTGGCTCCTTGGTAGCTAAGGTCAAGGAAGGCAAAATAAAGGAGCTCATTTTAGCTTTAAGTTCCACTATGGAAGGGGATACCACCAATTTTTATATTTATAAGCAGTTGGAAGGTATTGAGATTGCTACTTCCACTATAGCTAGGGGAATTGCCATTGGAGATGAATTGGAGTATGCGGATGAGGTGACTTTAGGTAGGAGTATATTGAATAGAATTCCATTTGAAGGTTCGCTTAAGGCGAATTAGAAATATAATAAATATAGCGAATAGGCTATTAATTTATTAATTTTGTAAAAAATCTAACTAAAATAGTATACAAACTAACAATATGTCAAAGTTTGAATTGAAATTACCACGAATGGGAGAGAGTGTTGCGGAAGCAACACTGACCACTTGGTTAAAAGAAGTTGGTGATACTATTGAAATGGATGAGGCGGTTTTTGAAATCGCCACGGATAAGGTAGACTCGGAAGTTCCTAGTGAGGTCGATGGTATTTTGATTGAAAAACTTTTCAATGTAGATGATATAATAAACGTCGGGGATACGGTAGCTATAATTGAAGTGAATAATGAAGAGGCCAGTTCGGAAAATACAGTACTCGAGCAACAGGTTGAACCTGAAGCGTCGGAAGATGTGATTGCCAAGGTTGCAGAAGCAGTGGTTTTAGCAAAAGAAACTGCCAGTACTGCCATTCAGGATTATAGTACTTCAGAGCGTTTTTATTCACCTTTGGTAAGGAACATTGCCAAACAGGAAGGTATTTCAATATCCGAGTTAGATTCAATTCAAGGTTCGGGGAAAGAAGGTCGAGTTACAAAGACCGATATTTTGACTTATGTTGAAAATAGAGGTGATTCCAAGCCAGTAGTGAATATTCCACCAGTCCAAAAAATTGAGCAGCCTGAGGTGCCGCAGGCAAAACAACCCATTATTGAAAAGCAGCAGGTTTCAAGAGTTGCCGTCTCTGGGGGTGATGAGGTTATAGAAATGACCCGAATGGGGAAACTCATCGCCAAACATATGGTCGATAGTGTTTCTACCTCGGCTCACGTGCAAAGTTTTATCGAGGTTGATGTGACCAATATCGTCAATTGGAGAAATAAAACGAAAGACTCTTTCGAAAAGACAGAAGGGGAAAAATTGACGTTTACACCCATATTTTTGGAAGCCGTCGCCAAAGCCTTAAAGAAATATCCTATGATGAATATTTCAGTGGATGGTGATACGGTAATTAAAAAAAAGAACATAAACATAGGAATGGCTGCTGCCCTACCTGATGGCAACTTAATAGTCCCTGTGATAAAAAATGCCGACCAATTGAATCTAGTAGGAATGGCTAAAGTGGTTAATGACCTTGCCAATAGGTCTCGCAACAATCAACTTAAACCCGATGAGGTACAAGACGGTACCTATACAGTTACCAATGTAGGCACATTTGGCAGCGTTTTCGGTACCCCAATTATAAATCAACCCCAGGTGGGTATCTTGGCTCTAGGTGCCATTCGAAAAATTCCTTCCGTGATTGAGACCAGCGAAGGCGATTTCATTGGTATTCGCAGTAAAATGTACATTTCCCATAGTTACGATCACAGGGTGGTTAATGGTGCATTGGGAAGTATGTTCGCAAAATCCGTGGCCGATTATTTAGAGGCCTGGGATGTGAATAGAGAGGTTTAAAACTTATCTTATTCTAAGTTGCGCAATTTTTTACAGATGAAGAAAATTTGGCCTAATCTATTCGATTAAGTTGTTTTTATCCTATACCTTTAGGCCTTCCAATTTTATTATTAGCCTTATCAAGAATGAAATTTCATTTGATTTTCACAAGGAATGTTCTCTATTTCCTTTTTCTTATTTTCAGTTCCTTACTTTTTTCCCAAGATAAAGATCCCATAAACCTTTTTATTGATTGTAGTTGTGAAAAAAGTTACTTACGGCAAGAAATAAATTATGTCAATCATGTTCGTGATCAACAATTGGCCAATGTTGTCCTTATGATCTATGATATTGCTAATAGCAGTGGTGGCCGTACCTATAAACTTGATTTTAAGGGAACTGGCGATTATGAAAATATAATGCTTGAACGCTCCTATGATTCCAATATGAACATGACCTCCGATGATGTTCGCAAAGGACTTTTGGAAACGGTTAAAAATGGTCTTCTCCAGTATCTCATTGAATCTGATCTTTGGGATAAAATATCCTACAAGATTACCGATGAGGGTTTGTCTAAAAGACAGGATATTGATTTTGATGATCCTTGGAACAATTGGATTTTCGAGGTGTATGGTGAGGCCCAACTTGATAAGGAATCCAGTAGAAAAGAATTTGAATATGAGATTGGCTTTGAAAGTGACCGTGTAACTGAAAAGTGGCGAATTCGTACAGATCTTCAAATGAACCTGTCCAATAGCAAATATGTCCAGGATGCTGAGGAATTCTTAAGCAAGACCGAAAAATATTTCGGTTATGGGAGTATTGTACGAAGTCTGTCCGACCACTGGTCTACAGGTATTTTCGGTGGGGCAAAATATGATACGTATACCAACATAGATCTCTCTATGAGTCTGACCCCTGCAATTGAATATAATATTTTTCCCTATCGCGAAGTCCTAAGAAGGGAAATCGTCTTTGCCTATAAAATTGGATACATTTATAATGATTATATTGATACAACCATATTTGGTAAGGACAAGGAGTCATTGTTCAACCACTCCCTTGATGTCCAAGTGAGATACAGGCAGCCATGGGGTAATATATATTCAAGATTAAGGGTCATGAGTTTTTTAAATGATTTTTCAAAAAACAGGGTTGAACTATACAGTAATGTATCCCTGAGGGTTTTCAAAGGGCTAGCAGTTCGGTTTTCAGGGAATCTAGACATTATTCGAGATCAAATAAACCTGCCGTCCGGTAGTGCCTCCTTAGAGGACGTTCTTTTGCAACAAAAACAGATTGCCACTGATTTTGAAGTGGGATTCAGGGTAGGGCTTAGTTATACTTTTGGATCGGCGTTCAACAATATCATCAATACGCGATTATAGGACTACTTTCCTCTTCTATTATTAACCCGATAGCTTTAATTATTTATAATCAAAACAAGGTATTCAATTATAGGAATTATTCATTTCGTTAATGTTTTCTAAGACTTATCTTTGTCAAAATATTAAGAGATATGGAGTTAAAACTTACTAGACCAATCTGTTTTTTTGATTTGGAGACCACAGGAACCAATGTAGCACTGGATAGGATTGTAGAAATATCCATCTTAAAAATATTTCCGAACGGGAATAAAGAAAGCAAGACCTGGTTGGTAAATCCTGAAATGCAAATACCGGAGGAGGTAGTTGCGATTCACGGAATATCAAATGAAAAAGTTGCGAATGAACCTACATTCAAAGAGCTTTCGAAGGAGATTTATAAAATGATTAAGGATAGCGATTTAGGCGGATTCAATTCCGATCGTTTCGATATTCCATTACTTGCAGAAGAAATGCTTCGCGCCGATATTGATTTTGACATGAAAAATACAGTATCTGTTGATGTTCAGACAATATTCCATAAGATGGAAAAGAGAACCTTGGAAGCTGCCTATAAATTTTATTGTGATAAGGACCTTACAGATGCCCATAGTGCTGAAGCAGATACCATAGCAACCTATGAAGTATTACTTTCCCAATTAGACCGCTATCCCGAATTGGAGAACAACATCAAAAAGCTATCTGATTTTTCCAGAAGAAAAGAATCGGTTGATTTTGCAGGCTTTATTGCAATGGATGAGGAAGGTGAGGAAATATTTTCTTTTGGAAAACATAAGGGAAGAAAAGTACATGATGTTTTAGAAAAGGAACCTGGCTATTTCGGATGGATTCTTAATGCAGACTTTCCATTGTATACCAAAAAAGTATTGACTCAAATAAAATTGAGTAAATTAAACAACAAATTAGGCTAAATGCGGTACGTACTGGTAGTCTTATTCTTTGCTGTTAATGTAAATGCCCAAGAAGTTCTATTTGAGGGCCATGTTTTTGATCATACCACAAAAGACCCTATTCCTTATGTGAATCTAAGTTTTCTAAATACCTTAAAAGGAACATCTACCGATGAAAATGGGCATTTTTTTCTTGATCTTCCTGAGGCGTATTTAGAAAAACAGGTGCATATTTCGTCTTTGGGATATAATGACACAATTGTTGTTGCAAAGGATATTTTTAAAGCTAAAAGGTTTGAAATGGTTGAGGAGTCTTTTGCATTGGATGAGGTGGTGGTTTCAGAAACACTGGGTGGCTCCGATATACTGAATCCAATAAGTAGTTATAGCCTTACAAGTGGTTTTTCGTCATCCTCAACACCTTGGGTGCTGGCATTATATTTCCCCAATATCGGAGCAAAGGAAAAATTTGTACAAAAAGTCACCGTGTTTTTTCAAAAGAACAGCAAGTTTAAAAGATCCACTGCCAAGTTTAGATTACGAATTTACGATGTGGACCCTGAAACAAAATTACCCGATAGGGATATTTTACGTAAAAGTGTCGTGCTAGAATCGGATGTTGGAAAAGACTTCGTTTCAATAGACCTTTCTGCCTTGAACCTTCAAATGCCAAAGAATGGCATATATGTTGGTGTGGAATGGCTGTTTGTCCCCTATAATTGGTATAGAAATACATTTGAGCATCCTATCTCCAAAAAGAAGATGGTCGAAGACCGATTTGCACCAACATTCGGAGCGGTTTATAATAAAAATCAAAACTTTAAGACCATGGTGTATGGTATGGGTAGTTGGACAGATTTTATGGTTAGGTCAAAAGACAATTCCGAAAATTTGATACCCGCAATAAGTTTAAAATTATTGAAAGAATAAATTGGATATGAAAATTATTTGCATTGGAAGAAACTATACCGATCATATAAATGAATTGGCGAATGAACGACCAGATGAACCTGTGGTCTTTATAAAACCGGATTCTTCTGTATTACCTAAAGAACAGGATTTTTACATTCCTGAATTCACGAAGGAAGTGCATCATGAGGTTGAGGTGATAGTGAAGATATGCAAAGTTGGTAAACATATAGACGTTCGTTTTTCACATAAATATTATAAAGAGATAGGCTTGGGTATTGATTTTACGGCTAGAGACCTACAGCAAAAACTGAAGGAAAAAGGATTGCCTTGGGAAAAGGCAAAAGGATTTGATGGGGCTGCGGTTATTGGAAAATGGCTACCAAAATCGGATTTTAAAGACCTGAACAATCTGAATTTCACTCTGTCAAAGAACAATGAAATTGTGCAGGAAGGTAATACGAGTTTAATGTTGTGGAAAATAGATGAACTCATCGCCTATGTTTCCAAATTTTTCACATTGAAGAAAGGGGATGTAATTTTTACAGGAACTCCTTCAGGTGTTGGTCAAATAACAACAAATGACTATCTTTCGGGCAAGTTGGAAGGAAAAGAACTTTTTTCCATAAAAATTAAATAATGATCTACAATCTTGATAAAATTAATGAGATGGCCGATGGTGATGAGGAGTTCATCAATTCTGTAATATCGGTCTTTTTGGAGGAAGTACCCCATGATCTCAAAGGACTTGAAGTTGCCCTTGAAGAAAAGAACTACGAGCAAGTATACCAACTCGCCCATAAAATAAAACCCAATGTAGATTTGCTGGGAATGGAACAAACCAGGGCTGCTGCACTTGAAATAGAAACTTTGGGTAAAAGCGAGGCCAATATGAACGAGATACAGAAAATATTCCCAATTCTAAAAAAGGATATCCACCAAGTAGTTTCGGAGCTTAAAAAGGATTTTAGCTTATAATGTTCGCAGAGATCATCACCATCGGCGATGAGATACTCATTGGTCAGATTGTTGACACAAATTCCGCATTTATTGCCAAGGAACTTAATAAAATAGGTATTTCCGTATATCAAATAACTTCAGTTCAAGATGAACGGGCCCATATTCTCCAAGCGTTGAAAGATGCGCAAACCAGGGCTAGGATTGTTATTGTTACAGGCGGATTGGGACCTACCAAAGACGATATTACCAAGCATACATTTTGTGAATTTTTCAATGATAAACTGGTCAAGAACGAGGCGGTCCTAGAACATGTTGAAGCATTGTTCAAGAGTTTTGTATCTACCCCAATTTCAGAGGTAAATCGCAATCAAGCCATGGTACCTTCCAGGGCAACGGTGTTGCACAATGCAAATGGTACCGCTCCTGGTATGTGGATGGAATCCGAAGGTGTTTCATTCATATCCCTTCCTGGAGTTCCTTTCGAAATGAAAGGTTTAATGCTTAGCGCGGTTATTCCAAAAATAATCAAGGATTTTAACAGACCACATATTGTACATAAAACATTGGTCACCTACGGCTTAGGGGAAAGTGCAATTGCGGAAAAAATTGAGGATTGGGAAGAAAACCTTCCGCCGTTCGTAAAATTGGCTTATCTACCTAATTTAGGCAAAGTAAGGCTTAGGCTTACTGCCAAAGGATCAAATAGGAAGATATTAGAAGCTGCGATTGAGGATGAATTTTCAAAATTATATCCGTTAATTGGGGATATTATTTATGGTATCGAGGATGAAGAAACGTTGGAAGAGTTGGTGGCAAAACTTTTTACGGACAAAAAAATGACCTTGTCCACCGCGGAGAGTTGTACAGGTGGGAAAATAGCGCAAAAAATCACCGCTTTATCAGGCGCATCAAATTATTTTAAGGGCAGTATTGTAAGTTATGCCACAGAAACCAAAATAAATGTCCTAAAAGTACCTAAGGAGCTCATAAATGAACACTCTGTGGTCAGCGTTGAAGTAGCAAAATCAATGGCAGAAAATGTCAAAAAGTTATTAAAAACAGATTTCTCAGTTGCAACCACAGGAAACGCCGGACCAACAAAAGGAGACTCAAATGTTGAAATTGGAACAGTTTATATCGCCATTGCAACACCGAACGGGGTTTTTGCGGATAAATTCATGATGGGGAAACATAGAAATAGAATAGTTCAAAAGACTGTTAACAAGGCGTTTGAACTACTTCAAAAAGAAATTTTAAAAATCTGAAGTAGAATTTTGTCCGTCCCATAAAAATGATATAAATTTGCAGCCTGTTTAAAATGAAAAATTAGGCGCAATGTCAAAAGTTTGTGAAATTACTGGAAAGAGAGCGATGTTTGGAAATAACGTTTCGTTTTCAATGAATAAAACAAGAAGAAGATTCGATGTGAATCTTTCCAAAAAGCGCTTTTATATTCCTGAAGAAGATCGTTGGGTAACGCTTAAGGTATCTGCCAAGGCGTTAAAAAGCATCAATAAGAAAGGTATTTCCGCTGTTTTGAAAGCAGCTAGAGCAGAAGGGTTAATCAAATAATCCCAAAAAGATAGATTACAATGGCAAAGAAAGGGAACAGAGTTCAAGTTATATTGGAATGTACAGAACACAAAGAATCTGGACAACCAGGAACTTCTAGGTATATTACGACAAAAAACAAAAAGAACACTCCAGAAAGGATGGAAATTAAGAAATTTAATCCTATCCTTAAAAGAATGACAGTGCATAAAGAAATTAAGTAGATTCCCTTCTTCAAGGGAATGATAATAAAACAATATTAAGTCATGGCAAAGAAGACCGTAGCAAGTTTACAAACGAGTTCAAAAAGATTAACCAAGGCAATCAAAATGGTTAAGTCACCTAAAACAGGTGCTTATATATTTCATGAATCTGTTATGCCTCCAGAAATGGTAAACGAATGGATTGCCAAATAAGATATAATTGATTTAGTCAATATTTAAAAAGCTCCTTTCGCAAGAAAGGAGCTTTTTAATTTTCCTATCTTTGACCAAAGTTTTTCAGGTATTATGAGTTTATTCAAAAAGATTTTTTCCTCCCAAAAAAAGGAGTCCCTTGATAAAGGATTAGAAAAGACCAAAACCACTTTTTTTTCTAAGTTGAGCAAAGCAGTTGCAGGCAAATCAAAGGTCGATGACGATGTCTTGGATAATTTGGAAGAGGTGCTGGTTTCTTCAGATGTGGGCGTTGACACAACTTTGAAGATTATTGATCGCATTGAGGCCCGTGTTGCAAAAGATAAGTATATGGGTACTGATGAGCTAAATTCGATCCTGCGCGAGGAAATCGCGGGCTTACTTTCGGAAACACATATAGGTGAGGAGACAGATTATAATATTCCAAAAGATAAAAAGCCATATGTAATAATGGTCGTTGGGGTTAATGGAGTGGGTAAAACCACTACAATTGGAAAATTGGCCTATCAATTTAAAAAGCAGGGATTAAAAGTTGTCCTTGGTGCGGCAGATACTTTTAGGGCGGCAGCGATTGAGCAATTACAAGTTTGGGCAGATAGGGTAGAGGTACCTTTGGTTAAACAAAGTATGGGGAGCGATCCCGCTTCTGTCGCTTTTGACACCCTGAGTTCCGCTGTTTCACAAGATGCTGATGTGGTAATAATAGATACAGCAGGTAGATTGCACAATAAGGTTAATTTAATGAATGAGCTTACGAAGATTAAAAGGGTCATGCAGAAAGTTATTGATGATACCCCACACGATGTTCTATTGGTTCTTGATGGCTCTACAGGACAAAATGCTTTTGAGCAGGCAAAACAATTCACAAAAGCTACCGAAGTTACCTCGCTAGCAGTAACAAAACTAGATGGTACTGCCAAAGGTGGGGTTGTTATTGGAATTTCCGATCAATTTCAAATTCCGGTTAAATATATTGGAGTAGGTGAGGGCATCGAAGACCTACAGGTATTCAATAAATACGAGTTCGTAGATTCTTTCTTTAATATTAAAAATTGAAAAGAATAACTATTAGTGGTTGTTTTATCTTCATTTAGGTACTGGCAACCTTAAGGTAAAAGATGAATTTGTTCGGATGAATGAAAAGAATATCACAAGCTGCAAAAACCTTCCTTAAGGTAAATCTTTAATATGGCTACTCAATAAAAGCATTGATCTTCGCCCATAGTTCATTATCAAAACTTGATAATCCCAATTGTATTTCACCGGCACTTTCCCCACTACGCACAACAATTAAATCTTTACTGGGAACTACATAGATTTTTTGGTCATTGGCACCTAATGCTGCGAACATATCGTTAGGTGCATTTGACACTAAGGGACCGGGGATAACAACTTCCGAAGTAGTGCCCATTGCGCTTTCCTTACCGTTGAGCCACCAAAGATAGCCGTATGATTTATTGATATCTTGTGAAGTATGGGTCATCTCATTGAAATAAGCCTCACTAACAATGGTGTTGTTGTCCCAAACACCTTTATTATGCATTAATAGACCAAAACGAGCCATACTTCTTGTATTGCTATTATAAATATTTAATCCTAAGCTATTGGTCCAATTCCCGACCATACCAATTTTATCGGCAACTTTGGTTTTGCAATATTCTTGGAATGATGCTCCAGAAGCTTCAGTTATTATCTCTTGCAATAACATAAAAGCGCCTTGGTGGTATGCCCAACGCGTACCTGCATCGGCTGTATAATCAAGACAGGTGGGTAAAGTACAGACCCAAGGAATATAATCACCTATATGTGCGGTTAGTCCCGTAGTCATACTCAAATGGTGTTTTACAGTTATTAGGTCTTGTTTCTCGAGGGTTAATTGACTCCAATTGGCGCCAAGATAATCTGAGGTTTTGTTATTTATATTAAGTAATCCCTCGTCTTGAGCAACTCCCACAAAAGTTGCGGTAAGACTTTTAGCTGCCGAAAACCAGGTCCAGCTGGCGTTTTGTGAATGTCCATTAAAATATCTTTCAACAACTATTCGGCCATTTTTTAGTATGATAAATCCTTTGGTTTTAGTTGATTTCAAGTAATCATATAATTCTTGCTCTTGATCCACATTCCATTGCAATTGGTTTGGTGTAACGGTTTCCCATGAATCCCCTTCCAGTGGTGGAAAATACATTCCAGATGGCACGGAAATTTCATTTACAATATTGTCGGTATCATTACTACAACCAATAACTAAAATTAGAATAACGGAAAGAAAAGCGATTGATATAGATTTCATGTTGATTAAGATTTAGGGTTTGATGACAAAATCCATTTTACGTTTAACGTAAAAACTTAAGAAATCGTCTTAAATGGTTATACTTCCTAAGCCAAGTTGTATTTTTGCACCTGCCTGCAGGTAGACAGGCACCATTAAAAAGCTATGCGAACAAAATCACTCAAAAAAAACAAAATCAACGTAGTTACCTTGGGCTGCTCTAAGAATGTTTATGATTCCGAAGTACTCATGGGTCAATTAAAGGCCAATGATAAGGATGTAGTGCACGAGGAAGAAGGTAACGTAGTGGTTATAAATACTTGTGGATTTATTGCAAACGCCAAGGAGGAGAGCATAAACACTATTTTGGAATTCGTTGAAAGGAAAAAAGCTGGTGAAATAGACAAAGTTTTTGTAACAGGCTGTTTGAGTGAACGTTATAAGCCAGATTTGCAAAAAGAAATCCCTAATGTCGATGAATATTTTGGTACTAGCGAACTGCCGAATCTTTTAAAAGCATTGGGTGCTGATTATAAACATGAATTAATAGGTGAAAGATTAACCACGACCCCGAAAAATTACGCCTATCTTAAAATTGCCGAGGGTTGTGATAGACCTTGTTCTTTTTGTGCGATTCCTTTAATGCGAGGTAAACATAAAAGTAAGCCAATTGAGGAATTGGTGACAGAAGCGGAAAAATTGGCGGCGAAGGGAGTGATGGAATTAATTTTAATTGCCCAGGATCTCACGTATTATGGTTTGGATTTGTATAAAAAGAGAAACCTTGCAGAATTGCTTCAAGCACTTGTAAAAGTTGATGGCATTGAATGGATCCGTTTGCATTACGCATTCCCGACAGGTTTTCCTATGGACGTGCTTGATGTAATGAACCAAGAGCCTAAAATCTGTAATTATCTCGATATACCACTACAGCATATTTCCGATGAAATTTTAAAAAGCATGCGAAGGGGAACTACTCAAGAGAAAACCACCAAACTACTTAGCGATTTTAGGGCGTATGTTCCCGATATGACCATTCGAACTACATTGATTGTTGGTTACCCTGGCGAAACCGAAGAGCATTTCCAAACCTTAAAAAAGTGGGTGGGCGATATGCGTTTTGAACGTTTAGGCTGCTTTACTTACAGTCATGAAGAAAACACCCATGCTTACAACTTGGTCGATGATGTTCCTGAAGCGGTAAAGCAAGAACGCGCAAATGAGATCATGGAACTTCAAAGCCAGATTTCATGGGAACTGAACCAGGAAAAAATAGGCAAGACCTTCAGATGCGTCATAGACCGCAAAGAAGGAAATTATTTTGTGGGCCGAACAGAGTATGACTCTCCCGATGTAGATAATGAAGTGCTTATAGATGCCACTAAATTCTACCTCAAACAAGGTAAATTTGTGGATATCAAAATTATCGAAGCTGCTGATTTCGACCTTTATGGGGAACCCTCCCCCAATTAAATCTTTCAATGGGATTTTTTTACTTATTTTAATGGATTAAAGAGCCTTATTTATAACTTAGTGCATAGGGTGTGTAATTTATAAATGAAGTGAACAGTATTAGTATTGCTGTCTCAATTCATGTATAATTTATTTTAGTATGGATGCTTTAAGAATTGAAAGTATTGAATTGTTCAAAGTTCCACCTAGATGGTTATTTTTAAAAATAACTACAAAAGGTGGGATTTTTGGTTGGGGTGAACCTGTGGTTGAAGGCAAGGCAGCTACAGTCGAAGCTTGTGTAAAGGAGCTTTCACAATATATAATTGGTCGTTCTGCCAATGAAATTGAGGATATCTGGCAAATACTATATCGAGGTGGATTTTATCGCGGAGGCCCTATACTTATGAGTGCTATTTCGGGGATAGATCAAGCCCTCTGGGATATAAAAGGTAAGCATTTGGGGGTTCCTGTTTATGAACTACTTGGTGGATCGGTTCGTCAAAAAATGAAAATGTATTGTTGGATAGGAGGCGACCATCCTGAAGTTGTTTTGGCACAGGCCCATGAGAAAGTTCAACAAGGCTATAAGGCGGTGAAAATGAACGCTACTGGGGCTTTTGAATGGATAGATTCAATAAAGAAAGTAAAAGATGCAATAAAGAACATCAAAATTTTAAGAAAGGAATTTGGGGATGATTTGGAAATTGGATTGGATTTTCATGGTCGGGTTCACAAAGGAATGGTAAAGCGATTGATCGATGAACTGGCACGTTATAATCCTATGTTTATTGAAGAACCGGTTTTAAGTGAGAATAATGAAGCCCTTGACCATATTTATAAATATACCAGCATACCAATTGCCACAGGGGAACGTATGTTTTCTAGATGGGATTTTAAGGAAATTTTACACAGAGGGGTAGTTGATATCATACAACCGGATTTAAGTCATGCTGGTGGTATTTCCGAGGTGCGTAGAATTGCTGCCATGGCAGAGGCTTATGATGTGGCACTTGCTCCCCATTGCCCGTTGGGTCCTATTTCACTGGCATCTGCATTACATATTGATTTTGCTTGTGCCAATGCCACAATTCAAGAAAGTAGTTTGGGTATTCATTATAATAAGGGTTTTGATCTTTTGGATTATTTGGAAAACCCTGAGGTTTTTAAAGTTAACAAAGGGTATATTCCTTTACTATTAAAGCCTGGTTTAGGAGTTGACATCAATGAAGAAAAATTGAAAGAAGGTCAAAAAATAGGTCATAATTGGGCTAATCCTATTTGGCGAAATGAGGATGGAAGTTTTGCAGAATGGTAATAAACACTAAAAAACATTTATGATTTACGTAGTTGCATTGGTAATTTCTTTGGCCTTCATTGTATTGGGAATTGTGCGATGGAAAATCCATCCTTTTTTTGTGCTGTTGATTGCAGCTATCGGTTATGGTTTTATATCGGGCATGCAGGTTTCCAAAATAGTTGATTCCGTAAACTCTGGCTTTGGGAGTATTATGGGTAAGATTGGTTTGATTATTTTCTTTGGGGTTGCAATAGGAACAATACTGGAAAAATCCGGTGGTGCCATGGTCATTGCTACTCGATTATTGAAATTAATCGGGGAAAAATCAATTCATCTTGCCATGATGTTAACGGGATATATTTTATCAATCCCAGTTTTTGCAGACAGTGCTTTTATCATAATGAATTCGTTGAACAAAGCATTGTCAGATAAAGCAAAAGTTTCTTACGCAGGTACCACGGCAGCTTTGGCATTTGGCCTCATGGCAACACATGTTATGGTGCCCCCAACTCCTGGGCCTATTGCAGCTGCAGGAATTTTGGATGCGGAATTGGGTAGCGTTATTTTATGGGGTTTATTGGTAAGTATGTTGTCATTGGTGCCTTGTTATTTTTTCTCAACCAAATTAGCCTCGAAAATCCATTTACCGATTCATTTGGAAAAGACTGAGGATTCGCTCCATAAACCAAAACTATGGATATCCCTATTATCCATTCTGGTTCCAATATTTTTGATTGTCGCAAAATCGATTATGGATTATCCTGGTATGAATATGGAAGAGACTTTTTTATACCCTATCATTTCATTTTTAGGGGCTCCTGTGATTGCTCTTTTGGTAGGAATTGCCTTGGCGTTGTTAATGCCAAAAAAGCTCGATGAAAAAGTGTATTCCGCAACTGGCTGGTTAGGGGATGCTTTACGTATTGCAGCTCCAATAATATTGATTACAGGTGCAGGTGGTATTTTTGGCGCTATGCTGCAAAATTCTGGAATTGCCGATCTTATTACCAGTGGATTTTCAGATATTCAAATCGGCCTTTTTTTACCTTTTCTATTGGCTGCATGCCTTAAGACCACCCAAGGTTCTTCGACAGTGGCATTGATAACAGCGGCTTCAATTGTAGCGCCTATGATGCCTGCATTGGGATTGGATGATCCATTTTTAAAGACGATGACGGTATTGGCCATAGGTGCAGGATCAACAGTTGTTTCACACGCGAACGATAGTTTTTTTTGGGTATTGACCCAACTGACCGGAATGAATGTAAAGCAAGGAAACCAAATACAAACCGTAGGGACATTGATTTTTGGCGTTACTGCCATCATGGTAATTTTTACAATAACACAAATTTTCTAAGTAATGAGGAAAGTCTTGGTAATTTGTTTCATTTTGGTTGTGGGATGTAAAGAATCCTCAAATAATAAAAAAGAAAACATGAAGTCCCGTTTTTCAATTGAAATTTTAGATAATGAGGCATTGAAATTGATTGATCCCTCTGCGGAGATCAAGGAAATTGGTAGCGGTTTTACCTGGACTGAAGGGCCTTTATGGATTGAAGATGGGAATTATTTGTTGTTTTCCGACATTCCGAGTAATACTATTTTCAAGATAGATGAAAATGGAAAGACTTCTGAATATCTAAATCCTGCAGGTTATACCGGAGAAATTCCAAGAGGTGGGGAACTGGGTTCGAATGGATTAATTTTAAACAAGGATGGCGATTTGGTATTATTACAACATGGGGACCGGCGGGTGGCAAAAATGGATGCACCCTTAAATAATCCCGAACCAAATTATATCACCTTGGTTAACAATTATGAGGGCAAAAAATTCAATAGTCCCAATGATGCTACCTTTGATCAAGAAGGAAATTTATATTTTACAGACCCACCTTATGGTTTGCTAGAGGGTGTTGAAGACCCGTCTAAGGAACTCGATTTTCAAGGGGTATATTGCTTAAAAACGTCTGGGGAACTCATATTGGTTGATAAATTGACAAGGCCAAACGGAATAACTTTCTCACCCGATGGTTCTAAATTGTATGTTTCGGTATCCGATCCGGAACATGCCGTGTGGTATGTATTTGATGTTATGGCGCCAGGTTTGGTAAAAAATAAAAAATTATTCTTCGATGCAACTTATTTGGTGGGTAAGGAAGGGCAACAAGGATTGCCTGATGGCATGAAAATGCATAGTAAGGGATATTTATTTGCTACGGGACCTGGTGGTGTTTGGATTTTCAATGAAAGTGGCAAGCCAATTGCCAGAATTTATACAGGTGAGGCGACTTCAAACTGTGCTTTCAATTCAGATGGGAAAACATTGTTTTTAACTGCGGATGATTATGTTTTGAAAGTTAATTTGAAATAGTAAAGACCAATTTTCATTTCATTTTGCAGCGTATTTCGATAATCTGTATATTTAAAAGAAACTGGTAGGTTTTGCCAAATACATGAACCTTTAAAATAATAATATGGATAAGAAAGAGGGCAGCAATATAAAACAATCCCGCCGAAAGTTTATAGGGAAAACGTCAGCATTGGTTACAGGTATGATTCTTAGTGGGCCCTCCTTATTTGCAGGTCCGGCAATACTAAAATCATATGGAAAACGAAATTCTTTCATCAACGGTGTGCAAATAGGGGCAATCACTTATTCTTTTAGGAGTATGCCCGATCAAAGTGCAGAAGCGACACTGCAATATGTTTTGGATTCTGGTATCAATGCCATTGAATTGATGGGAGATCCTGCGGAAAGCTTTGCTGGAAAACCAATGAACCCAGTAGATCGAAGAATATTTTTTCAACTAATGCGTAAGCAAAGAAATGGGGAAGAATTGACCAAAGATCAAAAAAAGGAAATGGAAGATATGCAAATTCAAACGGGATCATATAACAAAGAGGTTGCCACATGGAGGAATTCCGTTTCAATGGAAAAATTCATAAAATTAAAAAAAATGTACTCGGATGCGGGAGTTAAGATTTATGGATTTAAGCCCAATGCCTTTGGGATGAAAAATACCGATACAGAAATTGATTATGGTCTTAGGGCTGCAAAAGCACTTGGTGCCGATCATGTTACTTTAGAACTTCCTGAAGATGATTCCCATACCAACAAATTAGGGAAAATGGCTACAAAGCATGGGGTTTATGTAGCCTATCACGGGCATGAACAACAAACACCAACATGGTGGGATAACGCTCTGTCGCAGTCACCGAATAATATGATGAACTTGGATTTAGGCCATTATATTGCTGCAGGTAACCAAGACGCTATAGAGTTGATTCAGTCAAAACATTCCCGCATAAGCAGTATGCATATAAAAGACAGGCAAAATCCTGAAAATGGGAAAGCTAATTTGTCCTTTGGCAAGGGTGACACCCCTATTGTTGAAGCCTTGCAGTTGATGCGTGAAAATAAATATAAATTTCCTGCTACCTTGGAGCTGGAATATGATATTCCAGAAGGCTCTGATGCAGTTAAGGAATTAGCGAAATGTCTCGAATATTGCAGTAATGCCCTTTCGGGTTAGTATTCTTAAATAATAATCATAGGTATTATTAAGGTATCAATAAGATTAGCGTTTTTCAATCAATTGAGTTCCTCATTTTATTGCTGAATGAAATTTTTGGTAATGTATAAAATTGCCTTCGCATGATCTTTTTGTATTTTTAAACAAAGTATCTGCAATGTCTACCAACCAATGTAAAAACTGCGAAAAATCTTTTGATGAGTCCTATGGTTATTGTCCTTATTGTGGTCAGGAAACGGCAGACAACCTCACCTTTGGGGTATTGTTCAGTAATACCATTGAGAACTACTTTTCTATAGATGCAAGATTTTTTAGGAGTTTCGGTACGCTCATGTTAAAACCAGGAGTGTTAGCTCGACGTTTTGTAGATGGAAAACGTCTTAAATATCTGCATCCGGCACAATTCTATCTATTTATCTCAGTGGTATTCTTTTTTATCTTTTCGTTTAGTGTTCGAAAGGCAGATAATGATGTAACCCAGGCATTGAAAAAGGGTTTTGATAAAGAATTGACTTTGGATTCGTTGCAGCTGAAAAAAGATTCCATTAATCTTGAAAAAGCAAAAAAAGCCATTAAAGATAATCCCGTACTCACAGGAATAACCGATGAAAATCTTATTGCTATCGACTCCGTAATAACTATAGAGCAAAATAGCCCTGACGTATCTTTTACTTTTCAACGTGAATTATTGGACTCCTTAATTGTTAATGGTGCTCCGCAAGCCGATAAATTGAAAGCAATGGGCCTTGAAGAAAATGCAGGTGCCTTAACGCGTAAATTCTACGAACAAATGCTAAAATTCTATGAGCAAAAAGGCGATGGAATCCTAAACACCTTGTATGATACAATTCCTATTGCAATGTTTTTTATGTTACCCTTGTTTGGTTTATTATTAAAGCTTTTTTATTGGAAACGAGCTACGTTTGCACATCATATGGTCTTCAGTTTTTATTTTTTCACCTTTCTTTTCACCTCGTTTTGTGTCCTATTTTTGACTAAAATGTTGATTGAGATCCCTTTATGGATTGAAGTACTTTTCTTTTTATCCTTTGTGGTATATTTGATTTTAGCACTTCGTAATTTTTATAAAAGCTCATGGCTAGGGGCATTTTTTAAGGCAAGTACAATTTCATTCATGTATATGGTAATTATAGTACCGATTGCCATTATTGGGATAACATTGGTTTCATTTATGCTGTATTGATATGATGGGGCAAATAACTGGAATAGGTATTTAATCTACCATGAATAAGGCATTCGCGAAAAAGAGCTTGCCATTCTCCCAAAAGCCTCTAAAAAGTGGATTATCTATCATATAAATCACATGGCCAGAACCGTGCTTCTCAACTCCAAAGACCATCGTATTAGTTATTTTTCCCTGTGCTTCACTTCCGGCAAAACCTGCCGCTGGAGTACCGTTATTTCCTTCCAGATAAACTACGGATCCAATATCCAAATATTCATAGGCATCAGAACCTAACTTCAAGGAAAAATAGGTTTCAGAGTACCCATAGGCCAAAGGGTGGCTGTTATCTACTTTAGTTTTGAAAATAGCCCCGGGAACTGTCTGTTTAATGTATTCCCGTTGACTTTCATCGAACATCTGTAGGTTTTCAGAGGAATCTTTTTCTACTTCCTTGGTTTTGATTCCGAAACCACTTTCACCTGATAATCCCTTGATTGAACCACCCATAGCAATAAGTTTACCCCCGTTTGATATCCAATCTTTCAACTCGCTTAACATATCCTTGTCCAAAAAACTTTTATAGTTTTTACCGTCAGGTAAAATAAAAATATCATATTCTGAGTAATCAACCTGGTCAATGTAGTCAGAATCGATTACCGTTATAGGGTAATTCAATTGCTGTTCAAAAAAGTGCCAAATTTCCCCGAATCTAGGCGTTGAGGTAGGTGTACCTGAAAGTACTGCAATTTTCAAGTTTGGAATCACATGCACATTACGTGAACCAAAATCATTACCAGTTTCAACAAAACCCGTTGAAGTGGCGGTTAGCAAAATATTATGCTTTTGAGCAATTAAATTCAGTGTTTCCAAAAAAGTATGGTTGTTTTTATTATCCCCTTTGGTAATGATCAAACTGCCTCTGTCATATTTTGTGCCATCTATTGTAAATGGGTTGATTGAATGGCGGACTTTTATTTTATTTTGTAATAATTCTGCTAAAAACTTTGCATCCTTAAAACTATTCCATTCAGTTAAAAATGCATAGGTGTCTTTATCAAGATCGTAGGACGATACTTTATGTTTTTTATAAGGCTTACTGCTAATTAAACTCTCCGATGCCAATGCATCCAAACCATAGGCATAAGGTAAAGACCAAGCTGTAATATCGTAAGTTATCGAATCGGTTAATTTTGCATTAGGCTCAAACAATACTTTAACCAAAGTACTTTTGACTTGGTCCGTTGAAACCACCAGGCTTTTATCCGAGCTTTTTAACGTTCCCAATTTACCGGTATTGTAATTATAACCTTTAATGTTCCCGGCTTTACCCAGTCCGTATTTAATTTCATGTTTATCCAATAGCTGGGTCAAGGCTTCTATATTATCCTCATCACCGTTCAAAACATAACTTTTGTATTTGTAGTTTTTGATAGTATAGAATTTCTTGAATTCCTCATTTAATTTTTCGGCATTTATTGCAGACACTTCCACCGTTGATAAGCCGGTTGTTAGGTGATGGGCAATTCTGTCTTTCAAGGTAAGTGTATCCCCAATACTGGTAATGATACCCATTCCTGCTGTTCCGCTACCACCTTGTTCATAGGTCATGCCGATTCCTCCATTATAAATAGGGTAGGTGTCTCCATAACTTGGATAGAGCAGGTCAAAAACCTCTTTGGTAAAATAGAACCATCCATTGGCATCAAAATATTTAGCATGGTTTTTACCAATTGTCGTTTGAAAATTCCTTTGGAATGGTGTAATTACTTCATGATAAGGCTCAGAAGCCGGAGCGAAATAATACGGACTATCTATACCTTGTTCATGAAAATCTACATGAACATGTGGCATCCATTTGTTATAAACTTTTAGGCGATATTGGCTTTCAATTTGTGTTAACCAGGCCCAATCCCTATTTAAATCGATCATATAATGGTTGTTTCTACCATTCAACCATCCTTCATGGTGCTCCTTACTATTTGGGTCTGTAGTACTTGGTGTATTTCTATATTGATTATACCAATTTACATAGCGATCACGACCATCTGGATTAATACAGGGATCTATAATAACCACCGTATTTTCCAAATAATCCCTTTTATTGGTTAAAAGTTCATAGATGGTTTGCATTGATGCTTCCGTACCTGAACTCTCATTACCATGAACATTATAACTTAACCAAACAATTGCCATTCCTGCATTACTGGTACCTGTTGTACTTTTTAAATGTTCTGTACGAATACTTTCAATATTTTTCATATTGCGAACCGATGACAGATAGGCTAGCAATAAAGGTCTACCCTCGTTGGTCTTGCCATATTCTTGTAGTTGCATTCGTCCTGATACATTTTGTGCCAAGTATTCGTAATAATCGACAACCTTATGATGTCTTGTAAATTGGGAACCCAATTCATATCCTAAAAACTCTGATGGGGATTTTAGGTTTTGGCCATTCATGATAAAAGTAAAAAGAACGGATACCGAAAGTAAAAGTAGCTTCATATGAGGTACTTTGATTAGTAGCCACCTAATTTAATGATAATTAGTGATTATGGCATTTTACTTTCTACCATTTACAGTGTTTAGGGGTTAACATGTTAAAGTAATTAACGTATTTTTAGGAACAAGAAAATCCAAGAGTTATATATTTACCTTGATTTTTAAAGTTTGTATGGATATTGATTGTTTACCCTTTAGGCAAACCGGATATTTTTCCGATTTGATTTCTGATTATATTGAAGGCAAGGAAAACTTGAAACCTTTTTACAATCGCTTCCCGAAACTGGAAAATTTTAAAGATCAGATGGCTGAAAAATCGGACAATTTTCCGGAAGAAAACAGGGCCATTCTATATGATGCGTTATTAGAGCAATATGTAGATATATCTATTTCGAATAAAACAAAAATAAATTTAAGGCAACTCAAAGAGCCAATCACATTTACGGTAACTACCGGGCATCAACTTAACTTGTTTACGGGTCCATTGTACTTTTTATACAAGATTATTACCACCATTAATCTTACATTGGAACTAAAAAAGGCGTATCCGCAATTCAATTTCGTACCAGTGTATTGGATGGCTACGGAAGATCACGATTTCGAGGAAATTAATTATTTCAATTTCAATACTAAAAAGTTGCAATGGAACAAAAATGCGTCTGGGGCGGTTGGGCAATTAAATACCGAAGGACTTGAAGAGGTTTTTAGGACTTTTGCGAATGGACTTCCAGATGGAAATAACTCAGAATTATTAAAAAAGCTTTTTCAAGAATCCTATTTGAAACAATATGATTTAGCCCAAGCGACCCGTTTCCTGGCTAATGAGCTTTTTGGGGATTATGGACTCGTAATAATTGATGGGGATCATAAAAATTTAAAGGGATTATTGATTCCCTATGCAAGGAAGGATATACTCGAAAATGTTTCTTATACTAAAGTATCTGAAACCATTTCGAAGTTGAAAGAATTCCCTGAAGGATATACCGTGCAAGTAAACCCACGTGAAATAAATTATTTTTACTTGAAGGAAAATCTCCGTGAGCGGATTATTACCAAAAGGGATAAATTTTATGTGAACAACACTGGGATTGAATTTTCAAAGGCTGAACTATTGGATGAACTTGAAAATTATCCTGAACGATTTTCCCCTAACGTAATCTCGAGACCCCTGTATCAAGAAATTGTTCTCCCTAACCTTTGTTATATTGGTGGAGGTGGTGAATTGGCATATTGGCTCGAATTAAAGACTTCCTTTGAATCAAATAAGGTTACATTTCCTATTTTATTGCCGCGTAATTCTGCGTTGGTGATTTCACAGAAGCAGCATAGGAAGTTAGAGAAAATGAATCTTTCCGTAACAGATTTATTTTTGAAGCAAAGCAGTTTCATCAATAAAAAAATTAGGGAAATCTCAAATATCGAAATTGATTTTTCTTCCCAGAAAAACCAATTAAAGGCACAATTCAAAGCATTGTACGAAGTTGCGGAACAAACCGATAAATCTTTCTTAGGCGCTGTGAAAGCCCAGGAAGCGAAACAAATAAAGGGGTTGGATAATTTGGAAAAACGTCTGCTCAAGGCCCAAAAAAGAAAGTTAAAAGACCATGTGCAGCGCATGACAGAATTACAAAATGAGCTATTCCCCAATAAATCACTTCAGGAACGTAATTTGAATTTTTCGGAATTGTACCTAGATTACGGAAAAGAGCTGATTCCAATGCTCATGAAAGATTTACAACCTTTGAAAATCGATTTTTCAATACTGCGTCATTAGTCCAATTTTATGGTCTTCTTTCTACTCAATCGCCTACTTTTGTACAAACGAATTTCTTCATGCACAATATTGATATAGAATTGGTGGAAATGACATTGGATGTCATGAAATATGCGATTAACCGAATTACCAATACTACCCCAGAAATGGGTCAACCCAAAAAAGAAGAGGAACTTAAAGCCTTGGTTGGTGAAACCATTACCCCTGAAGGTATTGGTGGTGAAAAAGCATTTCATTTATTTCGGGATGTATTGGTTAAGGCAACGGTGGCCATTGATCATCCCAGACATTTGGCATTTGTGCCGGCGGCACCAACAAGGGCTGCAATTATGTTCGATTTGGTGACTTCGGCTTCCAGTATTCATGGTGCTTATTGGATGGAAGGCGCTGGTGGAATATTTTGTGAAAATGAAGCTATGAAATGGATAGTATCCCTAACAGGATTACCTTCAGGGGCTTTTGGGGTCTTTACCAGCGGTGGTACAGCTGCGAATCTATCGGCTATGGTAACTGCAAGGGAATATTGGCGCAGAGACCAAGATAATTTGAATAAAAAAGCATTGGTAATTACCTCTGCCGGGGCACATTCCTCGATAAAGGCCATGGCAAAGGTGATTGATGCGGATGTGTTGTTGGTTGAGACCGAGGATTTAATGTCTGCGGAAGCCCTTAAACAGAAAATAAGCCAGTTGGATGCCCATCAACGAAAAAGACTTTTCGCCGTTGTAGCAACAGGTGGTACAACTAATGCTGGTATTATTGATGATTTAGAGGGCATAGCGAAAGTCTGTAAAGACGAAAAACTTTGGTTCCATGTAGATGCTGCCTATGGTGGTGGTGCTTTGGCAGCCGATTCAGTTCGTCATTTGTTCAAGGGCATCGAAAAAGCGGATAGTATTACCATCGACCCCCATAAATGGTTGTTCTCTCCGTATGATTGTGGAGCCGTTATATATAAAAATCCAGAATTGGCGAAAGCGGCACATTCTCAAGAAGGTTCCTATCTGGAGATTTTTAAGGATGAAGGGGCTCGTGGTTTTAATCCATCCGATTATCAAATACAATTGACAAGAAGGATCAGGGGTTTACCTTTATGGTTTTCTTTGGCCATGCATGGTACGGATCGTTACAAATGGGCGGTTGAAATGGGAATACAGTTGGCGAATATGGCAGGAGAACTCATAGAGGCAAATTCCGATTTGGAGTTGGTTAGGGAGCCAAGTCTTTCCTGTGTGCTATTTCGTCGAAAAGGATGGTCGCCTGATGAATATAAAAATTGGACGTATAAAAACCACCAAGAGGGTTTTGCCTTGGTTACGCCAACAAAATGGATTAAGGATAATGTATCTGAAACTGTAGCACGGTTTTGTTTTATAAACCCGGATACCACCAAAGAGGATATTGTGGCTATTTTGGAAACAATGAAGTAATAGGTATTTTTTTACCTAAGGCACAAGATATTCACTTGACCAGCCTCTTTCTTCTTTTGCATACTTTATCTTCTTGTGTCCGTTAACATTGAGTTTTAAATATTCAATTCTAAACGGGCTTATATGCACAATTGAAAAAAAATCCCCTTCTTTTAGAAATTCCAATGAATCAGGGCTTTCCAAGACACTACCTGGAGCTTCTTTCGATATATAGTCTTTTCTTGATTCCGTTCCTACTTCTTCCCAAGATTTTTTGATCTCATATTGATTGGTATTGATACGGGCAATTCCTTCTATCCGAAGTTGTACTAGTTTAATGGGGTCATAAAATAGAAGGCTTACTCTATTATTCTCTTTTATATGCAACACTTTTTTTGAGCGCTTGTCTGTAAAAAAAGTCATCTGCAAGTCCTCAGAAACATTACGCAGGCCCAATAGTCTTAGCCTAGCGAATTTATCGACCCCCAAAGTCGCCATCGTAAAATAATGAAAAGGATGCCCATGATCATGCGCACCTTTTTGGAGTTCTTCCTTTATCTCTTTCAAAATTTCATCTCTAATCATATACCAGCTAATTTCTGTATAAATATAAAAAAATAAAAAACGTGGTAGGGTATTTTATTATCTAGTTGTTATATATACAAATTACTATGAAAAAGTAAATTAAGTTTAGTTATTAATTAGTTCATGTGTTTAGGTTGGTTTTTTGATTTTGATTTAAAAGCCTCGATGTAGGGTCGAGGCTTTTTTTATTTCAATACTCAAAGTTCCATTTCCATGGATCCAGTAAATTTTCAAATTAATTTCCTATCAAATTTATTGGATTTAAATTTGAGGTAAGTTTAAATTCAAAAGAAACTATTCCTGTTTTTTCAGCTAGCTATTTTAAATACGGATTACAACCATTTCAAAAAGAAATCCATAATGGCTTCTTTAAATTCGTAGTGCAATTTTATATAATGTCTTAGGTCATCGTAAAGTGATCGCTTTTCGTATTGTAACTGCCCATCAACGTTTTTATAATGGTCTGCACTGTGCAGATTACCCAATTTGGCTCGGCAGCGTTGTAACAATTTTCTAATAGCATCCCTTTCAATCAATATTTTATTTTGAAAGCTTTCTAGATCTATTGAGGATGTTTCAATATCCCCCCTACCGGCAATTTCTTCAAGTTTTTGTTGGAACATATCCAATTCGGTCAAATGGAACTTCAGTTCTCTTTTCCAAATTTCTAAATTAAAGGTCAGGTCGCTTGAATAAACAGTTTCTGTTAGCATACTTATTTGGTTTTATATTTTACATTATTATTTGATTGTTCTATAGGGTTTAGTGGAATCTTAATGGTAAAAAAAGTTCTTTTAAGGAAATTAGGCTGCGAAACCAAGAAAATGGAATAGTTGTATAGCATGTAGACATACATTCTGTAATTCGTCCCATAAATTTAGCGAATTTTTGACCAAAATCCTTGTCAATTACAAAAAAATATTGGCGTAATTCGCAACAAATGTTCACTTTTTTGGTCCTAAATTCTTTTTTGTCAATGATTTCAATTTCTTGTCCCCTATAATAATATGCTCAATATCCTTCCCTTGTTTATAAGTTTTAGGTTTGTTGGATAAATAACCTTTAAAGAACCGTTTTCAATTTTCTCAATTTGCTATTTTTGCGCATGCAAAACAACGTCTTGATACTTGATTTCGGTTCACAGTACACACAACTCATTGCTAGGAGGGTTCGTGAACTGAATATTTTCTGTGAAATAAAACCTTATAATAAAGTTCCCGAGGATGTATCGGGGTATAACGCAGTGATACTTTCTGGATCGCCTTTCTCCGTTTTAACCAATGATGCACCCCACCCCGATTTATCGCAAATCAAGGGAAAAATACCATTATTAGGTATCTGCTATGGGGCGCAATATTTAGCTCATTTCAATGGCGGGGAAGTAACCCCTTCCAACACGAGGGAATATGGTAGGGCACGACTAACAGCAATCAAAAACCATGAGCCGTTCTTTTATGAAATAACCGATAGTTCACAAGTGTGGATGAGCCATAGCGATACTATTCAGGAATTACCGAAGAATGCCATTCGACTTGCAAGTACTGCTGATGTTGAAAATGCTGCCTACAGAATAGAGGGCGAACAGACTTATGCAATCCAATTTCACCCAGAAGTTTATCATACAACCCAAGGAAAGCAGATAATTGAAAACTTTTTAATACATATATCCGGGCTTGCACAAACTTGGACTCCTGATGCGTTCGTAGAAACGACTGTAAAATCGTTAAAGGAAAAAATTGGGAATGACAAGGTTATTTTAGGTCTGTCTGGCGGTGTAGATTCTACGGTAGCGGCGGTTTTATTACACAAAGCAATAGGAAAGAGTCTACATTGCATTTTTGTTAATAATGGGTTGTTGCGTAAAAATGAATTCCAGGATGTATTGGATCAATATGAACATATGGGTCTAAATGTAAAAGGGGTTGATGCTTCGGCACGCTTTTTGGATGCATTGGCAGGGGAAAGTGATCCAGAGAAAAAACGAAAGATAATTGGTAAGATTTTTATCGATGTTTTTGATGATGAGGCACATTTGGTAGAGGATGCCAAATGGCTGGCACAGGGTACCATTTATCCCGATGTAATTGAGTCTGTTTCGGCAACTGGAGGTCCATCGGCAACCATTAAAAGTCATCATAATGTGGGCGGACTACCCGATTATATGAAATTAAAAGTAGTAGAACCGTTAAAAATGTTGTTCAAGGATGAAGTGCGCAGGGTAGGTGCAAGTATGAAGATAAATGATGAGCGATTGGGGAGGCATCCGTTCCCAGGACCAGGATTGGCTATTCGTATATTAGGCGATATCACTCGTGAGAAAGTGGCAATATTGCAAGAAGTTGATGCTATTTTCATCAATGGATTAAGGGAGTGGGGACTTTATGACAAGGTCTGGCAGGCCGGAGCCATGCTTTTACCCGTAAATAGTGTAGGTGTAATGGGCGATGAACGTACCTATGAAAAATGTGTAGCTTTACGCGCTGTGGAAAGTACAGATGGTATGACTGCAGATTGGGTAGATTTGCCTTATGAGTTTTTACAAAAAATGTCTAATGATATAATAAACAAAGTACCAGGTGTTAATAGGGTTGTATATGATATTAGTTCCAAACCACCTGCAACCATAGAATGGGAATAGTTATGAATCAATTTTTTAAGAATGTTGTTATTTTGCTTCTATTTACTTTAGTTGGATGCAAGGCAACCGCGCAGAAGTTCACCACACATGCTGTGAAAAAAGGGGAAACCTTGGAAAGTATTTCCAAACAATACCAGGTAACACCGTATAATATACTTACTTACAATAAAGAAATTAAACAAGGGCAAGATATTAAGCCCAATACTATTTTAGTGATTCCAATTGGTGCTAAGGTTTCTGGAATAAAAATTGACACCAATGAAGTAAAAGTTACCCCAATAGTAGAAAAAGAAAAAGAGGTTGATCAGGAAGAACCTATCGGATTTACTTCACACAAGGTCAGAAAAAAAGAGACACTGTACGGAATCTCACAAAGGTACCATATCACGGAAAATGACATCAAAAAGTATAATCCTGATTTGTATTCATCACTGCTAAAAAAGGGAATGAAACTGAAAATACCCAAATATAAAAGGGTAAGACCCGATGAGAATGCAATTAATGAGGAAGATTTTGAAACTTATACGGTAGCTCCAAAAGAAACACGCTGGAGTATTGCCCATAAATATGGTATTACCATAGATAGTATGTTGGTATTAAACCCAGAACTTTCCAAAACAACAAATTATTTGGCTGAAGGGTATAAGCTTAAAATGCCAAAAATAGCAGGTAGCACCATTGAGAATCAAGAAACCCAGCTATATATTTCATACACCGTACCTCCCAAGATGAATTTCTATAGACTTGAAAAGGAATTCAATGTAAAATCAGATGAGATAGTGCGCTTAAATCCTGAAATAGCAGAAAGAGGTGGTTTAAAAGAAGGGATGGTAATTCGTATTCCCGAAATAAAAGCAGACCCTGGTGAGATAAATACCGATAACTATATTTTCTATGAAGTAAAACCCAAGCAGACCGAATTTTCACTGACTCGGAAACTAGGAATTTCCTATCAAGATCTACTGGCTTTAAACCCTGATTTAAGTGAAGGCTTAAAAGCGGGAATGGTACTAAAATTGCCAAAAGACCAAACTGGTGATTTTGAGGTTAGGAATGCATTGGTATTGGATAAAATAAATCTTTTGGATAGTATAAATCCTATAAATAGGCCAAAGCTGATTTTTATGTTTCCCTTTCGCTTAGACCGTTTGGATTTTACTGATAAAGAATCGGTTGTGAAAAACATTGAAACCAAAAACTACCTGAAATACAGTCTTGGCTTGTATTCAGGGGCCTTAATAGCACTTGATTCCATTGCCAAATTGGGTATTTCCGTCGACGTAAAAACGTTTGATAATCAATTGGATCAGTTAAAGACAAAGCAAATATTAATGCGGGAAAATTTATCGGAAGTCAATGCTATAGTTGGTCCTCTTGACCTTCCATCCTTAAAGGAAGTGGCTGTACAGGCTGCACAATATCAAGTACCGGTAATTGCACCAATACCTTCCAAAAGCGAGTTAAGTTTAAACAATGTTTATTTTTCCTATACTTCTGAAGAGGTGTTACGGGAAAGAATGTTGAAATATATTGAGGAAAAGGTAACCGACCAAAATATCATTATAATTGCGGATGAAAAAAGTAAGGTCACCAAGGATTCAATTGTACAAAGGTTTCCAAAAGCAAGAATACTTGAAATAAGGGAAGAGGAAAGAAATATTGGCATTAATAGGGATAAGCTTGCCACAATGTTGTCTGAGGAATTTGAAAATTGGGTTTTTGTGGAAACAGATAACTTTAAATTGATATCGAGTATTGTTTCCATTTTAAATTCATTTGAAGATTCGTTTATAGACCCTCTAACAAGTAAAGAGAAAATTAAGGTAAGAATGTTTACTACCGATAGGAACAAGGCCTTTGATAACGATATAATTTCAAGTACACATCTTTCCAATCTTAATTTCACATATCCATCAGTTTATCGTGAGGTCGGGAATAGTGCTTTTGTGGATGCCTATCGTAAACGTTTTGGTGATGACCCAGACCTTTATGCCGTTCGCGGTTTTGATTTAACCTATGACCTTCTATTGAAACTGGCGTATAAGAACAATTTAATGGAAGTTTCCAAAATCATAGGTGAAACCGAGTATACTGGCAATAAGTTTTTCTACGAAAAAGATTTGACTTCAGGTTTCTTCAACCAATCGTCCTATATTATGGCAATGGAAGATTTAAGGGTTGTTGAAGTAAAAGATTAAATATGACCTCGAAAGTTACATACACAGGAAATTTACGTACAACTTGTGAGCATTTGCGTTCAGGTGACACCTTTATTACCGATGCACCATTGGACAACAATGGACTGGGACAGGCATTCTCGCCAACCGATACCGTTGCTACCGGGTTGGCAAGTTGTATGATCACAATGATGGGGATCAAAGCAAAATTACTCGAGGTTGACTTAACTAATACTGTGGCTGAGGTTACCAAACATATGGAAACCAACCCTAGAAGAATCTCAAAAATTGAGGTAAAACTTAGCTTACCTTCAAACATCTCAGAAAAGAATCGTAAAATATTGGTGCATACAGCCAATACTTGCCCGGTTCAGTATAGTCTGCATCCAGATATAGAAAGAATGATCTCATTCCATTGGGTACTTTAAAATACATCTTGGTTTTTGCCCTCATTACAGTTTTTGGATTCACCGAAATCCAAGATTATGAAACTATTGCTTGGAAGGCCACAAATAAATTGACTTGGGACGATTTTAAAGGGGAAACCCCGAATAACGCCAGGGCAGCGGCTACAACCGCAAGTGGTATTTCCTATCAATTCTCAACCAAAGGAACCAAGGATGAAATGGAGATGGACTTTGTAGTAAGCACCTATTTCTATCCTAATAAGTCTTGGTATCAACCAAAATTGTGTGATACCTTGATATTAAATCATGAACAACTCCATTTTGATATCTCTGAACTCTATGCACGTAAAATGAGAAATAGATTGGCATCCACAACCTTCACCCAAAACGTAAAGGCGGAAGTTAAAAAAATCTATAAGGGGATTTTAGAGGAATTGAACGATTTTCAAAATTTATATGATGACCAAACCAACTTTTCCAGGGATTTGGAACAGCAGTTGAAATGGAACAATAAGATTAAAGCAGCGTTAAATAAATAAAAGTCCCCTCCCTATTAGGGAAGGAACCTGCCTGATGGTAGGCAATTATAGGGGTAGAGCCCTTAAACATCACAAATTGTAACTCCTTGTTTCAAAGCAGCTATTTTATCTTCCCAGGAAGGCACAAATTCTTGAGCTACGTGTCCTTTAAATCCTGTTTCTAAAATCGCCTTCATAATAGCTGGGTAATACAATTCCTGTGTTTCATCAATCTCATGTCTGCCCGGGTTACCTCCGGTATGGTAATGTCCAAAATATTCATGATGGGTTTGAATGGTCCTTATTACATCCCCTTCCATGATTTGCATATGGTAAATGTCATAAAGCAGTTTAAAATTATCGGAACCTAGTTGTTTGCAGAGTTCAACTCCCCATTCAGAATAATCACACATATAATCCTTGTGATCCACTTTACTGTTCAATAATTCCATTTGTATAACCACACCATGTTCTTCTGCCATTGGCATTATATGTTTTAAACCTTCCACGCAATTATTCAGACCATCATCATCGTCCATTCCATTGCGATTTCCACTAAAACAGATGAGGTTGGTATAGCCCGCTTCCGCCACTTTGGGAATAATTTGCAAATAATCCTTTATTAACTCCTCATGATATTTGGGTTCGTTCCATCCTTTTTCGATTCCCATGCCAGCCCCCCAGCACATTGAGGCATGAATGTTGTATTTTTTCATCAAAGGCCAATCTTCCGGACCTGTCAAATCCATTGCCTTTATTCCTAATTCGTTAAGGTTTTTTAAAAAATCCTCCATAGGAATCTTGTTATAGCACCAGCGACAGGCACTATGGTTGATGTTATTTTTTAGTTTCATATTATTATCTTTTGATGGCTCCGATGCACTGGCGGTATTACTGGCAAGTAAACCTACAGAAGCAATTGCCGAAGTACCTATAAATGTTCTACGTTTCATGAAAATTAGTATTATTGATTTAACGGTTACTAAAGATAATTTTTTTAGATTTAAAAAATGGAAATATCTCCCGATAAGAATAAGTTGATTGAATTGGCACATTATAAAATGCCTATTGGTAAATTTAAAAATAGGTACTTGGTAGATTTGCCCGAACCATATTTGGTGTGGTTTCAACAAAAGGGTTTTCCCGATGGGAAGCTAGGAAATTTATTAAGGTCAATGTTAGAGATAAAAATTAACGGTTTAGAACACCTTATTCGAAAAATTCAAAAAGATTTTCCTAAGGAATCCCGGTAATTTGTTAATGCAATTTGTATTTTTGCTTGCGTTACGAATTCAATCGAACGCTTCATGTCACAGACCAAATATATTTTTGTAACCGGCGGGGTTACATCATCCCTTGGTAAAGGGATTATTGCCGCATCACTGGCCAAATTACTTCAGGCAAGAGGCTACAGGACCACCATTCAAAAATTGGACCCTTATATCAACATTGACCCAGGAACCTTGAATCCCTACGAACACGGGGAATGTTATGTTACTAATGATGGCGCCGAAACCGATTTAGATCTTGGTCATTACGAACGTTTCTTGAATGTAAAAACTTCACAGGCCAATAATGTAACCACCGGTAGAATATACCAAAGTGTAATTGAAAAAGAACGTCGAGGTGAGTTTTTGGGAAAAACCGTACAGGTAGTGCCCCATATAACCAATGAGATAAAAGAGCGCATTCAAATTTTGGGTAATAGTGGGGAGTATGATATTGTAATTACCGAGATTGGAGGTACCGTTGGTGATATTGAATCCTTGCCTTATATAGAAGCGGTTCGTCAGTTATTGTGGGAATTGGGTGATACCAATGGAATAGTAATTCACCTTACCTTGGTGCCGTATCTTTCCGCTGCTGGGGAGTTAAAGACAAAACCCACACAACATTCCGTAAAGACATTAATGGAAAGCGGAATAAAAGCGGATATACTGGTCTGTAGAACAGAACATGAAATCTCAGATGAAATAAAAGATAAAATTGCTCTTTTCTGTAATGTAAAACGGGAAGCGGTAATACAGTCTATAGATGCATCGACCATTTACGATGTTCCCATTATGATGCAGGAAGAAGGTTTGGATACCGTTGTTCTTCAGAAATTGGCGTTACCCGATAATTCATCTCCCGACTTAAGGTCTTGGGATGAGTTTTTGGACCGGCATAAAAATCCAAAGCATGAGGTGTCCATTGGCTTGGTAGGTAAATACGTAGAATTGCAAGATTCCTATAAATCTATATTGGAATCTTTCATTCATGCTGGTGCCAGTAACGAGGTTAGGGTAAACGTTAGGTCAATTCATTCTGAACATATTACCGAAAAGAACCTAGAAAAGAAGTTTCATGGATTGGATGGTGTGGTGGTCGCCCCAGGTTTTGGCGAAAGGGGAATTGAAGGTAAAATAAGGGCCGTAAGATATGCACGGGAAAACAAGATTCCATTTTTGGGAATATGTTTAGGAATGCAGATGGCAGTGATTGAATATGCACGAAATGTATTAGGGCTCACCAAAGCCAATTCAACAGAAATGGATGGTAGTACACCAGATCCGGTCATTAGCTTAATGGAGGAGCAAAAGACAATCACCAATAAAGGCGGTACTATGCGATTGGGTGCTTGGGACTGTCATATAAAAGATGGTACTTTGGTACAAAAAGTATATAATGGAGCAAAGGATATCTCTGAAAGACACCGCCATCGTTATGAATTTAATAACGAATACAAAGAGCAATTGGAAGCGGCAGGGTTGAAGACCTCCGGAATAAATAAGGAAACAGGACTGGTAGAGATTGTTGAGTTACCAGATCACCCATGGTTTATTGGTGTTCAATACCATCCTGAATACAAAAGTACTGTAGCCAATCCACACCCATTGTTCGTTGGTTTGGTCAAAGCGGCGTTAATTCACAAAAAAGAACAAACTAATGCCAGTATGGCATAATCTACACAATTGGGCATATATTTGCTGACTGTTTAAAACCTTCTTGATTTTTACAAATAGGTTTAAAATTCAATTTTAAATGGAAGAAAAGAAATTAGATATAAATTCTATCATTGGTTTTGTACTCATTTTTGGGATACTAATTTTCATGTTTTACCAAAATAGGCCAACCCCTGAGGAGGTGGAAGCTGAAAAAGCAAAGCAAGAGCAGGTTGAAGCCGAGACTAAGCAGAATGAATTACAAGAAGTAAAGGAAGCTGAACCAGCAGCCATTAATCTACAAGACTCAACTGCCATCGCAAATTACAAAAGTGAAATCGGGGCATTTGGTTTTACGGCACCTTCCGATGCCATTACCACTTTGGAGAATGAATTGGTCGAATTGAAGATCAGTAATAAAGGTGGGCAAATTGTTGAGGCGAAAATGAAAAATTTCGTTACCTATGATTCAATTCCCGTTTATTTGGTGAAAGATGGTAATGCCACTTTTGCATTGAATTTTTCGACCTCCGACAATAGGGTTTTAAGTACTGCGGATTTGTTTTTTGAACCTACTTTGAGTAATAGCGGGAACAATCAGGTACTTTCAATGAAGGCGAAGGTAGCTCCCAATAGATATTTGGAATATAGATATGAGATAAAACCGAATGATTATTTGGTTGATTTTACCATTCGCTCCCAGGATTTGAATGGTGTGATCAATAGCAGTCAACCAATAAATTTAGAATGGAAACTTAAAGGAATCAGGCATTCTAAAAGTATTCAATACGAAAACAGATATACACGTCTTACCTATAACCATGAAGAGGATAAAATAAGCAAACTTTCCGAAGGTAGTGATGATGAAGAGACCGAGGTAGATGTTAAATGGTTGTCTTATAGACAACACTTTTTCAGTTCTATCCTTGCTACAAAAGAAAAATTTAAAAAGGTCGATTTATCTTCTAAAAACCTGGTTGAAGATGAAAGTAGGACCGCAGGGTTTACTAAAGAATATAATTCTAAAATAGAATTGGCAATGGATGGGGGCGAACTTTCCCAAAACATGCATTGGTATTATGGCCCCACCGATGTTGATATACTTGACGAATATGAAGATTTGGGTCTTGCGGATTCCATCCCTTTTGGTTGGGGTATTTTCGGTTGGATCAATAGATATGTGTTCACTCCATTTTATTCATTATTGAGTTCTTATCTCCCTTTTGGAATCGCTATTGTTGTCATGACCATTCTTGTACGTTTGGCAATGTCACCGGTTACTTATAAGTCATACCTGTCGCAAGCAAAAATGAAGGTATTGAAACCTGAGATTACCGAGCTGGGGGAAAAGTATAAGGATAATGCAATGAAAAAGCAACAGGAGACCATGAAGCTCTATAATAAGGCGGGTGTGAGTCCCATGAGTGGTTGTATACCCGCATTTTTACAGATGCCAATATTCTATGCGTTGTTCATGTTCTTCCCAACCTCGTTTGCCTTAAGACAAAAATCATTTTTATGGGCAGATGACCTTTCTTCTTTTGATACTATTTATCAATTCCCGGAAGGGTTCTCAATTCCTTTTTATGGGGACCATGTAAGTCTCTTCCCAATCTTGGCCTCCGTGGCAATCTTCTTTTATATGATGATGACCACAGGGCAGAATATGCCACAACAACCGGGAATGCCCAACATGAAGTTCATCATGTATTTAATGCCATTTATGATGTTGTTCTTCTTTAACAACTATGCGAGTGGTTTAAGTTTGTATTACTTTGTATCTAACCTAATTACCATATTCATTATGTTGGCAATTAAGAAGTTCATCTTGGATGATGAAAAGATACATGCACAGATACAGGTGAATAAACAGAAACCCAAGAAGGAAAATAAATTCCAGCGTAAAATGCGTGAGATGATGGAGCAAGCTGAGCAGCAGAAAAAAGTAGGCAAAAAATAAATTCGAAATATTTTAAATAAAAAAAGCCCTGACAATTCTGTCTGGGCTTTTCGCAATAATTAGGTTTAGTTTGGTAAGATTTGGGATTTCAAAGATGCTGTTATTTGACCCCTAAAAAAATTTAAAGTTGTAAAGAGATCAATTTTGTATGTTAAAATATATTAAGGTGTTGTTTAGTGATTTGCTTATTTACTAATAATGGTTTTATATCATAAAAAAAACTCCCAAGTATAAAATTGAATCTTGTCCAATTATCATACAAGGGAGCTTTCTAACAACCAATAATCACAAACTACTAACTAACAAACATACCTGACTAGTGACCCAAAAGGTCTAGTACTTCTTGAGATAATAATACTTTATCAATAACATGTACAATGCCATTGCTGGCAACAACATCTGCTGCAACTACGTTGGCATCTACATGGGTTTTATCACGAATTGCCACTCCATGGTCTACAATGGCAAAAACAGATTCACCCTGTACTGTAACTATTTCTTGATGATTACTAAGGTCTCCTGAGGCCACAGCGGCACCTGAAACTACATGGTAAGTAAGTATTTTTGCCAATAAGGCTTTTTCTTCTTTAGTATCGAAATCAGCTATTGAACCGCAATTAGGAATCAAGGCCAAAAGGTTTTTGAATGCTTCATTCGTAGGTGCGAATACAGTAAATGGTCCTTCACCACTCAATACACCAACCAATCCAGCATCAGCTTGTATCAAGGCTTCAACCAAAATGCTCAAATCATCAACCGATTGCGCAGTCTCCACAATATTAGGAATAGGAGGAGTTAATAAATCCAGTACTTCTTGAGGTAGTAAAACCTTGTTGATTACGTGCACAACGCCATTGCTCGCAGCAACATCCGCAAGGATAACCGTTGCATTTGAGTCCGTTGCATCCAGTATATGAACTGCACCATCCTTAATATTTATCCCTACATTTTCACCTTGGAAAGTTTCAATCATTTGACCAGAACTAAGATCGGTTGAGAAAGCTGCAGTACCAGCAACGACATGATAGGTCAATACTTTGACCAATAGGTCTTTTTCATCTTGAGTATCAAAATCGGCCAGGCTATGATAATCATCACCTAAGGCTTTTAGTAAGTCCACAAAAGCCTGATTCGTTGGGGCGAAGACCGTGAAAGGTCCGTCACCACCTAAAGTTTCAACTAATCCAGCATTGGCTTGTTGTAATGCACCAACCAAAAGACTTAAATCATCTGTTTCAACAGCGATTTCAACAATCGTTTTTAAATTGGATGCGGCCAAAATATCCAATACTTCTTGTGGCAATAAGACCTTATTGATAACGTGTACAACACCATTACTAGCAGCAACATCTGCCAGGACAACTGTTGCGTTTGTACCACTTTCATCTACTATATGCACTGCACCATCCTTAATATTTATCCCTACACTTTCCCCTTGAAAGGTTTCAATCATCTGACCAGAACTAAGATCTGTTGAGAAAGCTGCAGTACCAGCAACAACATGATAGGTCAATACTTTTACCAAAATGTCTTTTTCCTCTTGCGTGTTAAAATCTGCCAAGCTGTTATAATCATCTCCAAGGGCTCCTAATAAAGCAACAAAAGCTTCATTGGTTGGGGCAAAGACTGTAAATGGTCCTTCAGTGCCCAAAGTTTCAACCAACCCTGCATTGGCTTGCTGCAATGCACCAACCAATAAACTTAAGTCATCGGTTTCAACTGCGATTTCAACAATGGTCTTCAAACTTAAAGCAGTAACAAAATCTATTGCCGATTGTGGCAATAAAACTTTATCAATAGTATGGGCAACACCATTGGAAGCCATAACATCTGTCCCAGTTATATTAGCATCAACACCCGATGCATCACCTATGACATAAGTTTCTCCGGAGGCAATAACATGGATAGAATTTTCACTCAATGCGGTAGCAACTGAACCTTCCGAGAGGTCCGCGGCTTTTACTTCTACTGGTAAAACATGATAAAGAAGAATATCTGTCAATAACATCATTTCTTCCTCGGTATCAAAATCATCCAAACTGTTGTATTCGTCACCCAAAATATCCAAAAGGGCAACGAAAGCGCCATCAGTTGGAGCAAATACCGTAAATGGTCCTTCGCTACTTAAGGTTCCTGCTAAGTCGGCTTTAAGGACAGCAGCTTCCAAAATAGAAAGACCTTCAGCTTCAACTACAATATCAACCAATGTTCCTAATTCTTCTTCTTCTTCTTCCTCACCATTCAAGGCATCGATAATTGCTTGAGGTAATAAGACCTTATTAATAACATGTACAATACCATTACTAGCCATTACATCGGCAATCACAACGGTTGCATCGGTTTCGGTTGCATCTTGAATAAATACACCACCATCCAAGTTTATGGTTACCTCTTCACCTTGGAAAGTTTCTATTTTTTGACCATTGCTTAAATCCGTGGATTTGGCAGCAGTGCCAGTAACAACATGGTACGTCAGAATTGTTGTCAATAGGTCTTTTTCTTCATCAGTATCGAAATCTTCAAGAGAATCAAATCCATCCAAAGAACCCAGAAGGGCTGTAAAGGCTTCATTGGTAGGGGCAAAAACCGTAAACGGGCCATCGCCGCTGAGCGTGGGTATTAGATTTGTGCCTTCTTTTTCATCTGCTTTGGATAAAGCAGCAACTAATGAACTTAAGGCTTCTTCGCCTATAGCAGTTTCTACGATGTTCAATTGGTCATCGTTTTTGGCCTGATCATCATTCTCATCCTTGTCGCAGGATAATACGAACAATGAGAGCAACGCCAAGAAAAAAAATCTTCGAAGTTGAAATACATTTTTCATAATGGGTGTTTTTAGTAATTAAATTGTTTAATGTTTTATAAAAATAGATAAACAAGAATACAAAAAATTACGTTTTGTTTAATATTAATTACAAAAAGTTTAACAAAATAAATTTTACTTAAGTTTATAGCCAAAGTGGTTTTTAGGGTCTCAAAGCCTAATTTTGTATTTTTGTGGACTGTTTAAAAAAACAATGGAAAAAGTAGTTATTGGTCTTTCTGGTGGCGTGGATTCTAGTGTAGCCGCGTATCTCTTAAAAAAGCAAGGGTATGAGGTGATTGGGCTTTTTATGAAGAATTGGCACGATGATTCTGTGACCATCTCTGAGGAATGTCCTTGGTTAGAGGATAGTAATGATGCCTTGATTGTTGCGGAAAAATTGGGCATTCCCTTTCAGACGGTTGATTTAAGTGTGGAGTACAAGGAGCGAATCGTTGACTATATGTTCAATGAATATGAAAAAGGAAGAACACCCAATCCGGATGTACTATGCAATCGCGAAATAAAGTTTGATGTTTTCCTAAAAATAGCACTGCAATTAGGTGCTAATTATGTGGCTACAGGTCATTATTGTAGAAAAGGTACTATTGAAAATTCCGATGGTTCAAAAACGTATCGGTTGTTATCAGGAGTCGATGGCAATAAGGATCAATCCTATTTTCTCTGCCAACTTTCGCAAGATCAGCTGTCAAAAACGCTCTTCCCTATAGGGGAATTGACAAAACCTGAGGTTCGCCAAATTGCATCGGATAATGATTTGATTACAGCTGATAAAAAAGACTCACAGGGTCTTTGTTTTATTGGTAAGGTGCGCTTACCGGAATTTCTACAACAGAAGTTAAAACCCAAAAAAGGGGTTATTGTGGAAGTGCCAAATGATGTTCTTCAGTATCAACGGTCACAACCTAAATTTAAAAACAAGGAAGATGAGCTTGCCTATTTTTCAGAGAAACCTAAATATCATATCCAAGACGGCAAGGTCGTTGGGGAACATCAAGGAGCCCATTATTTCACCAAAGGGCAACGCAAAGGATTGGATGTAGGCGGAACGGTGGAACCATTATTCGTTATAGACACCGATGTTGATGAAAATGTCATTTATACTGGTCAAGGTAAATCGCACCCTGGTTTGTACCGTAGAACATTGTTTGTTACCAATGAAGAATTGCATTGGATTAGACAGGATTTAGCATTGGGGGTTGATGAAACTATGAAAGTATTGGCAAGGATCCGGTATCGACAACCTTTACAAAAAGCAACTTTGTACAAAATTGATAGTGGATTGTATGTAGATTTTGAGGAAAAACAATCAGCTATAACTGAAGGTCAGTTTGTCGCTTGGTATGTAGGCGATGAATTATTAGGCTCTGGAGTTATTTCTTAGAAGAAATAAGTTCAAAAAATATAAGGCTCCCATCTTCAGATGAAGAGGGGAATGAATTCGGTTTTACTTTGAACTTGTTCAAAGTAAAAGGAAGAAAGGGGAGTTTGACTTTCAAACCCTCCGTCCCGCTTTTGCGGGACACCTCCCTTCGTCTGAAGGGAGGAGCTAAATTAGTTTTCAATATGGGACTATGAATCAAAACAGAATCACACAACTTTTCGGAATTCAATATCCCCTCATCCAAGCAGGAATGATATGGGCAAGTGGTTGGCGCTTGGCTTCTGCGGTTTCAAATGCAGGGGGTTTAGGGTTGATCGGTGCAGGTTCTATGTATCCTGAAGTACTGCGGGAACACATCCAAAAATGTCAGCGAGCGACCGACAAACCTTTTGGGGTCAATGTGCCTATGCTATATCCCGATATCGATAAAATAATGGACATCATCATTGAGCTAGGGGTTAAGATTGTTTTTACTTCAGCTGGAAATCCCAAAACTTGGACAGCTCATTTAAAAGAAAATGGAATTACCGTTGTACATGTGGTGAGTAGTGTAAAATTTGCCTTAAAAGCACAAGAAGCCGGTGTTGATGCCATTGTTGCAGAAGGATTTGAAGCAGGGGGGCATAATGGTAGGGACGAAACAACTACCTTGACCTTGATTCCATCGGTAAAAGAAAAAATCAAGATTCCACTGATAGCAGCAGGTGGTATTGCTACTGGTCGAGCCATGTTGGCCGTCATGGTTCTGGGAGCTGATGGGGTGCAGGTGGGGAGCCGTTTTGTGGCAAGCCCTGAGGCATCTTCCCATGAATTGTTCAAACAAAAAGTAGTTGAGGCAGGGGAAGGGGATACCCAACTCACCTTAAAGCAATTAGCGCCAGTTCGACTTATCAAAAACAAATTTTATCTCGATATACAAGAAGCTTATGCCAAAGGAGCGTCTGTTGAACAATTAAAGGAACTGCTTGGTCGTGCCCGTGCCAAACGAGGTATGTTCGAAGGCGATTTGGAAGAAGGCGAATTGGAAATAGGTCAAGTTTGTGCCTTGATCCATGATATTAAACCTGCTGCACAGATTGTGGCCGATATGATCCGTGAGTTTGAAGAGGCAAAATCGCAGTTATCGGAATTGTAATTTTTTTTTCCAAACCCTATTTAAACATCGAATACCTCATGTGACACAAGGAGCTTATCGGCATATTCAAGTCGTGGTAGCCTTCTATGGTTTTTTCTCTGAAAACGCTGCATTCTTCTCAGTATTTTATCAAGCATTTTTACCGCCCTTTGAATATAGTACCCTTTATTCAACATAACACATTCCGCCTTTTGTGCTAGAGCGGCGTCTGTAATTTCAGCGCGCGAAGGTGTGCCCTTTTTGGCCAGATTCTCCAACACCTGGGTTGCCCAAATATCTGGAATATGGGCAGCAGCGCAGATTCGCATAATTTCTTGTTGAATAGATGCGAAGTTCTTCCATCCGGTCTCAATGGCAAGGTCACCTCTGGCTGTCATGACCCCAATAGGGTAGGAGCGCATTGCAGTTAACAAGATTGTAGGTAAATTTGTAAAGCCTTTTTGGGTTTCAATTTTAAGAATAACACCAATCTTAGCATCTAGTTTATCCAATTCATAATAAAGTTCCAATACGTCTTCTTTCGAATTAACAAATGAAAAATTTACAACATCTGCATATTGGGCAACAAATTTTATATCTTCCCGGTCCTTATTGGTTAACCCGCTAATTTGTAAATTACTTTTAGGTAAGTTAATGCCCTTGTCAGCCTTTAATTTACTACCCTTATCCTTTGCATGTGTAATTCCAATGATCATTTCTGAAGGTGAAATTTCCTGAATAACCCCTTCAATTTTACCATCATCAAAATAGATGGGTTCCCCCACTTTAGTGTCTTCAAAGACTTGGGGAAGTGTACATGAGACATGGGCCAATTTAACTAGTTTTCCGTCTTCATTATAAAAAGCCGATTCTCCGGGAATGGATTCTTTATGAAGCCTTAATTGGTCACCGGAATGTAATATGATAAATTGCTCTTTGGGCAAAAGCTCACCTACACGATAAGATTTCTGACCGTCTTTGGAATTTTTTTTATGTAAAACTATTTCCGTGCCTGTTTCTATATATGCAGAATCTGAACATAAGCCTATTTTAGCTTTCCCTTTTTTACCTTCAATATTTATTTTGCAGTTTTTACCTCTAGAATCGGTGAATCTGAGTTTATCACCTTTCTTGATTTTTGAAAATAATTTTAGATCTATAGGAATGTGAACATCATAATCTGAAAGAGGCGGAGGAGGTACATCAGGAACTGCAATCCAAATTTTTGATGGATTCACGACCCTTCCCAAATCATCTCTTTTGGGAGTAATATGAATTACCTTAGGCCCAGCGGTCATAGGTCCTGTTCTGAGTTTGGGCCCAGAAAGATCCATAGTAATTTTACATTTTTTTCGTTGTTTTTTACTGGCCGTTCTTACATTGTTTATCATTTTCAACCAGTCATCCGGGGTGTCATGCGCACAATTAATTCTCGCACAGTTCATTCCATTACCCAAAAGTTTACGAATGAAACCCAGGTCTTCCGCAGCTGTGCTGGGTAGTGTGACCATAATTCGGGTAGACCGTTTCTTTGATTTATATCCAAAAAGTAGTTTTGTGTTCTTTTTTAATAGTTTATTTCCTTTTTCAATAGTTAGGACTCCAGTTGAAGGTAAAATCTCTTTTTGGTTCAACAAGCTGTTGGTCAAATGTTTTAAATTGAGGATACTTTTCATTACATGCCCTTCGGCGGTAGATAAGGTTGGGAAACCCAATTGTATTAGCTCTTCCTCAAATTCATCGATCTCAAAACTTCGTAGCGCCATATAGTGAAGGAGGTTTTTGGCACTTTTTCTATAAATTGGATGTACCAAATCCAATTCCTCAGCATACTGGATTTCCAACTTTTTGGCCTTCTGCAATATGCTATCCAAGCTCTGGCCAATGGCCCTAAGTCTTTGGTCTCTATTTTTCATAATAGGAGCTTATTTCAATAATTGTCGAAATAGATTTCAAACGTATTCAAACCATTTAAAGTTAAGGTAAAAATGGCATTTGAAAGCACCTTTTTTGGATCATCTGAAAAAGAAAAGCGTAGTTTATTCTTTTTTTAAACTTGAAAGATATTCAATAAGATCGCGCAGTTCCCTCTTGGTGATAAGCCGACCCATTGCCGGCATTGCAGACATGCCATTTTCACGTTTTTCAATTCTAGAAACAGCAATTTCCATGGGTTCTGCGTCCGAGGTTCTTAGAATAAGTTCTTCTTTTGTTTCTTCCTCTAATACTCCTTTTACAACTTGTCCGTCTTTTAAAGTTACAGTGACGGTACCATAGCCAGGGGACAATCTTGCACTCGGTTCTATTAATGATTCCAAAATCTGCTCCCGTGTCAGGATATTGGCAATATTGTCCAAAGCGGGACCAACCACACCACCAGCACCATTGACAGCATGACAGCGCACACATTGTGCAGTAGGGTTATTATTGAAAACTGATCTTCCTGGTCGCCTTTCACCGCCATATAAAGTTTCCTTGTATGAATCTATCGTATGGCCACTATTTTTAACCTTTGCCAATTGGGTAATAAGGGCTTCTGATTTAGTGGATTCAACTGCTTCTATCAAATCAAGAATCACACCTTGGTCTAATTGGTTGTTATTTGCGTTGTTTATTAAACCATTCAATACATTTTCACTTTTCGAAAGTGGTAGTTCACCTAAAACATTCAGCATTTTTTGTTGCTCACGTGTAGAACCAGATTTAAAAATTGGATTTACAATGCCTGGTAGGTTTTCTTTGGATATGTCCATCTTGCCGATCAATCCTACTGCAACAGCTCTTACTTCCTCATTTTTATCAAGCATACCCAACTTCATTGCAGTCTCTATTTTGGTAAATTTCAGTTCACCCAAGGCCTCTAAAATAGCAGCTCTAACTTTGGGGGATTCATGTTTTCCCAAGATCGAGAACAATTGATTATTATGGGTTTCAATCCCAAGTGTACTAAGTGTCTTAGCTATACCGATCAGTATTTCAGGATCTCCGTCATTCAAAAAATTCGGAATATCAGCTTCGATTTTAATTTTTACGATATTGGCATCCCTTTTTATTTCACCTCTATAGCGACCATCAACCCGATCCAAAACGGAAGGTTCCGCCCAAGTACCAATCGCTGATAATGCCTCGCCACGTAAGTTGCTTGCGATATTGGTGCGTTTTGCAAATGCTATAAGTTGATCCAATGTTGTTTCATTACCAACTCTTACCGCTGCATTTATTGCTCTTCTTAATAATGGTTCTGATGAAAATCGTTCTTCTGAAAGTATATTCGCCAAAGCGGGTAAGGCTTTTTCAATAGACCAGTCATCATTTATTGCCCTTGCAGCTTCGGCCACGATATATTCATCCCCATCATTTAAAAATTCCGCCACTCGTTCATCCTGTAATCTTCTTAATACCAAAACAGCCGCAATACGCAAACTTCTATTGGGATTATTAACCAAAGCTACAATAGGGTCAGCATCCCCAATTCTTGAAAGTGCCAATACAGAAGCATGGCGCAAATAAACATCCTGATCGGCGTTCCTTTCAATTAGCTTTAACAAGGGCTGTATTGCATTGGTATTTTTTGTTCTTCCTAGCGCTTGGGCGGCGAAAAATTGGACCCGTGCATTTTCGTGCTCCAATAGTGAAATTAAACTCTCACCGGCATCGGAATATTTTACATCGCCCAAAACTTTTACAGCCTGTGCCACTATTTCTGGATCTTTATCTGATAATAAGGCTACTAGGGGCTCGGCCTTTCCGGATTTATTCCCTGCTATTTGTCCAATTCCCCATATGGCATGTATTCTTGCGAATTGGTCGTTTTCTTCTACTATAACCTTTTTTAAGGCCCTGTAACCCCAAAATGTTCTTGTAGCAAGTTCAAATTGTGCCTTTTTTCGAATTCGCATATCAGGGTATTTCAAAAGTTCAACTAACTCGCTGTTCGATTGGTTTTCATAATCCAAGGTCATTAAACGTTGTGTTTCCTTCCGTTCATTTTCCAAGTCATTTTTATCTTTTGTAACATCCAACTTCCAAACACGACCATAGTTTTTTGTATTCCAACCATTGATCCAATCGGAAAAATACAAAGCTCCATCTGGACCAAAACGTAAACCGGTAGGCAAAACACCACTCATAATATCTTGATCAGTACCTAATTCAAAAGAAGCACCCTTCGGCTTCAGATCAAATGACCATATATGTGATCGTCCTGGGTCGCCCACAAACTCCACCAAAAAGAATTTATTCAGCCAATCCTTTCCCAATGCTGTTCCTGGATTAAAGGCCATACCTGTAGGCCCGTTATGAAAATTTACGATTGGCGGTATGATATAGGCCGCTTGCCCTTCCCAACGTGGGGTATAGAGTTTTTCATCCATCCACACTTTATAGGCATTATTCTTAGGGTCGGTATATTTACCATATTGCCAATTAGCGCGCCATCCTGCATCAGAACCCTCGACGATATGTACCAAGCGTTCACTCTCGCCTCGATGATCACCATCATTATCAGAGGAAATAATATTTCCATAAGCATCAAAAACAAATTCATGGGTATTGCGAAGTCCTCTTGCAAAAACCTCGAAATCACTTCCATCGGGATTGCATCGCACTATAATACCTTGATTGGGATATTTGTGGTTAACACCATCCAGAGTTGTCAAGTTTGCACCTATATCACCAATACCCCAATAAATCTTGCCATCAGGACCTTCAATGGCTCCTGACATCCCATGTCCGCCAAAACCAATATGAACGGCGAAACCATGGGCTAAAGAAGTTTTTTTATCCAAGACCCCATCATTATTCGTATCCTGTAAACGCCAAAAGTCTGGCCCAACACCCACAAAAACATCATCGTCACGCACTAATAAGGCCCCTGCAACATCTGTGATTTCCTCATTAAAATCTTCCAAGATTCTAGTGGACACATCAGCAATTCCGTTTCCGGTTGTATCTTCCAACATCCAAACCTCTTCCTTTTCAATGGTTAAATCCCTCCAATCATGAATGCTGTCATTGTTCAAATCTTTTAACCATTCATTTTCCTTACTATGTTCTGGTGCAAATGTCTTGCGTAAAAAAGCGCGTCGGTCTTCTACGGACTGCAATGAAATTGAGGTGGTCATCCATTCACGATACCCACGAATATCGAATTCGGAATTTTTTTGACGGTTGGTTCTGGTAAGATAAATACGGCCTTCATCATCAATATCCATGGCAACGGGATCAGGAGCCAAAGAATCCGAGGCCCATAAGGTCAATTCAAGACCTTTAGCAAGTTTTGCGACAATGTTTACTCTGGCCTCTTTTGCTTTCGCAATACCTGTTAAGGAATCCTCATAAATCACCAATGGGGTTTCAATAGGTTTGTTTGATTTTGTACTGCAGGAATTGGTAAGTGTAAAAAGTGTAAAAAAGATAAGGAATTGTAAGTGCCAGGATTTATTTTTCATAGAGAAGTTGAAAATGTTGGTTTTTTGCAATTAAAATAGGTAATAATATCAAACATATAAAAAGGAGGTCATAAAAACCTCCTCGTTTTACATTTTTCACTGAATATGTTGATTATTTACAATTAATTCAATAATACTTCAATATCACGAATTATGCGATCAACATCTTCACCCTTAGTACCATCGTACACTCCTCGGATTCTTTTTTCCTTATCTACCAAAACAAAATTTGGGGTATGGATAAAATCTTGCAGTCCACCATCACCTTGATCAACCACTGCGAAATAACTCTTACGAGCTAATTCATAAATGTGTTTTTTGTTTCCAGTAGTAATATTCCATTTATTATCAATTGCGCCTTTTTTAGTGGCATAATCCCGTAGAATGGGTATGCTATCCATTGTGGGTGTCACTGAAATGGACAACAACTTTACTTCACTATCGTTCTGGTAAGCCATCTGTAATTTTTCCATATTAATGGCCATTATTGGGCAAATGCTCGGACAACGTGTAAAAAAGAAATCGACCACATAAATTTTGTTCTCGTAGTCTTTTTGGGTAATTTTTTCTCCGTTCTGATTGAAGAGATTAAAGTCGGAAACGGTATGATTACCATTGGTTTGCTTTAAACTGTTATCAACCAGTTCAGGATTGAAATCCGATGGATTATAAATTGGCAAACCCTGATTACCAATGCCTATAGAATAGAATATGACCATGAATAATCCAATAATGGTTGTCAGGGCAATGATTAATTTTTTATGCTTTGAATTTTTAAGGGATCCCATTTTGTGTTTTGCTATCTATTAGACGATTGTATTGTAATTGATTCTTATAAAATAGATGTGTCTATTTCAATATCAGCATGCTCCCAGGCCTTATCAAATTCTTCTTTGATCCGTTGTGCTTCATCCATTTTGCCCTGTGCCTTTAAACTTTGGTAAAGACCCATTAATGACCAACCGTTCTGGCGCAGTACATCCAAATCTTCCTTGTATACTTTTTCAGCTTTTTCAAAATCGCCTGCTTTCAAAAGAACAGCCCCCAAGTTCTGCCGCGTTGGAATATACCAGGCTGCTGGTTCGGTGTATGTTAGGGCATCTTCAAAAACTACTGCCTTTTCAAGATGTTCGGCAGCTTTTGAAAGATCTCCTTGAAGAGCAGCAAGTTCGCCGGCTACAACTTCATATGCTACTTTTGCAATAGATGAACTTGGGTCAAAACCGGCTGCAATTAAATTTTCCATTTCAGGATTATTCATCATTTCTTGAATGGCATCCAATTCTTCCTGTGCTTCCTTTGCATTGTTCTTTCTTACAAAGGCTATGCCCCTTGCATAGTGCCAAATAAGTTTTAAATGTTTTATTTCCGCATTGGGGCTTGGGGTGGTCAATATTTCATTCCATTTTCCAAATCTGGTATAAGCGAGCAAAGGGACCGATGCAAAATTTTGCAAAAAGGGCATTTCTATCAATTCCCCTGAAGGGACTTTTTCAGCGGTTTTCTTTGCTGCATCAATGGCCAATTGACTATCGCCCAATAAACTCGCCGCTGACCATAGAAAATGTATATTATGTGGGTAATACCCTAATGGGTACATTCCTTGTGAATAGCACTGTGATATGTAATCCTCATCAGCAAGAATTGCCGCTTTGTTTACAGTTACTGCATCTAAATAACGCCCCACTCGAATATAGATATGCGATGGCATATGTACAATATGACCTGCGCCAGGCATTAAATTTACCAACCTGTCAGCACTTTTTACCGCAAGGTCAGGTTTTGGCAATTCCACCATATGAATGTAGTAGTGATGGGCACCGGGATGATCGGGATTAATAGTTATCGCTTTCTCCAAGGCAGCCTTGGCTTCTGCAATATTTGGAGATGGATTCCCTTCCTTATCCCAATAATTCCACGGTACGGTATTCATGACCGATGCAGCAAATAGTATTTGAACATCTGCATCATTAGGGAATTTTTTGGCCACTTGGGTCATGGCCTTCATATAGTCCATATTCAATTCAGCAACATCTTTTGTCAAGTCCTCACTATATCTGGTAGACAAAGCTGCTATTAACGCCTGCTCTTTTGGAGTGGCGCTAGATGCCAGATTTCTGGCTTTTGCAATGGCCTCATTGGTTTTTATCTTTCTTTCATCAAGAGGTAAGGGATCGTTAATATTGGGTCCCAAAGCAAAGGCCTGTCCCCAATAAGTCATTGCCGATTTTGGGTCTAAACGTGACGCTTCCATAAAGGATCTATGGGCTTCGGCATGATTAAAGGCATAGGTGAGTCTTAGACCTTGATTAAAAAAGGTTTGCGCAAGTTCATTTTTGGTACTGATTGTAAATTTCAAGTCACCCAAATTTTCAAAAAGGGGGGAAATCTGTTGTGTAGTATCCACGGCTTCCAATAAGAATTTTGTGGGTGTACATTTTATAAAGTTAAAAGAAGCTTTCTGATAATTATCCGTTGATTTATCTGAGGTCCCATTTGTTAAAAAATGTACGGCGGTCAATAATCCTATGATTACTGCTGCCAAGACTAATTTTGTTTTCATGATGTTTGTTTTTAAGGTTGTTGTTTCTTGTTTAGGTGCAGAATTATTAGCTAGTATATTGTTGAACATATGCTTTGGCCTCTTTAATTTCGGGTCTGTCACTATTGGAATTTTTGGTTAGTTCTATGAGTTGATTAAAGTATTGTGTTGCTTTTTCATGATTACCAGCTTGTTTTGCCGCGATAGCTGCCCCGTAAATGCCATTGAATCTATTCGGGTGCCCTTTTAGATTTTCTTCATATGCTTCCAATGCTTCTGCCGGTTTGTTCAATTCCAAAAGCATATCCCCTAATAATTCTATGGCTGGTAGTACATCACCTGGGGTAACAGGGTGTTTGCTCGTGTTTCGCTCAATTTCTACCGCTTCTTTCATAAGAACTAGTCCAATCTTTAGGTTGTTCTTTCGAAAGTTCAACCATGCCTGTGATGTTTTAATTTGAATTTCGACCTGCTTAATTTGAATGGACTTTGTGGGGTCGTTTTGAGCAATTAAATCTTGATGCAATTGTTTTAGAACTTCAATTTCTTGATTGGCAGCATTAAAATCTTTTGTATGCGATGCACCTAAAGCTCTAGCAAAATGATGTATTGCTTTTTGCCATGGAAACCCCTCCCATTCTAAATCGATTTCTTGTAACTCTAGCTGCGTGGCTTGCTTCCAATTTCTATTTTCAAGTGCAAGCCTTGCAGGAATGGCTGCTAAAGGATAGATAATGGCTGTAATAGTGGTTGGATGAAAGGTTTTTAGATTTTTGATTAGATCGTATTGTTTTACTGCATTTGTATTATCTCCCTTTTGAAGATAGGCATATACCAAATAATCTATACCATGTAATTCTTCAAAATAAGAACCCACCAACGCCGCCGCATCTGCATAACATCTAGCGCTTTCGGTTGATAGTATATTAGCATCGATAGATTCCTGCCATATTCCCAATCTTGTAAAAATATGCGATGGCATATGCTGTGCATGAGCAGAGGAGGGAGCGATTTTTGCATAGCGTCTTGCAGTCTCTAAACCCTTCTGAGCTAATGCGGGATTGTCGTAATTATGAATAATATAATGTGCAATACCTGGATGATTGGGGTTGGAAATAAACAGTTCTTCGAGAATTTTCCCTGCTTTTCTTTCATTCATATAATCTTTACCCACTCTATCCCTTGTTGAAAACAAAGCCAAGGAATAAAAAATAGCGGCTTCTATATCTTCAGGATATTTTAGGTATATCTGCTCCATTTTTTCTTCAAATCTTTTTGCTCTTGTTTTGTGGTCTATGTTTTCCCAATCGATATAAAAGGCATCAATGGCATTTATATAATCCCGTTGCTTTTCATCCATTGATAAGCCTTTTGCCACTTTCAAAATTTTTGAACCTTTAATTAAATCTATGTCTGTGGGTGGAAACCAGGCGGCATGATATATACTCATAGCTACACCCCAATAGGCCATTGGGCAATTAGGGTCGGCATCTATAACTTTAACAAATGCCTTTTCAGCTTCAGCATATTGAAACGAATGTAACAGGGCAACGGCTAAGTCAAAAGTGGCTCTTGTTTCATAACTACAGGAAAGCGAGAATTTTAATTCTCCAAACTGGCCATCACCACACAACAGTAGGTCTCCTCTTAAAAAATCCAAAGAAGCTAAGTCTGGTTTGGTTGTATTGTTTTTGCATCCGGTACTACCTAAAAAAGCTACAAATAATAGAGTGAGAAAAATAATTTTAGATGAATTCATAACAAATGTTTTTTAGTTTTAATTATTCTAGCTTTATAGTTATTATTTTTTACAGGTAACTCAGCCACCATTTGTCCCTATTGTTACTCTTGTAATGGTTATACCAACTACAAATAGGATAAAGGGCAATTATTAGAATTATCCAGATCAAATAGACAACCCATAACCCAAAGCCATATCCTTGAAGTTCTGGCTGCATGGTTACCCAAACATCTATGACCATATCAGAAAATTTAAATCCAGTAAGATATGCCGCTATAAAAGCTAATAGATGTATTACATATATGTGGATGATATAAAAGAACATAGGTACTCGACCAATTACAATTAATTTGTCGAAAAATGCGCCTTTCCATTTTTCCGCAAAGGCCAGAAATACCATTGTTGGCCCAATAGTCAGCAATAAATAAAATAATGAAGGTGGGTACTTTGTTATGTTGAAAAATGACATTACAGTAAAACCAAGAGAACCTTCATTCTCCCAAAAATAAGGGTCGCCATAGAGGTTAATGAATCTGAGTACAAAGAAAGATAGTGTAAGGACCAAGCCCAATTGTATCAGTTTTTTAAATCTTGATTTACTATCAACTGATGGTCTATAAAGTTCACCAAAATAATATCCAAGCGGCATAACAAAAATCCAAGGGATTATCGGATAGACCACAAAAATTTGGGTTACCCCTAGATCCACTATATCAAACACATGTAAAAATGTCCAAATTCCTGATCCTACAGCATCTGTTGGAGCAAATGAATCAAATAAATTATGACCCAAGATTACTACAACAGATACCACTATCATAAGTTTCTTAGGAAGGTGGATAAAGCCGGCAAGGAAAATCATGCTTAAACCAAGTATCCAAATCACTTGAAGTATTATCATTGAGTAATCCAGTTTAAAATTCCATGCTAGTTTTATTATGGTAAATTCAACTATTATAAGCCAAAAACCTCTTTTTAAAAGCCATGTGGATAGTGATTTCAATCCTCTTCGTTGTCCAACGAAAAATGCGGATGTACCAGCTAAAAAAACAAATATCGGTGCACAGAAGTGGGTTACAAATCGGGTAAAAAAAAGCGCGCCGTTCGTTTGGGACAAATCTGTTGCGTCAAAGAAAAAGGCATCATAGTGAAAATAATCACGGACATGATCCAATGCCATTATCACCATTACCAATCCTCTTAGTAAATCAATTGATTTTACCCTTTCTTTGGTCTTGTTGGTCATAATTGCTTGGTTTTGACCTCAGGATATTTTTCTAGCTTGATTTTCATTTCAATCTATATAAGTTTTAAAATGCACTCGTCAATAAAAAATTGACAATACATTTTTAAGTATGGTTTTGCACCAATTATAACAAGGGGGGATTTAACAGCAATTATTTAGGAAATAAGTTAGTTACCAATTGCTTGCACATAAAGATAGCGATTTTACCTAAGAAGAATCGCGATGAATCTTGAACTGTATATTACAATCCCTTTTAGGTATAATCCGCTAAGTATACTGTACAAATGACATATTACTTAACCAATGACTTTTGTTTAAAATCGGAAATTTAATTTGCCGGTTTAATATTCTGATTTACCCTAAAGAGGTTATTGGGATCATATTTCTTTTTTATTTTGGTCAAACGGGCATAATTATGTTTGTAACTTGCTTCTACACGCTCTTGACCTTCATCCATCATAAAGTTGGAATAGGCTCCTCCTGCAGAATACGGATGTAAGGCCGCCCAGTAGTCTTTACACCATTTTGTAATTTTATCCGCATTTTTTGGATCCGGATCTATTCCACCATAAACACCGGCATATTTTGCATTGCGATACGCCCAAGGCGTTTCTTCCGCCCCAATTCTGCCTGCTGCTCCACTAATTGGGTACAAATGCATTTGCGAAAGAGGAGTTGGTATGTTAGAACCAAATTTTAAATGTAGGGCTCTAACTTCAGGCCCTAATTCATTAAAAAAGTCACCTCTCCAATACCATTGCAATCCAGGGGGCATTAAGCCATCAAATAATGTTTGAATTGATGGATAAGGCATTTCACCAACATTTGCGAACAATGGGTTTTTTGCCAAAACGGGTTTAAACAATTCATCGAATTTATTTGGATCCCCAACATAGCACCATACGATGCCACAAAATTGTTTATTATGAAGATGTTCTGGGAAAGGAGGTCCAGGGATGATCATAGTTGCTATAAATCCATTTAATTCATCAGGAGCATTATGTATGAAATCATGGTACCATTCCATGATCTCCTCTGTTTGTTCAATTGGCCATAAGGTTGGCCCACCTATGACCGTTTTAACAGGATGTGCTTGAAATTTAAAGGAGGTAACAATCCCGAAATTACCACCACCACCGCGAATGGCCCAAAACAAATCGGTGTTTTGATTTTTATTTACCGTAACAAAAGAACCATCGGCCAAGACCATATCTGCTTCTAATAAATTGTCAATTGTTAATCCATATTTTCTTGATAAATGCCCTACGCCGCCCCCTAAGGTCAATCCACCAACTCCAGTTGTAGAAATTATACCTGCCGGTACAGCCAACCCAAAAGGATGTGTTGCGTGATCTACTTCCCCCCAAAGGTTTCCGCCACCTACTCTTACAGTGTTGTCAGAAGTATCAACACGAACAAATTTTATTCCGGATAGATCAATGACTAAACCATCGTCGCACAGTCCTAATCCACCTCCATTATGTCCTCCTCCTCTAATTGCTATCAATAAATTATTGTCTCTTCCAAAATTTACGGCTGCCATAACATCCGCTACATCCACGCACATAGCAAAGAGTCCAGGACGCTTATCTATCATTCCGTTATACACCTTACGTGTTTCGTTATAGTTTGCATTTGATGGCATAACTATTTCTCCCCTTAATTGTGAAGCAAATTCCTCGATTTTAGAAACTTCTAAATTTTCTACTGTAGTTGACATACTATTGATTTTAGTTAAACAAAAGTTTTTGGGAGGGAACTAGTTTATACTCTTAATTACAAAGTTGATTCATAAATTCTTGAACCAATGTCAGTTTTAGGTCAAATAATAGTACAATTGACCCGGTTATAATCTTTAAAAGATGGTAATTAATACTTATAAGATCTTGATGTAAGAAAATGGAAGTATACCATACCTTTTTTATTTATGCTATTGGTTTTAGATTAAATGGGAGAATCTTTAATATACTAAGGTCTCATCGGAGTATTTTCGACCTAGTCGTTTAAAGATAGTTATTTCTTAAGGAATATGTTTTGATTGAGGGATAAATTCCCATTTTTCAAATTTCTCTCTCGATGGTAATAAAATCTTTAACCTTTCAATCCTTGGAATCCGTCACAATTTCGTTTACCATAACCTTAGCCTTGTCAACTTCATCATTATTAACATAAAGATCAACTTGTCCAAGCATTGATGAGGCAAAACCAGCCAATCTAGCAGACTCCGCTTCATCTTTTACTATTGCCTCTATGCCAATTTCATGAAGCCTGCTAATTATTTGTTTTGCGATTAATGAATCTCCGGTAAATATCCTCGTATAATTTGATTTCATTTTGTCATTTTATTATACCTAACAGTATTCAAGATACGGATAAAATCAAAGGAGACGAGCGAAGATTCAATTATATGGACAATTTGCCTAATATCCTTTTCCAATAAAAAGGCAGTTCATTGAGTTTTTCAAGGGCTAACTTTTCAATTAGGGCCTTATCTACCTTTATATTTTTTAGTTTAAAATGTAATAACTGTGGCTTATCTATAGGTTCGCCAATTTGGGATACAATAAAAACACTGGCATAATCCGCGAATTTATTCTCAATAACTGCTCGACTCAAATCCATAGCAAAGTAATTATATATTTTACCAATATGGCTTAATGGATTTTTGCCTGAGGTCGCCTCCAAACTCATTGGGTGATAGGGTGTAATGAGGCCGTTAATCCTATTTCCCCTTCCTACTTGTCCATCATCGCCATGTTCCGCACTTGTGCCAATTACGGTTAGATAAATACTTTCTTGCCCATAGTCATCGGCAGTATTTATATTGATGGAGGCGTTATATAAATCCAAACTCGAAGCAATAAATTCTTTTACTAGATCTATTTTATATACATAGTCCTTTAAATCTGAAATATACCTATCAACGGTAGCAATGGCGATGGTAAATTGCTGTAAGGATTTATTTTCAACCCCCATCACTTTTATATCCTCGCCTATAAACGGAAACTTATTTTTAGTAGATGGACTATTTAATAATTTCTCGATTTTTATGACATTCCCTTCCATCAAAGAATTCGGGTAGAATCCTGCCCCGAAAGAAGTATCATTTGCCAAGGGAGTTTCTCCTTTTGCAAAACGTTGGAATAGTTCAACCAAATCCGAACTTCCGGGATGTATTTTTGAAGTTATTTGGATATCTTTTGAAACGTCAAGATGACGTATGTTTTTGTGTAACCATTTTTTTGCAGTTTCAATGGCGATTTCTTCCATAGGAATTTTTTTGCCTTGTACTTCAGAAGTAGCCCTACCTGCAAAAATCAAGGAAATGGGTTTTATAACTTCCCCTCCATTATATTTGGGTTTGGACTGCCCAGCAACTAAAAGGGCTTTGTCAACATTATGGTGCATAATGGCACCAAATTCCTTTAAATAGTAATTACAGAGTTCTTTGGAAATCTGTTCCGTAATTTCATCACAAATGGTATCTGGGTGACCAATGCCTTTTCGTTCGGCCATTCCAATTCCAACATCGGTAAGATTTTGAATCACGATATTTCCTGACATTTTATCCTTTTAATGCGATGCATTCATTACTTGAAAGTGGATTTTGAAATCCTTTTTGGTAAGTGCTGATTTATTGAATTGTTCTTGTGCCTCTTTCCAATTTTTCTACTATGAAAGTTACCGCTTTTTTTGATTTATGGAATGTGTTTTTGGAATATTTAAACGCAATAGATCTATGTGATTACACATCTAAAAACGGTTTTAATTGAAAAAATCCATAATCTTGGCGATTACAGACTTTATATGAAAATCGTGATTAATAATTTGGGGTTTGTAGGTCTAAGGAAATAATGGCTGCATAACGAATATTAAACTATATGCAATTCTTCAGTTAAACACGCTATTTTTTTTATGTTGAACACAAATTGACAACCCTTGCCCTTAACGGATTTTACATTTATTGTACCACCCATTTTTTCGACTATTTTTTTTACAGTGGCAAGGCCAATACCATTTCCAGGTTGTCCAAACTTATCTGTTGGAGCCAATACTTTGAATATCTGAAATATCTTGTCTTGTTCTTCAATGGCTATTCCAGGGCCATTATCAAGAACGCAAAATTCATATGCATCTATTTTCTCGGATATTTCAATTTTAATTTCAACATTGTCTTTATCATTGTACTTAATTGCATTGGATACAAGGTTTATTAAAATTTGATTTAATGCAGCCCTGTTGGTTTTGATACTTTTAAGTTTCGAATTTATACCCAAGAGTAAGGAATTGTCGTATGAAAAAAGGCCATAAATATCTTCCCTCAACAATTGAAGATCAATATTAGACCCCCCCTCCTTTAGAATGGATTCACTTTTGCTATATTCCAATAGGCCATCGATAAGCCCTGATAATTTATTCGAGGCACTTTGAATAAACCCTAACATAGTTCGCCCGTCATCATCCAGTTTTGATGCATAACATTCAGTGAATAAATCAGCAGTGGAATATATGGTGTTTAATGGCGATTTTAGGTCATGTGCCGCTATATAAGCGAACCGCTCTAACTCTTCATTTTTTTCCTCCAAGTTCTTCACGGACTTTTCCAATAAAGCATTGCTTTTTCTCAATTGCATTAAGTTCATTACCTGTTGGGAAAGCGCTTTAAGGGAATTAATCTGACTTTGACTCAGTAATTTAGGTTTATGGTCAATAACGCATAATGTTCCTAAGGGTAAACCTTCCGGAGTATTAAGTGGAATACCGGCATAGAATATAACTTTAGGTTCACCAATTACCAGCGGATTATCATGAAAACGCTCATCAGTCCTGGAATCCTGCACGATAAAGACCTCATTTTGGTCATTTATAGCATGCGCACAAAAGGCAAGTTCCTTGGGTGTTTCCGGGGCATCCAATCCATGTCGCGATTTGAACCATTGCCGTTCATCATCCAAAAGGCTTACCAAAGAAATTGGCGTGCCGCATATTTCAGCTGCTATGGCGGTAAGGTTATCATAATCCAATTCTGGTAAGGTATCCATGATAGAATAGGAGTCCAAAGCCTTTAATCGTTCTACTTCCCTGAAATGGTCTTTGGGTGCTATCATTGATTTATTGTTAAGCAAATCTTAGAACATACCATCATTTGAAGAAAGTAACTAAGTCCAAGATTTCTTTGTTCTACAACGATGATTTTGACCAATTAGTATTACAATATTTTTATAAATTGGTATGCGTTTACTTTCTTTTCCCTTTAGGGTCGGTGTTGTCATGGCTATTATAAAATATGAAATGGCTAACAATTGATCAAAGTGATTCCTAGTAAATTTCTATTCGAAGGCTGATTGGACTCTTATGATTTTTCGATGCAAAACGGCAAAAAAGTAGCCAATTTTGCAGCTCGTTCCGATAAATAAAAAGGAATGGAAACCGATAGAAAACCAGGAACAGGGAAAGAGGGAATTACTGTTGATACGACAATATATTTCCAATATGTAGGGGAGTATGAGCTACTCCACAATTTATTATTACCGTACGTACCAAAAAGGGGCAACTCTTTGGCCAAGCCACTGGTCAAACCGAGTTTGAAGTTTTTGCCGAGTCTAAGGATACCTTTTTTCTTATGGTCGTGGCGGCTAAATTGGTTTTTTCTCGTGATGAATCTGGCAAAGTAGATAGTTTGACCTTATTCCAAAATGGGCAAGAATTAAAGGGTACTAAAAAGGATTAGTATTTATTCTCTATTTTGGTTTTGAGTAAATTGGAATACCCTTTGGCAATGAGACGGGTCTTATCGGCATTCCAGACCTCACATTGCACGTTCATGATTTGGTTGCCTTTTTTTACCATCGCTGTTTTCGCAATGATGGTATCACCTTCCTTGGCAGTACTAAAATAATCGACGATTAAATTAACCGTATTATATAAATGGGTATTTCCCAAAGAAAAAACCGTGGCTCCCAGGGCATCATCTATAATGGCTGCCGTGGCACCACCGTGTAGAATATGCATGGGATTGGTCATTTCTTCACGGATGACATACGAAAATTCCAATGCCCCTTCCTCAGCACTCACTAAGGTGGGATTCAACCAGCGTAACAAAGGGGATGGGGAATGTGTGGCGTCTTTGCCAATATTGGCTTTAAAAAGGGCTAGTGACTTATTCATGTTTTTAAATAAAATTATTCATTTTCAATACGATTGAGGTCCAAATCCTGAAAATCGAAACTAAAATCGATCTCTGGCGAAATTCCTTTCATTTTCAATGTTTGTGCTTGTCCATTCTCATCGAGCCCGAACATAGCAAAGACATCGGCATTCATATCTTGGTATTCCCATTTAACGACAAAAGTGTTTGCCTTGTAAAAAGACATGGGACCGTTAAGTTTCGGGGAGCGATGACATTTCATCCATAAGTTTCCGTTCTTATCAAAAACTTCTACTTTCCCGAACCAGTTATCCTTATAAATTCCGATATAAGCATCTTTATCGATGTTTGTTTTATTGTTGGCGGCTGCAGTTTCCCAAACTTTGTTGACGATCGCTTCAGCTTCGCCTTTACTTTTCTTGAAATATTCCACATAACGATTGATCCATCCGTAATTATCCAATCCCAAATAACTATCGACCAGGGTTCTTGATACGCCTGCAAAAACGCCAGCACCTCCCGGCTCGGTATTGGTCAATACCACGATGCCCAAGTTGAGGTCAGGGATCAAAACGGTACGTGATAACATTCCGGGAAGACCTCCAGTATGCGATACCTCCATATTCCCTTTTACATCCGTCAGCCCCCAACCTAGACCATAACCAGAAAAATGCGAATTGTAACGCGGATTTCTATTAGTAGGTGTAGTCGTATGGATCATCCACATTTCGTTTTGACTTTCCACCGAAAACAAAGTATCTTTTAACTGTTCGCCATAGGCCCCTTTATTTAGATGTAAAAGCATCCATTGTGTTAGGTCATCTACATTGGCATAAATTCCCCCTGCGGCGCCATTGATCATTTCCTTAAAATCGGGCAACGCTTTCATTTCGCCATAGGCAGTAGTATGTGGGGAAGCCAAATTACTTTTGTCGGTTACCAAATCCAATGAGGGGTAGGAATTGTCCATGCCTAATGGATTGAATATTCGCGTTTGTATAAACGCTTCCCAGGTCATTCCACTTTTACGGGCAATTAGTTCCCCAGCCACCAAATAAAGCAGATTATCGTAATCGAATTTTGTCCGAAAAGCGGAAACGGGTTTAAAATGTTGAAAGCTAGAGAGAAGGTCATCAATGGTAAAATCCGAACCATCGGGGAAGAACATCAAATCACCAATTCCTAGCCCCATGCCACTACGATGGGTCAATAGATCTTGGATATTGAAGTTTTCGGTTACATAGGAATTGTACATTTTGAATTCAGGGATATGGTCAATGACTCGATCCGTCCATTTGATCTTTCCCTCTTCTACCAGTAAAGCCAATGCCGTTGTAGTAAATGCCTTGCTATTGCTGGCAATGGCAAATTGAGTATGTTCGTTGACTTTTTCTTTTGTAGTTGCCGATTTTATGCCGTAGCCTTTATTATGTATAATTTTGCCATCTTTAACAATAGCGACTGCAGTACCGGCCACATTCAGTTTACCCATAGCATCGGTGACCAGGGAATCTATTTGTATGGAGGTCATTTGGGCATTAATGCCGTTATGGAAGATTACTATGAAGAGGGTTAAAAATGTGAAAATACTATTTTTCATTACGGATTATTTTGAAGGGTAAGTTAATGAATTAAGGAAACTTTAATCAAGATCATATTAAAATTCCAGTTCCTGATATTCATGCCTTTCTGAAATTTCGGGTACATTACCCAAATACTCTTTCCCTCGAAGTTTTGGTACGGTATAGGCTTCCAATTCTTCATCGGGATAGGATTTAATGAGTTCCTGGATTTTTTTGATATCGAGCTCATCATCGATGGAGTTTAACCATGTGTCTTCCAATTCATGTGGCAGAATAAGTGGCATTCTTGGACCTGCTAATTTGGGATTGTTATGGATTCTTCTCAACATTTTATTGCCTTCTGTAGTCACGATGGTAAACGAATTGAGTACTTCACCAGTTTCATGATCTACCCACTCACTCCAGAGCCCCGCCAAGGCCAAAGGCTCAATGTTTTTGGCATGAATAAAAAAGGGGTAGGTCTTGCCGCCAAAATGATGGTGTTCATAAAAGCCATCCACATAAATAATACAACGATTGTTCCTTGCTGAGGTCCTAAAGGAAGGTTTCTCAAAAATGGTCTCTCCACGGGCGTTGAGGGTATTATTCCAATATTTTTTCAATTGTACTTTGTCCTTTACCCAATGTGGGACCAAACCCCATGTGGATAGTTCTGGAAAATTGGGGGAACGATTGGTATAGATCAACAGCCTGGGATGGGTAAAGCCCGAAGCATGGTATAATGGCAGGTCTGAATAGGGTGCCAGTTTGGTGATGATTTCCTCTACCGCCAGCAAATCGCCTGCCCGTTCGGCACGTTTTAATTGCGCTTCTAAACTGGCTTTTATATCGTAACACATATTAGTTATGGTTATCCCATAAAAATACGAATAAGACATCAAATTAGTTAGGATTAGAACGCAATGTGTAATTGTTTTTTGGTTTGTTACAATCAATACTAATATGTTTCCTTATACCAACTTATTTGATGTTTGTTCTTTATCTGCAATGGCCTTATCGCTATAGGTAGTTTCGTATGAGTCCTTTAACAAAAGACCCAGTACAGCATTGGGGATGTTTTTTTTAAAATGGGAAATCAGGATGAAACCCTCTTTTAATTATCCGAATAGCTGATTCGCTTATCTAATTCCCGTATCTATATATATATCGAGGACGGCAGTTTCATCTGGCCCAATGATGACTGTTTCAGGTAATGTAGTGTCAAAAAGGTGTTGTATTTCAAGATCAATAAGGTAGGTGCCTTCGGGAAGTTCAAAACTGTAGCTGCCGTCTAAATTGGGTTCCAATTCTCCCACTTTTGTTTTATTATCTATTGTCCAGATGGCGATTGGCCAAGCTTTATAGGTAGCTTCCGTTAGTTGGCAATTGGGATTGGGAGGAATGGTCTCCACAGGACAAAGAGGACCAATGCTTATATTTCCTCTTAAAAAGCCTTGCTCCAAAACCTTGTTTTGCTCTTGATTACATCCACCTATGGGAATAATGATCAGTATAACTGCCAAAATTAATATGTTCTTAATAATATTGATTTGTGTATTTGATTGGCATGTATTTAGATTTTTCATAGCGGTTAATAATTTGGGGTTCTTTATAAATTTAGAAAAAATACTTTTAGGCAATTTATCTCTTAGAAAAGAACCAATACTAAAGACATGTTTTATGTACAAGATGAATTCCAGTCCGATAGGTTGCCTTAAGCGTCCTTAAATTTTATAGGCAAATATCCTTGGTAAACATTTCGATTTGAAGTAACAATTGGAAAATATACCTATTCAATTTTTTTTCAATCCTTTTATCACAACATTCCCGGTGCCAGATCTTTCACATGGATAACAAAAAGCCTTCTGCGCTTTTTTTGGATCGTTAATGGTTTCATAGAATTCGTCAAGAAACTTAAGTGTTTTATTTTGGTAACTACTACTTAATAATGGGTTGCCTTTGTAGATTGCATAAAAATCATCCTTAAGCTTGTTAAAGGTTTCAAATACTTCTGAAAATTGATTTATTTCCGGCATACAGTAGCCCCTGTATCTTCTCGTTAAGGTAGATCTTATTTGAAGTTCCGGTGCAGGTTTGGCGTAAGGTGCCCTCACAATTCCTGCATGATCAAAATCATAAGGTATTGCAATGGGTAAACTCAAGGAATCAACAGTGATCAATTTAATATTTTGCAGGTACTGTACTGACCAGTCAGTATTTCCGATCATATATTCGAAGACGGCCATTTTTAAAAAATCTTCTTTTAAAGTAGCCTCAGGGCGAATACCAATTTTCTTCAAAGAGCGGCATTTATTTCTCATGGCCATCTGCATTTCCTCTTCAAGAAGAATTCCGTAATAGGGATCTGAGCTTTTGTTTTTTACAGTGTCCTGATAAATGACCTTCACCAACTTGGCCTTAAAACTCTTTGGGGTGATAAGATTATACAATTTGTAAACTAAGTATTCATGTATAACATACTCATCACCTCGGCAAGGTGTCACTAACTTCACTTTGTTCTGGCCATAAAAGACCGAGCTTTGCGGGGTAGTGGATTTTGCAAAATTCAGGAATATGGGAGGATACTTACAATTGGAGGAAATCTTACGAAAGTGCCCTCGGGTTTTAATTTCAATGGGAATGTTAATTGGAATCCCACTTGCCTGATAATGTATAGTTGCGAGGCTGATATTGGGAATCATCGCCACGATACTTGAATACGGTCTCCAAGTCTCCACGCAAAGTAAACTCCATAACTTCATCGGCATCAAAAAGATTGGATGACTGGCCCATGGCATTGCCAAATAAATAGAAACATGCCAAGAAAAGAAGTACGGGTTTTGTTTCTACTTTTAAAAATGAACTGTACCCAATGAAATCAGCGAACATTATAGTGATTATTTGATTGGTTTGGATGCTATTTTTAACATGCTTTGTAAGTTAAGGAAATATCTTAATAGAAAAGTCAAAAACCTACAGCCAATACCCTTGCCTAAAAAGCATATCCTTGATTCCGTTTTGATTGTACAACAATTTGTTAGCCCCAAATTTTAAATAGGGCTCCCAATTAACTAGGTCAAAGTTTGCCGTTTCCTATTTCTTAGGATAGTGCTCCAATAGTTCTATAAATACTCCCAGGTCTTTCTGGCTGTCCATATAGCTATATTCGCCTCCGTCCCAGCCTCCTTTTTGGGCTAATAGGATATCCTTTTTCCTTAAAGAGGTCTATGTAGGTTTCCCCGAGACCCTCCACATTAAAAGCAGCATGGTGGACCACCGCCCCATTTTTGGCAAGTACCTCTTTCCAGTGGCTTTGTTCATCGCCAAAGGGCTCTATGAGCTCTACTTGTATATTTTCCAAGCTTATGAACGCCAACTTGGCTTTGGCATCCGAGAGCTCCCCTCTATAATGGGTAGGATTGTCTTTATGCCCGTCGGCAATTTGGATAGGGGGTCTTTTTTCAAGTCCCAATAGCTCTACCCATTTATCAAGTGCTGTATCTATGTTGGGCACTAAAATTCCTATGTGGGCCATTTTGGTATTTGGCAATATACCTTTTTTAGGTGATGAGGATTTGTTTGCCACAAAGGCCATTACGATAAGGCAGGCAAGTGCCAAAAGTAAGTTTGTTCTGTTCATAAGAAGTTTTATTTATATGTTATTTAAATTTAGCATCTTTTTTTTATACGCTATTTTATATTAGTGATAATTTTTAAAAGTAACTTCTAACAAGTATTCATGATAGTTGGGTATCTACCTGCGGCATATTAATACCTTTTATCAAAAGCCATAAACCAATTATTATTTCAAAAAGACCACTAGGAGTCCAAAAAATAATTTGATTTATGGGCATTGCTGCATATTCTGGGGCTAGTATAAATAGCAATGATTGTATGAAAATCAACCCAAAGGATATGATTCCAAAGCCCGCCAATAGCCTTGGTATGTACTTCGATTTGAATAACAAATAGGAAAATAACATCATGTTCAGCCCCAAAAATACCATAGGAACAGCAGTAATGGCGGTATGCAAATTAAAAATCAAACCCAAAGGGTGCTGCAACTGTTCCTGGGAAAATACATCTAAACGTATATCACTACTTAGTAACTGAAGGGCAATATAGGGGATAAGCACCGTAACGGACATTAAGGTCGCCTCAATCAATTTCAAAAACAAAGCCAATAGCGCTAAATTTTTATTTATCTGTTTAAGTATAACATATAAAGCAAGTCCCAATACGATCAATCCAATAGACATAAATAGCTCAACAGTAATACCCAATCTAAATATGGACTCATTGGCCAAAATGTTTTTGGCCGTAGCGCTGGCATTTTCAGCAATATTAAATTTGGAGAGTACAAGGGCCCAGTTTAGTGTAGGTGCAATAAAAGCGAACAGGAACAAAAAGCCTGCAATTTTTACGGCTTTACGTTGTGTTGTATCCATCATCTGGTTGGTCTTTTCGTTTGAATCTTGTTTTTACCTTAATTTACTTGCGATTTTTGCGCCATACATAGGTATTTAATTAATAATCGAAAGTTAAAGTACTTTTGCCGTAAGGATCAAACTACTAACTCATCGCCCTGCACAGCCAACGAGATTGGGAAATCATAGTTATGTGTTTTCTTAAAATTTTCGAACATTTCGGTTCTATAAGTGTCTGGGTGGTTAGGGGCATGATGAAATAATACTAAACGTTTAGCATGGGCTCTTGATGATAATTCCGCAGCTATGTTAAGCGAACAATGGCCCCAGCCCACTTTGTTCTGATATTCTTCCTCACTATATTGCGAATCATGTATAAGGAGGTCTGTATTCTTCGCCAATTCAAATCCGGAGATCCATTCATCACCTTCATATAAATGTAATTTGCCTAATACGGGTTCATGATCAGGGATATAGGTAACCGTCTTTGATCCACATTGAATTCTGATACCCAATGTGGGTCCAGGATGACTTATAAAATTAGCAGTAATTATAAATTTGCCCAAGTTAAAAGGTGTATTTGGTAGCTCATGTATAACAAGCTTACAAGGTATATCCCTAAGTACTACGGGAAAAAGTGGTGGTGATAAAAACCGATTTAACTTGGATTGAAGGGAGTAGGTACTATCGCAAGGGCCCCAAATATGGACTTCTTTTTGAGGGTCGAACAAAGGTTGGCAAAAACCAAGACCCTGTATATGATCCATATGTAAATGGGTCAACAGAATGTCTATTCGGTCAGCTTTATAATAAGTATCAAAATCGATCTCCAATATACCAGTACCTCCATCGAGTATTAATCTCTCATCCCCATCAATGATTTCAATACAAGGGGTATTACCACCATACTTTTGGTTTTCCTTTGAGGTAGTCGGATAAGCACCGCGCGTGCCATGTAGTTTTATTCTCATTTGATGAGGTCCTTTGTCCAAAAAATAGCCAATGCCCCTGAAAAATTTTCGGATCTACCCACGATGGGAATAGAGGTTACCGATATTTCAATCGACTTACCGCTCATGCTTTTTATCCAAAATGTCTTATGTGCTGGTTCGTGATTATTTAAGGTTTGTACAAGGGGTAATTGACCAGGAGGAATGGTTTTCCCTTCTGCATCATGTGGGTAAAAAGCAGTACCCCATTCACCAACGGGCATTTTTCCAGTTTCTTCGAAGCGTTTACCCAATATAACTTCTGCCGGTTCATTGTAAAACAGTAAAGTCCCTTCCGGATCCACTATGAAAACGGGTACGGAAAGGCAATCTGCCAATTGTCTACTAAGGATGATTTCTATTTCGTATCCTGGCATAAATTACCTCAGTTTAAAATTTAGACTCTTTTAAATATAATGAAAAATATCCAGCTAGTTCCCTGTAGCACAATTGATTTACAAATGTTACTTCGCCGTAACATCTAGACATGCTTCGCCAAGGCGCCTTGGTAGATTTAAAAATGATTGAATATTGTTGTTGTTTTACCAAAGATTATATCTTGTTGAATGGTATCCTGTGCAGAATATTGTTAACATTTTGAGTATACGCAGTGTGATAGTTTACGGAGTATTTTCGCATATACAATCTTAACGGTATTGGTCCTTTAATTCCTTGATCATTGTTTTATAGTATGTTTTACAATTCTCATTAGGAGATTCACATAGATATATCCTTGTTCCATTTTCCCTAAAATATGGATTGTCAATTGTTTTCATTAAGGTTATTTTTTCAAATAACTGGGGTAAACGGATATCAGGGTCTATATCATTCCCTAAATCCGAATGTACATAAATCACATATTTTTTGGAAAGACTGTCTGGTGCCCAGAAAACAAAGCTGCCATTAGGGGAAATTGGATCAGGTAAACCAGATTTTTTGCCATAGAACATGACTGCACCGGCCTGCCCATAATGGTAACAATAAATGTCACAATTGTTAATATTATCCTTCCCAAGGCCTATGAATATATCGCTAACTGCGTGTCCGATCTCCTTCCAGCCCGTCATATCCGCCATATCTTGTGGTATATCATGATCAACGCCATCTTCCCATCTGAATGCATCTTTATTGACAGCTCTTTCGAAGGTTATAAAGGGGATACCATCAAAGGATAGGGAGACATATAAGGAGATAAACATTGAGATTACCATGATACTAGAAATGTAAGCCAGATATTTTTTGATGTACTTTTCGGTAAAATAAGCTCCAAAGACAAATAACATCGGATAAACACCCAAGGTATAGTATGCCTTACCGCTACCCAATATCAGAAGTGCAATGACGATGATGTAAATGAAACCAAACAGCCTGTACTGTTTTTCCTTATAATAGAACAATAAAACTACCAAGGCTCCTAACCATAATAAAATGGCCTGGATATTCATAAGCAGCTGGGCAATAATAAAATCTGAATATCGAACATGAATAAGTTGGGTTTCACGTAATTCGGACATATGCAGTAATACAGGCCAGTTATGGTGATATTGCCATATAATGTTTGGCATTATTATTAGACATCCAATGATCAAGGCGATGACAAAGAATTTTGACAGATATAGATAACGGTAATGGGATATTAAAAGGGAGAAAGCAAATGCAACATAAAAGAATACAATGGAATATTTATTCATGAAACCAAATCCAAAGGCGATTGCAATCCATAACCATATTTTGGGATTATTCCGCTTGATCATCACCAAGATAAGGTAGCCTGAAAGCAACCAAAAAAAATGATTAAAGGCTACTGGTTGAAATAGCGCATTGGTGTGTAAATAAGCAGGTGACAGCAGATAAGCAAAACTCGCTAACGCTATCGCAATTTTCTTGCCTCCAAGTTCCTTTACAGCAAATCCGATTATGATTAGGTTTATGGCCCCGATCAATGCCGGAAAAAAGCGAAGGCCGAATGTTGTATTCCCAAAAATAAAGGTCGATATTTTGCCTATTACTGCAATGAATGGGGGAACTGAAATATAACCCCAATCGAGATGTTCGCTCTGGGCATAATAGAGGTATGCATCCCTATGTAATTCGAAATTTTCATAAGTAAAGAAATGGATCAGTAATTTTGCCAGCGCAAAAAACAGCATCAGCTGCCAATCTTTAACATGAATTGATCTAAGTGATTTCAACATACTCTAAATCTTACTATTTATCTGGAGTAATTTTCCCTCCCCCTTTTTTTAATTGCGAAAAACGTAGGAATGTGATCATGAACCAATATTGTACTATTTGATTAATGATTGTTATTTTCGATTATAATTATCTATTGTTATGTTAAACCACACTTTAATATAATTCTTGTTCTTTTAAGTACTTTTTAATTTCACGGTGATGAAATTGGTTTGCATAATTCAATGCGGTTTTAACACTTAATTCCTGCCCATAGCCTGTTATTCCTATTATTGAAATTAATAGTACTAAAATTATATTTTTAATACGTGGAACCATGTTTTTGTTTTAATCGAAAAGAATACCTCTATGGCTCTGCCTTTAGGATAGTTGGTTTAAATAAATTCGTTATTTTGAAAAATATAACTTCATAGGTTGAAAATAATGATTATCCCAACCCTTTTTATAATGTTCCCCACTCTCTGGAACGTTTGTATGGATCAATGTTAATTCAGTTTGTCCGTCAACTTCATTAAGCAAAATTTCCAATTGTGAATCTTTCTCATGATCTTCAAATTGTGAGGTTCTCCATGATTGCAATATCCTTTTATAAGGTTCCAATTCAATGTTTTTCCCTTCGATATATCCATCCCAAGCGGTAAATCTTCCTCCAATTTTTTCTGAAATTGTAGCTTCGCCACCGGTCATATTCGAATGCCCTTCGCTGCTTAACCAGGTCTTATAAATTTCCTTCGCTGTTCTCATGAATTTTGTCTTTAGGGTGAATTGCATACTATTTTTTTAAGGGAAGGTTTCGGTTTTATAACCTGCAACGGAGCAAAACATGGCATAAAGTTTTTGTAGGCCGTCTTTTTTTATTTAGGTTCAAGGCTCATTACATAATCATAACTCTCGTCCAAATATTTAGCTAGGTTGTCTAAATCTTCAAGCATATTATCTGGTATCAAGACATATCCGTGCATTATGGAGTTGTAGGATTTATATATCGTAGTATCAAATTCTTCGATATAATTTTTCTGTACTTCCTTTGAATAGCGGATTCCAATTTCACCAGCTTTGTTTAGCAAAGAAAACATATAACCGTTAGCGGATGTATAGGGCATAGTTTTACCCTTTCGTTCAAATCTTGGACACTTGGTGACCAACTTATCATATATTTTTAATTTTTCGTCCCACATAGCCATTGATTATCTACAAATTCCTATTTCTGTTACGGCCAACATGGGTTTAGGATCATTGATCAAATATTTCTTCCGAAATTAACACGGGCAGGTCCAAGCTAAGAGAAAAAAAATTTCAGCCTTATAATTAATATTAAAAGTAAGATTTTTTTTGATTTTAAGTTTAAAGCAAAAATGATTCATTGCCATTGTTATAGCCAATTCTGGAAAATCAGCTATTGGTCTGACCAAACTGCAAGTTCGTTTCCAGCAGGGTCGATAAAATGAAATCTGTGTCCACCTGGAAAAGAAAAAATGTCTTTTGAGATTTTTCCATTAGCTTCGATAATTTTATCTTTTATGCTATCAAGGTCTTGATGATATAAAACAATAAGTGCCCCGTTAACGATGGCATCCTCTGTTTTTTCAAAGCCTCCTTGAAGACCGCTTTCTGAAAATGCTACGTAGGTTTGACCATAATCCGTAAAAATCCAACCAAAGGATCGCTTGTAAAATTTCTTTATTTTATCGAGGTCCTTCGCTTTGAACTCTACATAATTGATATGATTGTTTTTAATTTTCATTTAGATAACAATTTAAGTTCTTCTTTTTACCAAATTGACAACAACGGCTGTGCGCATCCTAAGTGGCGCGATTACCGGCCATTATCGCAAACATGTTGTTGGGAGTTTTCATTATTAATGTTCTTACATTTTCTGGTTTCTTTGTCCGAAAGTCAATAAATTTTTATCCGGGTCAAGAAGGGAAAATTCTTTTTGTCCCCAAGGTTTTGATTCTAACGGTCCATTTGGATGAATACTGATTTTCTTTTCCAATAGTGATTGGTATAGGTTTTCAATGTCGTTAGTCCTTATATACACCTGTCCGTAATTTTTTTTAATGTTAAGACCCTTAAACTCGAAAAAATGGATTTCTATATTCTCTTTGTTAACAATTAAATAATCACCATAGTCGGCGGATTCCAAGAAATTCAAATTATTCAGGTAATAGTTCTTAGTTACCACCTTATCCCGCATTGGTAATTTTGGAATTATATCCGTTAGCATATTTTTATGATTGTATTTGAATTTAATTTAAAATCGGTGTTATTAGAGGTTATCTTTTCATTGACCGCCAATGGGTCATATAAGCTTTAGTTTCATCTTTTAGGAATATTTCAATGTTTCTTTCAGTTCGCGTATTGGCATTTTCCCACATAGTGGCAACCAGGATAAATGTATTTCCTGATATCCGAGAGTTTATCCAACTTCAGGGAAGAATTTTGATTTTAATATTCTTAAAAGCCACTTTACCGCCATACTCCTGAAGACTTATGTGACCTGTTTCAGCTTTACCGAAAGCAGGCCATTTAGCGAATGCAGATTTGGCAATCATAGCATCCCACTCAGGCCCATGTACTGGAAAACGCAAAACTTCACGATCGTTGAATTTCACAAAACCGATATTTTCTTTATGGTCAATGTGGATGAGGAAATGGTTCCAAATTCCTGCAGGTTTGCTCACAACAACTGAAGGAGCCATCAAATTATACAATGATCCCGCACGATTTATATCACCACGCCCTTCTATATATTCTGTCCAATCATCATCTAAAATTTGAATTTCAGGCCCTGTTTGATAGGGATACTCATATCGATCGTCCTCAACAACACCCCAAAAAACACCGGAATTACCATGTTCGGAAATCATCCATTCCATTGAAAGCTCAAAATTTGTATATTCTTTATCAGTCACCAAATATGAGTTTCCCGATGCAGAATTTAATTGAAAGTCATATGTTAATACCTCATTTTCAATATACCACCCGTCATAGTTTTCACCTGCTCTATAAGAATGCCAACCCTCAAAATTTTGCCCGTTGAATAATTCAATCCAATCGTCTTCGGATGGACCACAACTAACTAATAGAATAACAAAAAACAATATAGAAATTTTGTTCATACTCAAATATTTATTTAATAAACCTAACCCAAAGCCAAGAAATAAGATAGACAAACACTTTGGTTTTTTCATTCCCTATATTGCTGTATACAACTATTTTCATTATTATTTAGGTATGGTCACCAATATAGATATATAATCATTGATCATATATTTTTTGTACAACCAATAGTCGATTTCTTAAAAGATTGAATCTTAAGAAGGGAACAGTTTTGTTTAAATTAATGACATTACCTCTATATTTCCTTGAAAACTTTCTCAAGCAATGCCTTTGTTGCTTTGATGCCCTCATCCTCCGATAGCTCGCTGCCTTCATATTCAATGCCTACATAGCCTTTGAAGCCGGACTCTTTGACAATTTTCATGATTCTTAGAAAATCAGAGCTTTTTTCATTCCCGTTTTCATCAAAATCATTTGATTTGGCGCTAACACCTTTAGCGTAAGGCATTAGTTCGGCAATACCCTTATAACGGTCATATTCCTTGGCACAGCCATCGGCACTACGTTCTATGCAGAAATTCCCAAAATCTGGGAGTGTGCCTACATTGTCCATACCTACGTTCTTCATTACTCCAGAAAGCCATAAACCATCAGAAGAGTAACCCCCGTGATTTTCTACAATAATGTTGATTCCTTTTGAGGCTCCATATTCCCCTAATTTAGAAAGACCGTCGACCGCATTTTTTGCTACTTCCTCTGCGGTGCCCTCACCTGCGGCATTCACACGAATGGAATGTGCCCCTAGGAATTTGGCAACATCTACCCATTTATAATGCTTTTCAACTGCTTCCATACGTTTCCCAGGATCCGCGTCACCGAGATTTCCCAGTGCATCGCACATAATCAATCCTACGCTTACCCCGGCGTCATCACATTTCTTTTTGAATTCGGTCCAATACTCCATATCATCTGCTTTCGAGTAGTAAAAGGTATTTACCAATTCTATCGAATTCACACCATAATCAGCTGCCATTGCAGGAAAATCCATGGGATCCCTGCCCTTTAAAAGGTCGTCTGGGGATTCACTTAATGTTTTGCCAAAAGCGGCCCAATCCATGGTTTCAACGCCGAAAAAGGTTTTGTGTAAGGACCATTGGGCCAAGGAAATCTTAAAATCGGGTTCGGCTACGGCTTGGACTTCGGTTGCTTCCGTTTCGGTGGTTTTAGCCTCTTTATTTTTGCATCCAATAGTACTGGAGAACAGGAAGATCGCACTGCATGCGATGGCTAGCGTTTTTATTTTATTTTTCATGGTATTTTAGGTATTATGAATTAAAAGGAATTTTTAGTAAAAAAATATAACTATAAATGTATGAATTACTTTCTTTAACCCGAAGCGAAATTGGTTCATATTCTACCAAGACAATCTGACGCTGACCTGATGATTTTGGGTGAATAGTAGGGTAGAAATGACCACCGCATATCCAATATGTTAGTAAGTGATTTCTCCACCGTCTTAGAAGTGCTTATATCCTTTTGATCAAACTAAGGATTCAAACCCATTGGCATTTGTTTTCATCTTGATGTTCATCCCCACTCAGGAAATTGGGTAGTATTTAGATCCAGGGTGGCTATAGTCTGCATATCGGATGCATTGAGCTCAAAATCGAAAATGTCCAGATTCTCGATCATATGTGCTTTTTGGGAACTTCTTGGGATTGCAACAATACCCCTTTGGTAGAGCCATCGTAAGCACACCTGGGCGTTGCTCTTAGTATACTTTTTGCCAATATCGGCCAAGGTTTGGTTTGTGAAAATTCCATTGCGACCTGCGGCAAAAGGAGACCAAGCTTCCATTTGCACCCCATGTTGCTTCAAGACCTTTTGTGCCTTGTGCTGCTGAAAGAAAACATGGGTTTCGATTTGATTGATCACAGGTTTTATTTTGGCATATGACAATAAATCATCCAATTGATCAAGGTCAAAATTACTCACTCCAATGGCCTTGATTTTACCTTCCTCGCATAACTCTTGCATTGCCTTCCAGGAACCTTTTACATCCCCTCTTGGCCTGTGTATGAGGTATAGATCTAAATACTCAGTACCCAATTTATCCAAGGAGGTCTGAAAAGCTTTCTTTGCACTTTCATAGCCAAAATCGCTGACCCAAAGTTTTGAGGTTATAAATAGTTCTTCCCTATTAATGCCACTTTTCTTGATCCCTGCCCCTACAGCTTCTTCGTTTCCGTAAACGTGGGCAGTATCAATAAGACGATAACCTACCGAAATTGCTTCAGCTACACAGCGTTCACCCGTGGCCCCTTTTAGGGTATTCGTACCAAAACCGAGCATGGGCATGGCCACGCCGTTGTTGAGGGTAACTATTGGAATTTTATTTTCTGTTTGGGTAGGGTTCAAGGCGCCGAACACTTTATAACCACTTAAAGGTAAAATTAAAGCAGAAGCTGTAAACACTGTAGTTGTTTGTAAAAACTCGCGACGTTTTATACCGCCGGATTTATTTATTTTCCCCATTTTATTCCTTTTTTAATACTTTGAATATTGAAAATCGAAGTTAACCGTTTTTCGTGCCATTATCAAAAGTATTCTTACAATACTAATACGGTTAAAAAAAACCGGATAAAATTGTGGGTCAATTTTATGGCGAGAAGATTATTTACTCGATTTAATTCTTAAGTAAATTATCTTTATTGAGTTTAGCTTTGTTGCCTGTGGGCATTTTTTTTATAATTGCCCAGACTATTATTATAACGAGAATTCGTCCTATAATTCCAATAATACCACCTTCTGGACCGTATGCTCCGCCTGTACAGAATTCGTTACATGAAATAGTTATCCTAAAAAGTCCGTCTTTTACATATCCACTTACAGGAAATCCGAATACAAAACTTTGGAAGAAATTCCATGAGAAATGTAGTCCAATAGGCAGCCACAGTTTTTCTGTTCTTATAAAAGCGTAGCCATACATTATTCCACCTATGAATGAACTTATAGAGGACAATACTGTTGAGCCTTCGTTAAACCAATGTACGACGCTAAAAAATAACGATGAAACAATTAAGATTAGTGGTATTGATTTAGTGAATTCTTTAAGTCCATTAATGAAGAAACACCTAAAAATCAATTCTTCTCCGATTGCAATTGCAGCAAACATTAATATGGTTGTGAATAAATCACCTCCTGTTAAAGAAAATTGATTTATAGTAAGAAAATGAAAATGCTTAAAGCTTAAAAATATCAAGCAAAAAATTACTGCTCCGATAAAAAGTCCTGCGGTTAATTGGAAAGTTGAAAATGGGATGAATCCAAGTCTTTTTATGGTTTGAGTTTTACTCCATTTTGCTCTTTTCTATTTCCTAATTGCATAAATTCCAAAAAATGCAGGGATAATATTTCCGAGTAGTTTTATTATGAATATTACATTCATTCTTTGATTTGTTTTATGATAACAAGTCAGTTTATTGTTTCTTCAAGATTTCACCCATCTTCATCAAATTTTCCGGAGGGGTAAGCACACTGATCTCGCAACCGCCCGAAAGGATAAACTTTTCATTTTCAGTCTCCTGTAGCAGTGAATACACCTTTTCCTCTAATTGTTCTACCGTGGCATTCTGAATAAATACCGGATTTATATTGCCTTTGATCACTACTTTATCTCCAAGTATTTTCCTCGCCTTTGTAGGATTCACATCATAGTCAATATCAACAATATCAAAATTCAATGCACGTATCGAAGGCAATAGATGTTCTATATTGCCACAAATATGAAGTTTTGCCTTGGCGCCAAGGGAATGAATGTAATCGGCCAACTCTAAATGCCTATCCCTTACAAATAGGTCATAGGAACCAACATCGATCTGTGAGCAAATGGCATCTCCGATACCTATATAATCACAGCCTTCGTTTATTTGCGCTTTGGTAAATTCTTTTGCCACAATCATACATTTATCCATAATACGATTTACCAAATCCGGATCACACATAAGATGTACTAGCATTTCACTTACGCCAGCCAACGTGCAGGCTTCTGCTAGAGGGCCTTCAATCCAACCTCCGAGTGGCACACTGCCTTTTAATATTTTTTGGTAATGGCCTGCACCAAGAATCCTATCGCGCGTACGTTCAGATGTATAAACATCGGGAATGGTCAAACTATTTACATCGGCTACATTTTGAACCAGCTTATTTAAACATCTTGGTACCCCTTCAGGGATAAAGTCAATTTTCGCCCCAAATGCAGCGGTCTCACGGTAAGGGTCGCTTATTAGACTTACGGCATCCAGATCAAAATGTTCCAAACATTTTATATTCGAATCCACCAGCGTTTTGTAGTCCGCTGCAAATTCACCGTAAGTACTTCCATTAAATCTTGCCGCGAAATGCATCAAAATAGGTTTAAACAGAATTTTAGGTATGTCTTCCCCTGTCAGAAGTAGGTCAAATTGTGCTTTTTTATTCATATCCCATATTTTTTTGTCCATTATGCTTGCCTTGAATACTTTCACGAGCAGGGCTTTAATGGCTTTTTATGAAAATTCGAGGCAGTGCCAATTGCGAGTTGCGAATAGCGAAAAGCGATTGGCGAGTAATGATTAGCCATTTACCATTCCACCCCCGACAATGCTGGTACAATATGCTCGTCATAGATCTGTTTAATATTCCTCATGATTTCTGTGGATAAATCCGGTAAATCAGCGGCATGAATATTGGCCATCATCTGATCGGGCCGAGACGCACCTGGTATAACACAACTAACTTCTGGGAACATCAATATCCATTTCAACGCCAAAGCCGAGAGATTTGCCTGTACATGAAATAGTTTCTTTAATTCATCAACAGCTTCGAGCCCTTTACGATAATCAAGCCCTCCAAAAGCTTCGTTATTACTAAACTGTTTATTATCTTTAATTGGGGCTCTGTGATCGCCTTTACCAAAGGTGGTTTCGGCTGTGAACTTTCCGGTCAAGAGACCGCTCGCAAGAGGGACACGGGCCAAAATGCCTACATTTTTTTTCTTGGCCGCTGCAAATAATTTTTCTGAGGGGAGTTGCCTCAACATATTGAAAATAATCTGCACTGTAGTAACATTTTCATACTCCATGGCTTTTAAAGCTTGATCGACTGTTTTAACGCTTACACCTAGATGCCCTATTTTACCTTCCTTTTTTAGCTCATCGAAAAGTTCAAATATTTCTGGTCGATCATAGGTTTCCGTAGGCATACAATGCAATTGTATCAGGTCTATGGTTTCCAGGCCCATATTCGTTAAGCTATCCTCTACGAACTTTCGTAATACTTTAGTTTGATAGCCTTCGTTGATATGGGGAGAAATTCTTCGGCCACATTTCGTGGCCACATAAATCCGTTCTTTTCGGGAACGCACCAAACGGCCCACGGCCTTTTCACTTTCACCATCGCTATACACATCGGCAGTATCAATAAAATTTACGCCATTATCCACGGCCGTGTTCAATATGGCATCTGCATTGCCATGACTAAAAGGGCTACCCCATTTTCCACCCACTTGCCATGTTCCTGCACCAATTTCCGAAATCTCAAATCCTGTTTTTCCTAGGTTGCGTTTTTTCATTTTTAAAGATACTTATTCACTTATTATTTTTTTCATTGCGTAACAAATCCTGAATTGAGCTGTGCTCACGATGCAACAGCCAAACAACCAGCATTCCAAAGACAATATTAGAGGCAAGCCCCTCGAACAAATGGCTTAACCGCACACTGGCACTCGGCATTAACGGGTTTTCAAAAATTAAACCCGATACCTGCGGCACAGTAAAGAATAGCCCCACTAGAACGGCAGTTCGCCATACATTCAGTTTAGAACCACGTATGATGGGGATGGCGCATAGCGTCCACAGCATGGCCCGTAATGCCTGAAACGGAAATAACCCGGGATCGGTGGTTAAAGTATTGCTGGTGTGCTCCCAGAATGGCAGTATGCCCCCAGGACTGCCATAAAAAGAACGCAAGTCGGGATTTTGCCAGGCAATAAAGTAACCCGCGCCCCAATAGAGTATAATATAAAGAAGGGCGATGCCCAATAATTTTAATACCAACTGTTTTACAGGCATTTTTAGGGCAGACTTAGGTTCCAAGGTGGTCTTAGCTTTTATTTTACGCAAGATCAAAACGGCAAGTGGTATAAGAATAAAAGCTATGGGTAGACCCATTATAAACAGTCGTGGTAAAAGCTTTGCGGTAACTGTGACATCAGAAAGAAAATACCATGTTTCGATTTGTGTTAAAAAGGTTACTGCCCCATAATAGGCAAAGGCCAATGCCAGGGCTAGTTTAAAGCCATACCATCGTGAACTTAGAATCAATGCCATGATAAGAAAGGTGTTGAGGATTCCGAAAACCAAGAATCCGATAGTATCAGGTAAGGGTCCCGGTTCCGATGTTGTTTCAGGAAGCATCCCAGAAACGGCCATTGACCCTATGAGGAAAAAAACAAAAAACAACAATAACAATAAGGCAAACCGCCCGGTCCAGATCAAGATTCCTTTTACATTCATCTGTGTAGTTTATTGGTTGCTTGTATACGCCATAAAAAGTTATGGTATTTAGAAAAGAGACATGGTAAGGTAAATTCAAAAAAGGTTATAACAGCTGATAAAAGTCATAGAATTTTATTAGATGTGAGATGTGAGATGTGAGATGTGAGAATTGAGAAAAGAGAAGTTAGAATTCAGTGGGTAGTAGTCAGCTATCAGGGATCAGTTGGCAGATGTAATTAATTATGCATCATGTTATGTAAAGCCTTTTCTTCTTCTTTGTTTTGGGAGCATTGCTATGGGAACGCTCAAAACGGACAAATCCAAGCAGTTAGGTTAGCAAAATCATCATATATGATGAAGGTCATTGTTTTTCTTTATAAGCACCTATACTTTTATAATTGGATGTTATATCGAATAACTAAAAATGACCCATAATGAACGGTGCAATTTTTTTCTCATCAAAGTATGGCAGCACAGCGCAATATGCCAATTGGATCGGCGAAGCGACTGGCCTACCGGTATTTGACGTAAAAGACCCCAATGCTGATTTATCACAATACGATTTTTTGATCTTAGGCAGCCCGGTAATCTACTACAAGCTCTTGATCCACAAATGGGTGAAAAGGCATTTGGCAGAGATCGCGGATAAACCGATAATCTTCTTCAGTGTTTCGGGTGCCCAGGCCGGAACTAGATTGGATGGGTGGATTGCTGACAGCCTTCCAAAAGACTTTATTTCACGGATTTATCATGTTGCCCTCCGCGGTAGGCAAATACCGAAGGAACTTACGTGGTTTGACTGGATGATGCTGAAAATAGCTGCCTTGGCAAACAAGGATCCTGAAGCCAGAAAACAGGAATTTGAAGGATTTGACTTCATGGACAAGTCCAGTATTGAACCGATTCTAAAACTGGTTGGGAAATTCCAATTAAGTGAGGTGCTAGCTTGAGTCTTTGTGATGCCATTTTAAGGTTCGCCTTATGAAATTCTAAGGTTTCGAATAGGTAGTACTGTTGTTAGATAGTCGGAATAATTCAGATTACTCCGGTAGTCTCTTTTTTACCAGGGCTATTTGGCCCATATGATTGGCCTGATGCTCCAAAATATGAAACCATGCCCAATGGTTGTTTATGCTCTCATCTATGGTTGCTGCATACCACTCATCATCTTTGGTTTTTAACCCTTCAAGAGTTTTATCCCGAACCTGATTCCACAGATCCAAATAATATTTTATAGGCTTTCCTGTTAGTTGCTCTCTTGATTCTGACCCCAAACCACTAGCAATTCCCCAGAATTCCCCTTCTTCATCCGTCTATGTGCGTGCTTCTAAAGTTTCAACTTGGTAATAAGATTCGGTGGCCACCAAATGCATTATTATGGCCCCAATACTGTTGGCCTTGTCATCAAACAAGTAATCTGTTTCCGCTTGGTCCAAATCACGGATATCCTCCGTAAGGCGGTCTTTTAACTCTTCGAGCATATCTACCATTATGCCAATTTAAGGGGTATATCCTTTTTCCGGTTTAATTATTTGCGGTGCATTCGCTAATGAAACCGAAAAACATAAAATTAATAACGCTGCACTTTTCCTTAGAGACTTCATATTATCCTGTTTAAAAATTATCATGGCTTTTTTTGATAAGGGGTTAAAAAAGTGGTTCTGCTTTTGTTATTTTTCCTCACTTCACTTCATTTAATTCTGTGATTTGATCATAGATGTTTTTGAATTTTTTAATTCATCGCCAGTTCAAAATTATTTTCTGACGCTGTATAGGCCATCGAGGTGGTATTGTCATATTATGCTCCCTTTACTTTTGTAAGCTTAATCTTATTAAAATTAAAACATCAAAAGAGGCACTTACACAACGGATAGCCTTACTTACACAACAAAAGTTATAAGTAACAACATTATAGTTAGATCTTGCTTGTTTAGGACTCATTAACAAGCCATTAACTTAAAGTATGAAAAATTCCCCCTATCCTAGATGTAATTCTATTGTGTTCTTTATAGTTGTCTTATTATCATGCTCATTTCAACAACTTTCTGCCCAAACAAAAGGATTAATATATAAAACTGCTGCTGGTTCAGGACAGGCAGTATTAGATCCGAACATTGACGGATTTACTTCGGAAAGTACTGCTGGATACTGGAGTGATGATGAAGTTGAAAGTGAGATTCAATATACACCACTTCCCAGTGTTGGTGCGGCAGAACCAGACAGCGATTTAGGACCAGGACCTTCTTGTGGCTTTACAGATTTGGTGAAGTCAGCGGATAACAATACCATTTACACTTATCTTGATGGATCAAATAACCTCATGTTCAGATTTAGGTTAGGTGGAACGGCAAACAATTCAAAAGGGTATTCCATTTTAATTGATACCGATCAAAAATTTGGCGCTACCGGACCTGAGGCTGATCCAAATTATGTTCCTGGAAATCCAGGGTTTGAAATTGAGGTAGTCTTAAGAACAAATTTTGGAGTTGGATTATATGATGTTGATGGCACTGTTAATCCGGTTGCCATGGATGATGAAACTGTTGCCAGACCCTACACTAATTTTGCCCAAAAATCAATTGCCTTATCAGAAATTTGTGGGGATGATGATTATTTCTATGATTTTTACATTCCTTTTTCTGACATAACGCTAAACTTTCCTGCAGTAACTCCATCTACTCCGCTGAGAATGGTTGGGAATACCGTAATTAATCCAAAAGCCGCGATAGGAAATAATGGTATCTCTGATTTAGGGGGTATTGATGATAGTACTGGGATTACAGATGGCCTTTGGCAAAATTTGGTCGATGTTTTTCCTCCGACCAGTGCAAGTGAAATTTCATCAGGTGCGACCCTTCCGCCACGAGCGGCATGTCCTTCAATAACAGGGCCTTTGGCAGTAGGTGCTACTAGCATTAGTGGTTCTTCGACTGAAATTAACGGTACAATGATTGAAGTTTTTAGGGATGGCGTATCTAATGGCACCACATTGGTATCAGGTGGTACATGGTCACTTTCCGGCTTGGCAGCTTTTACTGCCAACCAATTATTTACGGCAACAGCACGGGTACCTGCCACTGCAGGGCCTGAAAAATCGACTTCTTATTCATCCTGTAATACCACTACAGTTGGAGCTACTTGTTCAGCTCCTCCAACTGGAATAGCTGAGATAACAGGAAATAAAAAATTTAGAGGTAATACCGCTGTTACAGGCACTTATACTCTTCGGGTGTATAAGGCTGACGGTACATTATTAGTTGCTCCTGCGGGGACGGCTAACCCAGCAACCTATTCATCTTCTCCTTGGGAGTGGGAGTATGGTACTGGGGGTACTAAAATTCCAGCAGGCGCTTACTATTTTACTATTACTGCCTCAGGGAGTTGTGAATCTACAAAAACACAATATTGTACATCTGGTGCTGCTACTTCCGCGGCCCCAACCATATTAAATCAGCCAGTGGTAGAAACTGATGCAGTCATTCAAGGTACAGCTTCAAATAATGCCTCAATTGCCATCTTTATTAATGGTGTTGAGCAGGCTAGTACGGCTGCTACGGGTGGAAATTGGTCCTTTACCGTTTCTTCGTTGCCCAAAGGAGCTATTGCTCAAGGAGATGTAGTGCGAGTGCGATCAGTTGAAACTGGGAAATGCGGAACGAGTACAACAATAACGATAGGTGCGCAATCAGCTACACCCGCTATAAATGGCAACTATTGTGCTACTACAGCAATTAATCAAGTATCTGGAATTTCTTCAGAAACTCCTGGTGCATCTATTGTAGTGTATACTAGAAATACATCTGGTGGTGCTGCTACATCGATAGGTAATACTACTGTTGGGTCAAACGGCTCGTGGATAGTCACCGGTTTATCTATAAGTGTGGGTACTTATATTACCGCAACAGCCCAAACTACTGGCGAAGATATCTCTGAATTTGCCATTGAAGTATTGGTAAATACAAAAACACCCAATCCAGGTAATTCCTTAATTATAACCTCAAACCCTATTACGGAAGGAGATTCCATTATTGAAGGAGAGGCTTTAGTTTCAACCACTTCTGATTTAACAGTACAATTATATATTGATGGCACAGCTATTCAAGGGGCCACGACTACTATTCCCCAAGGAGCATTAGCGGTTGTCGGAACTTGGAGTATTACAGGATTGGATACTCCTTTCAATAAATTATATGCCGAAGGAGTGGCTACAGTTACCATTACAAGTCCCGCTGCTGGTTTTTGTGAGAGCGATCCTTCTGCAGCTGTGGTTATTCAGTGTAAACCCCCAATAAATCAAACCTTTTCAGCAACTACCGCTACTATGGTTTGTGAAGGGGAAAGTATAGACTTTTTTATTGATTCAACAGAAAGTAATATTGTTTATCAATTAGTAGATCAACTTGATAACCGTCTTGGATCGGCCGCTTTAGGTGACGGTTCATCTTTAACCTTGGTTGCAACCAATTTAAGCTCAACAGTTGAATCTATTTCTGTTAAGGCCCAAATTATAGGGATTACATGTGAAACAATTTTAACTCCCGCAATCAATGTTACCATAAGTCCAACACCAATTGTTACCCTGGTAAGTGATGCATTACAAGTATGTCGCGGGGAAACTTTTACAAATCTTAGTTACACCATTGATGCCAACGGACCAGCAATAGATTATAATATTGATTTTGATCTAGCTGCTGAAGCTGCGGGTCTAACAGATGTTATAAATGAAACAAATGTTACCAACCCAATAGTTATAGCAGTACCAGGTGCTATTCCAGCAGGGGTTTACAATGGAGTTTTTACGCTCAGTAACTCAAATACATTACAATGTATTAGTGAAGCAAGGCCTTTTACAATAACAGTGAACGATATATTTATCAGTTCTGTTTCTTCAACAAATCCGACGTCATGTAATGCAGCGGATGGAACAATAACTATTGAAGGTTTGGAAGTATCCACGACTTTTGATGGATTAAATTATAAGGATGGTGAGGATACTATAAATCATGGGTCATTTACTTCAGATAGCAGTGGCAATTATACTATTAACGCATTGAACATTGGAAATTATACAGATTTTGTGGTGGTTTTAAACGGATGTGATTCGAATATTATTCCCGGTCCCATCATTTTAAGCAATACCAGTAGTCCAACTATAACATTAAATACTAGTCCTACTGTTACCTTTGGTACTACTAATGCCGACTTACCTTATACGGCTACTACCAATGGAGCAGATCAATATATTATTGATTATGATGGATTGGCAGAAGCAGTAGGCTTTGTTGATGTTAGTAGTGAAGTAGCCTTACCGGTTAGTCCAATAAGTTTAACAGTTCCCGCAACAGCTCCTATCGATACTTATTTTGGGACAATTTCTGTTATCAATTCGACAACAGGTTGTGTTTCTATTCCATATTCATTTTCAATAACTGTTGAAAGTATTATAGATACTGATGGTGATGGTATTGTTGATTCAAGCGACACAGATGATGATAACGATGGCGTACTTGATAGTGACGATAACGCACCACTGGATCCTTCGAGCTGTCAAGATACCGATGGCGATGGTTGTGACGATTGTTCGGCTACGGCTTCGACCGACTTTACTGTTGGAAATAATTTCGATCCGTCCAATGATGGTATCGATACCGATTGGGACGGACTTTGTGATGCCGGGGATACCGATGATGATAACGATGGAGTACTTGATGGTGCCGATAATGCGCCGTTGTACCCTTCGAGCTGTCAAGATCTGGATGCCGATGGTTGTGACGACTGTTCCGCGACTGCCTCCAATGATTTTACTGTCGGCGACAATTTTAATCCCGCCAATGATGGTACGGATACTGATGGGGACGGACTTTGTGATACAGGGGATACTGATGATGATAACGATGGGGTCCTTGATGGTGCCGACAACGCGCCCTTAGATCCTTCTAGTTGCCAGGATACGGATGCCGACGGTTGTGACGATTGTTCGGCTACGGCTTCAACGGATTTTACTGCAGGTGCTAATTTTGATACCGCCAATGATGGTACTGATACCGATGGGGACGGACTTTGTGATGCTGGGGATACCGATGATGATAACGATGGTAATCCAGATACCAGTGATCCAAATCCATTAGCTCCAATCACAACTGTCGATGTTCTTACAGTAACGGAAGGCACTACAAATACAGTAAATATATTAACAAATGACGATTTCATACCAAGCGCAAATACCAGTTTAGTAGATGCTACTACGGGTACGGCCAATGGCATTGTAAGTTTTGATGCCACTACTGGAATAATGTCTTACACACCTGCCGCAGGAGAAGAAGGCACCACGGTAACCATTGATTATACCGTATGTAATACCGCTGTAACACCACAAGTTTGTGAAACCAATACAGTGAGTATTACAGTGGAAGTAGATACCGATGGCGATGGTACTCCTGATAGTATTGATACTGATGATGATAACGACGGGGTTTTAGATGGGGCTGATAATGCTCCTATAGATCCTTCTAGTTGTCAGGATTTAGATAGCGACGGTTGTGATGATTGTTCGGCTGCGGCTTCGACCGACTTTACTGCTGGAAATAATTTCGATCCTGCCAATGACGGTACCGATACCGATGGAGATGGAATTTGTGATTTAAGTGATAATGATGATGATAACGATGGTATTTTGGATTCTGTTGAAGGAACAACGGATTTTGATAACGATGGAATTCCAAATAATGAAGATCTAGATAGTGATAATGATGGCATTCCGGATATTGTAGAAACGGGAAATGGTAGCTTGGATATTGATGGAAATGGTGCCATTGATCCTTCCGAAAGCAGCACTGGAACCAATGGAATTCCTGATGCAGTAGAAGATGGTGGTGTTGATGGGAACGGCGTTTCTGCAATTCCTGTAAATAGCGATAATTTAGGTGGTGCAGATTATTTGGATATTGATTCTGATAATGATGGCATAAAAGATTTAGTGGAAGCCCAATCCGATGCAGGTTTAGTTCAAGCGTCTGGAAATGATTCAGATTCAGATGGAATTGATGATGTATTTGATGTAGACAATGGGGGAAGTTTTATAAATACCCCAGAAAATACTGACGGCGATTCACATCCAGATTATTTGGATTTAGATAGTGATGATGATGGTATTATCGACAATATAGAATGGCAATCTACTACCGGTTACTTAAGCCCAAGTGTAGATAGTGACGGTAATGGTTTAGCTGATAATTATGAAGTAATCCCAGCGGGATCAGGGCAATCCATCAATGAACCAGAAAATTCAGATGGTGTGGATGGTCCCGATTTTAGAGATCTTGATTCCGATAATGATGGGTTGGATGATACTACAGAAGCCTATGATATTGATGGGGATAATACTGCTGATACAATTCCTTTGGGAACCGATACTGATAATGATGGACTCGATGATGCTTTTGACTTAAGCATTACACCTCCCAGCGGTATTGAAGATACAAATGGAGCTACAAATAATAATCAAGATGTAACTGACTTTCCGAACGATCAAGACCCATCGACAAGTGAGGTCGATTTTAGGGATGAAGTTGTACCATATACACCTCTGGATACTGACGGCGATGGAATTAATAATGATATCGATATAGATAATGATAATGATGGTATCCTAGATTATGTAGAATCATTGGGATTTGAACCAACCACTAATTTGGGTGACCCATGCAATATTTCTCCTTTTGTATTTACTGGAACGCCTACGGATGTTGGTGGAATCAATACTGGTGCGATTGGAGATCAATATCGATTCGCAAATGTCAATACTATTAATGGGACAGTACTAGACGCTATTATTACAATTACGGAAAGATCAGCCAACATTACGTCCTTCGATATAGAAAAAACTCCTGGTGACATTCTTTGGAATATGGAATATGGGGGTAGTCCTCTTGCTATTGGAGATATTTTTTCCATGGAATTCAATATCAGTTTTGTTCTCACAGGTACCCTAACTAAGTATAATGTTAATAGGATAGGTGGAACCATTGCTGACATTGATGGTGCTAATTTCCGTGAGAGCATTGTTCTGCGCAGACCTGGATTATATGCGGTAGACAGTAATTCCTTTATGACTATCAGCAATAATTTAGCTACTGGTTTTTCTACATTTTTAGGTCCGAATGATACTTGGCCTGGAGTAGATCCTGGGGCTAGACTTGCTGTGTATTTCAACTATTACAAAACTAATGATCTTACCTTATCTTTTGTTTCCGAAGCTTTAAATACGAGTCCAAATACACACTTGGGTTCGCTTAATTTAGATGTTTGCAGCATTAATGGGCTTTTTGACCCTAACAACACCGCTTCAAATAATAGCACAAATGGTGGTTTGCCTTCTGGACCAGGTACCGCACCTGTATTTACGGTAAATGATGGTATTGATAGTGATAATGATGGTATTTCCAATAAATTGGATATCGATTCTGACAATGATGGTATCCCAGATAATGTAGAAGCCCAACTTACGGCATCCTATACGCCTAGAGGATTATTGGATAGTGATAATGATGGATTAGGAGATGCATATGAAGGGACTGGAAATCAAGGGATATCAGCTATTGATACAGATTTGGACGGAATTTATGATTATCTTGATTTAGATTCAGATAATGATGGATTTACCGATACCAAAGAAGCTGGATTCACTTTAGCTTCCAATAACCTAGATTCAGATGGTGATGGTTTATTAAATGGATATGATGATGTAGATACCACTGGTACCTTATTTGACTCAAATGATGATCAGGATAATGGTGCATCTGATTTGCCTAATATTGCTATTATTTCAACTCCAGAGGTTGATTATCGTGAAGTAGGGATTGATGATAACGATTTAGACGGTATCGCGGACGTTGTTGATTTGGACGATGATAACGATGGTATTTTAGATACTTTGGAAAGTCCTTCTGGAATAGACCCAAGTAACGATACCGATGCCGACGGAATTCTGAATTATAAAGATGAGGACCTAGGTACGGATGCAAATGGTGATGGAATCGTTGATAGTTTCGATGCTGATGGTGATGGTGTTCCTAATCATTTCGATTTAGATGCGGATAACGATGGGATTTATGATGTTGTTGAGTCTAGTAGCGGTCAACCATTTAATAACGGACGCTTGCTTAGTGCTGTCGGCACCGATGGTATTCCAAACTCGGTCCAAGCTAGTGGGCAGCAGAACAGTGGTAACGTAAACTATATAGTTGCAGATTCAGAGACGTCTCCTGATGGGATCGCAGATTATTTAGAATTGGATGCGGATGGTGATGGATGTAATGATGTAATTGAAGCTGGTTATACCGATGATGATTCTAATGGAATCCTAGGGGATTCACCAACAATAGTGGATGCAGACGGACTTGTAACGGGAACCAATGTTTCAGATGGGTATACTACCCCCAACAATGAGGACGCTGCTGTTTCAAATACACAATATGATTTTCAACAACCTGGTGTAACTCCAAATATCGCTACAGCAGGGGATCAGCCTCAAGATATACTTACGAATGGAAGTTCACCTGAAACTTTTACGGTTAATGCTACGGGTATTATTTTATCGTATCAATGGCAGGTTGACGATCAACTAGGGGGAGGGTTTATTGATATTGATCCATTAAATGGAACCGACATCTATGCGAATAGCGACACCGCTACATTGACTTTAACGGGTATTACAGGCACGGAGAATGGTTATCAATATAGAGCTATAATTACGGAAGATACTTTTGTATGCTCACCAGTTACCTCTAGTGCGGCTAGTATAACATATGACAATCTCGCGACAATAGCTATCACAACACCTATCGAGGTTGATGGCATTGTAAATGCCATCGAGGATGGTGATGTAACCATCTCGGGCACTACCGTAGGCGTGGAGGATGGTCAGATCGTGACGGTCACCTTCTTTGATGGTACGACAACCCTAACGACTACAGCTACCGTGACCGGTGGGGTTTGGACCGCAACGGATGCCGATATCTCTGGATTGACCAATGGACCGATTACCGTGGATGCCGATGTAACGGATGTGGCCGGGAATGTCGCCAATAACGAGGAAACGATTACACTGGATAATACAAATCCGACTATAGTTATCACAACACCTATCGAGGGTGATGGCATTGTAAATGCTATAGAGGACGGTGATGTAACCAGCCACTAGCAATATTGAACATGATGCAACAGCACCAACGCTTACTATAGACCTTGTTGCTGGGGACGATATTATCAACGCTTTGGAAGATGACAGTCCGGTTGCCATAAGCGGAACAACGGATGCCGAGGACGGCCAAACGGTAACGGTCGTATTAAACGGCAACACCTATACTACAACGGTAAGTAGTGGTACCTGGAGCTTGGACGTTCCCGCAATAGAAGCACAGGCATTGGATGCCAATGAAACGATTACCGTAGATGTATCGGATGTGGCGGGCAACCCTGCAACGCAAGCGACCCGTGACATCGAACACGACATGACTGCTCCTACCTTAACAATTAATGTAGTAGCTATAGACGATATCATCAACGCTTTGGAGGATGACAATCCGGTTACAATAAGCGGAACAACGGATGCCGAGGACGGCCAAACGGTAACGGTCGTATTAAACGGCAACACCTATACTACAACGGTAAGCGGCGGTAACTGGAGCTTGGACGTTCCCGCAATAGATGCGCAGGCATTGGATGCCAACGAAACGATTACCGCGGAGGTATCCGATTTGGCGGGCAACCCCGCAGCCCAGGCGACCCGTGAGATCGAACACGATGTGAATGCTCCTACCTTAACTATTATTGTAGTAGCTACGGACGATATCATCAACGCTTTTGAAGATGACAATCCGGTTACGATTTCCGGTACCGCGGATGCAGAAGATGGACAGACAGTTACCATAATCCTGAACGGTAATACTTATACTACAACGGTAAGCGGCGGTAACTGGAGCTTGGACGTTCCTGCAATAGATGCACAGGCATTGGATGCCAACGAAACGATTACCGCAGACGTATCGGATGTGGCGGGTAACCCTGCGAAGCAAGCGACCCGTGACATCGAACACGATATGACTGCTCCTACCTTAACTATAAATGTAGTAGCTACTGACGATATTATAAACGCTTTGGAGGACGACAGTCAGGTTACTATAAGAGGAACAACGGATACCGAGGACGGCCAAACGGTAACGGTCGTATTAAACGGCAACACCTATACTACAACGGTAAGCGGCGGTAACTGGAGTTTGGACGTTCCCGCAATAGATGCCCAGGCATTGGATGCCAATGAAACGATTACCGCGGATGTATTTGATGTGGCGGGCAACCCCGCAACCCAAGCGACCCGTGACATCGAACACGATGTGACTGCTCCTACCTTAACTATAAATGTAGTAGCTACGGACGATATCATCAACGCTTTTGAAGATGACAATCCGGTTACGATTTCCGGTACCACTGATGCAGAAGATGGTCAGATGGTCACCATAATCCTGAACGGTAATACCTATATAACTATAGTAACAGGTGGAACTTGGAGCCTTGATATTCCTGCTGCAGATGCACAGGTTCTGGATGCCAACGAAACGATTACCGCGGACGTATTTGATGTGGCGGGCAACCCCGCAATCCAAGCGACCCGTGACATCGAACACGATGTGACTGCTCCTACCCACGATTACCGCAACATCGACTGATTCCGCAGGCAATACAAGTATCGTTTCGCACGATTTCCCAATAATAGTGGATACTTCGGAACCCTATGTGGATAGCTTTTCAACAGAAGACATAACTCCCATAGTAACGGGACAAGGAAATCCCAACGAAACTCTCGGTATCGAAATCGATACGGATGTTGATGGTAATGCCGATGTTGTTTACACCCTTACAACCGATGCTAATGGTGATTGGATGCTGGACACTGAAACCGCTACTCCCGATATCGGCTCCTTCCCTTCCCTGGCCGACGGTGACACACTGGATATAACAGCGACAGACCTGGCTGGCAATCAAAATACGGGAACAGTTAACATATCCGTAGATGTAGATGGCGACGGCCTTACCAATACGGAGGAAGAGACTTTGGGTACGGATCCCAACAACCCCGATTCCGATGGAGATGGTATCAACGATGGCCAAGAGGTTGCGGATGCTACGGACCCCTTAGACGATTGTAGTTCTATGAATGGATCCCCATTGGCGGATAGCGATTGCGATATGGATGGCCTAACCAACGCCGAAGAAGCGGATTTGGGCACAGACCCCGACAACCCCGATTCGGATGCGGACGGATTAACCGATGGAGAAGAAGTCGATTTGGGTACCGAACCTAATAATTCAGATACAGATGGTGATGGTATCAATGATGGGCAAGAGGTAACCGATAATACAAATCCATTGGACGACTGTGATTCCGATGGCGGAACCGCACTTTCAACAAGTGATTGTGATAACGACGGATTGACCAGTTCAGAAGAGAATGTGTTAGGTACCGACCCTGATAACGCCGATACAGACGGCGACACCATTAATGATGGACAAGAGGTGACTGATGGGACAAATCCATTGGATGCTTGCAGCTCCGAAGGAGGAACACCTCCGGCCGAAGTTCCTTGCGATATTGGTATCGACAGTGATTTGGTAAGCCCAGGAACCAACGGTGGGGTATTTCGGATTATAAATATAGAAGCCTATCCGAACAACACGGTCAAGGTCTATAACAGATGGGGAGTTCTTGTTTTCGAGACCAATGGTTACGATAACAATGGTAATGCCTTTCGAGGAACTTCCAATGGAAGGGTAACCATTAAAAAGAACGATGAGCTTCCAGTAGGTGTATATTTCTATGTTATTGAGTATACGAATGACCAGCAAACAAGAATAAAGAACGGTTACCTATACATTAATCGATAAACCCTACTATATCAATCATTCCCCAATAAAATAGACCATGAAAAAACTCATTATAACAACCGTACTTTTAGCTGCATCCATCTGGGGCTTGATGGCACAACAGGATGCACAGTACACACAATATATGTATAACACCATAGCAGTAAACCCTGCTTATGCGGGTTCTAGGGGCGTATTGAGTATTGCAGCCCTGCACCGCTCGCAATGGGTAGGACTAGACGGCGCACCTACCACGCAGACCCTTAATGTTCACACCCCTGTTTCGGAAAAGGTAGGTTTAGGGCTATCCATCGTGAACGATGAAATAGGGAACGGTACGAATCAGGACACCTATTTTGATGCCGTATTCTCGTACACCGTTCCCGTTTCCGAGACCGGAAAACTGTCCTTTGGGGTAAAAGCGGGCGGGCATTTTCTGAATATCGACTTTAATCAGTTGCGAAATTTCGACCCATCAACAGCACCTTCAAATCAGGTAAATATCGATAAAAAGTTTTCCCCAAATTTCGGTGCAGGAATCTATTATCATACCGAGAAATTTTATGCTGGACTTTCAGTACCAAATTTTTTACAAACCGAGCATTTTGACGGTTCCGGAAATAGTTCATCTTATTTGGCTCAGGAACGGATGAATTGGTATCTAATTTCTGGCTATGTGTTTGAGATAAACCCGGACTTGAAATTAAAACCTGCTATTCTTTTTAAAGCGGTAGAAGGTGCACCCTTGCAGGCCGACCTTTCGGTGAGTGCCTTGCTTAATAAGAAATTTTCTCTTGGCTTGGCATATCGCTGGGATGCTGCATTGAATGCACTTTTTGGCATTCAGATCAACGAAAAACTGATGCTGGGGTTAGCTTACGATCGGGAAATTACGGAGTTGGGCAATACGGCTTTTAATAATGGATCTTTTGAGATCTTCCTGAGATTTGAATTCTTTAACCGATATAGAAATACACTCACCCCAAGATTCTTTTAAAGATTACTATAATGAACAAGAAATTTAAAATCATAAAATATTTAACGGCATGTTCGCTGTTGATAGCTACATTTGCCAATAGTCAGGAACGTGAAACTAAAAAAGCAGCGACCGATTTCAATAGCTATGCCTATGTAGATGCCATCGGTTCTTATGAAGATCTGGTAGAAAAAGGGTATACGTCCGAGGAAATCTTTAAAAACCTTGGGAATGCAAATTACCAAAATGCAAATTACAAGGCCGCATCGGAGTGGTATGCTAAGCTAGTGCAACTTGAAGGATTGGATGTTGAAACAGAATATCTATACAAATATGCACAGACCCTAAAGTCATTGGGAAAATATAAGGAATCTGACCAATGGATGCGGAAATTCGAAGCTACCAAAGCCAATGATAATAGGGCTTTAAAATTTGCAGACAATAAGGACTATCTGAATAAAATAGCCCGGAACTCCGGAAGGTACGATATCGTAACCCTTTCTATTAATTCAAGTATGTCAGATTTTGCACCTTCGTTTAAGGGCAAAGAACTTGTATTTTCATCTGCTAGGGATACAGGAAGAATTTCACGCAATATCCACAAATGGAATAACCAATACTTTCTAAACCTATACCAAGCCATTCCCTCTGAAAATGGGGATTTTATAAATGCTGCCAAATTTTCAAAAGCATTGAACAAGAAAACCCATGAATCTTCTACTGCATTCTCAAAAGACGGAGCCACTGTTTATTTTACTCGGAACAATTCTAAAAATGGAAAATTCGCCCGTGACAACAAAGGGTTGAGTCGCCTAAAATTATATCGCGCTACGTTTAAAGAAGGTAAATGGGTGAATATTTATGAACTCCCCTTCAATGATGATAGTTATTCTGTAGCACATCCCGCGCTAAGTGCTGACGAAACGAAATTGTATTTTGCTTCCGACATGCCGGGTTCTATTGGGCAATCAGATATTTTTGTAGTTGATATTAATTCGGATGGAAGTTTTGGGACACCTAAAAATTTAGGGGAAAAAATCAATACCGAAGGCAGGGAAACTTTCCCATTTGTAACAGAAGGCAATGTGCTTTATTTTGCATCGGACGGTCAGCCCGGATTGGGGGGATTAGACGTTTTTGTGACCCTTTTGGACGAATTGGACTATACTCCCATAATAAATATCGGGGAACCGGTAAACAGCAAGCAAGATGATTTCTCATTCATAATCGATGAAGCAACTAAAAAGGGATTTTTTGCATCCAACCGTGAAGGTGGTCTTGGAAGTGATGACATCTATGGTTTTACGGAAACCAAAGAAATTGACCTTAGTTGTAAATCATTAGTAGCGGGTATTATACGCGATAGGGATAACGGCCAACCGCTTTCTGCTGCAAAATTAGTTATTATTGATAGTAAAAATCAAACGGTAGCAACAGCGGTTTCTAAGTCGAACGGCACCTTTGTATTAGAAGGCGATTGCAGGGATGGGGATTACAAATTAATGGTCTCCAAAGAGGAGTATAATGATGGAGACACTATGTTTAACGTATTAACTTCAACAGATACTTCTGGAATTGAAATCGCACTGGAAAAGACGGTAAAGAAGGCTACAGAAGGAACCGAATTGATTAAGTACCTCGGCCTCTCTCCCGTTCATTTTGACCTGAATGAATCAAAAATACGTCCAGATGCGGAAATGACACTCCAAAAGATAGTGGAGTATATGAAATTATTTCCTGATTGTAAAGTTGAAGTACAAGCCCATACCGATGCCAAGGCAGGGAATGAGTACAACAGACGGTTATCGGAAAGAAGGGCAAAAGCGACAGTTGCATATTTGTTCGCCAAAGGAATTGATGGAAAAAGGATAACCGGACGGGGTTTTGGAGAAACCCGATTGGCAAATGATTGTACTTCAAGGGAAAAATGTGAAGATTCGAAACATCAAATTAACCGGCGGTCTGAGTTTATCGTAATTGAATAAAACGTTTAACGTCTATTTTGACTAAAGGCATCTTGCTTAGCGGTCAAGATTCATTTTTGAATTATAAGCAACTTGAATTAGCAATTTAAAGCTCTCGTTATAACGGCTCACATATCCATCATTTTTATAGATATACATTTGATTCAGGGTATACATATTTCAGGACGGTTCATAATGAAGGTTAACGTACAGCGGTAAAATTCAGTTCTCGTAAACGGTGTTCATAAAGAAACGTTCACATGTCATACTACTTCTCAATGGTAAGAACAACAATTGTATTTATTTCTATTTTAAATATTAGGTTAAAACTAAAGAAAAGAGGCATTGCAGATTAAAACCTTAATGTTTTAGAAAAACAGACAAAAATCATAGAATATACCAATGAAAACTTCACCTTCAATAGGTTTTTAGTTCAGTAGTATAGAAAGGGATTATGCTTTTTTTATAAATACGTTATATACCGTTTTGCCATAATACCTTGTTGGCACTCCTTTTTATTTATTCCTATTTGCTGTAAACTATTCTGCCATTTAAAGGTTGTTCATTCCGATAATTGTTAAGTGGCATATTCTTTCGTAACGCAAGAACTTCTTCCAATGAAAGTATAATCGGATCTTTGAAAACAATCCAATTCACATTTTCGGTACATGGTGGGGTGGTCAATGAACCGGTATAAAAATAATAAGCCCTGTTTTCAAGCGATAAACCTGTTACATCAAATTCCTGATGTATTTCTTTAGTTTCCCCGTTTTCTAGAGGAAGAAAACTTTTAAAAAATTCGAACAATTGACTTTCTTCCCCTTCAATACCTAAAACACTAAAAACCGTTAGCTGGTTTTTATTGGAAATATGCACCAAATGTGCCTCGATTGGGTAGATAACCCCATTGATTTTATGCTCAGAAGGCTCATGAAAATGAATTTGTTTTAAATAGTATATTTCTTTATTGAATTGTATTGAATCGCCAGTTTCAAAATCAAACTGTATTGAATGACCATTGTTTTCGACTTTACTCAATAGTGTTTTCGGGGAATAATATATTTTAAGACTATCCTTCAAATTTATAGGAACCGTGTTTTTACCAATTATATTTATTGGGGATTGGGACTTACCCCCGCAAGCGGAGTTTTTTTCGATTTCCGCCCAATGTTCAGGGGATGTTTCGCCTTGATAACTCCAATGTTCTTGGTTTCCTTTTTCATCCAATTGATTGGTTTTGTTCTTATTGGTGCACGAACCAAGCGCCACCAATGCGGCGAAAAGGAATATTGTGATTTTTTTATCCATAATTTTTAAATTGGGAGTTTGAACACAGCTGTTTATTTTACGGTTTATATCAAAAAGATCAAGTAGATTAGAAAAGAGGTTCCGCAAATTAGCATCAACATCCCATATAAAAACTGATATAAGTCATGGAATTCATTATTGAAAAAGCCTTTTTTAAAAGGGCTTTTGTTTTAGGAAGGTAGAAAGCAGTCTACTTTTTTTAAATCAGCGAGTTAACCATAAAGCCTTGAATTAAATGTACTGGTCGCAACTGGTTTTATTTATAATTTTCTGATAATTGGGTAAGAACACTAATAGCTTTATCGGCATCTTTTTTATCAACGAAAATATGGTCATGATAATAACCGGCAATTACATTACAACTTATATTATTTTCTGCTAATTCACTTGAAAATACCGATGTTAAGCCTACCGCCTCTAAAGAAGAGTGGATTTTAAGTGTAATCCAAGATGCAATAAATTCATATTGAAGATTTAATTCGTCTGCTTTTTTTCGTTCAATTACAATAGTAATTCCTTCTTTTTCCTTGAATTCACAAATAGTATCCTTCCTGTCTATTTTGTTTAAATGCCTCGTCGTTGTAAATACATATTCCCCTTTGTTCAATTCAGGGGTCATTCCCTTTATAAGCTCAACTAGATTTTTTTCTCCTGCCATTTTTTATATTTCATTAAATAGATTAACGAGACCAAGGCCCAAACGCCTTCCAATATTACAAAAGATAAGTAATTCAATAATAGTTAAAAGTTAAAAGTAAAAAGTAAAAAGTTAGAAGTGGGGTTTGTCGTTAGTTGAGGGTTAATTGTTAATGGTTATGGTAGATGCGGGTTAGCCGTTAATAGGGTAAGATTTTTTATTATTGCATCAATACACCTTCAACATCCAATCGTAATTCTTCATACGAATCGTAAGCACCAAATCTAAATTTCCGTTTATCGTTTTTTATTATCAGTGTTGCTGGCAAGGCTCCATACCACGCTTCATCAATTTTATCTGTCCATTTAGTATAGAACTGGTCCTTGAGGACTACTACTTCTGGGATAATTCCATGTTTCTTCACAAAGGGATATATTCGTGTTTCCAATGCCGTCACCTTTTCCAAACTGACCAATAGAATCCGTACTTTCTTATCCGGGTATGCAGTCACCAGTTTATTGAAATGGGGCATTTCCTTGATGCATGGAGCGCAAGTGGTTGACCAAAAATTAAGGACCAATACTTCGTGGTCCTTGGAATCCATTATGGTTTGTAGCTCCGAAAACTGTTCAAGGATTTCAATCGTATCGTTGTAACCAACATCTTTTGGCTTACAGGATAAAATCAAAAGCAAAAAACCAGCCGCCACTACGGGCAAGGTGAATTTCATAGATGTGAGGTTTCAATTGGCAGTTTTTATATTAATTGATGGGATCATTATTATTTTTGATTTTATGGAATTGGAAATTAAACATGCTGCCTCCGATTTTTGTAAAATCCGTTCTGCCCTTTCACGGTTTTTTTCGTCATCAATTGTAACGGTAGGTTCTAGGATTATTTCAGTCATTAGAAATTTCCCATCCACTTGTTCTAGTTTCCCTTTTGATTTACAACTGAAATTCGAGAACTCCAATTTTGAATTCTCTGCTATGGCCAAAAAAGTGGTCATTAAGCAACTGCTTACCGCAGCGGTAAACAAATGTTCAGGGGACCATATTCCAGGAATACCTTTGGGAAATTCAGGAGGAGTGGCAACTTCAATGCAAGTGTTTGCATCACGGATTAGTTCTGGGGAACACATTACCCCTTTGCGGTCTTTGTTCCAGTTTATGTCCACGTTATAATAATGTGCTTCCATTTTGTTTGGTTTTATGTTGTTAGTTGCTCCATTGGCCTTCGTTGTGTGATGCTTGAAGCAGTTTGATGTTAAAGAATATAGGTACTGCAAGGTAAGGGCAAAAACAGTACTTTTAAGTAACAAAAGTCACAGAGAATTTAGTAATCAGTAGTAAGTTTTCAGTTGGCAGTGGTTGTTTGAAGTTGGTTGCTGTGGCACTCAATGGTTAAGTTGGTTCCCATATTCAGCCAAGGTATCCCACAGTGCTAGAAAATTTTTATACCCATCTTCATTAAGATCGGTATTCACCACCAGAATACGCCCCAACTGGGTCTTGGGATCAAAGAACATATATGAAGAAATACCGGGATCACCCCCAGAATGTCCCATTTGTCCGTCTTCCATAAAGCCCATGAAAATACCGGCATTGTGTTCGTCTCCAGAGGGTTTTTCACCTTCGGCAGTACCATAGTGTGAAGCGTCTAGCTGTTTTTTAAACAGTTCAGAATAACTCCCAGCTTGTAGCAACGTACCTTTCCCGGCATAGCCCTTGATCAGTTCAACAAGATAGGTTGCCAAATCGCTGCTCGAGGTGGTAAAACCCCCATCGGGATAGGTAATCAGCGAATAAAAGGGGAGGGGTGTTTTTGGATCCGCATACAATCGGGAATGTTCTTCCATATGTATCGCATTAAAGGACCAACCAGAGGCGGTCATTCCCAAAGGGTTCAAGATATGTGTCTGGGTAAACCCAGTGAAAGGTTTTCCCGTGGCCCCTTCCAACACTTGGGCCGCTAGGGTGGCCGCAACGTTCGAATATATAAAGCGTTCTCCTGGCGCCTCTTTTAAAAAGCCTTCTTTTTGGTACCAAGCCCCTTTGGGAGAAAGTATTTTTTCCAGGAAATCAGCCATGGGAATATGAGTCTCTGGTCCATTGAAATATTCTGGTATTTTCACCACTGTAGTATCAATAGCTTCTATGGGGTCTTTCATTACATAGGACATTCCGTAATAATCGGTGTCCATAATTGAGGAGGTATGTGTCGCCAAATGCCGAATTGTAATGGGCACCTCTAGGTGGTTCGGATTTTTGACCTCATAGGGCAAGTATTTGTTGATGGGGTCATCCAATTTTAATTTACCCAATTCTTGAGCCTTGAGCAGTGAAACCCCTATAAAGGTCTTGGAGATCGAGGCAATATTCTGCACTGTATTTTTGGTATAGGGTTTTTGAGTTGCGATATCTGCTAGGCCAAAACCTTTGTTGTACAAGATGGCTGAATCATTGACGATGGCTACAGAGAATCCGTTGACATGTCCATGTTGGTAAATTTTATCTATTGCGTTGGATAGGGAATCTTTGATGGCCAATATATGCCCATCCACAGCCTTAGTTTCCTCATTTTTGCTCTTGCAGGAAAAAATCAAGACAAGACATAGTAAACCAATAATTTTGTTCATAGTGTTACTTGTTATAAAAGTGAATATACGGAGAGAATTTCAATATTCTTAATCTAGGGAGTAGGGAGTGTTTAGAGGTTTCAGGTTTTGTTTGTGAAAAAAAAGTTTCAAAGCATGATAAATGTTAGTTTTTGAGCCAATAATAAAAGATAAATTTGTCTCAAATAAAAAACACACAGTATGAGCAATGATAAAGCGTGTTTGGTTTGTGAAAAATCATCCAGTGAAACACCCGTGACCAAATTTTATTATCAGGAAAGTGAATTTTATATCTGTCCACAACATATGCCTGTTATAATCCATAATCCACAGGAATTAACAGGATTGCTAGAAGGTGCTGATAAATTACAAGGAGGATAAAATTGTTCAAGTTAAAATCGAGAACTTCTAAGGCAGAAGTCAGTTCTCAGTAGGCCGTAGGTAGTGGGCAAATGATTGTTCCTTGCTGGTTGATGGTTTTTGGTTGTGGTTAGCTCACGGCGGTCAGTGCACAATGTGTAGTGAACGGTAAACTACTTTCTGCCTTTTTCGTTATTTCCTATAATACAGGGTGTAAAAGATATGGGCGTCGATTTGATGCGTTTTATTTACCGCTAAATTTTCTAATTGTGCCAATAGTTTGGTATATACATTGGTCTCACCAAACTTGCCCGTAAGTACTGCGTAATGGTCGCTATCCGCCAATAACAAATGACCCAAGTCGGCCGAACCAATCCCAATGGCTATTTGAGCCTTTACCTTGTTTTGCAAATGCAAGTTTTGTATATCCAATTCGGAGAAGTCCACCTCATGGTCATAGCCCAGCTCTTGTTTTGTAGGAGGGGTTACTCCAAATTGTCTTAAAGTGTCGTCGAGTAGGGTCTCAAAATCATAAATGATTATTTGGCCAGCGGGTTTGGTCACTTTCAAAATTTCGTTAATCAAATGCTGGGTTTTGGCATAATATAGTGAGCCCGCAAAGGTGATAACATCAAAGGTGTTGGTGTCAAATTCCAGATCTTGACCGTTGCAATGTTGGTATTCAATATGGTCGTGGGGCATGGCATTCTGTAACATGGACTCACTGGGGTCAATACCAATAACCTTGTCACAGAAATTAGAGAGGGCCAAAGCAGATTGCCCCGTACCACAACCAACATCGAGACCTAATTCAAAATGGGCATTTTCCAAGATTTTTTTTAGAATGGGCAAATGTAGCGAAGGCCTGAATGCGGCGTAATGTTCAGCGGTAATTTGGTCGTAATCGGTGCTCATTTTAAGGATACTTTGCTTTAATCGTGGTTGGGTAACGTTTTAAAAAACTCCCATATGACATCGCAGGCCACAATATCGCGGTTGGTCTTCCCGATCCATCTTTCGCCCAAATATTGCTTACCGCCAGGCCAAGTATGGCCGCCTCCTTTTATGGTATACAGCACCAATGCGCCACGATCCTGGCAATTTGAATATTCCTCAACAATGACCGTAGTGTCATCGGCCTTTGAATCAGGCAATGCGACCGTGTTCTTTTTGACCGTACAGCCATTTTTTTCTTTCCAGAAATCCATGATCTCATTCGTAGAGATAATCTCACCCCGATTTTTTTTAAAGACTTTTATTTGTCCACCATCATAAGGTACCAATGGATCATCGGTTCCATTTATGACCATTACGGCAGTGGGTATCTCGGGTTTGCATTTCGGAAGATAATCCGCAGATAGCGATGCGGTCAAAATAGCACCGCCCCTAAATATATCGGCACGGTCACATAATAAGCGGGACGACATAAAACCACCGTTAGACATTCCTGTGGTGAATATACGGGAGGTATCAATATTGTATTTCTTTTTAAGGGCATTTACAATGGCAACAATAAAGCCAACATCATCAATATTTTCTTTCCATGCTTTTACTGCATCCAATTTACGGCCATCGTTCCAATTTTTTTCCACCGCATTGGGGTACACGACTATAAAACCATCACGGTCGGCAAGTTCATTAAAACGCCCAAAAGTGAGGCCGACTGTACCCTTGGCCGTACCACCACCTCCGTGTAGGTGAAATAATAAGGGAACCGGTGCATTCATTTTTTCTTTTGGTGGTAAATGCACTAAATATTCCCGTTCATACCCATCCAAGTCCATAGTAAAGGCCAAGGTATCTTTGGCTGTTGGGCTACGGGTGGGGGAACAGGCGTTAAATGTCAGTCCGAAAGTGGTAAAGGAAATAATGGTAAGGACAATCAGTTGTTTCATACAATTGGTCTTTTAAGATGTAGCTTAATGCCTTGTATAAATGTACCAAAGAATTTTTGGATTAAAGTTATGGTAAGGCACAAACAAAGGGTTAAATTGGTATGATTACATTGATAAATAGATAAAACTTAGTACTTTATACCTTTGATTATTTTAACTGATTGTCAAAAAATAAAATAGAACCTTTGTATCTTTATTCCATTCATGAAACACGTCATTACATTCATCGTCTTGTTATTCTCCTTATCCCAAGTTTCTGGCCAAATAGAGAACGATAAGATATTACATTTTGGTGCCGGGGCTGTAAGTGGGGCCTTGGGTGCTTTTGTGGCCAGCGAATTGTCAGATGGCAATCGTGGATGGACGTTTGCTGGTGCCGTCGGCGGTAGTCTTATTGCCGGATTGGCCAAAGAAGCCGTTGACCAAAAAAATAGCAATAATTGGGATAATGCTGATCTAGCCGCGACTGTTTTGGGAGGCGTTTCCGTTGGGGTAACCATTGATCTGTTTTCAGGAAAAAAACGAAGAAAACGAAAAAATGCCATCACCCATGTTGGGCCTTCAACCTTGGTCTATACCCTTCCGGAAACATTTGAAAAGTCAGTCTTGATAATTTCCCGTATGCCCTCTAAATAGGGTGTAGGTTTTATTTTGAATCGTTTTTCAAATTTGCTGCTATCAAACACATAATCACGGTCATATTGGTACGCCATCTCCACAATTTCTTTCATAATCGGCGTAAAGAGTCCAATAATCCGTACCAGGAATTTTGGAGCCAATTGATACTTAGGAGCCACTCCCATTTCTTTTGCTATATTGGTTATCCATTCTTTTCCCGTAAAGGGATCTGGTGCTGTAGGCAAATGCCATACTTGGTCATAGGCATCGGGAGTATTTCCCAAAAGAGCAGTTGCCTTTCCTGCGTCGCGTGTATAAGTAAATGAATGTTTGCACTTGTCAGACCCAATCCAATTTGCTTTAGCACCATTTGCGAGTTTATGAAGTACCGTTTCCCGGAGCATTCCATTTCTTTTTATGCCAGGGCCATAATAGTCCGCGCATCTGGCAATTAAAGCCGTTAGGTTCCCCTTATTGACTTCATCCATGATCATCTGTGCAATTTGTGCCCTGACCTTTCCTTTTTTACTCGGCGGATTTATAGGGGTATCTTCGGTCATACCATCTAAATGGTTTTTATCATACATATAGATATTATCAAAGAATACCAATTTGCAATTGTGTTCCTTGCATGCTTCAATAACATTGCCCATAAATTGCGGCCATGTCTTTTGCCATACCTTGGCGCTATAGGGAAAACCAATGGTAACATACAAAACGGAAGTTCCTTTTATCGCTTTCATTAGATCCTCTTTATGTAAGAGATCTGCCGAAAACAGTTCGTCGGTAGGGTTTACTTTTTTCGGATTTCGACTTACCAAACGTATTTCTGTTGTGTATTGTGTCAGTGCTTTGGCAAGTTCTGTGGCGATGATTCCTCCTGAGCCCAATATTGTTTGCATGGCGATTATTCTGATTGATGAAAGTTCTAAAGTTAATAAACTTTAGTCAAGAGGACATGTTTTTATTGTTAGCTATTAGGATAACCCCTCCATCCGCCTATGCCCAGCTTCAGCTCGCCCACAGCTATCGCTGTGTCGCCCCTTGCATTGGGGAGGACTTTGATTTTTACGAGGCTATGATAATCCTTTGGCCATGATTTCCAAATACTTATTGAAAGTGCCATAAAAGATTATATTTTTGCAACCAACAGCTATAGCCCATGTTCTATTTGACCATTGATATTTTAGGAACCATTGCCTTCGCCATTTCCGGGGTTTTGGTTGCAATGGAGAAAAAACTGGATTTGTTCGGAGTGGCAATAATTGCCTTTGTAACGGCAGTTGGTGGTGGAACTTTACGTGACATGCTTATTGGAAATACACCAGTGGTCTGGATGCGCGAATCGGTTTATATTTTTACGATTTTGGGTACAGTGATATTCGCCATTATTTTTGTGAATAAGCTTAAATATTTGCGTAAGACCTTATTTTTATTTGATACTATTGGTATAGGTCTATTTACCATGGTGGGTATCGAGAAAGGACTTTCAGCAGATCTAATGCCCGTTATGTGTATAATCCTGGGTACAATTACCGCCTCCTTCGGTGGTGTGATAAGGGACATTTTGTGCAATGAAATCCCTGTTATATTCCATAAGGAAATATACGCCACTGCTTGCATTATTGGAGGAATATCTTATTTTTTGATTACGCGATTACCGATTGATGCCACCTATGCTTATGTTGCCGCAATACTCATTATAATTATAATAAGAATATTGGCGGTAAAGTTCAAAATTGCATTACCAAATATTTATCGGTCCTATGAAAAGTAACATGCAATCCCTATATAGGCTGGGAAAAATTTCAATTCCGTCTTCCGTCTTTCAACTTCCAACTTCCTTCTTCCCTCTTCTGTTATCTGAAATCTATTTAATCACCTCGGCATTGAGTATATATATGTTCTGTGAAGGCCAATCACCTTTGCCTACAGGTTGGGAGTTTATCTTGTCGACTACATCCATACCCGATATTACTTTACCAAAAGGGGTGTATTCGCCATCCAAATGATAGGAGCCTGGTTTGGTCACTACGATAAAAAATTCATAGGGTGATGCCAGCATATGTGGATTGTTGACTTCACTACTAGGCATTGAGATGGTACCTCGATCATGCTTATATCCCTTTTTGGCATCTGGTGGCAACAAATACCTTCCAATAGCACGGCGTTTGTTCGCAGTTATGTCGTCATCGGAATTTCCGCCTTGGATAATAAAATTCTTAACCACCCGATGAAACTGTGTATTGTTAAAATATCCCTTGGATACCAGGTATATAAAATTGGACTTGTGGTAGGGGACATTGTCATATAGTTGAACGGTAAAACTACCTAACGAAGTAGTGATTTTTACGGTATCGTCTTTTATGGTCTTGTTGTAATTGAAAAAGAAATCTATCGCATTATCCTCGGTCAATAAAAAAGGTTCCTCTTCTTGTTGAATTTCAACGGAATCAATTTCGACCGATACTTTTTTGGGTTCTATTTTTTGCTCTGTGGTATTTGCTTTATTGGGGTCGTCCTTGCATGCCACTAAAATTAATAGTGGTAATATTGTAGTGAAAAAGAATTTTTTTATTACCATGGATTTTGATGATTTTGCCATACTTAGTTCAAAAATAAAAAATCTGCCATTACCCGGGGCAGCTTCACACTATAAAATGGCACCCTTAATCAGGATTAAGGAACTTGAGGCTGGTTTCAACAAAAAGAAAAACCCGAAAAAGGCGGCGGTAATGGCCCTGTTTTATCCCAATCAACGCAATAATACCAATTTACTGTTAATATTGCGCAAGACCTATCAAGGAGTTCATTCGAACCAAATCGGGTTTCCTGGCGGAAAATCAGAAAAAGCAGATGTAGACCTTGTACAAACCGCCCTTAGGGAAACCAATGAAGAAGTGGGCGTGCCACCAGAAAGGGTTAAAATAATAAAATCCCTTAGTGAGATTTACATACCACCGAGTAATTTTGAAGTGCAGCCTTATCTTGGGCTTTACGAAAATCCCAAGCCTTTTGTTTTACAGGAAAGTGAAGTTGAGTCTTTAGTTGAGGTTCCTTTGATCGATTTTATGGATGATTCTAAAATCTTTACGGAAAAATTGACAACATCCTATGCAGAAAACATTGAGGTACCTGCCTTTAAATTAAACGATTATACCGTATGGGGAGCGACGGCCATGATGTTGAGCGAAATCAAAGAGCTTTTGAAACAGGTTTTATAAAGACCTCATATGTACTTTTTAGCATTTGCTAAATCCTGCCTGCCGGCATTCAGGAATTGGTGTTTGCCCCTATAATACCCTTTTTCTTCCTCTATCCGCCAGCTGGCGTATACATCTAAAAAAGTCTTCATTCAATGCTAAAATCCCTATTTTTCCCTTCAACGTAAAAAGTATAAACGACTTCAAAGCTTATTTTGTAGATTTGCCCATATGGGTATATTTAAGGAAAATCCGTTCGGACATATTCTTTTTATTAAAAAGTGGTTAATTCGTATAATGGGTTTTATGACCCATCAGCGATATAAAGGCTTCAACACTTTAGAAATTGAAGGTTCCGATGTAATCAGAAATCTTCCTGAGACCAATGTACTTTTCGTTAGTAATCACCAGACTTATTTTGCCGATGTTGTCGCCATGTTTCATGTTTTTAATGCCAGCCTAAGTGGCAGGGATGACTCCATAAAAAATATTGGATACCTCTGGAAACCTAAATTGAATATATACTATGTGGCTGCTGCAGAGACTATGAAGAAGAGCCTCTTGACCAAAATTTTTGCTTATGCGGGTTCAATAAGTGTAGAACGCACATGGAGGGCAGAAGGCCAAGATGTAAACCGACAGGTTAAAATGAGTGATATTTCGAATATTGGAAAGGCTCTCAATGATGGTTGGGTAATTACCTTTCCCCAGGGTACAACCACTCCTTGGAAACCTTTACGCAAGGGTACGGCCCATATTATTAAAAAGTATAAACCAATTGTTGTACCTGTGGTAATCGATGGTTTTAGACGCTCTTTTGATAAAAAAGGACTTCGAGTTAAAAAGAAGGGTATTCTTCAACATATGAACATTAAAGAACCTCTGGATATTGATTATGAAAACGAATCTTTCGAATCTATCATCGAAAAGCTGGAATATGCCATTGAACAGCACCCTTCTTTCTTAAAGGTAATTTCAAAAGAAGATCTTTTGGCCTATGAATCGGAGAATGAAAGGCGCAGGTTTCGTAACCGAAAAAAAGTCTAGACCTCCAATTGTTTTAATTCCTTGTAATTCTTTTTTAATTTACGTAGTAATAAGCCGTATAATAGAAAATAAATACCACCCATAATCAGAGTAAGTAACACTCCCAAAATGCCTATGCCAATCATAAAACTTGTTTTTAATTTTTCGGGTGATATCCTATTGGCATTCTCACCAAGTCTAGGAAAGGTAGCGGTAATATCGTCATTTAGGTAAATACCAATAATCATCATTATTATGATAACCAAAATCATTGATAGTGAATATATAATATAGTTTTTAACAGTCCTTCTTGTTTTGATAATCTTTTGCATTAAATTTTTGGAACTGTCCAAAACCGATATTTCCTTATACCGCCTATAAAATTGATATATGAAGTATAAGGCTACACAATATGAGAAGATTGTTAATCCGATGATATAATTATGCAACCCTAACTTATCATATACCTCCATATTATCCTGGAAAGAGGGAACTAGATATAATAAATGTGGTAACGAAAATTCCAAAATACTGATTATCAATATCCACCGCACAATCGATGAAGATTTCTTCCATATCATTTTATGGATCTCATCATAGGATACTTTGGGGAAATGTTCCCCCTTATTTTGCCAGTCTTTCTTTAGTAATTCAAGTTCATCCATCATATCGTCAAGGGTTCAATATGGTTCTTAATTTATTTTTGATTCGGTTCATCTTCACCCTGGCATTCACTTCCGTGATACCTAAAGTATCTGAAATTTCCCGATAGTCTTTATCTTCCAGATATAGGAATACCAATGCTTTTTCTATGTCGCCTAATTGCTTTACAGCCTCATACATTAATTTTAGCTGTTGTTCCTCTATCTGATTATATTCATCGGCCTTAATTTTAAAAATGACCGAATCGTAATCTTGTGTTTTTATACTTCTTTTCGACTTCCTATATAACGTTATTGCGGTATTCAAGGCTACACGATACATCCAAGTACTGAATTTTGCCTCCCCTCGAAATTTGGGATACGCTTTCCATAATTGAATGGTTATTTCCTGAAACAAGTCCTTGTGTGAATCCCGGTCATTAGTGTACAATGTGCAGACTTTATGAACAATATTCTGATTGTTCTCAAGTTCCGTCACAAATTGATGTTCCAGCTTTTTATTCAAACCTAGGTTGGTAGTTGTTATTGGATTAGTAGAAAGGAAATGGTATTTGTTACAAAAATAGTTGTAATAGTTTAAATACCTAACGATTTAAGAAAGAGTCCCAATAACTAATGGGACGACGTTATGACCTGTCTATTCTAAAAAGATTCCCTAGAGTACCCTAGGCTTCATAGACAAGGTTTAATTCCTACAATCCAAGTCAGGAGCTCTATCGCCCAATAAATAGAACTATTTTCTAGGATGGTATTTGTTCATTACATCTGCCAAATGCGATCGGTCTACATGCATATACACCTCTGTCGTAGTTATACTTTCGTGCCCCAACATTTGTTGTATGGCCCTTAGGTCGGCACCGTTTTGTAATAGGTGAGTTGCAAACGAATGCCTGAAAGTATGTGGACTAATACTTTTGCCAAGATCTATTTTTATAGCCAATTGTTTTATAATGGTAAAAACCATAGCCCTTGATAGTTGCTTGCCCCTTCTGTTTAGAAACAGGATATCCTCAAAACCTTTCTGGATGGTTTGGTGCACCCGAATTTCACGGCGATATATATTTATGTATTTTTTATTGAAGTTACTAATGGGTACAAAACGTTGTTTATCTCCTTTACCAGTGACCTTTATAAAATCTTCCTCAAAAAACAGGTCCGATATTTTCAAGCTGATGAGTTCCGTAACCCGTAAACCACAACCGTATAAAGTTTCCAACATGGCACGATTACGCTCACCTTCAGGTTTAGAGAGATCAATAGCTAAAATAAGCGTGTTGATTTCATCTTCTGACAAGGTATCCGGTAATTTTCTTCCGATTTTTGGCGATTCGAGCAGATCCATCGGATTGTCGGTTCTATAATCCTCGAAATTCAGGTAATTAAAAAAGCTTTTGAGTCCTGAAATAATCCGTGCCTGGGACCTCGGATTTACGGTTTTGGCAACTTCATAAATAAAGCGTTGTACTGTATCTTTATTAATGTTTATAGGATTTTCATCGATATTGTTATCCTTCAAAAAGGCTATCAATTTCTCTAAATCCCAACTGTAATTTTTAATCGAATTAGACGAAAGTCCACGTTCTATTCGCAAATAATGTTGATAATCCTGCAATGCCTGATGCCATTTCATATGCTAAAGATAAGTCAACCTAAAGACAAAATGATATCGAGCTTGAATTGGACATGCATTCTATTGAAAAAATTCCTATTAATCAGATTGGTACGGTGCTTTTTTGATACCAATGAATTTCTCTTCTAACTTGAATAATAAAAGCGACCATTGCTCAAAAAGGTCTTTATAATGGTTATCCACATGCATTTTAAGGCCCTATGCAACAAAAATGCCACCTAGATCGTTTTAGATTTTAGTTTTGTTATAACAACCAATAAAGTCAAAACCTATGAAAAACTACATATTTAGCTATTATAACCATATTTCTGGGAATCGGATTAAATGCCCAAGAAGGATTTAAATTGGGAATACATGGGGGATTACCCATAAATGATTTTAATGATGAGGTTAGTTTAATGATAGGTCTTGATGTAGGGTATATGTGGGCATTGGGTGAGGTTGTTGATTTAGGTGTGGCCACCGGGTTTATACATGGTTTTGCTGAAACATTTGATTCTGCGGCCATAGTTGCCGATTTGCCTAATGTAGAATTTGTGCCTTTGGCAGCTTCAATAAGAATCTGGCCTTCGAATTCCCTCTCTATTGGAATTGATGCTGGCCAAGCCTTGGGAATAAATGAAGGAAATGATGGAGGACTCTATTATAGGCCAATACTGGGATACTTAATGGGTCCCTTAACCGAATTGAATTTTTCATACACCACCGTAGATTTGGATAACAGATCCTGGACATCAGTAAATATTGGATTATTGTATACTTTCCCGGCAAAACGAAGGCTTTAGGGAGGAAAAGGAAAAGCTGGACACGTAAAATGTATTAAGGGAAGTGAATGTTCTTCCCTTTTTTTATGCGCAACATTTAGCTATTTTTACCATATAAATTCCCGAAAATGGCATACGTAACCATAATCCTTTAGCTATGTCTGGAGTTTTAGCAATGCACATTAATTAATCATACAAAATATTCTTGATGAAAATATTGATTATCAATGGCCCAAATCTTAACCTTTTGGGAAAAAGGGAACCGGAAGTCTATGGCAGTACTACCTTTGAAGAATACTTTGCCCAACTCAAAGAAAACCTTTATGAATATGGATTTGGAATATTACCAATCGAATATAGAGGGAGAGCTTATTGATAAAATCCAGGAAGTTGGGTTTTCATATGACGGAATAATACTTAACGCAGGTGCGTATACACATACTTCAATTGGAATTGGCGATGCTATTAAAGGGGTTACTACGCCTGTTGTCGAGGTACATATCTCAAATACCTTCAATAGGGAGGATTTTAGACATGTATCCCATATTTCACCAGCTGCCAAAGGGGTGATTTTGGGTTTTGGACTCCAAAGCTATAATTTGGCCATTCAGAGTTTTCTAAACTAGGGTCTCAAATACTTCTTATCAATATAAAAAGTAGCAAAGGGCAAGAGCGAAGCTATAAAAAGAATCGTTAACCGTTTTTTGCCCCATTTTAATTGCATGGTTAAAATAACGGCTAATGCCAGGTATGCAATGAACAAAAAACCATGTACATAGCCAATGTAAATATTTGGATCCCTTAACCCTGCTAAATATTTTAAAGGCATGCTAATAGCAAAGAGTGCGAGATAAGAGATGCCTTCTAAAATGGCCGTAATTCGAAAGGTGTTGAGCATGTTTTTTAAATTTAGAGCAACATTTACAAATGTATTACCTCACCATAAGCATCCGCCACGGCTTCCATAACCGCTTCGCTCATAGTAGGGTGTGGGTGTACTGCCTTTAAGATTTCATGACCTGTGGTTTCCAATTTACGGGCGACAACAGCTTCTGCAATCATATCCGTTACTCCTGCACCGATCATATGACAACCTAACCATTCGCCATATTTGGCATCGAAGATCACTTTTACGAATCCGTCAGAATTGCCAGAGGCCTTGGCCTTTCCGCTTGCGGAAAATGGAAATTTACCTACTTTGATATCATGACCTGCGTCTAGGGCCTGTTGTTCTGTTAGACCAACCGAGGCGATTTCCGGGGAACAATAGGTACATCCGGGAATATTGCCATAATCCAATGGTTCAACGTGCATGCCAGCTATCTTTTCAACACAAAGAATGCCTTCTGCAGAGGCAACATGTGCCAGTGCCTGGCCAGGGGTAACATCGCCAATGGCATAGTAACCTGGGATATTTGTTTGGTAGTAATCGTTGACCAAAATCTTGTCCCGATCAGTAGCAATCCCTACATTTTCCAATCCAATATTTTCAATATTTGTTTTAATGCCAACTGCTGATAAAACAATATCAGCTTCTAAAATTTCTTCACCTTTGGCAGTTTTAACGGTGGCTTTTACGCCTTCTCCCGAGGTGTCCACAGAAGTAACTTCCGTGGAGGTCATTATCTTAACCCCATTTTTTTTAAAGCTTCGTTCCAATTGTTTTGAAATATCAACATCTTCGACCGGTACTACATTCGGCAAAAATTCAACAACGGTAACATCGGTCCCCATGGCTTTGTAGAAATAGGCAAATTCTATTCCTATTGCACCACTACCTACTACGATCATCTTTTTGGGTTGATGGTCTAAGGTCATAGCCTCACGATACCCAATTATTTTTTTACCATCTTGGGGTAAACTTGGAAGTTCCCTACTTCTTGCTCCAGTGGCAATTATGATATGGTCGGCACTATAATCGGTTTCCTTACCTTCAGCATCCTTGACAGAAAGTTTTTTTCCTGATTTTAAGGTGCCATACCCGTTGATTACTTCGATTTTATTTTTCTTCATTAAGAACTGAACACCTTTGCTCATACCATCGGCGACATTACGACTTCTTTTTACCACCGCGTCAAAATCCTTATCGACCCCTTCTGCTTTAAGTCCGTAATCACTGGCATGTTGTAAATATTCAAAGACCTGGGCCGATTTTAATAGTGCTTTCGTAGGTATGCAACCCCAATTTAAACAAACACCACCAAGATTTTCCTTTTCAACAATTGCGGTTTTAAATCCAAGTTGGGATGCTCGTATAGCTGTAACATAACCTCCAGGACCACTTCCCAAAACAATAACATCAAAATTGCCCATATTTTTATTCTTTGATTTTTAATCCCGATAATTATCGGGATACGAGAGGGCAAAAATACGTAATTCAATGTCTAAATAACAAATTAGGATTTAAAATAACAATTTGAAGTAAGATTGATAAATCAGTTAATTGTTAGCAGTAGGTGAACGTTTATTTTTTAAACATTTCTTTATTGAAAATCTGGGATTTTCCTTTCGGAATTGAGAGTGAAACCCAATTTTCACCCTTTATCATTTTGCCCAGCAACACGATTTGGCCAACGTGATTGGCATAATGTGCCAATTGACGATTTATAGCTTCAAGAATGGTATGTTCTTCATTGCGGATTTTAATAATGCTATCAAAATTGTTTTCATTGACCAAGGCAATTGCATTAAAAAGACATTGCCACCCCTTTTCCCAAGCAGCTAGCATTTCCGTTTTCGTTGTAAACGGATTTTCGAATTCCTTATCCCTATCACGCCATGCTTTTTCACCGTCTTCGGCCAAAAAGTTCGTCCATCTACTTAACATATTACCCGAAAGGTGTTTTACAATTTGCGAAATACTATTATCGGTATCAGCATATTGCCAAAGAATATCTTCGTCGTTAAGTTGTGCAAAAGTTTTATCACCTAAGGATTTGTACCTACCAAATTCAAAAAGAGCACTCTCAAGATAATTTTCTGGCAAGTTCATCTTGTAATGGCGAATGGGTTATACTTAATTATTTATTGGAAGGAATGAATTTCATTGCGGCACCATTTACACAATGTCTTAATCCTGTAGTTTCGCTTGGGCCATCGTTAAATACATGCCCTAGATGCCCACCACAAGTTGCACAATGTTCTTCTGTGCGTTTATATCCAATTTTATAGTCAACATCATAGGCGACATTGCCTTTTATTTCCCGATCAAAACTTGGCCAACCTGATCCGGAGTCATATTTATATTCACTTTTGAAAAGTTCTGTATTGCAAGCAGCACAAACATAGACCCCTTTCTTTTTATTATCCAAAAATTCACTGGTACCTGCAGTTTCCGTTCCTGCTTTTCTAAGGATATAGTATTGGATATCAGTGAGCTCTTTTCGCCATTCCTCGTCTGACTTCACCACTTTATAGGCTACATCTTTGTCTGTTTTACTTTTCTTGATCTCTGCCTTTTCTTGCGTATTGCCTTTACATCCTACAAGGAGGATGCAGATTGTAAATATAATTTTCTTCAACATGGTTTTTTATTTTTCAAGTTTTAGACGAATTTTTTAAGCCATCCTTTCAAATTTAATGTTCTTTTTGAAATTTGGGCGTTAAGGGTTTATTAAACCTAGTATGGAAATGTTCTGAAAACAAAAACCCCTCTTAAAATCCAAGAGGGGTCATATTTTTATTTGTATTATAAGGCTAGTTCAGTTTAACCTTTTGTACGTCTTTTTCTTCTACACCTAATGTTTTCATAACAGCCTCAATATTTGACCTATCCAATTTTGATCCAGCAGCAAATTCTGCAGGCAGTACAGCAATTCGGAATATTTGGTTATCAGTATCCCCTGCGGTTAGAGTTACTTTCTCAAAATCTGTTTCCAAGAAAATTTTGACATCAAAAAAAGTATAATCGTAATTATATTGTAACAGACCTTGTGGTAAAATCAGTGTTTGAGGCAATAATCGCCATATATCCACAGGGTCGCCATTACCATCCACATCTTGGTCCCATAAAATATAAACGAGTACCACATCGCTCTCAAAAACCTCTACAGTTTGCGGAAATTCATATAAAATACTATAATCATCGGCTACAAAATCACCTTCGATATCAATGACAGTGCCTAAAATATTAATTCCGTCTTGGCCATCCCGACCATCCTGACCGTCAAAGCCGTCAAAACCCGGAGGTCCGGCAGGGCCCTCGCATGATATAATAAATAGTGACAGCGCCATTCCCAGTATTAAGCTTACTTTTTCTCATAATTGTAGTTTTAATTGTTTGTTTTATCCGTATGCCATTAACTATTCAAAAAGCGTTCCATTTTTTAAAATTATCCATATATTATGCAAAATAGTTAAGAAGCATAAAGTAAACACTTAAATATCACATACTTTATTGAAAGTTGTTTAGTTTTGCGAAAAAAATAAGCCATATGCCTAATGTTATAGACCATTCTCTTTTTTCTGAATTTGATATTAATCTTTTCAAATCTGGAAAGCATTTTAAATTATACGAAAAACTAGGTTCCCACCCTATGAATTTAAAAGGGGTAGATGGCACTTATTTTGCAGTTTGGGCACCTACTGCAAAATCGGTTTCAGTAGTTGGTGACTTTAATCACTGGCAAGAAAGCGAACATCAACTTCATGTAAGATGGGATGAAAGTGGTATTTGGGAAGGCTTTATTCCTGGAGTAGGGCAAGGAACCATGTATAAATACAGGATTCATTCCAATAACTTTGGGATTACAACCGAAAAAGCCGATCCATTTGCACGTTTTTGTGAGCACCCACCAAAAACAGCCTCTGTGGTTTGGGAGGCAGATTATAAATGGAAGGATAAAAAATGGATGGACGTTAGAGCAGGCAAGAATGCCTTGGATAGTCCTTATTCCGTTTACGAAGTGCACTTGGGTTCATGGAAGCGCAATAAAAACAATGAATTCCTTACCTATACGGAATTGTCAAATGATTTGGTAGCATATGTAAAGGAAATGGGTTTTACCCATGTTGAGTTTATGCCAATTATGGAATTCCCATATGACCCGTCTTGGGGATATCAATTAACGGGATATTTTGCTCCGACCTCACGATTTGGAAACCCAGAGGAGTTTAAACTATTGGTCGATAAATTACACCAAAATGATATTGGGGTAATCTTGGATTGGGTACCATCGCATTTTCCTGAAGATGCCCATGGACTTGGATTTTTTGATGGTTCGCATTTATATGAGCATCCCGATAGAAGAAGAGGCTATCATCCCGATTGGAAGAGCCTTATTTTTAACTATGGGAGAAACGAAGTACGCGCCTTTTTAATTAGCAATGCACTTTTTTGGTTAGATCAATATCATGTTGATTGTTTGCGTGTTGATGCTGTCGCCTCGATGCTTTACTTGGATTATTCCAGGGAAGAAGGGGAGTGGGAACCAAATATGTACGGTAATAATGAAAATCTTGAAGCCCTTTCGTTCATTCGGGAACTTAACGAAACCGTTTATGGAAATTTCACAGGGGTACAAATGATTGCTGAGGAGTCAACCGCATTTTCAGGGGTTTCAAGACCTGTGAATTTTGGAGGACTTGGTTTTGGGATGAAGTGGATGATGGGATGGATGCATGATACCTTGGAGTATTTTAAAAAAGAACCCATTTATAGAAAGCATCATCAGAACGATCTTACTTTTAGTATGACCTATACTTTTACAGAAAATTTTATGCTTCCCTTTTCACATGATGAAGTGGTATACGGAAAGCAGTCGTTGGTTTATCGGATGCCTGGTGACGAATGGCAACAATTTGCCAATCTAAGACTGCTATTCGGTTATATGTTCACCCATCCAGGAGCTAAACTAATGTTTATGGGCGCTGAGTTCGGACAGACTTCAGAATGGAATTTTAACCAAAGTCTGGACTGGCACTTGACCCAATTTAAAGTGCATTCCGGGATACAGGAATTGATAAAGGATTTAAACAAAGTTTATAAAACATATCCTGCATTGTACGAAAAACAGTTTAGTAGTGAAGGATTTCAATGGATCGATTATGGCGATGCAGAGAATTCGGTTCTAACTTATATTCGCAAAGGGCATGATAAAAAGAACGATTTGATTGTTGCCTGTAATTTCACACCAATTCCGCGTGAAAAATATCGAATTGGGGTTCCTAAATCCGGTAAGTTAAAGGAAATCTTGAATAGCGATGCAGAAAAATATGGTGGTACTGGAACCAAGAATTCGAATATAACGGTATCGGAAACGGCTTGGCATGGTTTTGACAAATCAATTGAAATTACGATCCCTCCCCTAGGAATTGTCATTTTGCAATAGAAAATTCCAACTATTCGGAAATAGTTGACAAATGGGTATGATTCATTTTAATTTTTCATTGTAAAGTGCTTATTTTGTTCCGCTTTAAAATTTAACCAACTATGATTACCAATACAGAACTGGAATACAAGGGAGATTTATATCCCAATCAAATAATAGATTTTAAACAAGACGTAGACAAATTCAACTTCATAACACAAAACGGTGTGGTTTTACAAATCACCGTTTTACGTAATAGTGCAATCCGCTTTAGGTATGCGACGGATTATGTGTTTGAACCTGATTTTTCATATGCTATTAGTGAAAATGCAAGTAGGGGTTATAATCTTCTTGAAGTTGATGAAACCAAGTCGGAATATGTAATATCGACTTCCAAAATCAAGGTTCTGGTAGATAAGCAAACCTTACGTATTCAAATCTCGGATCTTGAGGGCAATATCATAAATGAAGATGAGCTTGGCTTTCATTGGGAGGAAAATTATGAATTTGGGGGTAATACCGTGAAGATGAGCAAGATTACCCAAAGTTCCGAATGTTTTTATGGAATGGGTGATAAAGCTACCCATTCTAACCTAAAAGCTAAAAGGGTTAGTAATTGGGTTACCGATAGTTATGCCTTTGGGAAAGATCAAGACCCATTATATAAAGCCATTCCTTTCTATATTGGGCTTCATAATAATATCGCTTATGGAATATTCTTTGATAATACCTTTAAATCATTTTTTGATTTTGCACATGAAAAGCGCAATGTAACCAGTTTTTGGGCCGATGGCGGAGAAATGAATTATTATTTCTTTTATGGCCCGGACATGGCAAAGGTAGTCAAAGCATATACCAATTTGACTGGTACTCCAGAGTTGCCGCCATTATGGGCATTGGGGTATCATCAATCAAAATGGAGTTATTTTCCTGAAAGTAAGGTAAAAAAGCTTGCAAATAAATTCAGAAAATTGAAAATACCATGTGATGCCTTATATCTTGATATAGATTATATGGATGGCTTTCGATGCTTTACATGGGATAAAAAGAAATTTCCAGACCCTAAGCGAATGATCGGGGAGTTGAATAAAGATGGGTTTAAAACGGTTGTAATGATCGATCCAGGAATCAAAATAGACAAGGATTACTGGGTATATCAAGAAGCATTGAAAAACGGTTATTTCTGCAAGCGTGGCGACGGACCCCTTATGCGAGGCAAAGTTTGGCCTGGGGATTGTAATTTTCCAGACTTTACCAACCCAGAAGTTAGGGAATGGTGGGCAGGGTTGTATAAAGAATTCATGTCAGAATTAGGGGTACATGCCGTTTGGAATGACATGAACGAACCTGCTGTTATGGAAGTCCCTTCGAAAACAGCCCCTTTGGATACACGACATAATTTTGATGGTAACCGTTGTACACACCGTAAGGCACATAACATTTATGGTATGCAGATGGTAAGGGCAACTTATGAGGGAATAAAGAAATATGTATATCCCAAACGTCCATTTGTAATCACAAGGGCCGCCTATGCTGGCACACAGCGATATTCCTCAACATGGACGGGTGATAATGTAGCCACTTGGGAGCATTTGTGGATTGCCAATGTGCAAGTACAGAGAATGTGTATGAGCGGAATGTCGTTTGTAGGTTCTGATATTGGTGGATTTGCAGAGCAACCAAATGGCGAACTATTTGCACGTTGGATTCAACTAGGTATTTTCCATCCGTTCTGTAGAGTGCATTCAAGTGGAGACCATGGAGATCAAGAACCATGGTCTTTTGATAGCGATATAACTGATATCGTTCGCAAGTTCATAGAACTTAGATACGAACTTTTACCTTATTTATATACCATGTTTTGGAAGTATTCAAACCAAGGCATTCCTATGATACAACCTTTGGTGCATTTTGACCAGGAAGATGCCCAGACCCATTTTAGAACGGATGAATTTATTTTTGGGGAACAAATTTTGGTGTGCCCAGTTCAAGAACCCAATTCCCAAGGAAGGCGTATGTATGTTCCAAGAGGAAATTGGTACAATTATTGGAATGATGAGGTTGTTGAAGGGGGAAAAGAAAGATGGGTAGATGCCGACATAGATAAAATACCTTTTTTCATAAAAGAAGGAGCAATAATTCCCAAGTACCCTGTTCAACAATATGTTGGGGAACTTGTAATAACAGAATTGGTACTGGATGTATACTATAAATTAGGATCTGAAGTTTCAATGTTTTATGAAGATGACCAAGACGGTTATGGCTATAAGCAAGACCATTACAACCTAAGGAACTTTACATTGAATGGAAAAGAAAAAAGTCTTGCTATTCAGCATTTCAAAGAGGGGAAATTTGATAGCACTTATTCCATTTTTAAGATCAATTTACACGGCCTACCTTTTAAAATTGAAGAGATTGAGATAGATAATGAAGTGGTACCTTTGATTCAGGTTAAGCCCAATGGGAACAATGTTATAGAGGTCAGCAAGGATTTTACCCAAGTGATCATCAAGGGAAAATAAATTTTTGTAATTTAACAAAACTAAACACTATAATAACATGAAAAAGGTAGTATTGATAATTGCCATATTCTTAAGTATGGCAGCCTGTAAGGTAAATCCTTTTACGGGCAAAAAAGTTCTTAACTTTTATCCGAACAGTCAAATTTTCCCCACTGCATTTGCCCAATATGATCAATTTCTTGGTGAGAATAAGGTAGTTGAAGGCACAGCTGAAGCACGAATGATCACCAATGTTGGTCTGCGCATATCATCTGCTGCTGAACGTTGGTTGGCTGCCAATGGTTATCCAGGATATCTTAATGACTATAAGTGGGAGTATAATTTAGTGGATGATAAAACAGTCAATGCCTGGTGTATGCCAGGAGGCAAGATTGTTTTTTATACGGGAATATTACCAATTACACAAACAGAAACTGGGGTCGCAGTGGTCATGGGCCATGAAGTGGCTCACGCATTAGCAGATCATGGGGCACAGCGAATGAGTGCAGGAACTTTGCAACAAGTTGGTGCAATTGCCGGTAATGTTGCCATTAAAGACGAACAAACAAGAAATATGTTCAATCAGGCTTATGGCTTAGGTTCTACAATTGGGGTAATGCTTCCTTTTAGTAGAAGTCATGAAACAGAAGCCGATAGAATAGGATTGCAGATTATGGCCATAGCCGGTTATGACCCAGCCGAAGCTGCGAATTTATGGCGTAGAATGAAGGCTCAAAGTGATGGTCAAGCCCCGCCTGAGTTTTTAAGTACACACCCATCCAACGATACCAGAATTGCCAATTTAACTGAATGGGCGCCATTGGCCAAACAAGAAGCAATGAAATTCGGTGTTACCACATTTAAATAATTATTGATTTAGGGAATAATTGTATATTGAAAGCTGTTCTAACTAAGAGCAGCTTTTTTTTTGTATATGGCAAGAGCTTTAGTTATCAAAGGCAGTAAAAAATTATTGAATGCTTGGGCATTCTATGATTGGGCCAATTCGGTTTATAGTTTGGTTATCTCATCAGCTATTTTCCCAATATTTTATGGTGCGCTATTCAGGATTGCCAATGTTGAAAAAGTTACCGTTTTCGGTGGCGAGATCGCAAGGGCTCCATTGATCAGCTATCTTACATCGGCAGCTTTTCTGTTTATTGCCATTATAACACCTCTTTTATCCGGTATTGCTGATTATTTAGGCAATAAGAAGATATTCATGAAATTTTTCTGTTATTTAGGTGGGGCCTCCTGCATTGGCTTATATTGGTTTTCATTGGATAATATTTATCTAGGTCTCATTTGTTATTTCTTCGGATTAGTGGGGTTTTGGGTAAGTTTTGCGATCAACAATTCCTATTTACCGGATATTGCCTTTCCTGAGCAACAGGATAGTGTGAGTGCTAAAGGATTCTCAATGGGATATATTGGGAGTGTTATTCTGTTGCTATTTAATTTAGCAATGATCATGAAACCCGATTTTTTTGGTATTGAAAGTGATGTAACTGAAGCTGCCGAGATCAAAGCGATGAAATATTCGTTTCTAACAGTAGGAATCTGGTGGATCGTATTTAGTCAATATACTTTTTTTCATTTACCAAAAGGATACAAAAAGCAGGGTAAAAGAGATCATATTATTCTTAATGGCTTTAAAGAACTTAAAAGTGTTTGGCATCAATTAGGGGATGAATTAAGATTAAAGCGCTATCTGGGAGCATTTTTCGTTTACAGTATGGCAGTACAGACCGTTATGCTTATTGCCACCTATTTTGGAGAAGAAGAAATACAATGGGGCTCGGATTCTGAACGGACTACAGGATTGATCATAAGTATTCTGGTTATCCAGATTGTTGCAATTGCCGGGGCGACCCTTACAGCAAGGGCATCCAAAGCATTCGGTAATATTAAAACGCTGATTGTTGTGAATATACTTTGGGTATTCATTTGTGTCTATGCTTATTTTCTGATAACACCTACTGATTTTTATATAGCCGCAGGATGTGTGGGTATTGTAATGGGTGGTATTCAGGCACTTTCCAGATCCACATACTCAAAATTTATTCCTGAGACCACTGATACAGCTTCTTTCTTTAGTTTTTATGATGTAGCTGAGAAAATCGGAATTGTCATTGGTACTTTCCTTTATGGTTTTGTTGCACAATATTCGGGAAGTATGCGAAATGCCATTATTTTTCTTGGGTTGTTTTTCTTGGTAGGAATGTTTCTTTTAACGAGAGTAAATAAAAAACCCTGACGTTAAATGTCAAGGCTTTTCATTTGATCTGATTGTTGTTCGTTTTTTGACTTTCCCCCCGGTAGGTAGGTTATGCCTTTGTAATATCCCCTGACCCAGAGGTCTTGGTATCAACCTTTTGAGGATTTCCTTTATAACTAATATCCCCCGAACCGGATACCCGTGCTTTCAGCATTTTCTTAGCGGTTACTTTTATATCGGCGGAACCGGAAACCGTAGCATCTACATTATCGGCTTGTAATTCGTAGGCCTTGATATCCCCACTGCCCGATATAGTTACAACAAAATCAGTAGTTGAGCCGCTCAAATTAATATCCCCGGAACCCGACATTGAGGCTTCTACACTGCTTGCTTCAATATCCAATGTTATATCCCCGGAACCCGACATTGATGTTTTGAAATTGTTGGTTTCGATGGTTTTCTTACCAACGATATCCCCGGAACCCGAAAGCGTTACGGCATTTATACTTTCTATTGGGACGCTTATATGTATACCATCTTTCCAAGATGAGGGTTTTAAGTTCATTCCTTTTTCTACCTTAATTACCAATTTACCATCTTTTACTTCGGTAATAATGTGCTCCAATAGATTTTCTTCCCCTCTTAATATAAGGTCCCCTTCAGTGCCTGGAACTAGGTCTACATCAAAAAAACCTGAAACCGAAACTTCATCGTAGTCACTGGTTGACCTTTCCAAAGTTATCATATTGCCATTTCCACTGACTCTTTTACCCCATTGAGCGGTACATGAGACTGTAAATAATACCACTAAACCAAGTGCTGCTAATTTTTTCATTTTAATGTTTTTTAGACCTGCTATGGGCAGGTAGGTTGATTTATTGATTTTTTGTAAATGTAATTTCCCCGTATTCACTTGTTATGGAAATTGAATTCCCGCTATTTGCGTTTCCATGATAGCCCTTGTAGTAATTGTTGTTTGATTTTTCCGTGCTTATATTTACTTCAAACTCATCTTTGCCCCTGACTCCTGCATATTCTGTTGAGATTTCAAAATCAAAATAGTACTGTGGCGAATACCCGATTTTAATACCGGTATAATCCGAGCTGATTCGCATATTACCAGCATCCTCGGCCATTTTATCTATTTTAATTGAACCATAGTCGGCATTAATGTCGACATTGCCGTGAACGGTACCTAATTTCACATTGATATAATCCCCGTTTCCCTGAATATTATTGGCTTCACCTATCTCGATATTCCCATAATCGCTTGAATATTGAAGGTTTTCCATGCGCTCAACGGTTGAGTTTGTATAATCGGCTTTAATGATCAAGTCACCAGCTTTTCCTATAGTGAATCCAGAATAATCCGCTCTTATTTCACCACTGTTTATATACCCTATACTTGATTTTGAGGTGTAATCGAAGTTAAGATAATTGTTTCTTCCCCTCAACTCGCCAATTTCGAGCCTGCCATAATCACAGTTTATTTTGGCATGCCCATCAATACGGTCCAAAACAATGTTACCGTAATCGTTGTTCAAGTGTACGCTGTTTTTAACCGGCAGTTTAATGGTATAATTGATCTGCATGTTCACATTGTTGTTTCCCCAGTTCCAACCCCAATTACCTTTATTTTTATTAAATATGGTTTTAGCGGAAACCATTGAACTTGAAGCTTCAAAATCAACAGTAATATCATCGAGTTTTTTTTGCACCTTCTCCATATTATTACCACTTGTTTTAATATGCACCTCAATAAGGATCCTATCCTCGTTCCACGAGGTAATATTTAGGTTCCCATAGCTATTGCTTACTTTGAGCAACGCATCTGGGTTAACATTGAATTCCTTTTTAATGGTTTTTTCCTTGCTATATTTACCTTTTTGCTTCCCATCATTGGCCACTAGGACCATGGGAACAGCCAAAAGTAGTAGTATCGCATATTTAAATAGTATAGTTTTCATCACCGTAATTTTTTAAGGATTTAATTGTTTCGATTTGATTGATAACGTCTTGTAAGAGGTCTATTCTAGTTTGAAAATTGGTTATCATCGCACTTAAGATCAGCTTATCGTTACCTCCATTGATAAGGTCTTCTTCCAATTTATTGTAATTGGTTTCCAGCTTTTTCATTTGTATCATGGTATCACTTATGATCTTTTGTGTTTCAGGGGAACTCTCGCTTTGGAGTTTCTTTACCTGATCTTCAATAAGACTGGCAAAATACACCTGTGTATTGCCTACCTCTGGCGATATTTGGGCAACTTGTTCTTCTACAGTCGGGTTTGTATTATAAACACCAATTGCAACTAGACATAAAACTGCTACAGATGCCGCGATTGATAATGGTCTCCACCAAATATTTCTCCTCTTTCGAAGCGTTACAACCTTTTTGGCTTTGTTCAATTTCTCCAAAAACCGTTCTTGATGCCCTATATTTGGCTCCTCGGTATCAAAAGTACCTTGAAGGTCTTTGAAAATGTCTTTTAAATTATCCTTTTCCATTAGTAAGCTTTTATCATTTTTTTACGTAAACTTTCCTTTGCCCTAGAAATGGTGGTTCTACAATTGGCGTAACTCATATTCATTATGGTACTGATTTCTTCATAATCGTACCCCTCCAATAAATATAAGGTCAAAGAAATTCTGTAATTATCTTTTAACCGTTTCATGGTCTCCATCACTTCTTGAGCCTTCTGTTCGGTAAACACATGATCCGAAGCAATTCCATCATTATCTTCGACCTTGTACATTATGTCATCCAAAGCAACTTCATTCTTTTTTTGTTGCTTTCTGTAGTGATAAATACTGTTGTTTATCACAATCCGCTTTAACCAAGATCCGAAGGTAACCTCGCCTTTGAAGGAATGCAGTTTCGTAAACGCGCTTAAAAACGATTCTTGCATTATATCCTCGGCTTCGGCGCTGTTTTTTACAATTCTAAAAGCTGTATTGTACATAGCTTTGTAATAGCGATTGTAAATTTCCATTTGTGCGCTTTGTTTCCCTTCAAGACACAATTGTATCAATGCATCAGTATGTTCTCTTTCGTGGCTCAAAAGTGAATGGTTTAATTAAAAGATTATACAATTTAGCGAATGTTACAGTTTCTTTGAAATATTTATCCCAGTTGGCATAACAATTGCCCTTTATGGTTGAAAAAGAAGTGGTCTAAAACCTAAAAACTAGAAGATTAGAGAGGTATAGGGCTTATAATAGTAATTTAAAAACATGCAATTCTGTAAAGTGTATGACAGAATGGCTGAAATATATATATGGGAGATTCCAAATTTTCGAATTTTGACAATATGTCCTTACAGCAGATAGATCATGATGCTGAGCTGATTCCTTTACTAACCCCTGAGGATGAAGAGGAAATGAACAATGAAGGTTTGCCAGAGACCTTACCAATTTTACCATTACGAAATACGGTATTATTTCCTGGTGTTGTAATTCCTATCACCGCCGGGAGGGATACATCCATTAAATTGATAAAGGATGCCAATAATGGTTCAAAGGTTATTGGAGTGGTCGCGCAAAAGGATGAGAAAACTGAAAACCCGGGTATTAATGATATACATACCTTAGGTACAGTAGCAAAGATATTACGTGTTTTACAAATGCCAGATGGCAATACCACGGTCATCATTCAAGGGAAAAAACGTTTTGAGATTGCTGAAATCCTTACCGAAAAACCTTATATGACTGCAACGGTAAGGGAAACCAAGGAAGAAAGACCAAATGAAGACGGACAGGAATTTTTGGCTATAATAGAGTCAATTAAAGACTTGGCATTGAAGATTATTAGGGATAATCCCAATATACCAAGTGAGGCTTCTTTTGCGATTAAAAATATACAGAGCAATTCATTTCTTATAAATTTTGTTTCTTCCAACCTCAATTTAGATGTTCAGGAAAAGCAAGATTTATTGGAAATAGGAAATCTTCGTGATAGGGCACTTGCGACATTAAAATACATGAATGTTGAATTGCAAAGATTAGAGTTGAAGAACGATATTCAATCCAAAGTCCGTAGTGATTTGGACCAACAGCAGCGCGAGTATTTTTTACATCAACAGATGAAGACCATTCAGGAAGAATTGGGTGGGGTTTCCTATGATGAGGAAATCAGTGAAATGCAGTTAAAGGCCAAGGATAAAAAATGGGATGCCAAGGTCGCCGAGCATTTTGAAAAGGAATTGGCCAAGATTAAACGAATGAATCCGCAAGTTGCAGAATATTCAATTCAAAGAAATTACTTAGATCTGTTCCTTGAACTTCCATGGAATGAATTTTCACAAGATAAATTCGATTTAAAAAGGGCCCAAAAGATATTAGACCGAGATCATTATGGTCTTGAGGATGTAAAAAGAAGAATTATTGAATATTTAGCGGTGTTGAAACTTCGCAATGATATGAAGTCACCGATTTTATGTCTTTATGGGCCTCCAGGAGTTGGTAAGACCTCTTTGGGAAAATCCGTTGCTGAAGCACTTGGAAGGAAATATGTACGTATGTCTTTGGGTGGTATGCGCGATGAAGCCGAGATTCGTGGCCATAGAAAAACCTATATCGGTGCTATGCCAGGCAGAATAATCCAAAGTATTAGAAAGGCAGGAACGTCTAATCCCGTTTTTATTTTAGATGAGATAGATAAACTGGGAAGTAGCCATCAAGGTGATCCTTCCTCCGCAATGCTGGAAGTATTGGATCCAGAACAAAACAGTGATTTTCATGATAATTTCCTGGAAATGGACTATGACCTTTCCAAAGTCATGTTCATTGCAACAGCCAATAGTCTATCAAACATTCAGCCTGCATTAAGGGATAGGATGGAGATTATAAATGTTACAGGTTATACCATTGAGGAGAAAGTGGAAATTGCCAAAAGGCATTTACTGCCCAAACAGTTGAAAGAGCACGGACTAGAGTCAAAAGACCTTAAAATAGGCAAAGCCCAATTAGAGAAAATCGTAGAAGGCTATACCAGGGAATCCGGAGTACGTTCATTGGAAAAACAAATTGCCAAAATGGTTCGTTATGCCGCCAAATCAATTGCAATTGAAGAGGAATATAATATCAAAATAAGCAAGGAGGATGTAGAGAAAATACTCGGACCAGCACGCATGGAGAGGGATAAATATGAGAACAATGAGGTTGCAGGTGTGGTAACCGGGCTTGCATGGACAAGTGTTGGGGGCGATATACTTTTCATCGAATCTATTTTATCAAAAGGTAAGGGAACCCTGAATATTACCGGAAACCTGGGTAAAGTCATGAAAGAGTCCGCAACTATTGCTTTGGAGTATATTAAATCAAATGCGGAAAGTTTTGGCATAGACCCAGACGTTTTCGATAAATACAATGTTCATATCCATGTACCGGAAGGTGCAACTCCTAAAGATGGCCCAAGTGCCGGAATAACCATGTTGACATCATTGGTTTCTTTATTTACCCAGAAAAAAGTAAAGAAAAGTTTGGCAATGACAGGTGAGATTACCTTACGTGGTAAAGTATTACCTGTTGGGGGCATAAAGGAGAAAATACTAGCGGCAAAACGAGCCAGGATCAAAGAATTGATTCTTAGTGAGGAAAATAGAAAGGATATTCTTGAAATCAAGGAAAACTATTTAAAAGGACTCACTTTCCATTATGTCACAGACATGAGTGAGGTTATTGATTTGGCGATTACAAACCAAAAAGTAAAGAACGCAAAAAAGCTGTAATTCACTAAGACTCCTATTTTCTGCTTATTTTTGACTCCATGGGAAAAATAACCATTGCCATTGACGGATATTCATCAACCGGTAAAAGTACAATAGCCAAACAATTGGCCAAGGCACTTGGTTATGTTTATGTTGATACTGGGGCCATGTACCGGGCAGTTACCCTATATGGTATTCAGAATGGCTTTATTGGCAAAGATAAAAATGATGTTGAGGGTTTGGTGGCCTCCTTGCCGAAAATTGATCTCAAATTCGTTTACAATGATAATTTAGGGTTTGCTGAAATGTACTTGAACGATGTCAATGTGGAAAAGGAGATCAGGACCATGAAAGTATCGCGACAGGTGAGTAAGGTCGCAACTATTGAGGAAGTAAGGAAGAAGTTGGTACTTATTCAAAAAAAAATGGGGTTGGATAAGGGTATAGTTATGGATGGAAGGGATATTGGGACAGTGGTATTCCCTAAGGCCGAATTAAAGATATTCATGACCGCTTCCCCTGAGAAAAGGGCAACCAGAAGATATAAGGAATTGCTGGATAAAGGTGAGGATGTTGAATATGACGATGTGCTCAAGAACGTACAGCAAAGAGACCATATTGATTCCCATAGGGAAATTTCACCATTGAAAAAAGCAGATGATGCCATTGTGTTCGATAATAGTGATATGGGACTGGAAGATCAGTTTAATAGAGTCCTGGATTTTTCAAAACGCGTAATAGAGAAACAAAAAAAAGACGTTCAATGAACGTCTTTTTAATAAATAATGGTTTCGTATTTTAATTATGGATTTGGAATAACCAATACTTGATCAGGATGGATTACATCCGGATTTTTCAAAATTTTGGTGTTAGCAGCAAAAATTTGCTTGTATTTCATAGGATCCCCATAATAGTGCTTAGCTATTTTGCTTAAAGACTCCCCACTTTTTACAATGTGTCTGTGAAAAACCGACTGGTCCCCTACAGTTATATTTGCTTTCAAATCAGTTGGGTGATCTCCACCTATTTTCTTGATCTTATCCCACAATAGATTTTTCTCATATTGGGTGTTGGCCTGACCTTTGATTTTCAATACTCCATTTTCTTCGGTAACGTTCCCATCTTTGATACCTAATTGTTCACCAAGGTCTAAAACTGCTTGGTATTTTGCTTTTACGCTCATGCTTGATATTTATTTACGGTTAATATTTATGAATGTGAAGATAATAATTAATGCACTATTTCACGAAGAAAACAGAAAAATACTACTGCCTGCAAAATCTTCCTTTGCGAACAGTTTGTAAATAGATATTAAAAGCGTATTTTTGCACTCCTTTTTTACAAAGAATCAAGAGAAAAAAGGAACGATATAATTTTTTAATAACATCTTCCGTGAGTTTTGTTTAACTCTTGTAGCATCACGGAATACAAATTTAAATCAGCAAATGGCTGAAGAAAAAGCAACAAAAGCAGTAGAGGAAACTACTGAAGCTATCCAAGAAACGACATCAGTAGAAGAAGTTACTGAGGTTGCCCCAGAAACCAAGGTTGAGACGCCCGTACAAGATCCAAAGGAGTTTTTAGAAAATTTTAACTGGGAAAAGTACGAACAAGGCATTGAACGTGTTGATGACTCTAAATTAGAGGAATTTGAAAAATTAGTTGCCGAAAATTTTGTCGATACCGCAGATGCAGAGGTTGTGCAAGGTACCGTTGTGTATTTGACCGAACGTGAGGCGATTATAGATATCAATGCAAAATCTGAAGGAGTAATCTCGTTAAACGAATTTCGTTATAACCCGAATTTAAAGGTAGGTGATAAGGTAGAAGTATTGATTGACATCCGTGAGGATAAAAGTGGTCAATTGGTGTTATCCCACAGAAAGGCCAGGACTATCATGGCTTGGGAAAGGGTGAATGCAGCTTGTGAAAAAGAGGAAATCGTTAGTGGTTTTGTAAAATGCAGAACTAAAGGAGGAATGATTGTCGACGTGTTCGGCATTGAAGCTTTCTTGCCAGGTTCCCAAATCGATGTGAAACCAATTAGGGATTACGATCAATATGTGAATAAAACTATGGAATTCAAAGTGGTTAAGATCAACCATGAATTCAAAAATGTTGTTGTTTCACATAAAGCGTTGATCGAGGCTGATATTGAAGAACAGAAAAAAGAGATTATAAGTCAATTGGAAAAAGGACAGGTCTTGGAAGGTGTTGTTAAAAACATTACTTCTTACGGTGTCTTTATAGATCTAGGAGGCGTAGATGGTTTGGTACATATCACAGACCTTTCCTGGAGCAGGATCAACCACCCAAATGAGGTTGTTGAACTAGACCAAAAATTGAATGTTGTAATCTTGGATTTTGATGAAAATAAATCAAGAATACAATTAGGTCTTAAGCAATTAGAAAAACATCCTTGGGATGCTTTGAGCGAAGACATCAAAATTGGTGACAAGGTAAAAGGTAAAGTAGTTGTTATTGCCGATTATGGTGCGTTTATCGAAGTTGTTGAAGGTGTAGAAGGATTAATCCATGTTTCTGAAATGTCATGGTCAACCCACTTGCGTTCCGCTCAGGATTTCGTCAAAGTTGGTGATGAGATAGAAGCAGTAGTATTGACTTTGGATAGGGAAGATCGTAAAATGTCTTTGGGCATAAAACAATTGACCCCAGATCCATGGACCGATATCACGACTAAGTACCCTGTAGGTTCTAGACATAAAGGTATCGTTAGAAACTTTACCAATTTTGGGGTATTTTTGGAATTAGAGGAAGGAATTGATGGTTTGATTTATATTTCAGACCTTTCTTGGACTAAGAAAATAAAACACCCGTCAGAATTTGTCAGTGTAGGTGATATTTTGGAAGTTGAGGTATTAGAGCTTGATGTTGAAGGACGTAAACTGAGTTTAGGTCACAAGCAGACTACCGAAAACCCATGGGACAAATACGAAAGCGAATTTGCTGTTGATACCATTCACAAAGGATCAATCACTGAAATTGTGGATAAAGGTGCCACTATTGACTTTAATGAGGATATCACTGCATTTGTACCACAACGTCATCTTGAAAAAGAAGATGGTAAAAAATTGGTCAAAGGCGAAGAAGCTGAATTTAAAATCATAGAATTCAATAAAGATTTTAAACGTGTGGTTGCAAGTCATACCGCTATCTTTAGGGAAGAGGAAAAACGTAATGTAAAAGCAGCTGTCAAAAGACAAGCAGCTAGTGCCGAGGAAGCTAAACCTACTTTAGGTGATGCCAACGAGCAATTACAGGCGTTAAAAGATAAAATGGAAGCTAATTCTAAAAAGAAATAAGCATTTATCAAATTATTATTCCTGTGGATAATGGGAATCTAAAAGCCCTGACGGTATCGTCAGGGCTTTTTTGTTTTTGTTTCAAATGTGTAAATGATTATTTAGTTAGAATTCCCTATTTTTGCTATTCAAAAGTGTTGATGGCCTATATATGAGTCAAAAAGTACTACTCTCCTCAAAAGAAATTAACATCATCCTTCATCGATTGGCTTGCCAACTACTTGAAAATCATCTCGATTTTTCAGATACTGTACTTATTGGCATACAGCCAAGAGGAACTTTCGTTGCAGAAAGGCTTACCAAGATACTTCGTGAGGATTATGGTGTTAAACATATAGATGTAGGTTTCTTGGATATTACTTTTTATAGGGATGATTTTAGAAGAGGTGAGAAAACCTTAGAGGCAACCCAAACTAAAATCGATTTTTTGGTCGAGGATAAAAAAGTGGTCTTGATTGATGATGTATTGTTTACAGGACGAAGTATAAGGGCTGCTTTGACAGCAATCCAATCTTTTGGCAGACCTTCAGAAATAGAATTATTAACCTTGATCGATAGGCGTTTTAGTAGGCATCTGCCAATTCAACCCAACTATAGGGGAAGACAAGTTGATGCCATTAATGACGAAAAAGTAAAGGTTATGTGGAAGGAAAATGATGGGGAGGATAAAATCTATTTGATAAATAAATAACAATGAGCGAGCTAAGTGTAAAACACTTATTGGGAATAAAATATCTAAATGAAAAGGATATACAACTCATTTTAGAAACTGCAGATCATTTCAAGGAAGTTATTAATCGTTCCATAAAAAAAGTACCTTCCTTAAGGGACATTACCATAGCCAACATTTTTTTTGAGAACAGTACCAGGACAAGACTATCCTTTGAGCTCGCTGAAAAAAGATTATCGGCAGATGTCATTAACTTTTCAGCTGGACAATCCTCTGTTAAAAAAGGTGAGACTTTGATCGATACGGTCAATAATATACTTTCTATGAAGGTCGATATGGTGGTAATGCGCCATCCTAATGAAGGAGCAGGTATATTCTTATCAAAAAATGTGAATGCTTCCATTATCAACGCTGGCGATGGGGCACATGAGCACCCCACACAAGCATTGTTGGATTCTTATTCCATTAGAGAGAAATTAGGGGATGTTGCAGGTAAGAAAGTTGTTATTATTGGAGATATCTTACATTCCAGAGTGGCGTTATCGAACATTTTCGCCCTAAAATTACAGGGTGCCAAGGTAAAGGTTTGTGGTCCAAAAACCCTTATACCAAAGTATATTGAATCTTTGGGGGTAGAATTTGAATCAGATTTACGAAAAGCTTTAAATTGGTGCGATGTCGCCAATATGTTACGTATTCAAAATGAACGATTGGATATCAACTATTTTCCAACAACAAGGGAATACACCCAGCAATTCGGGGTAAATAAAGCTCTTTTGGATTCTTTGGATAAGGAAATAGTGATAATGCACCCGGGACCTATAAATAGAGGGGTCGAGATTACGAGCGATGTAGCTGATTCCAAACAATCGATAATACTGAATCAAGTTGAAAATGGAGTTGCCATACGTATGGCAACCATTTATTTATTGGCTTCAAAAATAAAATAGTATTGTATGATTTTCGATAAAGATGGTACTACAACGATAATTTTCCAAGAAAACATATCGCTACTTAATTTTTTGGAAAACCTGATCAAGGCTTATCCCAAAATAAAAAATGATAATTTAATCATTAATCTCTTTTCATTTTCGAAGCTTTCGGCTGGGGATGTTTTGGAGTTCCTACAAATTTCCAATGAGCATAGGGCATCAATGAAATCTTTTGTTTTGGTAACCAATAAGGTGTCCTTTGAAGAGGTGCCAGAGGAAATATGTGTGGTGCCTACAATCCAAGAAGCTAAGGATATTATAGAAATGGAAGAAATAGAAAGAGATCTGGATTTATAGTAATTAAGAATTCAGAATTCTGAATTCACAATTCTGAATTAATGAGACTAAATATTCTAGGTTGTTATGCTGCTACCCCTCGTACATTGACCAATCCTACTTCCCAGATATTGGAAGTAAAAAACCATTTGTTTCTAATAGACTGTGGGGAGGGGACGCAAGTGCAGCTAAGAAAAAACAAAATAAAGTTTTCTCGAATAAACCATATTTTCATTTCACACTTGCATGGTGACCATTTTTTTGGATTACCTGGATTAATTTCTACTTTTCGCTTGCTGGGTAGGGAAAAAACGATGCACATTTACGGTCCTAAGGGTATAAAGGAAGCCATAACCCTTTTATTGAAATTAGGGGATTCTTGGACCAATTATCCCTTGATATTTCATGAACTTAATTCAAAAGAACCCCAATTGATATTTGAGGATGAAAAAGTCACTGTTGAGACCATACCTTTAAACCATAGAATATATACAAATGGGTTTTTATTCAAGGAAAAACCGGCCGAACGTAAATTGAATATCGAAGCAGTAGCAAAATATAAGATTGATAAATGCTATTTTCAAAATATTAAAAATGGTAAGGATTTTACTTTCGACAATGGTACAATCATTTCCAATAAAAAACTCACATTCGACCCACCCAAACCTAAAAGTTATGCCTACTGCAGTGATACAGGGTTTTATCCTGAAATCATAGAACAAATTAAAAATGCGGATGTACTTTATCACGAATCAACATTTCTGGAATCCGAAGCACAATTGTCAATAAAGACAAAGCACGCCACAGCAAAGCAGGCGGCCACTATTGCTAAGAAAGCCGGGGTAGGTAGCCTTATTCTTGGCCACTATTCCACACGTTATAAATCAATAGAACTATTTAAGGAAGAAGCCCTTGAAATATTCCAAAAGGTTGAACTGGCCGACGATGGAAAAATATTTGAAATTTAAGATTTCCTTTATTACAGCACTGACGTGGTCTTGTCAGAATCAGAACATATATCCATATCTTCATAAAAGTGTCTTAAGACTTCCCAATCTCCTATCTTTTACGGAACTTTGTTTATCTTGTTTCAAGATTAAAAACAATGCAAAAGGATCTAGGCAACTATAGAAAAACATATGAAAAAAGCTCCTTGACCGAGGGCGCTATTTCAGATAATCCTATGGAGCTATTTCAAAAATGGTTTTATGAAGTAGAGAAATCAGATAGTTTGGATGAACATAATACAATGACCATTTCAACAATTGGTTTAGATGGTTTCCCAAAGAATAGGGTGGTGCTGCTTAAAAAATATACATTTGAAGGTTTTATATTTTATACCAATTATGAAAGCGAGAAGGGTAAGGCAATTGCGGTAAACCCGAACGTTTGTATTTCTTTTTTTTGGCACAGTATGGAGCGACAAATAATAATTAAGGGTACCGCAGAAAAAATTGCTGGAAATTTATCGGACGGCTATTTTGAGTCACGACCTGAAGGCAGTAAATTGGGAGCCATTGTTTCAGAACAAAGCAAAGTTATTCCGTCAAGGGAGGTTTTAGACAAGAAGTTGAAGCAATTAGAGAAAGAATTTGAAGGAAAAGAAATCCCAAGGCCTGTCTTTTGGGGCGGCTATTTAGTAAGACCAGTATCCATGGAATTTTGGCAAGGAAGACCCAATAGATTGCATGATAGAATTAGATATACGTTACAGGATGATTATGATTGGAAAATAGAGCGTTTGGCTCCTTGAAGGAAAATTGGAAATTAGAAGTTGGGAGTATGGTTTTTTTTGGATTGAGCGTGGTTCCCCAATAATATCGAAGGTAGGTCGAAATCTAAGTATGGGGGGGTAGAAGTCTTAATTAAGGGTTTGATGAAATTGTCATTGGGACCTTTATACGATATACTTTTGTGTTCTTTGCGTTATAATCTGTTGCAATTTGTTACTTGGGATTTGAAATTTTCCTTAAGCATATATAGTACAAAGTAGTTTAATAAAATATTGAATGCATGAAAACATTGATTTTGGTAAGGCATGGCAAATCATCTTGGGAATATTCGGTAAACGATAAGGATAGGCCTTTATTGGAAAGAGGTATTAACGATGGTCATAAAGTGGTCGATTCTTTCAAACAACAAGGTGTTGAAATCGATGCCATATATTCGAGTCCGGCCAATAGGGCTTTGCACACTTGTATGATTTTTTTACGTAATCTAAACTTTCCTTTCAGTCAATTTGAAATTACCAATGAGCTTTATGATTTTTCTGGGGATTATGTACTTCATTTTATAAAAAGTTTAGAGGATTCATTGGAAACGGTAATGATTTTTGGCCATAATCATGCATTTACCCACTTGGCCAATACCCTCGGCAATTTACATATAGACAATGTGCCGACTAGCGGATTAGTGCAAATTACATTTGATACCGACCGTTGGGACTTAATTGAAAACGGAGTTACAAATCAGACTATTTTCCCAAAACATTTAAAAAAATGAATAAGACCAAATATCAATATATAAATCGTGAGATAAGTTGGTTAAGTTTCAATGAACGGGTATTGCAGGAAAGTGCCGATAAAAATGTTCCACTTATTGAGCGATTGAGGTTTTTAGGGATATTCTCGAATAATCTGGATGAATTCTTCAAGGTTAGATATGCCACGGTAAAACGTATTGTTGAGGCAGGAAAAACTGGTAAAAGTGCCCTTGGTGGGGAAAAAGCAAAAGATCTTCTGGAAGAAATTACAAAAATTGTGATTAAGCAACAGGCCAAAAGCCTCAATATTCTTACAAGTATAGAGAAAGAGCTTGAAGCACACAATATTTTCATTATTGATGAAACCCAAATCGGTGAATCACATGTAGATTTCATAAAAAATTACTTTATCCAAAAAATAAGTCCGGTATTGATGACGATTATATTGAATGATCTCACCGAATTCCCGACATTAAAAGATACTGCTGCATACCTGGCAATAAAAATTGTGCTTATCCCTGAGATAGGGACACAAAATAAAAATAGTAAGAACATTAAGTATGCCTTAATTGAAATACCAAAAGGCATTGATCGATTTATCGTTTTGCCGAGGTCAGATGATAAAGATTATATAATAATTCTGGATGATTTAATCAGGTACTCTTTAAGAAGTATTTTCACTATGTTTTCCTATAAATCCATAACGGCACATATGATCAAGATTACACGTGATGCCGAGTTGGATATTGACAGCGACTTAAGTAAAAGTTTTATTGAAAAAATCTCATCAAGCGTTGAGGGTAGAAAAATCAGTGATCCAGTACGTTTTGTTTATGATAAAGGTATTGCAAACGATACATTGCAATTTCTAAAAGAAAAAATGGATATTGCTGGTAATGATAGTGTCATTCCCGGAGGGCGATATCACAATAGAAGGGACTATATGGGTTTCCCTAGTTTGGGAAGACATGATCTAATGTACGACAGCATAGAACCACTACCAATTAAAGGTCTTAGTTTAGAGGGCAGTTTATTTGAAAGTATCGCCAAAAAGGACTATTTACAATACACACCATATCATACATTTTCGTATGTGATAAAATTCTTGAAAGAAGCGGCGCTAGATCCTAAAGTGAGAAGCATTAAAATAACAGTATACCGTCTGGCAAACAATTCACAGGTGGCTGCTTCCTTGGTTAATGCGGTTAAAAATGGTAAACAGGTAACCATGCAGATTGAACTAAGGGCACGTTTTGATGAGCAGGCGAATATCCAGTATGCAGAGCAATTACAGGCAGAAGGAGTGGAGTTGATTTTTGGGGTACCTGGCCTAAAGGTGCATAGTAAAATATGTGTAATCGAGCGTGAGGAAGGTGAAAAGATAAAACGTTATGGTTTTATCAGTACTGGCAATTTCAATGAATCTACCGCTCGTATTTATACTGATTATACTTTATTTACTGCGAACGAACCTATATTGAAAGAGTTAAGTAAGGTTTTTGATTTTTTTAAAACTACTTATAAAATCACTAAGTACAAGCATTTGGTAGTATCCCCACATTATACAAAAAGCTTTTTCAAAAATCTCATTGACATAGAAATAAAGAATGCCAAGGCAGGATTGGATGCTTATATAAAAATCAAAATGAACAGTTTCACATCTTATGAAATGGTTGATAAATTATATGAAGCAAGTAGTGCAGGGGTGAAAATACAATTGATAATTAGAGGCATATGTTGTCTTATACCTGGAATAAGGGGAATGAGCGAAAATATTGAAGCAATAAGCGTAGTTGACAAATTTTTAGAACATCCAAGGTTATTTATTTTTGGCAATCAAGGGAATCCAATAGTACATATTTCTTCTGCGGATTGGATGACCCGTAATCTGGATAATCGTGTTGAAGTGGGTTGTCAAATGTACGATGAGGATGTTAAGCAAGAATTAATCGATACTTTTGAAATATCCTGGTGCGATAATGTTAAAGCCCGTGTTTTTTCGGAGAAACATGATAATGCATATAGAAAAAACAACAACCCCAAAGTACGTTCCCAATTCGCTATGTACGATTATTATCTCAATAAATTAAAATATTAAATATTTAAGACGTGAGGGTACGAAAGTTCGCTGCCATAGATATTGGATCTAACGCCATACGGTTGCTTATAAATAATGTTATTGAGGAAAAAGGCAAAAAGACACTGTTCAGTAAAAGTGAGTTGGTTCGCGTACCGGTTCGTTTGGGTGAAGACTCTTTTAAGTCGGGTAAGATATCAGACGAAAATTCTATACGAATCAATAAAACAATGAAGGCATTCCTACTTTTAATGGAGGTTAACCGGGTTGAAAAATATATGGCATGTGCCACATCGGCAATGCGTGAAGCTAGCAATGGGCTAGAGATCATTGAACAAATTGAAAAGGAATCAGGAATCAAAATTGAATTGATAGATGGTGAAAGGGAAGCTGAAATAATAGCGTCTACTGATTTAAAACAATTATTACAGAAAGACCAGTCTTATCTTTATATTGATGTTGGTGGAGGTAGTACAGAATTTACTTTCTTTACTGAAGGTAATGTGTCAGTATCCAAATCTTTTGAATTGGGAACCGTAAGATTATTGAATAATATGGTTGGCGAGGAAACTTGGAAAAAATTGGAGGCTTGGATTAAACAGAATGTTTTGAATATTCCCAAAATCTCCATTATTGGATCTGGCGGAAATATAAATAAATTGCACAAAATGTCAGGTAGAAAAGAAGGTGAAGCACTTTCTTATGTATGGCTAAATGCCCAATATCGATTTTTGGAGAGCTTAAGTTATGAGGATCGTATTTCAGAATTGGGGCTTAACCCGGATAGGGCAGATGTAATTATACCCGCTACTCGAATTTTTCTTTCAGCCGCTAAATGGAGTGGCGCCAAAAAAATACATGTACCCAAAATTGGACTTTCCGATGGGATTATAAAAACTTTGTATTACTCGAAAAAATAAAATCTGCCGACACTCTTTGTGTTAACCATGTACGCTTTCTTTTTTGCCTAAACCCTTCATTATTTCGGCTTCGTAATCTAAAAGATCTTGCCATTTTTTATCTACTTCATCGCGATTTCCATACTGGCGTGCGAACTTTAGGAACATGCTATAGTGGCTGGCTTCGCTAATCATTAGTTTATGATAGAAATCGGCCAATTTTTTATCTTTTAATTGTTCCGAAAGTAAACGAAAACGTTCACAGCTTCTCGCTTCGATCAGTGCGGCATATAATAGCCTGTGTACTAATTGGGTTGTTCTGCTCCCACCTTTGGGGAAGAATTTTAGCAGTTGAATAACATATTCATCTTTTCGATCACGGCCTAATGTTTGGCCACGTTCAATTATCAGGTCATGTACCATTTTAAAATGCCCCATTTCCTCACGTGAAAGGGCAATCATCTCTTGGGTAAGTTCTGTATACTCCGGAAAAGAGACAATCAAGGAAATGGCAGTACTGGCCGCTTTCTGTTCGCAATAGGCATGGTCTGTTAGTATTTCATCGATATTTTTTTCTACAATATTCACCCATCTGGGATCTGTAGGTAGTTTAAGGCCTAGCATAACTTAGAAATTAGAATTCAAAAGTAATATGATTATAGTCCCAATCAAAATATGATAATTATATTTGTTGAATGGGTTATTTCTTTAAATACTTCGGATGGATTTTCGCAGTTTTATTTTTAATTTCCGCGATTCTCCAATACAACGACCCCGATCCATTACTTTGGATTTTCATATACACCTTAGCGGCTATCGTTTCCATTGGTTTTATTTTTGATAAATTATCTTTTGGGATACCCCTTGTTTTGGGTATTCTAAGTTCAATTGGATTTTTATACCTTTTTCCGGAAAATTTTGAAGGATTTACAATAGGGGAGGGTAATATAAAAAATATTGAAGAAGCTAGAGAGGCATGTGGCTTGTTGATAAAGGCAATGGTAATGTTCGTATATACATTGGGAAGCTGGTTAAAACAAAAATCAAAGATCTAAATCGAACTCTTTTCTTAGAATATCAATGGCCGGGTTTTTCTCCCTTAATTTTTGATACTTTTCCTCAGGCGTAAAAGCGAAATTTTTTGCGATTTCCTCGTTAACCGTAATTTTTAGGTTTATGAAATGATTATTGAGTTTTGATTTAAGAAATTCAATTAGGTCATATTTCTCTCGCTCGATTTCCTTTTTCATGGTACTATTGGGTAATTCTATCCAAATTGTATTTTCATTAATTAGTTTTGGAACGTCTGTATTAAGGGTTGACGCCATTATTTTTCGTCCCTCGTCATCTATTTTTTTTATAAAGTCTGCCCAGTGTTTCTGCATTTCCTCTTCTTTCAAGGGTTCTTTAGGCAAAGTACTTTCATCAAGAACAACTTCTATTTTATTGATTTGGTGCTGTTTTTTGGCTTTTAAACTTGAAATTGATAGACCCGAAACTCTTTTTGTTCCTTTTTCTATACTGATGTTTTTAGCCGGATTAGCCTCCGGTATTTCGGGTTGTATCAGGGTTTCTATTTGTGGGTCATGTTTCACCTGTGCAATTTCAATCCCTCTTTTTTCATTATGCCCATTTTTTGGGATATTGTTTTCTTGAGTTTGGGCAGTTTCGGTTTCAACCTTAGGTGCTTCTTTTTGCTGATTTGGTAAAGAATTTGAAGAGGTGTTGGTTTTAAAGAATGAAGCAGGAGCTATAAATTCGATAATACTATTTTGTAATGCTACCGATTCAGGATTTTTTTTTCACCTTCAAAATCAATCGAGGCGAGTTTCATTAAGGAAAGTTCAACTAAAAGACGTTGATTTTTACTGGCTTTATATTTTAGATCACAGTCATTGGCAATATTCAATGCTTGGATCAGAAATGAACTTGAGGTCTTTTTTGACTGCTCTAAATAGTTCTTTTTTGCATCCTCACCTACTTCCAAAAGATCAATGGTCTCTTGGTGTTGGCATACCATTAAATCCCTAAAATGCGAGGCGAGTCCACTGATAAAGTGATGACCTTCAAAACCTAATGACAATGTTTCATTGAATAGAAGTAATAATCCGGGAATATTATGTTGCAGTATTAATTTTGTCGCTTTAAAATAAGTGTCATAATCCAATACATTCAGGTTTTCGGTAACTGCTTTTCGCGTCAACTTTTTACCTGAAAAACTTACTACACGATCAAAAATAGAAAGGGCATCCCGCATGGCGCCATCTGCTTTTTGGGCAATAATATGCAATGCATCATCATCTGCTTCAATACCTTGATTTTCAGCAATTAACTTTAAGTACTCCGCTGCGTCTTTTACTGTAATTCTTTTAAAATCAAATATTTGACAACGGGATAATATGGTCGGTATAATTTTATGTTTCTCAGTAGTTGCCAATATAAAAATGGCATGTTTGGGTGGCTCTTCCAAGGTCTTTAAAAAGGCATTGAAGGCAGATTGGGAGAGCATATGTACTTCATCAATTATGTACACCTTGTATTTGCCTACTTGGGGAGGAATACGAACTTGATCTATTAAATTTCGGATATCATCCACTGAATTGTTCGAAGCCGCATCCAGCTCAAAAATATTAAAAGCAAAATCCTCATCCTCACGGGTAGTGCCATCTTGGTTAATTTGTTTTGCCAAGATACGTGCACAAGTGGTTTTGCCTACTCCCCTTGGGCCACAGAATAGTAAAGCCTGTGCTAAATGGTTGTTTTCAATAGCATTCAGTAATGTATTGGTAATAGCTTGTTGCCCCACAACATCCTTAAAGGTCTGTGGTCTGTACTTACGTGCTGATACTATGAAAGGCTCCAAATTATTCTATTATTAACAGGCATTAATTCCCATACCATGGCTTCTTTACAAATATAAAAATAGCATCGTATTAAGACGTTGATTTAAGATAGTTATAAGACATTTTTATCAACAATTGGCCTAACTTTGCACAATGCAGGTCACCTTATCGCTGTTCGCCTTAGGCGAATGGAGGAAAGTCCGGACACCATAGTGCAGCATAGCGGGTAACACCCGTCTCCGCCATTTGGCGGACGGACAAGTGCAACAGAAAGAATGTACAGGTAATGCTGTAGTGAAATCAGGTAAACTCTATGCGGTGAAACGTCATGTAAATCAGTGTTTGAGGGCTGCACGCCCAAGCTGAAGGGTAGGCGGTTAGAGCCTTTGGGCAACCAAAGGTCCAGATAAATGATAAGGAGGGTCTTTATGGCCTTACAGAATCCGGCTTATGACCTGCTTTTTATTTTTCTACCTCTTAAACAAAAGGTTGGTGTATTGACGGACTTGGTTCGGAGAACCATTTCGCCCCTTCGTTGCTTATATATACGCAATCCTCTAATCTCACACCAAATTCGCCCACTATAGAAATATTGGGTTCTATACTAAAACACATACCAGGTTCTATTATTCTTTGGTTGTTTCTAACGGCATTCCCCCATTCATGCCCATCCATACCAATTCCATGACCTGTTCTATGAGGTAACCCTGGAAGTTTATAGCCTGGGCCAAAACCAGCATCGGTTAAAACTTTTCGGGCGGCAGCATCTACATTATGTAGTGGAGCTCCGACTTTTGCAGCCTCAAAACCAGCAGCCTGGGCTCTTTTTTCCAAATCCCATATTTCTTGCTGTCGTACAGTAGGTGCCACCCCAAAAACGATGGTCCTACTAATATCGGAATTGTAACCTTGTACAGTACAACCACAATCTACTAGAACTACATCGCCTTTTTTCAAAATCTGAGGTTTGCTACTTCCATGCGGAAAGGCTGAAGCTTCTGCAAAGTTTGCCATGGCAAATTCGTGATTCGCACCCAAATCCCTATGTGCTTTAGCCACTGCCATGGAAAAAACCGATGGACTTGAGCCCTCCTTTAAGCTTTGAAAACCTATTTTAATTGCTTCGATTGTTATATTGGTCGCCCTTTGCATTAAGGCTATTTCGGCAGGTGTTTTTATAATTCTACATGGGATGGTTATTGGATCCCCGCTAACGTATTCTAGGTGTGGGGCTACTTTTTTTATACCATTATAGATAAAAAACCGCAATCGTTCTTCGATGCCTATTCGACCATTGGAGATATTTGATTCCTTGAGGGCTAAAACGATTTTTTCAAACGGACTTTCGTCTTCCTGCCAAGCATAAACTTTACCACCAAGCTTAATAATTTCATGCAGGCGTTCTTCTTCAAAACCAGGGCATATATAACAGATTTCCCCAGAAGATGGAATAACGGCAACAAGGGGGCGTTCACTTGGCCACCATGGGATTCCGGTAAAATATGTTAATGAAGTGCCGGCATCCAGCAGTAAGGCGTTTATACCATGCTCTAACATTAGTCCTTGCGCCTTTATGATCCTTCCTTTTAATTCCTCAATGGAAATAGGTGCAATATCTTTTGTAATTGATCGTAATTTTATTGAATCCGAGACCTTAGGGTTTTGCCTAGGTTCATTGGCATATGAACTTGCTCCGGTGAAAACGGCTGCACTTGCACCAATTAGTGATTTATTAATAAATTTTCTTCTTTCCATTTGTAAAAGGAATTAAAGTAATTTTGATTAAGTTTAAAAATAAGGTATTTAACCGATTGATTTCGTATTGTGAAATTATTTAATGCTGATCATTTTTCCCAAAAAAACTAAAAACACTTCCTCCATATCTCCTATGGTTGCTATAATTTTCCATTTGCGAAAGATCTGTATCCTTTGAATGTTCTATGATCAATATGCCACCATCCAACAACATATCGTTATTGAACACCAATTTTGCGATTTTTTCAAAATCTTCCAATGGAAGATTATAAGGAGGGTCCGCAAAAATAATATCTGCTTTCAGAGTTGCCTTTTGCAAGAATCCAAAAACATCGTTTTTAATAGTTGAGATACCTAAATCAAGTTCATTTGAGATTTTGTCAATGAATTTTATACATCCGTAGTCCGAATCTACAGCAACAATCTTATGGGTACCTCTTGAGGCAAATTCAAAACTAATATTACCAGTACCTGCGAATAGGTCAATTAACGATATATCCTCAAAATAATAAGTATTGTTCAGGATATTGAATAGGGCTTCTTTGGCCATATCTGTAGTAGGACGAACGGGAAGCTTTTTAGGGGCCATTATCCTTTTACCTTTATGCTTGCCAGAGATAATTCGCATTATAGGACACTTAAAACAGTAAAATCAATTGGACTTTGGTTGGATTTTTCGATTGGATAAGAGGTGATAGACGGTTTAAAAATAGATATATTTTTTACGTATTGGTAGCAAAGCCTGTAAATGGGGTCACCTTCTTCTATAGAACCGAACAGCTTTAATTTAGTAGTTTCGGTATCTAACTTCAACTGTTCCATAGTAAAGAGTAGGTAATAGATAAAGTCTTCCTTGGTATTATATATATAACTATTATATAGGAGCAATTTTTTCTGGGCTAAAATGCATATATCCATTTGGTTTTCAGAAACATAAACATAAGAGGTAGGTTCTTTGATGGAAATGGTACTATTCAATAAGGTTTGTACCAAAACAGTACCGTTGTGTTTGTATTCAAATTCCCCGAATAAATCGAAAATATAATTGTTTATGTTCACAAATGGGACATAGACATTTACCATATCATAATTTTCCAATTCATCATAGGCAATATGATCGTTGGCAAGAATCTTTGCATTGAATTTTAGATAGTTCGCCATTTCATTAACATCAAACAGCGATTTTGGAACAAAACTGAAAAGGCCATTGCTATGCACTACAATTACCTCTGAAAACTTTTTGTTAACTAAATCGTGCTTCTCAAAAAGTGACTTGAGATTTTCTTGCAGTTCATTGGGTGAAAGACTTTTTTCAAAGGTCAATCGATCTGAATTCAAGATGATGTTACTGATGGTATCAAGAGTGCAAAAAGAAAGTCCATTCAAGCTCACTTGAATGGACAGTTTATGGAAATTTTCAATAGAATTGCCTATAGTACTATTTGCTTTTCTTTTTGTCATAGATTGGAGGCCAGTTGCCGCTTGTGCTAACTTGTTCTAAAGACCCAACTTTAATGACACTACCGTTAATCTCTTCAACACTTATTTGTGCATTTTCGCGATCTAATAGGTCTTTAGGTTGATCAGACAATACTACTTTCTTTTCTACCTTGGCTTCAAAAACAGGAGCTTTATAGCCACCTTTGTCAATAATGGCAGATTTCATTTCAAACTTTTCACCAGCGGTAGCACCGGGAACATTCATTAAGCTTTTATAGCGATCATCATTTTTAAACAATGAATCCTTTACGGAAACAAAACCTAGAGTATCTATGATTTTAACTTCTTTTAGAAGCTCAATGCCATAGGTTTTGTCCATTTCCATATATGAGGAATCCCTTTGTTGCGTAATTGTATATTTACCGGTATCAACAAATTTTATTAGACTATTAAAATCATTTGCATACTTACCAGTTACAGTTTTATAGGCTTCTTGGGCGTCTCTAATGTCCTTTAATTTAGATACTACCTTTCCAAAGCGTTCTTGCTTTATTTTTTTAAACTGGATGGGTCCTGTTACCGATTGATAAATAAGATATCCGAAACCGATACAAGCAATCCAAAGTACAATTTGTATAATGGTCTTCATTTTGTGTGTATTAATTATAATTTAGTGGTTAACACAAATCTACAATTTTTTTGCAAACTGCCTAATATTTTATGGTTGGATTTATAGGATATTATTTTTAAAAATAAACCTAATAGTATATGCGTAAAATAATTACGTATCAAACTTCAATCTAAAGATAACTTAATTACGGATTATTGTATTGTAATTCAAGTAATTGATATTTGGAATAATTCCAGATTAATACTTCAAACATGTCAAGACCCGATAATCATGATTATATTTGATGTCTATGAGTACGATTACCCCGTCATCATTTTACAAAATTCTTAAAGAGAAATTTCCTCATGAACCTACACATAAACAGTCGGTTGCGTTGCAGCAATTGGCCAGTTATGTACTTTCAAATGAAAAGGAACAGCTTTTTTTACTTAAGGGATTTGCGGGTACCGGAAAAACGACCATAGTGGGTACCCTAGTAAATAGTTTATGGAAAACAACTTTGAAATCCGTTTTGATGGCGCCAACAGGAAGAGCGGCCAAAGTAATGTCTAATTATTCCAAAACTCAGGCTTTTACGATTCATAGAAAAATATATTTTCCTAAAAAACAAAGTGGGGGCGGGGTTAAGTTTGTAATGGCTCCGAATAAACATAGGAATACCATTTTTATTGTCGATGAGGCATCAATGATTCCTGATACTCCAGCCGATTCCAAATTGTTTGAAAACGGTTCTTTGTTAGACGATTTAATAATGTTTACCTACTCAGGTCATAATTGTAAGCTTATATTAATTGGTGATACGGCGCAGTTACCCCCGGTTCACTTGGATTTAAGTCCGGCTTTGGATGAGGATAAACTTTCTCTAAACTATAATAAGGAAGTAATCAGGTTAGAATTGGATGAGGTGGTACGACAGTCAGAGGATTCTGGGATATTGGTAAATGCCACCATTTTGAGAGAACAATTGCAAGGTACTTTTTTTGATGACTTCAAGTTCGATGTAGATGGGTATTCAGATATTGTTAGATTGGTCGATGGTTATGAAATTCAAGAGGCCATAGACGCCTCGTATTCGGAAGAAGGGAAAGAAGAAACAACCATCATTGTACGCTCAAATAAGAGGGCCAATCTGTATAATGGGAATATTCGTAGTCGCATTCTTTATTTAGATAACGATTTGGCTGTTGGGGATTATATGATGGTAGTCAAAAACAACTATTTTTGGTTAAAACCTACTTCAGAAGCTGGTTTTATTGCCAATGGTGATATTATCGAAGTACTTGAAATATATGGCTTAAAAGAATTATACGGATTCAAATTCGCGGAGGTAAAGGTGAAAATGGTCGATTATCCCAATCAGAGTCCTTTCGAAACGGTTTTATTGCTAGACACCATTCAAGCAGTTACACCATCATTATCTTACGAAGATGGCAATAAATTGTACCAGGAAGTCATGAAGGATTATGCCAACGAAAAATCAAAATACAAAAAGTTCCTGGCCGTAAAAAACAACAAATACTTCAATGCATTGCAAGTTAAATTCTCCTACGCTATTACCTGTCATAAATCACAAGGAGGGCAATGGAATACCGTTTTTGTTGAACAACCCTATCTGCCCAACGGTATCGATAAAGAATATTTGCGTTGGTTGTATACTGCGGTGACAAGAGCAAAAAAACAGTTGTACTTGATAGGATTCAAATCTGATTTTTTTCTTGATTCGGAATAACCTATTTTAGTATTAAACAATCTAAGAATGACTTCGGAAACTATTATTAGTATTTTTTTAGGGGTAGGATTGGCGGCATCAGTAGGTTTTCGGATTTTCTTGCCATTGTTTGCATTGAGTCTTGCTTCGTATTTTGGGGTTTGGGAGCTTAATGATAGTTGGCAATGGATAGGTAGCCTCGCAGCTGTTATAACCCTGGGAGTGGCAACCGTAGTTGAAATATTTGCCTATTTTATACCATGGGTAGATAATCTATTGGACAGTGTTGCCATACCCTTGGCAGCAATTGCAGGTACTGCTGTTATGGTTTCCACAGTTGCTAATTTGGATCCAGTGGTTACTTGGTCATTGGCAATTATTGCAGGTGGGGGTACTGCAACCGCAATAAAAGGCGCTGGGGCTACAACACGATTAGCTTCCACGGCAACGACAGGGGGTATAGCAAACCCTGTAGTATCGACGGTAGAAACAGGTACGGCGCTAGTGGTTTCAGCAGTTTCAATTTTCGCTCCAATAATAGCAGCTTTTTTGGTAATCATTATTCTGGTCATAATATTCAGCATATACCGAAAACTTCGACCTAGGTCAAAAACAAGAAATATCAATCAATAAACTAGAAAAGTGAAAATAATTGCCATGATACCGGCGCGTTATGCAGCATCAAGATTTCCAGCAAAACTCATGCAGGATTTATCGGGTAAACCGGTTATTCTACGAACGTATGAGGCCGCCATGAATACTCACTTGTTTGATGAAGTATATGTAGTAACCGACAGTGTCATTATTTTTGATACCATTACCAATGCTGGCGGAAAAGCCATCATGAGCAAAAAGGAACATGCTTGCGGCAGTGATCGTATTGCCGAGGCGGTTAGCGATATGGATGTCGATATAATTGTAAATGTTCAAGGTGATGAACCTTTTACGGACCGCGAAAGTTTAGCTAGCGTTTTAGAGGTATTTAAAAGTGATGCCAAGAACGAAATAGATCTAGCCTCCTTAATGGTAAGAATTACGGATTGGAATGAAATAAACAATCCGAATACCGTGAAAGTCATTGTCGACAATCGTAATTTTGCCTTATATTTTTCAAGATCTCCCATTCCTTATCCAAGGGATAAGGATATCGAGGATATTTATTATAAACACAAAGGCATATATGCTTTTCGTAAAAGGGCGTTGATGGATTTTCAACGATTGCCAATGCTACCTCTGGAAGCCAAAGAAAAGATTGAAGCCATACGGTATTTAGAGTATGGGAAAAAAATAAAGATGGTTGAAACCGTAGTTAGCGGAATAGAAATTGATACCCCTGAAGATTTAAAAAGGGCACAAGCAGCATGGAAATAGATTTTAGCAACATAAAAGTAATTGGTTTTGATGCCGATGATACCCTATGGGTCAATGAAACCTATTTTAGGGAAACGGAGGAGGAGTTTGCCAATCTATTGGAGAAATATGAAACCAAGAATAAGATAGACCAAGAGCTCTTTAGAAAAGAAATGGAGAATTTAGAACTCTATGGATATGGTATCAAAGGCTTTATGCTATCGATGATAGAATCGGCTTTGGAGCTATCAAATAATAAAGTTTCCCAAGCAACGATTCATGATATTTTGAATCTTGGTAAAAAGATGATCGCGCACCCCGTTGAACTATTGGATGGCGTAAAAGAAGTGCTGCAACAATTAAACAACAAGTATCGATTAATTGTTTTGACAAAAGGTGATCTTTTAGATCAGGAACGAAAGTTGGAGAAATCGAGCCTCTCAAAATATTTTCACCATGTTGAAGTTTTGAGCGATAAAAAAGAAGAGAACTATAAAAACCTATTGGAACATCTTGAAATAAACATTGATGAATTTTTAATGATTGGAAATTCCCTGAAATCCGATGTATTACCTATTATCAATATTGGGGCCCATGCGGTACACGTTCCTTTTCATACCACATGGCAACATGAGGAAGTCTCAATTGAGGAAGAAGATTATAATTACCTGAAAATTAATAGTTTGAAGGATGTTTTAAAGTATCTGAAATAATGTTATGGAGTTAAAGAATAAAAAGGAGATAAATACCATTTTAAACTGTAATGCAAAGTATAAAAACTTTCCTATGGTTCCGAGAGTGGTATTTGGTAAGGGAAGTTTTGACCAATTGGGTGAGATTTTATTATCAAAACGCAAGAATTCAGAAGCCCCATTCATTTTCCTGGTCGATGATGTTTTTGAAGGCAAGGAATTGGCATGTCGAATTCCTAAAATATTTAATGATCAGGTAATATTTATTTCTGCGGATGAAGAACCAAAAACCCATCAAGTAGATACCTTGGTCAGTAATATCAGAAATGGTTTTTCCGAATTACCCTCCGGTATTGTGGGTATGGGTGGTGGCACCTTGCTCGATTTGTCAAAAGCCGTAGCCATAATGTTAACCAATAATGGTAGTTCCTCAGAATATCAAGGCTGGGATTTGGTAAATAAACCATCTTTGTATCATGTGGGAATTCCAACAATTAGTGGAACTGGTGCGGAAGTATCGCGAACAACAGTACTTCTTGGTCCACATAAAAAATTGGGCATAAATTCTGATTTCACGACTTTCGACCAAGTTATACTTGATCCAGATTTAACAAAGGGTGTATCAAGGAATCAGTGGTTTTATACGGGTATGGACTGTTATATTCATTGTATAGAATCACTTAATGGAACCTATCTCAATGCTTTTAGTCAAAGTTATGGTGAAAAAGCCTTAGATCTATGTAAGGAGGTTTTTCTTAACGGATTAACACCAAGTGAATCACGCGATAAATTAATGATGGCCTCTTGGCATGGTGGTATGAGTATCGCCTATTCACAAGTAGGTGTGGCCCATGCGATGAGTTATGGATTATCTTATCTATTGGGAGTAAAACATGGAATAGGAAATTGCATGGTATTTCAGCATTTGGAGGAATTTTATCCCGAAGGTGTTGCCCTGTTTAAAATTATGCGCGATAAGCATGGGATACATTTACCAGAAGGTATATGTGCCAATTTATCAGATGGGGAATTCGACACTATGATATCGGTTTCAATGAGTATGGTGCCATTATGGGAAAACGCGTTGGGCAAGGATTGGCAAAAAATTATCACTCCGGAAAAATTGAAATCAATCTATCAAAAAATATAGGTTCCACTATATGCATACACTTGCAAAATTTATTTTTTACAAACTTTTGGGATGGCATATAGTCGGTAAATTTCCAAAGTTGGATAAATGTATTGTAGCAGTAGTACCACATACAAGTTGGTTGGATTTTTTCTTGGGGCTCTTGGTAAGAAGAGTGATTAATCAGGAAATTAACTTCATAGGCAAAAAAAGTCTTTTTAATCCGCCTTTTGGATGGTATTTTAGATGGATGGGTGGTGCACCTATTGACCGTAGTAAAAGCAGCGATACGGTAACGGCAATTGCCAATATTTTCAATGAAAAAGAAGTATTTAGATTGGCCTTGTCCCCGGAAGGAACCCGAAAAAAGGTTGAAAAATGGAAAACAGGTTTCTACTATATAGCTAAAGCCGCAAAAGTACCAATCGTTCTGGTTGCCTTTGACTATGGCAAAAGCAAATTAAATTTTCAGAACCACAAATTCCGTCAGAAAATATGAATGAGGATTTTAAAACCTATATAGGTTTTTTTAAAGGGGTAGTCGGGAAAATCCCCGAATACACTTAAACCTTTACAAACACCATACTTATACTTGCTGATTCTGGGGAATCGTCATTGTCAAAATCATATTCTGCGGTATCAAAGCTTCCATTGATCGAGAAAGTTGTACCACTAAGAGTTGCGCCATAAGTATCCCAATCCCCTGGATAATCATCCCATTCAATGGCGAAATAATAGTTTCCTTCCCATTTTTCCCAAGACATTTCCCCACTAACGGTGTATACTGCACGATCTGCTGGATCAGTGGTTAGTACAAATCTGCCATTGCTTTGTACGGTAATGGATACGGTTCCCCCATCAGCAATGATATCAACACTCATATTGTCACTATCCCTGACAAAAAATGCCGAGGTAGCCTCCCAATTACCAGCTAATTCACTGATTTTAAAAGGCCCTCCTACTTTGACCAGATCATCTGTTTCATCCTTTGAACAGGAAAACAGTAAAAATGCGAATAAGGGTGCGAACAAAAATAATTTACCTAGTGTTTTCATAATATTGGATTTAAAAGGTTATTAATCCATTAAATTTATCTTTATAGGATTTTTAAGATTACTGTTAAATAGCATTCTTAAGATTTCCGTTAATATTTTTTTAAAGAACCATATTCAAAATTAGTAGCCGTACTGGGTTTATGCAATGATCTTCATCATTTATGTCCAATAAATTATGGGTAACCTAATTACTCTATACCAATATAAATGGACTTGGGCAGTACAATTAGTTCGTTGCAAGCTTTTTGTAGAAAACGGATGTGAAGAAAATAGTAATAGATTATTCTTTCATGGTATGATAAACGTTCTGTACGTCATCATCCTCTTCAATTTTTTCGAGTAGTTTTTCAACATCGGCAGCTTCCTCCGCTGAAAGTTCCTTGGTTACTTGTGGAATACGTTCAAAATCCGATGACAATATTTCAATTTCCCTGTTTTCAAGTTCTTTTTGTATAGAACCGAAACTTTCAAAAGGGGCGTAGATCAAGATACCATCCTCATCCACAAAAACTTCCTCTGCCCCAAAATCGATCATTTCCAATTCCAATTCCTCTGGGTCGATACCTTCAGCTGGAATACGAAAATTACAGGTATGATCGAACATGAATTCAACAGAACCTGAAGTGCCCAAGCTGCCGTTGCATTTATTGAAATAACTCCTCACATTGGCAACCGTCCTGGTATTATTATCGGTGGCAGTCTCAACTAGAATTGCAATTCCGTGGGGAGCATAGCCTTCGAACAAAACCTCTTTATAATCACCAAGGCTTTTGTCCGTAGCTCTTTTTATGGCCCTTTCAACATTGTCTTTGGGCATATTCACAGACTTGGCGTTCTGTATTACCGCTCTAAGTCTAGAATTGGAATCAGGGTCAGGGCCACCTTCCTTAACAGCCATTACAATATCTTTTCCGATACGCGTAAAGGCTTTGGACATGGCTGACCATCGCTTCATTTTTCGTGCTTTTCGAAACTCAAAAGCTCTTCCCATAATTTATTTGATTATATTTTGAACGGACACAAATTTAACAAAAAATACTCCCTTTACAAGAGGTTGAAATCAAGGAGCATTATTCGCTGGTTATGATTTGTTCAATGCTATGCGCTAGCTCAAAATCTTTATGTGTAACCCCTTTGGCATCATGGGTATTCAATCGTATATTCAGGGTTTTGTAAACATTGCTCCAATCTGGATGATGGTTTTGTGCTTCACACTCAAAAGCGATTCGCGTCATTACTGAGAAAGCTTCTTTGAAGTTCTTGAATTCGAAGGTTGTTTCGATTGCCCCATCATGATATTCCCAGCCTTCCAATTTTTCCAATTGCTGTTTTATTTCCGTTTCGGTCATTTTTTGCATGATTCCATTTTTTATAAAGTTAAGAAAGCTACAATCCAAAAAGAAGAAAAAACCTATTTCATAACATGATGGTCAATAATTTCCTGATAGGTGGACTGTAAATTTTTTGGAAGTTTGTTTGATTTTGGTAGTACTGCCAAATAACGATCTTCATTGGTGGTATATATTCTTTTGAAAATAGGATTGAAGGTACCAATGCGCTCCAAGATGTCTTTTATGAAGTCTTCATGATGCACCAAATCAACACTTCCCAAATGGAAAATTCCGCTTTTATCCCTATTGATCAAATAATGTATTTGTTGGGTTAGTTTGTAGTCATAGGTAACGTTCATAATGAGGTTTGGAAAAACTTCTATAGCCTCATTATTCCATATTAAGGTTTTTATTTCCTTTATCCTAGGCGATGCATTACCGAATACCATAGGAACCCTTAAAATTGCCGTTTTCTCTTTCGGAAGTCTCAAGAGCATGTTTTCAATCTTGATCTTCATTCGACCATAGATGCTCTCGGAGAGGGTTTTATCATGTTCGTAAGAAGGATATTTGCTATATGCATCAAATACATTGGCGGAAGAAATAAAGAATAATTTGCTATCGTTTATCGAGATGTATTCCACAATATGTTGATGTGCTTGTACTTGTGCTGCAAAATTGCCCCGTATTGCAGAGATAATGATTTGTGGACGCACTTTTTCCAATAATTGATAAATGTCGTCATCCTCTAAATCATACTTGATAAACTGCTGATTTTCTTCGAAAGACCTTCTTGCTGAATTATAAGTACCGTAGGTATCGAAATAGGAACAGAGTTCCTTATAGATGGCGTTACCTATAAAACCACTGCCACCAAGAATTAGAATTTTTTTTGAGTCCAATTCCTAAAAGATTGATTGTGATGTTTGCGTTGTCAATTGTTCCAAAGCTTGCATTCCAAGTTTTGAATTCCCTTTACGATTTAATCCTGGAGACCAAGTTACTACAGTAAATATGTTAGGCAAAACAGCAGCAATGCCACCGCCAACACCACTTTTTCCTGGTAATCCTACTTCAAAAGCAAACTCTCCGGCTTCATCATAAAAACCACAGGTGATCATCAAGGCATTTATTCGTTTAACTTGATTAATTGTCAAATGGGTTTTACCCCTCTGGCATTTTCCATGGTTCATGAAAATGTAAAAAGCATCAGCCAATTGTCTACAATTCATTTCAATTGAGCACTGATGAAAATAAAAATCAAGTACCGTTTCAACGTCATTTTTTAAATTCCCATAGGATTTAAGCAGGTTGGCAGCCGCTATATTCCTAAAACCAGTGTCTTTTTCGGACTTGGCTACCTTTTCATTGAATGCAATGGAATTATCATTCGTAAGTTCACGTAAAAAGGCTAGGAAATCTTTTTTTGGGTTTTTAAGATGTGAAACTAAAATATCCGCGACCACAATAGCACCTGCATTAATTAATGGATTTCTTGGGATACCATTTTCAAACTCCAAGAGCGATAAATGATTAAATGGGTCTCCTGAAGGTTCAACACCTACCCGCTGCCATAATTTATTGTCTATAATACCTAAACATAGGGCAAGACTTAAAACCTTGGATATACTTTGAATTGAGAATAATTCATTAGAATCTCCACAGCTAAATCTATTTAAAGAGGCATCTACGATATGCATGCCAAATTTATTTACATCAATGCTGGCAAGTTCTGGAATATATTTTGCTACAACACCTTTCTCCTCGACACTTTTTATTTTAGTGGCAATCGTATCTATTATATGTTGATAGTTTATCATTTTATTTTATAAAAAGGTAGTTTCACCACGGTTGCAGGAATTGCATTTTTCCTTATTTGGATATTTATTTTGCTGCCAAGTTCTGAGAATATAATAGGTACGTAACCTAGACCAATACCTTTGCCCAATGATGGGGACATTGTACCGGATGTGACTATACCTATGGTTTTACCTTGTGAGTCTACGATATCATATCCTTGACGTGGAACTCCACGATCATCCAATTCAAAAGCAATGAGCTTGCGTTTTGGTCCATGCTCCTTCTCTTTTGCCAAGGCTTCACTGTTGACAAATTCTTTGGTGAATTTGGTAATCCATCCAAGACCGGCTTCAAAGGGAGAAGTATCATCGGTAATATCATTGCCATAAAGACAATATCCCATTTCCAATCTCAAAGTATCCCTTGCTGCCAATCCAATTGGCTTTATGCCGTATTCTGCTCCGGCTTCAAATATTTTATCCCAAACCTGTTTTACTTCGCTGTTTTTACAATAAATCTCGAATCCGCCTGAGCCCGTATAACCTGTAGCGGATATAATTATATGTTCTATACCGGCGAAATCACCGACCACAAAATTATAGAATTTTATAGCACTTAAATCTACAGAGGTGAGGCTTTGCATAGCTTCAACTGCTTTAGGACCCTGAACGGCAAGTAAAGAATAACCTTCGGATATATTTTTCATATCAGCATTGAACTCTGCATTGTATTCTGAAATATGGTTCCAGTCTTTTTCAATGTTCGATGCATTTACAACCAAAAGATAAGTTTCTTCTTTAACCTTATATACAATAAGATCATCAACAATGCCACCTGTTTCATTGGGTAAACAGCTATATTGTGCTTTGCCAATTGTTAGTTTTGATGCATCGTTGGATGTGACTTTCTGTATTAAATCCAATGCATTGGGACCTTCGATTAAAAACTCCCCCATATGCGATACATCAAAAACGCCAACACCTTTTCTAACGGTTTCGTGCTCAATATTAATACCTTCATAGGAGACAGGCATATTGTATCCAGCAAAAGGAACCATTTTTGCCCCTAATGCTATATGGGTTTCACTTAAAGCCGTATTCTTCATAAACTGCTAATTTTTGGTTGCGCAAATTTATTCAAAATATGAAGATGACCACCCCCTCTTAACGAATGTTTTGGTTTATTGCTTTTTAAAAGAAACAGGATTAATCAGGACGATTGATCAGATACCCTTTCAATTCGCTATATGTGCTTATTTTCAAGGATTTCTTTTCCTTACCCATGACTTTCAGAATTTGGGAAGGTATTTCCAATGTAATCCCTAAGGTTTCTTCGACTACATCCAAAAACTTGACAGGATGTGCAGTTTCGAAAAAGATACCATATGTATTCGGATAGGATTTATGGTATTCCTTGAATCCTAAATAGCCAACCGCTCCATGTGGATCTGTAACATAACCTGATTTATTATAAATCCCTTTCATAGCCCTTTTTGTCTCTGTATCGGTGAAGGAAAATGAACTTAGGTTTTTCTGCAGGGATTCAAAATTATCTTGATGCAAATGTCTAATCCTGATAAAATTACTGGGATCACCAACATCCATGGCATTTGAAATGGTGGCTGTTGAAGGCTTTGGATTATACTTTCCCGTCTTCATAAATTCAGGTACTGTATCATTTACGTTGGTCGATGCCACAAAATGTTTAACTGGCATTCCTAGTCTTTGTGCGACCATTCCGGCACAGATATTCCCAAAATTACCACTGGGGACAGAAAACACGATTTCTTTATCTTTATTTTTTATTTGCTTGTAAGTAAAAAGAAAGTAAAACAATTGCGGAAGCCATCGCGCCACATTGATAGAATTGGCTGATGTCAACTGCATTTTAGACACTAATTCCCCATCTAAAAAAGCGGATTTTACCATTTTCTGGCAATCGTCAAAAGTGCCATCGACCTCCAGGGCCGTTATGTTTTGACCTAGGGTGGTCAATTGCCGTTCTTGTATATCACTAACTTTACCACTAGGATAAAGTATGACAACTTTAACACCTTTAACTCCAAGAAATCCATTGGCAACGGCACCTCCCGTATCTCCAGAGGTGGCAACCAAGACCGTTACCTCATTGCTGGATCCTTCAGAAAAATAGCCGAGGCATTGTGCCATAAATCGGGCGCCAACATCCTTAAAAGCCATTGTGGGCCCATGGAAAAGTTCCAATGCGGCAATATTATCCTCGATTTCAACAATAGGGAAATCAAAGTCCAGTACATCATTTAGAATTTCCATTAGTATATCATCCGGAATATCATCGCTTACGAATTGGCGAATGGCTTCAAAGGCAATTTCTTGATTGGACAAGGCTTCAATATTTTCAAAAAAACTTTTAGATAATGGTGTGATTCTTTCTGGAAAGTATAATCCTTTATCTGGGGCTATTCCTTTAATAACGGCATCTTTAAAAGATACATCCGGTGCGTTTTTGTTTAGACTGTAGAAATTCATTTTTTTTCCTGTCATTCCTGCGAACCTATCTGTCATCAGACAGGTCAGGAATCTATTTGTTGTTTAATATGGATTCCCAAATTCTTGGGAATGACAAATTGTTATGCTAATTTTCTTGGGTTTTAAACCTCCCTTATTCCGTCAATATTGATTTTTGAGACGTGAATATCGTAATCTATTCCTATATGCTGATAAACCGATCGCATTGCTTGCGCTACTTTTTGAGCAATTTCCGCTCCTTTACTAAATGCGAAGATAGAGGGCCCAGAGCCTGAAATTCCACATCCCAATGCGCCTGCATCCAACGATTTTGCCTTAACCTCATTAAACCCTGGTATTAAGATCGATCGTATAGGTTCTACAATATGATCAACCAACGAACGACCAATTAAATCATAATCCTCAGTATAAAGACCCGCAATCAAGCCTCCAACATTTCCCCATTGTTTAATACCATCTTTCAACGAAATGTTGGTCTTTAGTATTTTCCTGGAATCCGATGTTTTCACTTCAATTTGAGGATGAATCACCGTGGCATATAGTTCAGAAGGACTATTAATCGGGATTATATCCAAAGGTTCATAACTACGTACCAAAGTAAAACCACCGAATAGGGCGGGAGCTACATTGTCTGCATGGGCAACGCCACTTGCCAATCGCTCCCCTTCCATGGCAAATTCAACCAACTTTGAGGTAGAAAATGGTTTCCCCAACAATTGGTTCATACCCCAAACGGCCCCTGCGGAACTTGCCGCACTACTACCAATACCACTGCCGGCCTTTATTTTTTTATAAATCTCTATCTCAAATCCACCATGATACCCACTCTCCGCCAAGAATGCCAAACCCGCTACCCCTGCAACATTTTTATGGGTTTCCATTGGTAAATCCTGACCTTCTAATTTTATAATTCGAATACCTTTTTCCTGTACTTTGCGGATTACCATTTCGTCACCTACAGAATCAAGGGCAACCCCAAGGACATCGAATCCGCAAGAAATATTGGCAATGGTTGCCGGGCAGAATATTTTTATTGAATCCATTCTTAAAAATTACCGATTCTTATAATATCAGCAAAAATACCTGATGCAGTCACGTCTGCTCCTGCGCCAGCACCTTTAATGATCATGGGTTGATTGGGATAACGTTCTGTATAAAACAAAACAATATTGTCGCTTCCCTCCAAATTATAAAAATCGTGTCCTTTTGGTATTTTTTGTAAACCAACACTGGCTTTGCCGTTTTCAAATTGGGCAACATATTTTAATTTACTATCCGCTTCAATCGCATTTTTATACAATTTTTGGAAGTTTTCTTCATGTTTTTTCAAGGAAGCAAAGAAATCATCATTATTGGTGGTATCCAAGCTCTCTTGTGGCAAAAACGGTTTGTTCTCGATATCATTTATCTCTAACTGATTACCGCTCTCTCTGGCAAGAATCAATATTTTTCGCATCACATCTATCCCACTCAAATCTATTTTTGGGTCTGGTTCGGTATATCCTTCCTCTTGTGCCTTTTTTACCACATCGTAAAAAGTTGTTTTATCATTGAAATTGTTGAAGACAAAATTCAAACTACCCGATAGTACGGCTTGTATTTTCTGTACTTTATCACCAGAGGCAATCAAATGTTTTAAGGTGTCGATTATAGGAAGACCAGCACCCACATTCGTTTCAAATAAAAAGGGTGCGTTATATTCCCTTGCCAGTTCTTTTAATTCCATATAATTTGCATAATCCGAAGAACACGCTATTTTATTGCATGTAACCACTGAGATACTATTCGCCAGATAGGATTTATAGGTTGAGGAAACCTCATCGCTTGCCGTATTATCAACAAAAATACTATTGCGATAATTAAGCCTGTTCACTTCCTTGAAAAACTTTGATTTGTCCGCTTTTTCCCCTTCGGCCAATACAGTTTCCCAATTTTTCAATGAAATTCCGTCTTCATCAAATACCATGTTCCGGGAATTGGACATTCCAATAACGCGTACGTTTAGCTTTAAATTTTCCTTTAGGTAATTCTTTTGCTGCTTGATTTGATTTAGAAATTTTCCCCCTACATTGCCGACACCCATTACAAACAAGTTCAATTGCTTAATATTCTCTTCAAAAAATTCCTCATGTAAGGCATTCAAAGCTTTCTTAACATCTTCTTTTTTAATTACTGCAGAAATATTCCTTTCGGAAGCACCTTGGGCTATAGCCCTTATATTTACATTGTTTCTTCCGAGTGTACTGAACATCTTACCACTTAAGCCTTGATGGCTTTTCATATTATCACCCACCAAGGCGATAATAGCTAAATTGGTTTCGGCAACCACAGGTTTTATTTTTCCGCTCTCAATTTCATATGCAAAAGCTTCATTCACAATTTGTACTGCTAATGCAACGTTATCAGCAGAAATCCCAACACAAATTGAATGTTCTGAAGAAGCCTGGGTAATAAGGACCACACTTATATCCGATTGGGAAAGTACCTCGAAGAATCGTTTGGATATTCCAGGTATACCAACCATACCAGGACCCTCCAATGATAATAACGCTATATTTTCCACATGGGTAATACCTCGAACCGTTTTACCTTTTTCATTTCTGTTTTTAGTAATTAATGTACCAGGATTATCGGGTTCAAAAGTATTTTTAATTTGAATTGAAATGCCTTTTGCCAGCACAGGTTGTATAGTGGGTGGGTAAAGGACTTTAGCACCAAAATGTGATAATTCCATGGCTTCTTCATAAGAAATATGCGGAATAGCCTTGGCTTGTTTTACCAATTTTGGATTAGCAGTGTACATGCCACTTACATCTGTCCATATTTCTAAAATTTCCGCATTGATCGCTGCGGCAACAATCGCCGCGGTATAATCGGAACCACCACGGCCCAAGGTGGTTGAGTCCCCATTTTCTGCTGATGCTATAAATCCCGCGAGTACAATTACCTTGTTTGGTGTTTTGGCAATTAATTCCTCGCAAAGTGAATTGGTAAGGGCAAAGTTAACCGTAGCCTTGCCATTTACATTATTGGTTTTAATGAGTTCGCGACTGTCTATATGCGCAACATCCAAGCCAGCCTCGTAGAAGTACTCACCAATAATGTAAGATGACAATAGTTCCCCATAACTCACAATCCTGTCAGACAGTTTTGGGGTTATTTCACCAATTAGGAATGCTCCCTCAAGAAGGGTTTCCAACGTATTTAGTTCGCTCTTTACCTTACTCAACACCTTACTTTGGGAATTGATCGAAATTAGATTCTTAATAGTGCTTAAATGTCTGTCCTCAACTTCCATTAAAAACGATTTATAAGAATCGTCGTGTAATGCGGCTAAGCTAGCTGTATTAAGCAATAAATCGGTAATACCACCAAGTGCGGAAACAACAACAACGGTTTTATCACTCCCTGTTTTTGAAACGATATCCTTTACTAAGGTGATATTATGGGCATTGGCTACCGAAGTGCCTCCGAATTTTAAAACTTTCATTATGTATTTTGATTAAAAGGTGCTGAATGATTCAATGCGGTAAAACGCAATAACGGACAAATTATATGTAGTTGATTACCCCAATGGGGTAGTATCCTTGATTGTCGTTTTGCTTCCATTAGTAAATGGAGAAAATAGGGATTTTATGTCCAATTTGTTAAAAGGCATGCTTCTTTGTAAGGTTCAAAAGTAGTACTTTTGGCTTGCTAATCAAACGTTTCCCAATATTTTTACGGAATCGGCATAATTTATCAATAATTCTTACCGAATGAAATTTTTTAACGCGGAGCAGATATATGCTGCTGATAAATTCACAATAGAAAAACAGCAAATTTCGAGTACTGACCTCATGGAACGTGCTGCGGTACAAATATTCAATTGGATACATCTTCGATTGCAAGGTGCACAGGTGAAAATTCATTTATTCTGCGGCATTGGTAATAATGGTGGTGACGGAATGGCGATGGCAAGGCACTTAAAGGAGCATGGTTATAATATTGAAGTCAATGTAGTAAACTATAGTGACAAACGTTCAAAAGATTTTCTAATAAATTTAGACCGACTTAAAGACCGTAAGATATGGCCCAATTTTTTGGAAAAGGATGATGCATTTCCTGAAATTGGCAGGGATGATATAATCGTAGATGCCATTTTTGGGATTGGCCTTAATAGAACACCAGATGCCTGGGTTTCCAATCTTATGCAACATCTAAATAACTCTGAAGCATTTATTCTTTCCATTGATCTTCCTTCCGGTGTATTCATGCATAAAGCAATAGAGGATTCAAAAGCAGTCATTAAATCCAATCACGTATTGAGCATTCAGTTCCCGAAATTGATTTTTTTCCTTCCGGAAACAGGTGTTTTTAGCAATCAATGGGAATTAATGGACATTGGTTTGGATGCTGAATATATCGCAAACACAGAAACCGAGTATGAATTAATTGGGAAGAATGAAGTGCTGTCCGGATACATTCCAAGAGAGAAATTCTCACATAAAGGCACTTATGGTCATTCCTTGATTATTGGTGGCAGTTATGGCAAGATTGGAGCCGTTACCCTTGCCGCAAAAGCATGTCTACATACAGGAAGCGGCTTGGTATCTGTTTATGTGCCTAAATGTGGTTATTTGCCCATTCAATCTTCATTTCCTGAAGCAATGGTAATTACAGATAAAGGGGAGGAGTATATTTCGAATATTGATTTTGGATTATCACCAACTGTAATTGGGATTGGAGTTGGGATTGGTGTGGAAAGCAAAACCGTTAGTACATTCTCCAAATTTTTGAATGAAGTAAAAGTACCATTGGTAATCGATGCTGATGCCTTGAATATTCTTTCGGGGAATAAGGATCTATTGAAAAAAATGCCGTCAAAAGCCATTTTGACTCCACATCCTAAGGAGTTTGAACGATTGGTAGGTAAATGGAAGGATGACTTTGACAAGTTGAAAAAGGCCAAGGCTTTTTCGAAAAAATATGATGTTATCCTTGTTCTCAAAGGGGCACATACCATTTCCATTTATAACGACCATGGGTATGTGAATTCTACAGGTAACCCTGGAATGGCGACAGCAGGCACTGGCGATGCCCTTACGGGTATTATCACCGGATTAATTGCCCAAGGATACGAACCGTTGGCGGCTGCTATATTCGGAGTATACTTGCATGGCAGGGCAGGGGATATTGCATTGGAGCAAACGGGTTATCAAGCTTTAACAGCTTCTAAACTGATAGATGCAATAGGAAGTGCTTTTATTGACTTATTCAAATTGCCGGAAACAACCGAAGAAAAACCTTCAGAGGAAGAATAATTTAAAAATCCCGGTAAATTAAAATTAATTTGAATGCAACTATTTTTTTCCTTTAACACGACGTTTTACCCAGGATAGGGCATTGTCATATTCTATGAAAAATTTCATTGCTTTCTTATAGAATAATTTTTCTATTTTGAAATTATGCATATCAATTTCCTTCATAGAAACAATTGCAAAGGCTTTCATGTTTTCGAGCTCCCTTAGATAGGTGTACACAGTTGGGTCAACGGCATATGAATGCTTACGAAGACTTATGTAACCAAAATCTTTATCTCTAAAGTGAATTTCGGAAATTCCGATTATTTGATAGGCTCGTTCTAAGGTCAAGGTTGCCCCTTCTTCAAAGATCGAGACCATATAATCGTCATAAACTTGAACTTTTCCAATTTCTAATTGGTACTCCCTAACGATGATAGTTTTCTTGGCTGATCCCACTTTCATTCCATGTATTTTATAATGTCTGGAACGAATGTAGAAGTTAGTTAAGGCAATAAATAAAAAATTAGATTAAAGGCTTAAATATCGTGTATACTGCCGATACGCAAGATATACTGTATTTTATTTCTTACTTTAATGTTACTGCAAATAAAAAAAGGGAGTCTTAATGTAAGACTCCCTTATCCTAATTTTCTTACGCGATTTTACGTTTTAGAGGATTTCTCCGCTTTTTTTATCTTAATCGTAAGTGTTTCATTCTTTTTATCCAAATCCATAAAGATACTATCGCCTTCTTGGAGTTTTGAATTTACAATTTCCTCCGCAAGGGCATCTTCGATATATTTTTGAATGGCCCTGTTCAATGGACGTGCACCATATTGCTTATCAAAACCCTTTTCCGCTATATAATCCTTCGCTTTCTCAGTAAGATTAAGGTTGTAACCTATATCCCTGATGCGGGCAAATAGTTTCTCTAATTCAATATCGATGATTTTATGTATGTCTTCCCTATCCAATGAATTGAAAACAATTACATCATCAATCCTATTTAAGAACTCTGGCGCAAAAGCTTTTTTCAATGCACTTTCGATTACACTTTTTTGATAAGTGTCTTCCTGCGATTTTTTTGCTGCAGTACCAAAACCAACACCTTGACCAAAATCTTTCAGTTGTCTAGCACCGATATTCGAGGTCATTATTATGATCGTATTTCTAAAATCGATTTTTCTGCCTAGGCTATCAGTCAAGAAACCATCATCCAGTACTTGTAATAACATATTAAATACATCTGGATGCGCTTTTTCTATCTCATCCAATAGAATAACGGAATATGGCTTACGCCTAACTTTTTCTGTTAACTGTCCGCCTTCTTCATAACCCACGTATCCTGGAGGAGCCCCAACTAATCTGGAAATGGCAAATTTCTCCATGTATTCACTCATATCAACACGTATCAATGCCTCTTCAGAATCAAACAATTCCTTAGCCAATACTTTGGCAAGTTGAGTTTTACCAACACCAGTCTGTCCTAAAAATATGAACGAACCAATAGGTTTGTTAGGGTCTTTTAGTCCAGCTCGGTTTCTTTGGATAGCTTTGGCGACCTTTGCTACAGCTTCATCCTGACCAATTACATTTGCCTTGATCAAATTGGGCAATTCGGCCAATTTATTACTTTCTGTTTGTGCTATTCTATTTACGGGAATACCGCTCATCATTGAAACAACGTCGGCAACATTGTCCTCACTTACTATTTCCTTATGCTGCTTACTATCTTCCTCCCACTTTTCTTGGGCAACGGCCAATTCTTTTTCCAACCTTTTTTCATCATCACGCAACTTGGCTGCCTCTTCATACTTTTGTTTTTTGACAACACTATTCTTTAGTCCACGTACATCTTCAAGTTGTTTTTCAAGTTCCAGAATTTGCTTTGGAACATCCATATTTACAATATGTACCCTTGAACCGGCTTCATCCAAGGCATCGATGGCTTTGTCAGGTAAAAACCTGTCTGTCATGTATCTATTTGTCAATTTAACACATGCTACAATAGCCTCATCGGTATAGGATACATTATGATGCTCCTCATATTTGCCTTTAATATTTTGTAGTATTTCAATCGTCTCGATTACAGAGGTAGGTTCAACGATCACTTTTTGGAAACGACGTTCCAAAGCTCCATCCTTTTCAATATATTGACGATATTCATCCAAGGTAGTTGCTCCGATACATTGAATTTCCCCCCTTGCCAAAGCAGGTTTGAACATATTGGAAGCATCCAAACTTCCGGTGGCACCACCAGCACCCACAATGGTATGTATTTCATCAATAAAAAGAATTACATCGTCATTCTTTTCCAGTTCGTTCATGACTGCCTTCATGCGCTCCTCAAATTGCCCTCTATATTTTGTGCCAGCAACCAAGGAAGCTAAATCCAAGGTTACAACCCGCTTATTATAAAGTATTCTAGATACTTTTTTATTTATAATACGCAGGGCAAGGCCTTCGGCTATGGCACTTTTGCCAACACCTGGTTCCCCAATGAGCAATGGATTGTTCTTTTTTCTTCTGCTCAAGATCTGGGAAACCCTTTCAATTTCCTTTTCCCTACCAACTACGGGGTCCAATTTATCTTCTTCGGCCATTTGGGTAAGATCTCTACCGAAATTATCCAGGACAGGGGTTTTAGATTTTTTGCTGCCTTTTTGTCCTGATGAAGCACCAAAAGTACTTTCTTTTTCTTCGTTCATATCATCTGAATCACTTTGAAAAGAATCCGAGGTAGGCGAATCAACTATGTCGTCATCGCTCGTAATCATAAATTTGAATTGTTCTTTAACTCCATCATAATCAACCTTTAGTTTATGAAGTAGTTTGGTAGTGGGGTCGTTTTCGTTTCTTAGAATACACAATAACAAATGTGCAGTATTTATCGAAGAACTCTGAAAAAGCTTTGCCTCGAGAAAAGTTGTTTTCAAAGCACGTTCTGCCTGTCTCGTTAAATGTAAGTTCTTTTTATCTTTTTGAACACCGCTCGGGTTTGGATTAGACGGACTAAGTATTTCCACTTTTCTGCGCAAATGATCCAAGTCTACTTCCAATGCATCCAAAATACTAATAGCCTTGCCATTTCCATCACGTAAAAGTCCTAACATTAAATGTTCGGTACCAATAAAATCATGGCCCAACCTTAATGCTTCTTCCTTGCTGTAAGCAATTACATCTTTTACCCTAGGTGAAAAATTATCATCCATATATTATTCTTTCAACAATAAAATTAGTAAAACTATACCAAACAAGATCAAATACCGTACCTATAATCGATAAACATGTCCTAAATGACGAAAAAAGCCTCGAATTACAAAATAATTAACATTGAAATTATCAACTAAAAAGGGGGGGTAGGATGTTAATAAATTCTTGAATAAAGTGTAGGAACTATGCATTGAAAGCTTTGGATTTACGTATATTGGCATGCTTTTTTAACCAAAACAAATAGATAAAATAGTAGAATGGCAGAAGGAGAAAAATTGATTCCTATTAACATAGATCAGGAAATGAAGTCTGCCTACATTGATTATTCAATGTCGGTCATTGTGTCACGTGCTTTACCCGATGTCAGGGACGGCTTAAAACCTGTACATAGGAGGGTGTTGTTCGGAATGCACGAATTGGGTGTTCGTTCAGGAAGCGCCCATAAAAAATCTGCTCGTATTGTTGGTGAGGTTTTAGGTAAATACCATCCGCATGGTGATACTTCCGTGTATGATTCAATGGTACGTATGGCCCAAGAATGGAGTTTAAGATATATGTTGGTAGACGGCCAAGGTAACTTTGGTTCAATTGATGGGGATAGCCCTGCTGCAATGCGTTATACAGAAGCTCGCATGCGTAAAATCGCTGATGATATGTTGGCCGATATCGATAAAGATACGGTTGATCATCAGTTGAATTTTGATGATTCACTTCAAGAGCCAACGGTACTCCCTACAAGAATCCCCAATTTATTGGTAAATGGTGCTTCGGGAATTGCGGTTGGTATGGCAACCAACATGCCGCCTCACAATCTTTCGGAAGTGGTTGATGGTACTGTTGCCTATATTGAAAATAATGATATTGAGATTGACGAACTTATTACCCACATAAAAGCTCCGGATTTTCCTACTGGAGGTATTATTTATGGGTATGATGGAGTTAAGGAAGCTTTTCATACCGGTAGGGGAAGGGTAGTTATGCGCGCCAAAGCGGTTTTTGAGGAAGTGCAGGGACGTGAATGTATCATCGTAACAGAAATTCCTTACCAAGTCAATAAAGCAGATATGATCAAGAAAACTGCGGATTTGGTCAATGAAAAGAAAATTGAAGGAATTTCCACTATACGTGATGAGTCCGATAGAAAAGGAATGCGCATTGTATATATTCTTAAAAGGGATGCTATTCCGAATATCGTTCTAAACACACTTTATAAATATACTGCTTTACAATCATCATTTAGCGTTAACAATATTGCTTTGGTCAAAGGCAGGCCGCAAATGTTGAACGTTAAGGAAATGATCCACTATTTTGTTGAGCATAGACATGAAGTAGTAGTAAGAAGAACCAAATTCGAACTTAAAAAAGCTGAGGATAGGGCCCATATTCTTGAAGGTCTAATCATCGCATCTGATAATATCGATGAAGTAATTGCGATTATCAGAGCCTCCTCCAATGCAGATGAGGCAAGGGAGAATTTAATGGAGCGCTTTAAATTGACAGAGATTCAGGCCAAGGCAATTGTCGAAATGCGACTTCGTCAATTAACTGGGCTCGAACAAGACAAACTTCGTTCCGAATATGAGGAAGTCATTAAGACCATCGCGGACTTAAAGGATATCTTGGAGAGTAAGGACCGAAGAATGCAGATTATTAAAGATGAACTTCTCGAGGTTAAGGAAAAGTATGGTGATGCAAGGCGTTCAGAAATCAACTTTGCGGGTGGTGATCTAAGTATGGAGGATATGATTCCAAACGAGCAAGTAGTGATAACCATTTCGCATGCAGGTTATATTAAAAGAACACCACTATCCGAATACAAAACCCAAAATAGAGGAGGGGTTGGCCAAAAAGCATCCTCGACTCGAACTGAGGATTTTTTAGAACATTTATTTGTTGGTACTAACCATCAATATATGTTGTTCTTTACGCAGAAAGGTAAATGTTTCTGGATGCGAGTCTATGAAATTCCTGAAGGTAGTCGAACCTCAAAAGGTAGGGCTATCCAAAATCTTATTAATATTGAACAAGATGATAAGGTAAAGGCATTTATTTGTACACAGGATTTGAAAGATGAGGATTATGTAAATAATCATTATGTGATTATGGCTACTAAAAAGGGTACAGTCAAAAAAACTTCACTTGAACAATATTCAAGACCCCGTCAAAATGGGATCAATGCCATTGGTATAAGGGAAGATGATGAATTGTTGGAAGCAAAACTTACGACAGGAACCAGTGAAATTTTCCTAGGTTTAAAATCCGGTAAGGCCATTAGATTCGAGGAAGGTAAAACAAGACCCATGGGCCGTAATGCCTCAGGTGTTCGTGGCATACGACTGGCAGATGATAAAGATGAGGTAATCGGCATGGTTTCAGTACATAATTTTGATGAAGAGATTCTTGTTGTATCAGAAAATGGTTATGGCAAGCGCTCAAGTATTGAGGACTATAGAATAACCAACAGGGGAGGTAAGGGAGTAAAGACCATATCAATAACAGAGAAAACAGGAGGTTTAGTTGCCATTAAAAATGTTTCTGATTCAGATGATCTGATGATAATCAATAAATCAGGAATTGCGATAAGAATGAGTGTTGAAGATTTAAGGGTCATGGGTAGGGCAACTCAAGGTGTTAAATTAATCAATATTAAAGATAATGACAGTATTGCCGCCGTGGCAAAAGTAATGAAAGATGACGAAGCAGTTGAGGAAGTCGATATCATGGATATCGAAGTCAAAACCGAAGATGGCACGGCTATTGATAATGAAAGTACTGATGAAACAGAAGAATAATAAATAAACACTAATATTTTAATTAAATCGAAATGAAAACTAGAATTATTATACTTGTGGCCATGTCATTCACGATGGTCGGATTTGCTCAGAAAAACGAAATAAAAGCAGCTGATAAAGCGCTAAAGGAAGGTGATGCAATGGGTGCAAAAACTTCACTTGAGGCAGCATCGGGATCAATTGAGGGTGCCGATGAGAAAGTACAGGCCCAATACCATTTTTTAAGAGGGAAAATCTATGCCGATTTAGCAAAGAAAGGTGATGATAGTGCATTTGAAACGGCAGTTTCATCTTTAAAAAAAGCGGATGAAATTGAGAAAAAAAGTGGTAAAGTCAAATATGGGAAAGAAATTCAGCAACATTTAGCAGCTGTAACGGCTGATTTGGTTAATTCAGCAGTTGCTGATAATGGCGAGAAAAAATTCAAGGAAGCTGGTGAAAAGCTATACTTGAGTTATAAAATTAGCCCAAAGGACACTTCTTATCTTTATTATGCAGCTAGCAGTGCGGTCAACGGCGGGGAGTTTGAGCAAGCACTTAAATATTATAATGAGCTTCAGGAATTAGGTTATGATGGAAGTGGTATTGAATATAAGGCCACGAATGTTTCAACTGGGGAAGTTGAGTTGATGGATAAAGTTCAAAGAGACTTAATGGTGAAGTCTGGTACTTATACAGATCCTATCGATGAAAAGACACCTTCCAAGAAAGCCGAGATAGTTAAAAACACTGCTTTGATTTATACCCAATTAGGTCAGGATGATAAAGCATTGGAAGCTTATAAAGCTGCAAGGGCCAGTGACCCAAAAGATGTGAATTTGATATTGAATGAAGCGAATCTATATTACAAATTGGGAGACAAAGACAAGTTTAAGTCATTAATGGCAGAAGCTGCAAGTGTAGCTCCTGATAATCCGGATTTGCATTACAATATCGGAGTTATAAATATGGAACAGGGTAATATAGAGGAAGCTAGGGTATCATATAGAAAAGCCTTGGAAATAAACCCTGGATATACAAATGCCCAATTGAATCTTTCCACAACCTATGTCAATGAAGGAAACGGATTGATTGATGAAATGAACTCATTGGGAAATTCTAGAGCTGATATCGCGAGATATGAAGAATTAAAGCAGCAAAAAGATGATTTGTTCAAAGAAGGTGCAATGGTTTTGGAAAATGCTTTAAAAACCAACCCTGATAACCAAGGAATTTTATCGCAATTGAAGAATATCTACGGAGCCATGGGTGACAACGATAATTTCATGAGATTGAAAAAGTTAATGGGAGAATAATTACTGTTAATTCAAATTTTAAAAAGCCCTGACCTCAATATCAGGGCTTTTTTATAGGACTTGTTTTATAACCCTAAGTCGATGGGTATAAGTATTGGTATCAGTATTGAAAATACCTGTATGGTCTATTCGGTCTATGCGAACTTTACCATGAACATGGATTATGTAATTATTTTCCATAATTAGTCCCACATGGTCAATCTCTCCCTCATTGTTATCAAAGAAAGCCAAATCCCCAGTTTCACTTTCTTCAATAAAACTAAGAGCAATGCCTTGGGTCGCTTGTGATGCTGCACTGCGTAGCAATTTGTAACCATTTATTTTATAGACCATCTGCGTAAAGCCTGGACCATCTAAGCCGAACGGGGTCTTGCCACCCCATAAATAGGGCGAATTCAAATAAATTAAAGCCGTATTTATTAAATTGGATTTTTCCTGTTTTGAAGAAATCACATTCCCCTCATGTTTATGATTTGATAATTTATTGATTGAAGAACCAATAACTATTGGTAATAAGTTGTTTTTTTGGGTTTCAATAAAAGAAACCAAATCAATAGTGTATTTAGGGGAAGTTGTGGAATCTAATTCTTTAAATTCATTTTCGGTCAATGAAATTATTTGACTGTTTTGTACCCAGCCTTCACATTTATCAAATGCGATACGTATTTTACTCCAGTTTTTACGCTCTTCCAATATTTTATAGTGTTCACCATATAATAATTGGGAGACCATTTCAGCGGAATCATCTGCTAAAGATCTAATAGGAACAATGCTTAAATGGCAAATACCGTATTGCATAGATTTTGCGGATGCAAATTAGTTCCTTTCCAAAATAATTGCGGATGCCCCACCACCACCATTACAAATAGCGGCTGCACCAATTTTGGCATCGTTTTGTTCTAAAACGTTAAGTAAAGTTACCATTATACGTGCTCCGGAACATCCCAAAGGATGACCCAAAGAAACTGCACCCCCGTTCACATTTACATTTGCATCTGTAAGGCCTAGCAGCTTCATATTGGCAAGACCAACAACGGAAAATGCCTCATTGAATTCAAAATAATCTACATCCTCAATTGAAAGACCCGCTTTTTCAAGGGCCTTGGGAAGAGCTTTAGCAGGGGCAGTCGTAAACCATTTTGGTTCTTGGGCCGCATCGGCATAGCTTTTTATAGTAGCTATCGGTTTAATATTCAATTCCTTTGCTTTAGCTGCACTCATTAATACCAATGCTGCTGCCCCATCGTTTATTGTTGAGGCATTAGCGGCAGTTACGGTTCCGTCTTTGGTAAAAGCAGCTCGCAAAGAAGGAATCTTTTCCAACTTTACATTTTTATATTCCTCATCTTCGGTCACAAGAATAGGTTCTCCTCTTCTTTGTGGAACTTCAATCGGTATTACCTCATTGGTGAAATTTCCTTTCTTCCATGCATTGGCGGATCTTTGATATGACTGAATAGCAAAATTATCCTGATCTTCCCTACTGAAATTATGTTCTACCGCACAAGCGTCCGCACAAACTCCCATGGCATTTTGGTCATAAACATCAACAAGTCCATCTTTTTGCATCCCATCCACCAAAGTGGAAGGCCCAAATTTTAATCCTGTCCTCATATACAAATAATGTGGTATAAGGCTCATATTTTCCATTCCACCAGCTACCGCAATAGAAATATCGCCCAATGCAATTGCCTGGGCTGCTTGCATTACAGCTTTCATTCCCGAAGCGCACACCTTATTAATGGTGGTACAAGGTACACTGTCTGGAATACCCGCAAATATGGCAGCTTGTCTCGCAGGAGCTTGACCAGTACCAGCCTGAACTACATTACCCATTAAAACCTCATCAACTTGGTTGGGATTTAAATTTATCCTGTCTAAGGCACCTTTAATGGCAGCAGCTCCCAATCTAGGTGCGGCAATGGTTGAAAGGGATCCCATAAAACTGCCTATGGGTGTTCTAACTGCAGATACTATTACAACATCATTCATATTTAAATTATTTGGATGATGCGAAATTAATAAATTAAAGTGCAATCAAAATGGATGTACAGCAAAAGGTCTACTTATATTTTCTATTTTTGAAGAGATATATGAATTAGATACCTAATATTTGGACAAGCTATATAAAAACCAATCCCTTATTTATAAATACTTCCTGTACGCAGTATCTATATTTTGCATTGTATTTTTCTTTCCAAAAGGGGGAAAGTTCAAGTATGAATTTCAAAAAGGGAAACCTTGGCAATATGAAAATCTATATGCCCCTTTTGATTTTTCAGTAAAGAAAAGTGAATCTGAGATTTCGGAAGAAATGTCGAAAATAAGCGAAAACCAACTGAATTACTATCGGTATGACACTGAAATAGCTAAGGAGGTTTATCAACAATTCGATATTAAGTTTACAGAATCATTTACCGAAAAGCAATATAATAAGAACCAGTTGCCAACCCTAAGAAGAGTTGGTTTGGAAATTCTGGACAAGGTATATGAAAATGGAATTCTTCAAAGATCGGATAAAAAGGAATCGGGCAAGCAAGTTTATCTTATAAAACAGAATGAGGCCAATCAAGTCAATTTTGATGACTTATACCGAATTCAGGATGTTGAAAGTGTAATCGAAAATACCTTAAAAGAGAAAAGACTCGGAGTTTTTATAACAGCTTATCAATCGCTATTCTTTAATTTGGTTAAACCTAATGTGGTTTACGATGATAATATTTCCCAAAAGGCTTTAGATGAGGAATTGTCAAAGATTTCGTTGACCCGAGGCTCTGTTGATGAAGGTAAACTGATCATAGCCAAAGGTGAAGTTGTTGAATCGGATAATTACAATATACTGGAGTCATTAAAGGATGAATTTGAATCCGAGCTATGGGCATCCAATAATTATTATTTTATCCTTGCTGGATACACGGTTTTGGTTGCTTTGGTATTAATGATGCTTTTTCTTTTCTTAAAGAAGTACCGCCCTGGTATTTTCGAAAATAGCGTTAAAGTCACCTTTATCTTTTTCAATATTCTGTTAATGGTATTTGTAACTACTCTGGTTGTAAAGTACAACGAGGCTTATGTTTTTGTTGTTCCACTCTGCATACTTCCGCTAATACTAAAAACATTTTTCGATGCTAGACTGGGTCTTTTTGTGCATGTATTGACTGTATTGATTTTGGGCTTTGTGGTACCCAATAGTTTTGAATATATCTTTATCCAGATTATCGCGGGTATTGTTACCATCCTTACAGTATCGGAACTTTACAAACGCGCAAATCTTTTTATATCGGTTGGTCAAATTACCTTGATTTATATTGTCGGCTATTTGGCTTTCCATATAATCCATGAAGGGAATTTTGATAATATAATTTGGTTGACTTTAGGATTATTCCTTCTTAATGGTATGATTACACTTTTTGTTCAGCCATTGATATATGTTTATGAAAAAATATTTGGATTGGTATCGGATGTTTCATTATTGGAACTGTCAGACACAAATTCCAAACTCCTTAAAGAACTTTCTAACAAAGCACCAGGAACATTTAACCATTCTTTGCAAGTTGCTAATTTAGCTGAAGCGGCTGCCAATGAAATTAGGGCAAATGCCATGTTGGTTAGAGTTGGGGCCTTATATCATGATATCGGTAAACTTGAAAATCCGACTTATTTTACTGAAAATCAGATTACTAACGTTAATCCCCATGACGAATTGACTCCTAGAGCTAGTGCGAAAATTATTGTGAATCATGTTATCGCAGGTATAGAAATGGCTAGAAAAAACAATTTACCAGATAGGGTCATAGATTTCATTAGATCACACCATGGCACAACCTTGGTGTATTACTTTTTCAAAAAACAGCAAGAATTAGGGGAAGAATTCAATGAAAAGGATTTTAGATACCCTGGACCAATACCATTTTCAAAAGAAACTGCAATATTAATGATGGCCGATTCTGTTGAAGCCGCATCTAAAAGCTTAAAGAATCCAACGTTCAAGATTATCGATGAATTTGTCGATAAAATTATAGCTGGGCAGATGAATGCAAATCAATTTTTGAACGCCAATATCACTTTTAGGGAAATAGAGATAATCAAGAAGATCTTCAAACAAAAGCTGACGAACATTTATCACCTGAGGATAGAATACCCGGAATAGTCCCTTGAAAATATAGCAGTTATTGTTATTAATCCAACGTTTAAATAATACCAAATCATACTGTTAATATATTTTTAGAAAGCTATGTTTTTTGTTAGTGCAAGCAAATATTCAATAACTGTGAGTGATTTACTATGAAATCAAAAAAGACTTTTCACCTTGTCCTGTTTGTTAGTTTGCTATTAATCAGTACATTTTGCTTAGGACAACATGGGGGTCCAAATCAATTGGATTTGGAACGTTCCTTTGAACGCGATGATTCCCTATTATTACAGACCAATGAGTTGGATTCTTTAATTACCTGGCAAGAGCGTGTAATCCTTCATATGGACAAATCAACAATAACTGAAGACACTCCTCTTTTCTTCAAAGCATATATTTTAACTGGCCCTAAAAGGATCCGAGCTACCTTGAGTAAGGTGCTAAAGATAGAATTGTCGAATAATGAAAAGCAAATAGTTGCCACACAATATCATAAAATTGAGGATGGTATGTCCGCGGGTGCCCTTACTGTTCCTAATAGAATGGACGAAGGTACGTATACCCTACGTGCTTATACGAGATGGATGCAAAACTATGGTGAGTCATTCTATTTTACTAAAGAATTACATTATGGTCCAAATGAGACTATGGAAATTAAGGATAAAGAATCAACTGAACCTTTTTCAGTTACTTTCCATCCAGAAGGGGGAAATCTTATTGCGAACTTCAGCAATAGACTTTTGATTAAAATACATTCAATGGAAGAAGAAATAGGTGATATCCATGGCGAAATCATTGATAGTAAAAGAAATGTGGTAGCTACGGCGGTGCCCTTTGGGCCACACCTAATGTCTGCCATTTTTAAGCCAATGCCCGATGAAAGCTATATGCTAAAAATAAATTATGGCTTTTCTTATCCTTTACCCGAATCTTTATCCAATGGTTATTTGTTAAATGTCAGTAATATAAATCCATCGCTATTAAGAATTCGTGTCCAGGCAACTTCCAGGTTTACGAACTCTAAAGTCTGGATAAGCGGTAAAATGGGCGGTATTACCTATTTTAAAAAAGAACTTGAATTACAAGAATCATCTCTTGAAGTTGATCTGCAAAAGCAAGGCATACCGTTTGGAGTATTGACTGTTTCATTAATTGATGCCGAAGGTATACTATGGGCAAAAAGACCAGTGACTATTCATGCGAAAAACGATTTGAAATTAGAAATCCTGCCACTGGTTCAAGACCTTAGTGAAGATGAACTCGCTTTTAAAGTCAAAGTTACTGATTCTAAAGGAAAACCGGTTGCCACTGAAGTCTCATTAAATGCTACAAATTTTGGTATCAATTCTGGCATACGAGAAACCCGAAATAAAACTGACCTTAGTTGGGAAAGCTATGAAATAAGTAATGGTGATAGCGATAACAATGCCTTTGGTTTTGCAAGCCAGTCTAGGCGAAAAGAACGGTTCTTGACTGATATAGAGCTAATAACCGGGGTAAGTAGTGATAACGACATGATTTCGCAAACAGTACCGAACAAAATCAAATATCCTTTTCAGCAAGGATTGGATTTATTCGGATACGCTTATAATTTGAACAATAAGCTATTAAAGAATACCAAAATACAGATGTTGGGTGCTTCAGAGGCAGATGTGATTGCACAAGAATTTGAAACGGATTCATCTGGAAGAATACGATTGGAAAATCTACAATTAGTCGGCGAAACAGAGCTTGTATTTAGAACTGTAGGTGACGATCCATCATCACGCTTGGTAAAAATAGTTCCCTTGCAAGAAGATTTTGAACCTGAGAGTACGTCTACCTCTAAATTGGATTTTAACCCTAATAAGAAGGGAAAAATAATTAATACCTCGCCATGGAAGCCATATGATCAAGATAAGGTGGTCGAATTGGATGAAGTGGAAGTAATACAAAGGAAATTCAAAGAAAAGAAGGCAATGCCTTCGGTTTATGGGATTGAGCCAACTAGAGTTGAGTTTCAAGATGAAAAAAGACCTAAGACGATTCCTCAATTATTTTTAGGGATTCCTGGTGTACATATAGTAGGATTAGGAAATTTAAAACCTAGATTAGTTCTACCAAGAGCAGCTGGCTTGGGGCCAGTTTTATGGGTTTTAGATGGTATGCCTTTGATGCAGCCTACGAGTTTGGTCGATATTATGAATTCATTTAGTTATGTCGACGTTGAACGTATAGAGATGTTATATGGATCAGAAGCGTCTATTTATGGTACAAGAGCATCTGGTGGTGTTATTCTTGTCTACACAAGAAGTGGAGCAGGTATAGACAACATAAATAGAAAAGAGGGACATCTTAATTTTCAGGGTTATTTTGAGTCGCCCACTTTTGACAGCTATGTCAAACATTTGATCAAAAGACCCAAAAAATATAAGAACGGAATAAACACAATATTTTGGGACCCCAAGATCAAGACCGATGAAAACGGAGAGGCTACTATTCGTTTCAGTACACCAATTGAGTATGATCGGTTAGAGTTAAAAGCAAGTGCTGTTACAGCGAAAGGTAAGATTGGAAGTGTAAAAGTTGTTTTTTAATATTAATAAATCCTAATTTGTTGATTTATAGGCCCTGTTTATTAAAAGAGTCAGGCTTAAATTTTAGCACGTATTATTTTTAAAAAATTCAAAAAAATTGTTGCGTTCTCGAATAGGATAAAGTACATTTGCAACCGCATTTTAGAATGCTAGTTCATTGAAAAAATATTGGAGAGGTGCCTGAGTGGCCGAAAGGAGCGGTTTGCTAAATCGTCGTACCCTAACAAGGGTACCCAGGGTTCGAATCCCTGTCTCTCCGCTAAATTCTGCGAGAGAAGACAGAATTTTAATTTTGATGACCATTTCGGGGTGTACCACGCTTGAGGCGTGGCAGGTCTCACCCGGCTTGCAAAGCCAAAGGCATTGTTATCGCGTCCCGCCATGGTGGGAAGGTCGTCACTCTGTGGGCGTGACTACCCAAAAAGAGTTTAGATGTTCGTTTATATTTTGTATAGCGAGAAACGTTCAGGATATTATGTGGGTCAAACTGCTGATATCGAAAAAAGATTGAAAAGACATAACCTTGGAAACGTTCCCTCTACCAAGAGTGGGATTCCTTGGAAATTGGTTTTGCAAATTGAAGTTTTATCCCGGTCCGAAGCATTGGTTTTGGAAGGAAAAATAAAAAAGAGAGGAGCAAAGCGTTTTATAGATGACCATTTCGGGGTGTAGCGTAGCCCGGTTATCGCGCCGCGTTTGGGACGCGGAGGTCGCAGGTTCGAATCCTGCCACCCCGACGAACCACCTTTTGGTGGATATCAATACCCTGCTAATCTATTGATTTGCAGGGTATTTCATTTTCCTTGCATTCATATGATATCGTTTAAAACCACCTTTCTGGTGTGCAATTCGGTGTGCAAAGCGGTACGCATTTTGTTGTAAATTTAAGTAGCATTTAGGCCATTTAGATGTAGTCTTTAAACAAAGGATGTTTAATTAAAAAGACTTACAACATGCGTACAGACAGCACTTTAGGAGTGATTTTCTTCACTAGGAAAAAACGGAACGATCCCGAAAGATTGGACATTTATGTCCGAATTACGGTCAACAAAGAACGCGCTGAATTCAGTATAAAGCGTGACATTGCGGTGTGCAATTGGGACATTTTCAGATGTAGGGCCAAGGAAACAGACCAAAACTTGATTTTACTCAATACGTATTTAGATGACGTATACGCCGAAGTTCTCAATGCCCACAAGCAATTACACTCCGAAAGAAAGCTGATTACTGCCAAGGCGATCAAGCTAAGGTACTTCGGGGAGGACGAAGAACGAATGACCTTGATGAAGGCAGTTGAATATCATAATGCCAATATCAACAATTCGCTCAAGCCTGGCTCGCTTAAGAATTACTTTTCTACTGAGAAATATCTACAGCAATTTCTTCAAGAGCGATTGAAGACAGATGACATCTATTTGATTCAATTGAACTATAAATTCATAGTCAATTTCGAAAATTATATTAGGACTTATAAACCAAAAAAAGCAAGAAGAACCTGTTCGAATAACGGTGTGATGAAGCATCTGGAACGGTTAATGAAAATTACCAATCTAGCCCTTAAAATGGAATGGTTGGAGAAAGACCCTTTTAGAAACTTCAAACTCCGGTATATTAAGAATGAGAGGGACTATCTTACCGAAAGAGAACTTAATTTAATTGAAGAAACTTCCTTTATGACTATTGGTTTAAATCGGGTCAAGGATATATTTCTGTTTAGTTGTTATACAGGCCTTTCTTATATTGATATCAAAGAGTTGCATCCCAATCAGATTCTTATTGGAATCGATGGAAATAAATGGATACATACCCAACGGGCAAAAACCAACGAGCCAGTAAAAATCCCACTTCTATCTAGGGCAAAAGAAATTCTAGATAAGTACAAAGAAGAAATGGAATTAACAGGCGAACTTCTTCCGGTGTATAGTAATCAAAAGACCAACAAGAACTTAAAGGAGATTGCCAAGGCGTGCGGAATCCATAAGAACATCACCTTTCATGTGGCCCGTCATACTTTTGCAACAACCATAACGCTATCCAATGGAGTACCCATTGAAACGGTATCAAAACTTTTAGGTCATACCAAACTATCGACCACCCAAATTTATGCTCGAGTATTGCAGAAGAAGGTAGGGGAGGACATGCAAAACCTGATGGATCTTTTCGAAGCAAAAAAGAAACAAAGAAGCGAAGCCCCCAAATCTTACCAGAACTAACCTTGCGCGGGTTCCTGATGGGTTTTTTTAGCGTCCTGATAGGTAAGCGTAAGACAAAAATCCGTTAGGGCGCATTCTACTTTTATGGTTAAAAAAGTAACTATTGGAAGTATTCAAAATTTAGTAGAGAAGCGGATAAGGTTTGAATAGCAAGAGGGTAACACGCTAAAGCGATGTTACGATTATAATTTGACACATAAAACACTGTTTATCAATGTCTTATGTGATTGCCAATAATTAGGAGAATCAACCAAATTGTGACAATTGTTCGCCTATGCCCCATGATCAGGGATGAAAATTGTAACAATTGGATATAAAATGATGGAAATATGGACGGATTTAAGGCCATTCGGTTGCGGATAAGAACCATTGAGAGGTATAAGGGTTTTTCAAAGAAAATGACAAAATCCTATTCGGAGACCTTGGAGGTGATCATGGACTTTTTTGAGTGGCATGGTATATCCCCTTTTAGTCGATTTGCTTCCCAAATAGTCAAAGAGGAAGAAAAGACCCGCAAGCGAATTGATGCTGTTATTGCCATTATCAAGGACATCGAAAAAAACCAGACCAAACCTACAACGGCCATGTTACTTTCTCTTTTTGGGGAAAAGTTCGAAGAAGAGCAAGAACCAGTTTTGGTAGAACAGAAATTCGTAAAACTTACCAGGGATGAATGGAACGAGAAGGAAAAAACGGTTCCCAAATTGGAATACGAAAGGCTGGAAAAAAAATATCATTCCAACTTGGAGAAAATCCTTGAAACCTTGAACAGGATTGAAAAGATAGAACCTAGGTTTGGAAAACCATACTTTAAAATGGAAACAAGTCCAATGGAATTGGCTATGCTCAAAAGGGTGTTTAGGGATCAAAGAAGAAGATCTGCCTCGCAAGCAGATTAGTTTGGTAAGGATTTGGGCTTGCAGCACGAAACTTCGTTTCGCTCGCTTTTTATTCTAACATATTAAGGGTAGGTTAGAATAATTGGATATGGGAATTGAAATTGAAATTTTCGAAAATAAAATTTATGATGATCAGCATCCTAAGTTTTGTTCGAATTTTCATTAAGTTTATGAAAAGTAATTTTTGAGGAATGAATCAAAAAAAACATTTTTTAATATTGTTTGTGGTGGGTTTGATGCTCATCTTTCTTTCCTGTAGTAACAATTCGGAAGATACCAAAATCCGTATCGGTTTCTCACAATGCCTAAGTGACCATCCATGGCGGGATGCCATGAATCATTCCATGCGTATTAAGGCTTCATTATACCCAGAAATTGATCTTACTTTTTATGAGGCACACAATGAGATTCAGTTGCAGATAGACCATGTCGAGAAAATGATCGAGGCACAGATGGATTTAATCATAGTTTCTCCCTTGGATCCAGATAAAATTGCCCCTGTTATTCGCAAGGCATACAAAAAGGGAATTCCGATTGTACTCATAGATCGAAAAATCAATTCCGAAAATTATACTGCCTATGTTGGGGCCGACAATCTTGAAGTAGGCAGAAATGCTGGTAACTACATCGCATCATTGAAGAACACCCACACCAGCGTTATTGAAATTAGAGGGGCCGATAATTCTTCGCCCGTTATTGAGCGGAGCCAAGGATTTCATCAAATTGTTGACCAAATTCCAAATGTTGAAGTGGTCGCAAGTATTAAGGGCACTGCGGATGGTGTCCCAGAAGAACGCTTTACGAAAGTATTGGATTCCCTAAAGAACAATTCAATTGATTTTGTATATGCTTTTAACGATGAAATTGCTTTGGAAGCATGGAAGATAGCAAGAAACAAGGGCATTGAAAAAGGGATTAGATTTATTGGTGTAGATGGTTTGAACGGGTTTGAAGGAGGAATTGAATTGGTGAGGGAAGGTGTTTTTGAAGCCACTATTTTATATCCTACAGGGGGTGCCGAAGCCATAGATCTGGCGATGAAAATTTTAAAAGGAGAAAAAGTTCCTAAGGTCAATCTATTAGGTACGACCGTAATCGATAAAAGGAACGCCGATATCATGAAAAATCAGTTTGATAGGTTAAACGACCAACAGACCGATTTGGAACACCAAATTGTGGCTTTAAAGACACAAGAAGACCGATACTATGCACAAAACATTCTTCTAAAGATTGCCGTGGCCCTTTTGGCCATAATACTTGGTTTGGCTGTCTATAGTATCTATTCCATTTTCGTCATCCGGAAAAAGAACAGGCAATTACAACTCACCAACAAGAAGATAACGGTTCAAAGAAACCAAATAGAAAAAATAGCGAATGAGGTAAAGGTAAGTAACGAGGCCAAATTGAATTTCTTTACGGGGCTTTCTCATGAGTTTAAGACACCGATTACCCTAATATTAAGCTCCATTGAATCCATAAGCGAGACAGCTAAGGAGAAAGGCTCAAAACTTATGAACGAGGTAGAATTGATCTATAATAATTCGAACCGTTTGCTGCGACTTATCAACCAATTGTTGGATTTTAGGAAAGTCGAAGATCGTAAGTTTACTTTGCGAGCATCAAAAACCAATTTATACACCTTTTCCAGGAATATTTTCAAAGATTTTGAACGGGAAGCGAAAAAAAGGAGTATCAATTTTAAACTTAGTTCCAACAATGAGGATTTGGAACTTTACATTGATCGGGATTTAATGGACAAAGTGTATTTTAATCTGTTGTCGAATGCCTTTAAATTTACTCCGGATAATGGAAGAATAGAGATTGCGATTTTGGATGATGTGGAAAAAAATACAGTTTCCATTCACTTTAAGGATTCTGGGATTGGGATTCCCGAAAAGGAAATGCAAAACGTTTTCCAGCCCTTTTTCAGAGGGTCAAACAATAGGAAGAACAGTTCGGGTATTGGCTTGCATTTAAGTAAGGAATTTACGGAACTTCACAAGGGCAAAATTACAGTAAAATCCTTGCACGGTTCTGAATTTGTTGTGACTTTATATAAGGGAAATGCACATTTAGATGAAAATGAAATTATACTGGAACCGGATCTAGTGGATGCGAATACTACTATGGACTTTGCCACGGAACACTTTCAAGATGATACCTATTTGATGCAGGAAACGGAGAACGATGATGGAAAGTATTCCGTTCTAATTATAGAAGACAACAGGGATCTTTCTTTGTTCCTAAAAAATAAATTGAAGCCGGAATATGAGATTTATTTATCCGATGGCACTGATGCTTTGGAAAAGGCCTATGAAGTAATTCCGGATATTATTATCTGTGACATTTCCCTTCCCGATAAAAATGGCTTCGAGATTTGTGAAATTTTAAAGAAAGACTTAAGAACCTCGCACATTCCGACCATAATCCTGACGGCGATGGGCGACAAGGAATCTTATTTAAAGGGATTGGATTCCGGAGCCGATCTGTATTTGACCAAACCTTTTAGTTTTTTTATCTTAATTCAATCCATTAAATCCCTATTGTACAACAGAGAAAAGCTACGGTATTATTATACCAATAATATTTATAAAATTGAGCAAATTGATTCCTTTGGAAATATGGAACAACAGTTCGTGAATCGTCTGAACGTTTTAATCAAGGAGAATTTGGACAATACTGATTTTTCTGTGGAACATCTTGCCGAGAATCTTAATATTTCCAGGGTACAGTTATACCGAAAGGTAAAGGCAATGTTAGGAATTAGCATAAGTGATTATATAAGCAACTATAGGTTGGAAAATGCTAAATCCATGCTTGAAAGTACTTCACTAAGTATTTCAGAAATTGCCTATGCCAATGGATTTTCTTCCCCGAATTATTTCTCCACTTCCTTTAAAAACAAATACGAAACGTCTCCTGTTTTATTCAGAAAATCGATATTAAATTAAGAAATCGATGAATTGGCCATTTTTCTTGGCACTATAGGTATCAAT